>NZ_SDMO01000019.1 GCF_004798905.1 Halomonas borealis | reverse complement strand
CCATCGGCCATGTCTTCATCGGTGATGCCGCCGTCGTGCTCCATGTCGACCTCGCCCGAGGTCAGCGGCACCCGGCAGGTGCCGGCAACAAGAACGTCCCATGCCACCGGCATGGGGCGGCATCGCGTGGCGACAACCCTCAGTACTCGACCACCACATCGCCCGTGGGCTTGCTGCAGCAGGACAGGATGTAGCCATCGGCCATGTCTTCATCGGTGATGCCGCCGTTGTGCTCCATGTCGACCTCGCCCGAGGTCAGCGGCACCCGGCAGGTGCCACAGATCCCCATGCCACAGGCCTTGGGAATGTGCAGCCCCAGCTTGGCCGCGGCGGTGTGCACCGTCTCGCCGGGCTGGATGCGCACGCTCTTCCCGGTGCTGCTGAACTCGACGCTCAGCATGTCGGAGACATCGAGCTCCCCGGCCTCAGCCTCGGCCTGCTCGGCGTTTTCGATGACCTCCTCCTGGACATCCACCGGCGTGGCACCGAAGGCCTCCTCGTGATAGCGGCTCATATCGAAGCCGTTCTCCTGCAGCAGGCGCTTGATCGCATTCATGTACGGCGTAGGGCCGCAGCAGAAGATCTCACGCTCCAGGAAGTCGGGCGCCATCAGCTCGAGCATCGCCTGGCTCAGGTAACCGCGAAAGCCCGACCAGGCCTCACCCATCTCGTCGCTGCGCTCGCAAACGATATGCAGCTTGAACTCGGGAATCCGCGAGAAGATATGCGCCAGCTCGCGGTGGAAGATGATGTCCTGGGGAGCCCTTGAGCTGTGCACGAACTGCAGGTCCACCGCGGCGTTGGTATCAAACAGCCAGCGCACCATCGACATCAGCGGGGTAATGCCCACGCCACCGGAGAGCATCAGCAGCTTGTCGGTCGGATAGTCGATGATATTGAACTTGCCGACCGGGCCGTGCACGGCCAGCTCGTCGTTGACCTTGAGGTTGTCGTGCAGCCAGTTGGACACCACGCCACCCGGCATGCGCTTGACGGTGATCGAGAAGCTGTAGGGCACGGACGGCGAGCTGGAGATGGTGTAGGAACGCATCACCTGCTCGCCATCGATCTCCAGCTCCAGGGTCACGAACTGTCCCGGCTTGAAGAAGAACATCACCGGCTGCTCGGCCATGAAGCAGAAGGTGCGGGTATCCCAGGTCTCCTGAATCACCTTGACGCAACGCACCTGGTGGCGACCGTTGGTCCAGGTCTGGGTGGTGACGGGATTGACGGGGTTGAGAAAGTTCATTGTCATGAGGGTATCGCCTGAGGGTCGCCGGGTGCTGCAGCATGGAGGCCTCCGACTGCGGAGATACCGCCTGCCGTTAGTCGAATTCTGCGCACCCCGGCGCCCCCCGACTTGCCTGTCAACGACATGAGCATGCCCACCAGGTCCACCGGCACGACATTTATCCGCTGCCCGGGTCGCTGTTGCATCATCACGCGTCGCCGGTAGACAACTCTCCCTCCCCGCACTGTTTCACACTCACCTCATCCGCCACGGCCCCACCGGGGCGTGAATTCACGAGGCATCGGCCTCTCGTCCATCCTTCGAGGCTGTCGTCACCGCCCAGCAATGAGGAAGCGCCCCACCATGGATTCACTGTCATCGTCTCGCCTGGATGATCCCCTGGCCCCGGCACGCGAGGCCACCGCGGATCTACTGGCCAACCGCCAGCAGAACTACTCCTTGCCCCAGCCCTGCTACAACGATGAACGCTTGTTCGCCCTCGACATGCAGGAAATCTTCGAGAAGGAATGGCTGTTTGCGGGCATGACCTCCGAGATCCCTACCAAAGGCCATTTCATGACCCTCGAGGTCGGGGACAACCCGGTGGTGATCGTGCGTGGCAACGACGGTGAGGTTCATGCCTTCCACAATGTCTGCCGCCATCGCGGCTCGCGCCTGTGCGTCACCGACAAGGGCAAGGTGGCCAAGCTGGTATGTCCCTATCACCAGTGGACCTACGAGCTGGATGGGCGTCTGCTGTTCGCCGGCACCGACATGGGCCAATCGTTCGATCTCGCCGCGCACGGCCTCAAGCCGATTCACGTGCGCACCGGCGGCGGGTTCATCTTCGTCAGCCTGGCCGACGAGGCCCCGTCCCTCGACGACTTCCTCGCCACGCTGGACCACTACCTGGCGCCCTACGACATGGAACATCTCAAGGTCGCTACCCAGTCTCGCATCGTCGAGCAGTGCAACTGGAAGCTGGTGCTCGAGAACAACCGCGAGTGCTACCACTGCAATGGCGCGCACCCGGAACTGCTCAACTCCCTGCAGGAGTACGACGACACCGACGACCCCCGCGCGCCCTCGGCTTACAAGGAACTGGTGGCCCGCAAGCAGGCCGACTGGGAGGCCCAGGGCGTCCCCTACCGGCTCACCCGCCTCGACCGTCGCAACCGCCTGACCCGCACGCCGCTGCTGGCCGGCACGGAATCGATGACCCTCGACGGCAAGCGCGCCTGCCAGACGCTGCTGGGTGACCTGGCCAGTGCCGACCTGGGCTCGCTACGCATCCTGCACCTGCCCAATTCATGGAGCCACTTCATGGGCGACCACGCCGTGGTCTTCCGGGTCATGCCGATCGGCCCGCAACAGACCGTGGTGACCACCAAATGGCTGGTGCACAAGGACGCCGTGGAAGGTGTCGACTACCACCCCGAGCAGATGCGCAGGGTCTGGGACGCCACCAATGACCAGGACCGTCGCCTGGCCGAGGAAAACCAGCGCGGCATCAACTCCAAGGGCTACCAGCCCGGCCCTTACTCCGAGACCTACGAGTTCGGCGTCATCGACTTCGTCGACTGGTACAGCGAGCGCATGCTGGAAAACCTGGGCCACACCGCGCCCGACCTGCGGCTCGCCCGCCACGGCTGAGCCCGGCGCCACCGGGTGTACGCTCGCTTCACGACAGGACCCGCCGACGCGGGTCCTGCGGCCTGCCATCGACACACCACCACCCCGGAGGCCACCCCAACGCTTACGATGCACCGCCAGGCATCGCGGGCATCACCGGGCCGGCCGATCCTCGCGCGGCAACCCCATCAGATGATGCTCGAGCGCCTTGCGTACCGCGGGCAGCATCACATCGGTCTGCGCCATCAGCTCGCGCACCAGGGCGTCGAGCCCCACGACCCCCGTCTCGTCATGCTTGCGCCGCGCCAGCTGAGCCCCACTCTCGGGGCTCGCATCGGCGGGGACATCAACCCCCAACGCCAACAGGCGATCACGGAAGTCATCTCCGTCGATCAGGTCGACGATCATCATGGCGAACTCCTCCTCTATCGCGTACGCGAGCCCGATGGCATCACCGGCCCGAGCCGGGTGAGTACCCCGCGGCCTCGTCACGCGGCCGCGGGGTGGCAACGCCTCACACGGCAACGCCTCACACGGCGACGCTGCCATGGGGGTCGATGACGAATTTCTTCGCCGCCCCGCCATCGAAGTCGGCATAGCCCTTCGGCGCCTGATCCAGGGTGATCATCTGGACGTTGACGGCATCGGCGATGTTCACCTTGCCGAACAGGATCGCCTGCATCAGCGGGCGGTGATACTTCATCACCGGGCACTGCCCGGTATGGAGGCTGTGCGACTTGGCCCAACCCTGGCCGAAGCGCATGCTCAACGAACCCTGCTGCGCGGCCGCATCGGCGGAACCCGGATCCTCGGTGACATACAGCCCCGGGATGCCGATCTGGCCGCCGGCGCGGGTCAGCGACATGGCGGAATTGAGCACGGCCGCCGGCGCCTCCTCGCCGTGATGGCAGCCGCAGGCGTGGGCCTCGAAGCCCACGCAGTCGACGAAGGCGTCGACCTCGCGCTCGCCGAGGATCGCCTCGATCTTGTCGGCCATGTCGCCGTCCTGGGTCAGGTCGAGGGTCTCGCAGCCGAAGCTACGCGCCTGGGCCAGGCGCTCCTCGATCATGTCGCCGACGATCACGCAGGCCGCACCCAGCAGCTGGGCGGAAGCCGCCGCGGCCAGGCCGACCGGGCCGGCACCGGCGATGTAGACGGTGGAGCCCGGTCCGACGCCGGCGGTGACGCAACCATGGAAGCCGGTGGGGAAGATGTCGGACAACAGCGTCAGGTCCTGGATCTTCTCCATGGCCTGGTCGGCGTCCGGGAACTTCAGCAGGTTGAAGTCGGCATAGGGCACCATGACGTATTCGGTCTGGCCGCCGACCCAGCCGCCCATGTCGACATAGCCGTAGGCCGCCCCCGGACGCGCCGGATTGACGTTAAGGCAGATGCCGGTCTGGCCGGACTTGCAGTTGCGGCAGCGCCCGCAGGCGATGTTGAACGGCACCGAGACCATGTCGCCCGGGCTCAGGAATTCGACGTCGCGCCCACACTCCACCACGATGCCGGTGATCTCGTGGCCCAGCACCAGGCCCTCGGGCGCGGTGGTACGGCCCCGCACCATGTGCTGGTCGCTGCCACAGATGTTGGTGGTGACGACCTTGAGGATCACACCGTGCTCGCACTTGCGATTGCCGAGGGCGAGCTCCGGGTAGGCGATGGACTCGACGGCGACCTCGCCGGCCCCCTTGTAGACGACTCCGCGGTTGTTAGCACTCATGTGGCAGGCTTCCTTCATGGTTGAGGTGAGATCACGGCACACGACCGTCTTCCCGACCCTACCCCTCCTGCATGATCGCAACGCTCCTCGAGCGGCCTCGTCATATCCCTGCGCGACCCTTGCGCCCCATGACCGTCGCCGCGTTTCCTCACGCCACGTCCCGGCACGCCTCTCACCACCCGGCGGTGGGGCCGCTACGACGTCGCGGGACTCGACCTCGTCGCCCGTTCCGGGCATGGTGGTAGCATCATGCCCGGGTACCGGTCGACGTCCGGGGCCACGAGCGTCAATCCGTTGCAACCGTCAGGAGAAAGAAGCCCAATGTCCAAACGTCTCGTGTCGGGCCTGATCGGCCTGCTGTGCCTGCTGCCGCTGGCCTCCACCGCCCTCGCCCAATCCAGCCTTGCGGGGCAAGGCCAGGGCCAAGGCGGCAATTTCGAGAGCGAGCAATACCAGAGCTGGGAGGTGCGCTGCCCTAGCGACGGCCAGAATGCGCCATGCAGCATGACCCAACTGGTCACCAACCCGGACGATGACCAGCCGGTGATGCGGGTGATCATCGCCCAGCCACCCCAGGCCGATAACCCGATCATGACCTTCCTGCTACCGCTAGGCGTGCGCCTGGCGCCGGGTCTGCAGCTCAGCGTGGACAGTGGCGAGGGCATGCCCTTCCCCTATCAGGTCTGCGACCAGCCGGGCTGCCGCGCCGACCTGCCGCTGGAGCCATCGCTGCTGCAGCAACTACGTGGCGGCAGCAACGCCTCGCTGAGCCTGATCGGCCCACGCGGCAATCGCCGCGACCTGAACATCTCGCTGATGGGCTTCACCGCCGCCAGCCAGCGCATCCTGTAAATCGATCGCCGCACCACGACGAAGGCCCCGGTCATCGACCGGGGCCTTCGCGTTAATGCCTGGCCATGCCGCCTTAACGCAGCACGCCTTCCGCCTTCAGCAACGCAAGGATCGCCTCGGCGCCCTCCTCCGCGCTGACCTCGGTGAGCACCTGGCCACCGCCGCCCTCGGCCTTGGCCGCCGCGGCCTTGAAGCGGTCACGCGCCGAGGCCGCCTTGACGACCTTCAGGCGCTTGGGTCGCTTGCGCGCCGGCTGTGTCGCCCAGCTCACCCACTCCTCGTCGCGGGTCACGCTGCCCACCACGGCGTTGAGATGGCCTCGCCGCGCCGGCCCATAAGCGCTCTGGCGTGGCGCCGGGGCCGCCCCGTCGACGGTGACGATGGCCGGCAGGCGCACCCTGAGGCGTCGCCGTTGGCCACGCGGCAGCGCCTGCAGCAGGGTGGCGACGCCGTCCTCGACGCCTTCTACCGCGGCCAGCCCGCTGACCACCGGCCAACCCAGGCGCTCGGCCAGCAGATAGGGCAACAGGCCGGAGCCTTCGCCCTGTTCGGCGCGTTCGCCACCGATCACCAGCTGCGCCGGCGACGCGTCGAAGGCCTCGGCGAGCGCGCCCAGCACATCGGCGCCCTCGGGTTGCTCGACCAGGGTCAAGGCATCGAACCCCATGCCCAGGTAGTCGCGCAACGCCGCCTCACTCTCCGCGGCCTGTCCACCGGCATGCAGCAGGCGGACCTCGGCACCGCTGACACCGCGTGCCAGCTCCACCGCGCGGGCATCCTGGTCGGCGCGGCGCGCGCGGCCGGTGATGGGGTGACGTCCCACGGAGACCAACACGGTGATCTCCAGCGAGGCATCGATGTCGGTTTCAGGCTGCATCGCGCTTCTCCTCCCGTTGCTGCTTGACCCTGGCCATCAGTGCTCCGAGCACCTCGGCCGAATCGCCGATGACCGCCAGATCGGCACGCTTGATCATGTCGCAGCCAGGGTCCATGTTGATCGCCACCACCTTGTCGCAGCTCTGGATGCCCTGCAGGTGCTGGATGGCACCACTGATGCCCACCGCGACATAGACGCGGGCCGTGACCCAGGTACCGGTAGCGCCCACCTGGCGATCGCGCGACATGAAACCATCATCCACGGCCACCCGGGAGGCGCCCTCGGTGGCCCCCAGGGTCTCGGCGGCGACATGGAAACCCTCCCAGTCGGTCACGCCATTGCCGGCGGAGAGAATGAACTCGGCCTCGGCCAGGGCCACACCCGCCGGGTCCACGGCCACCTGGCCCAGATCCTCGATGCGCGAGATCGGCGATGGCAGCGCCTGGGGCAGGCTCAACGCCTGGGCCGCGTGACGCTCGTCATCGGCCGGCTCGGCACACTCCTCGAGCGCCAGGGTGATGCGCGGCAGCGGGCGCTGGATATCGAGGGTGGCCGCCGCGCCACGCGCCGTGCATTGCCAGCCGAGTGGCGCATCGGGGGCCGCCATGACCTGCCAGACCCCGGTAGCCGGACGCTCACCGAGCCTGACCGCCAGGCGACGCCCCAGGTCGGCGCCGCCGAGCTTGGAGTCCGGCAGCAGCCAATGGCGCGGCGCCCAGGCATCATCCACGGCGAGCAGCGCACCGCGCCGAGCCTCCGGGGCGACGCCGTCGTAGCGGGTATCGTCGAGGGTCAGCAGGCGATCGACGCCGGCCTCACCGAAGCCATGCTCCTTGAGCTCGCCTTCCCCCTGGCGCGCGTAGCCACCGAATACCACCGCAAGCACCGCACCGCGTGCGTCGGGGGCGGCATCGGCCAGCCGGCGGGCCAGACCCAGCAGGTCGCGATCATGCTGGGAGAGCCGACCGCCAGGCATGTCCGGCACCACCGCGACCAGGAAAGCCGGCGAGGCGATCTCGACCAGCGGCTTGCTCTGGGCGATCGACTTGGTGGCCCCACCACCACCGGCGCCCTGCTGGACGCCGCTGCGGTCGATGCGTTTCACGCCATTGGGACCCATGAACCCCACCGCGCGGGGGTTCTTTCGCATCAGGCCATGGGGGCCCAACCATGCGCTGACCGCGCCCTGCCCCGCACGCCTGCCGAGTTCCGTCAGGGCCTCGAGATGCCGGGGATGCAGGCGGTTACGAGCGATCCATTCCTTGCGCGGATCGCGACGCCGGGTCTCGCTCATCACGCCACCTCCACGGCCAGGGGCCGATTCGATGAGGGTTGGGCCGCACCGGCGGGCGCCTCGACCAGCGCATCGGCGACCAGTTCGGCGATGTCGCGTACCTCGGCGGTGGCATCGACCACGCCCTCGAGCATCGCGGTGCACTGCGGGCAGCCCACCGCCACCAGATCGGCGCCGGTCTCTCCCACGTCGTTCATGCGCATGTCGGGAATCCGCTGCTTGCCGGGAATATCGGTGATCGGCGCCCCGCCACCGCCGCCGCAGCAGCGTGAACGGGAGCCGGAACGCTCCATCTCGTTGAGCTCGATGCCGAGCGCCTTGAGCACGTTGCGCGGCGCCTCGAACTCGCCGTTGTAGCGACCCAGATAACACGGATCATGATAGGTCACGCGGCCACCCTTCCAGGGCGCGAAGTGCAGCCGACCGGCATCAAAAAGCTCGGCAATGTAGGTGCTGTGATGGTGGACCGCATAGTCCCCCCCCAGCTCGCCGTATTCGTTGCCCAGCACATGGAAGCTGTGCGGGTCGCAGGTCACGATGCGCTGGAAACGGTACTGAGACAGGGTGGCGATATTGCGCCGGGCCAGGCTCTGGAAGGTCGCCTCATCGCCGAGACGGCGGGCCACGTCGCCGCTGTCGCGTTCCTCGTTACCGAGCACCGCGAAGTCGACCTCGGCGGCGCGCAGCACCTTGACCAACGAACGCAGGGTACGCTGGTTGCGCATGTCATAGGCACCATCGCCGAGCCACAGCAGCACCTCGGCCTCGCCCTTGTCGGCCATCAGCGGCAGGTTCTGGTCGGCGGCCCAGTGCATCCGTGCGCCGGGATCGAAACCACCGGGGTTATCGGTGGCGATCAGGTTGTCGAGCACCTCGGCACCCTTGTTGGGCGTATTACCGTGCTCGAGCGTCAGGAAGCGACGCATGTCGACGATGGCATCGACATGCTCGATCATCATCGGGCATTCCTCGACGCAGGCCCGGCAGGTGGTGCAGGACCACAGCGTCTCGGCATCCACCAGCGCCTTGCCCTCGCGTGCCACGATGGGCCCGTGGGGGCTGCCCCGATGCTCGCCCAGCGGTTGTCCCGGATAGGCGCTGCCGGCGTAGGCGGCATCGCTGCCACCGGCCATGCCGACCACCATGTCCTGGATCAGCTTCTTGGGGTTGAGCGGCTGGCCGGCGGCGAAGGCCGGGCACGCCGCCTCGCAGCGACCACACTGCACACAGGCATCGAACCCCAGCAGCTGGTTCCAGGTGAAGTCGCTGGGGGTCTCGACGCCCAGGGGCGCCTCGGCGTCGTCCAGGTCCAGGGCCTTGAGGCCGGTGGAGCGACCGCCACCGAAACGTTCGGCCCGGCGATGGAAGGCCAGGTGCAGGGCGCCGGCGAAGGCGTGCTTCATGGGCCCGCCCCAGGTCATGCCGAAGACCATCTCGGCCAGCCCCCAGGCCAGCACGGCGACGAGCGACAGCGCCAGGAGCCATCCGCCGGCACCTTCGAAGAAGCCCGCCGGCAGCAGCCCCACGCTGGGCAGGGTGAGCGCGAAGACACTCAACGAGAAGGCCGCGAGGCTCTTCGGCAGGCGCATCCAGGGCCCTCTGGAGAGCCGTGCCGGCGGGTCGCGGCGACGCCGGGCGACGAACCGGCTGCCCACGAACATGGTCGCGCTGGCCGCCAGAAGCCCCCAGCCGAGGATGCCCTCGGCCAGTTTGAAGCCGTGCACCAGGACCATCAGCAGCGCCGCGACGACGAAGCCGCCGGCGGTCGCCACATGGGTGTTGGACATGACCTTGTCGCGGGCGACCACGTGGTGCAGGTCCACCAGGTAGCGCCGGGGCATGGCCGCCAGGCCTCGCAGCGTCGGAACCGGCGACGGCCGCCCCTGGCGCCACAGCCGGACGCGCCGCCAGGCACCGAGCGCCGCCAGCGCCAGGACGGCGAAGATCAGTATCGGCAGGAGGGTATCGAGCATCTCGGCTCTCCTCGATGAGGTGCTATAAGCCTTGGTGATAAGCGTTAAGAGTCCTGGTCAACCCTCCGCCGATGGTGATGGGCGTTTCCGGCGACAAGCCTTCGCGAGGGCGCTGTGAACCTATCCCTGGACGCTACCTTTGCCATCCCTGGCAAAGGACCCTCGCTTCGCCTTACCCCCGGAGCCCATTGCCCATAGGTGGTTGGCAATGTCCCTTGACTCTCCTCTCTTACCGATGACGGCTTATGGCTGGGGTTAAAAGTCTTTACACAGCCGCAGGGCGTCGTAGATCGCCGCATGGGTGTTGCGCGGCGCGGTGCAGTCCCCCAGGCGGAACAGCAGGAAGCCATCCCCCTCCTCCGACAGGCAGGGCTGCGGCTGGATCGCATATAACGCCTCGAGGTCGACCTGCCCCTTGTTGCGGGACTGCTCCTTGAGGGCGTAGTAGAGCGCCTCATCCGGCCGCACCCCGTTCTCCACCACCACCTGATCGACGACCCGCTCCTCCTGGGTGCCGGTGTACTCGTTCTCGAGTACCGCCACCAGGGAATCACCCTCGCGATAGACCCGGTGCAGCATCAGGTCGGAGGTCATGATCACCTCCTTCTCGTAGAGGCTGCGGTAGTAGGTCGGGAAGGTCGTGCCCCCCACCGCCGCGCCGGGCTTGATGTCGTCGGTGACGATCTCGACCTGAGCCCCCTTGTCGGCCAGATAGTCGGCCGCCGAGACCCCGGAGAACTCACAGATGGCATCAAATATCAGCACGTTCTTGCCCGGGGACACCTTGCCGTTGAGCACGTCCCAGGTGCTTACCACCAGGCTTTCTTCGGTATTCTCCGAGTAGCCCCACTCCGGGTGCTGCTCCAGGAAGGGCTGGCCGCCGGTGGCCAGGATCACGATGTCCGGTCGCAGGTCCTGGAGGGTCGCCGCATCGGCACGGGTACCGAGGCGCAGGTCGATCTTGAGGCGCGCCAGCTCGAGCTGGTACCAGCGAGTGATACCGGCGATCTGATCGCGCTGCGGCGCCTTGGCCGCGGTGGTGATCTGGCCGCCCAGCTGCTCCTCGGCCTCGAACAGGGAAACGTCGTGGCCACGCTCGGCGGCGACTCGGGCTGCCTCCATGCCGCCGGGGCCACCGCCGACCACCACCACCCTGCGCTTCGCTCCTTCGCTGGGCTCGATGATATGCGGCAGGCCCATGTACTCCCGGGCGGTGGCGGCATTCTGGATGCACAGCACGTCGAGCCCCTGGTACTGGCGGTCGATACAGTAGTTGGCGCCCACGCACTGCTTGATCTGGTCGACCTGGCCCATCTTGATCTTGGCGATCAGGTGAGGGTCGGCGATATGCGCCCGGGTCATGCCGACCAGATCCACGTAGCCACCCTCGAGGATCCGTTCGGCCTGATTAGGATCCTTGATGTTCTGGGCGTGGATCACCGGCACGGAGACCACTTCCTTGATGCCCGCCGCCAGGTGCAGGAAGGGCTCCGGCGGGTAGGCCATGTTGGGGATGACGTTGGCCAGGGTGTTGTGGGTATCGCAGCCCGAGCCGATCACGCCGAAGAAGTCCAGCTGGCCGGTGGCGTCGTAGTAGGCGGCGATCTGCTTCATGTCCTCGTGGGACAGGCCGTCCGGATGAAACTCGTCGCCACAGATGCGCAGGCCCACCGCGAAGTCGTCGCCGACCTCGGCGCGCACCGCCTTGAGCACCTCCATGCCGAAGCGCATGCGGTTCTCGAAGCTGCCGCCCCACTCATCCTCACGCTTGTTGACCCGCGGGCTCCAGAACTGGTCGATCAGGTGCTGGTGGACGGCCGACAGCTCGATGCCGTCCAGCCCGCCTTCCTTGGCCCGGCGCGCGGCCTGGGCGAAGTCGCCGATGATCCGCCAGATATCTTCTTCCTCGATGGTCTTGCAGGTCGAGCGGTGGACCGGCTCGCGGATGCCGGAGGGCGACAGCAGCGTCGTCCAGTTGAAGCCGTCCCAGCGCGAGCGACGCCCCATGTGGGTGATCTGGATCATGATCTTACCGCCGTGCTGGTGCACGGCATCGGCGAGGTTCTGGAAGTGCGGAATGATGCGGTCGGTGGCGAGGTTCACCGAGCTCCACCAGGCCTGGGGGCTATCGATGGAGACCACCGAGGAGCCACCGCAGATGGCGAGCCCGCAGCCGCCCTTGGCCTTCTCCTCGTAGTACCTGACGTAGCGCTCGGTGGTCATGCCGCCGTCGGTGGCGTGGACCTCGGCATGGGCGGTGCTGACCACCCGGTTGCGGATGGTCAGGTTGCCGATCTGGATCGGCTGGAAGATCGCGTCGAATGCCATGGTGGTGCCTCCTCAGCCCTGTCCGATAGTGGCGAGAGTGTCGAGCGGACGGGTCTCGAAGAGCCCCGTGTCGCAGCCTTCCTCGGCGGCGCTCCGGGTCTGCTCGGCGACGGTGCGCAGATCGCTTCCGCGGGCGGCGAGGATCTGGTCCATGGCGCCGGCGAACCAGCCGGTGAACATGTATTCGACCCGACGGCCGACCTTGCCGAGCTGATAGACGAAGGCGCTATGTTCCAGGCGTACCCGGCAGGTACCGGCCTCGAGGTCGATGTCCTCGGTGATGAACTTGCCCCAGCCGCGCTGGGACAGTCGCCGCATGTAATGCGCGAAGACCGCTTCGTCCTCGAGGCCGTGCAGCTCGGCCTCCTGCTCGCACCAGTGCCAGGCGCTCTTGTAGCCGGCGTGATAGAGGATCTCGGCGTATTGCTCGGCGCCCAGGGCCTCTTCCACGGCCAGGTGGTTGTTGATGAAGAAATGCCGCGGCACGTAGAGCATGGGCAACGCATCGGTGGTCCAGACGCCGGTCTCGGCATCCACGTCGATGGGCAGTTCGGGGGCCATCTTGGTCACGATCGTATTCCTCGAAACAACTTGTATTTATTCACACTCATCATCCCGGTGGGCCATCATGAGTGCAGCGAGAACAAGGCGCGGATGCAGCAAGAAAGCGGAGTGGACGGTTGTCCATGAGCATTTCGAGCGAGTCCGCAACACCGTTATCGCCAACGCAATAGGCCCTCAGGCGCCCCAGACATCCTTCAGCACACGGGTCCAGTTCTCGCCCATGATCTTGCGCACCTGGGGTTCGCTCATCCCGCGCCTCAACAGCGCCTCGGTGAGGTTGCCGAACTCGCCGATGGTACGGATGCCCGCGGGGTTGATGATCTCGCCGAAACGGGTCAGGCGGCGGGCATAGCCCTTGTCGTGGGTCAGCCACTCGAAGAAGTCATGGCCGTGGCCCTGGGTGAAATCGGTGCCGATGCCGATGGCGTCCTCGCCGACAAGGTTCATCACGTACTCGATGGCCTCGACGTAGTCATCGACGGTGGCGTCGACGCCGGCACGCAGGAAGGGGGTGAACATGGTCACGCCGACGAAACCGCCGCGATCGGCGATGAACTTGAGCTCGGCGTCGGACTTGTTGCGGGGGTGATCCTTGAGCCCCGCGGGCAGGCAATGGGAGTAGCAGACCGGCTGGGTGGATGCCTCGATGACCTCGGTGGAGGTCTTCTCGCCGACATGGGAGAGGTCGCACATCATGCCCACGCGGTTCATCTCGGCGACGATCTCGTGGCCGAAGCCGGACAGCCCGCCGTCACGCTCGTAGCAGCCGGTACCGACCAGGTTCTGGGTGTTGTAGCACATCTGCACGATGCCCACGCCGAGCCGTTTGAAGACCTCGACGTAGCCGATCTGGTCCTCGAAGGCATGGGCGTTCTGGAAGCCGTAGATGATGCCCGTCTTGCCCTCTTCCTTGGCGCGGGTGATGTCGGCGGCGGTACGCACCGGCCGCACCAGGTCGTCGCACTCGGCCATCAGGGCGTTGGACCTGACGATGTTGTCGACGGTGGCCTGGAAGCCTTCCCACACCGAGACGGTGCAGTTGGCGGCCGTCAGGCCACCACGACGCATGTCCTCGAACAGCTCGCGGTTCCACTTGGCGATAACGAGGCCATCGATGACGATGGCATCCTGGTGCAGCTCGGCGGGGGTCATGGCGGGGAAGCTCCGTAGTAGCGCAGGGTTACGCCGGCAGCATATCCCTCGCCCTACGGAACCCGGCGCCTGGAAACGACCGGGGAAATTCCAAAAACGTCACCCGCGTCGCGATCGCGACACAACGGGAAATCGATGTCGTGTCAGAGACGCTCGAGGTAGCTGGCACCGCCAAGATTGCGCATCTGCTGGCGGATCCAGGCGCTGCGTTGCAGGACGTAGCCGCCGGGCCGAGAGGCGCTCCGACCACGGGGGTCGGGCAGGATGGCGGCCAGCCGGCTGGCCTGGACATCGCTCAGCCGTGCCGCCGGCACGCCGAAGTAGTGCCGTGATGCGGCCTCCAGGCCGAACACTCCGGTGTCCCACTCGGCGATATTGAGATAGACCTCGAGGATGCGCTGCTTGGGCCACAGCGTCTCGATGAGCAGGGTGAACCAGGCTTCCAGGCCCTTGCGCACCCAGCTGCGCCCGGTCCACAGGAAGAGATTCTTGGCGGTCTGCTGGCTGAGAGTGCTGGCACCACGCAGGTCGCCGCCATTGAGGCTGGCCTCGACGGCGCGCCGCAGCTCTACCAGGTCGAAGCCATGATGCGTGGGGAAACGCTGATCCTCGGCGGCGATCACCGCCAGCTTGGCGCCGTCGGCCAGCTGATCCCAAGGGCGCCAGTCGTGACGCAAGTCCAACGGCTCGTCGGCGCGCCAGGCCTGCACCTTGCGCTCGAGCATCACCATGGAGCCGCCCACCGGTATCACCCGCAGCATCAGCACCACCAGCACGCTTAGCCCGACCCAGCCGAGCAGCGCGAGCCACAGTACTCGCGCCAGCCATCGCCATCCTTTTCGCATCGACCTCGCCCGGAACTCCGTCAGGGGCTCACTCCCGCGGCATGCGGATGAGCCCTCCCGGCGCCAGGCGTTAACTCAGCCTGACGCTGGCATAGGTCGGCTCCCCCCGGGCCTGATTCAGGGCGCTCATGGCCGCGGAGACCGGGGCATCGGGAACCGACTCGAACGAGGCGGACTGTAGCATGGCCACGGCGTCCTGGCCCAGCTGCACCGGCACCAGCTCGACGGCGCTGGAGCCTAGCCGCTCGTCGCGCGGCGGAATGCCGAAGTATTCCCGATAACACTTGGAGAAGTGCGGCGTGGAGACGAAACCACAGGCCGACGCGACCTCGATGATCGACAGCGGGGTCTGCTTGAGCAATTGCCGGGCGCGGGTCAGGCGCAGCTTGAGGTAGTAGCGCGACGGCGAGCAATGCAGGTTCTTCTGGAACAGCCGCTCCAGCTGGCGCCGCGAGACGTTCACGTAGCCGGCCAGCTCGTCGAGGCTGATCGGCTCCTCGAGGTTGGCCTCCATCAGCGCCACGATCTCCAGCAGCCGCGGCTGGGTGGTGCCCAGCACATGCTTGAGCGGCACGCGCTGCTGGTCCTGTTCGTTGCGCACGCGATCGTAGATGAACATCTCGGAGATGCCAGCCGCCAGTTCGCGGCCGTGGTCGCGACCGATCAGCGTCAGCACCATGTCCATCGGCGCCGTGCCGCCGGAGGCGGTGGCCCGGTCGCGGTCGATGGAGAACAGCCGGGTACTCAAGGCGACCCGGGGAAAGGCCTCCTGCATGGCGGCCAGGCATTCCCAGTGCACGCTAGTCTCGAAGCCATCGAGCAACCCGGCCCGCGCCAGCGCCCAGGAGCCGGTACACACGGCGCCCAGGCGGCACGAATGGCGCGCCTGCGACTGCAGCCAGGCGACGTGCTCGCGCTGCACGCTGCGCTGCGGCCCCACGCCGCCGCAGACGATCACCGTGTCCAGCGCCAACGGCACCGTGATGGAGGCATCCGGGGTGATCTGCAGGCCGTCGCTGGCACGCACCGGGCCACCATCGGCGGTCAGGGTGTACCAACGATAGAGTTCGCGCCCGGCTAGCTGATTGGCCATGCGCAAGGGCTCGATGGCCGAGGCCAACGAGATGAGGGTGAAGTTGTCCAGCAACAGGAATCCCAGGGTCTGGGGCCCGGCGGCATGAGGGGGAGGCTGAGGAGCGCGTGTCATCATCCATACTCCGGCACGAGGTGTTGTCATCATTATTGTCGAGTCAGGCAGGGGCCGCCCTGGCGGGCTATCCGTCGCGAACCGGCATGCACACCCCGAAATTTACCGGTTGTGTCGTTTTCCGGCATGTCAAATTTGGCTATCGGGAGACGCCGCCCCGGTGAAGCACGACAATGAGTCGTCGATAGGTACGCGGATGACGCTGCAGGGCATGGAGAGGGGGCGTAAACGACTCGCGCCGCCTGTGCACAGGCGGCGCGTGAAGCGAGTCGCAGGGTGACTCAGTGTCGAGCGTGGAGATGCTCGGCGTGGTAACGCAGGTGGTCGTCGATGAAGCTGGCGATGAAGTGGTAGCTGTGATCGTAGCCGGGCTGGCGACGCAGGGTCAGCGGATGATCGTGCTCGGCGCACACCGCCTCCAGGCGCTCGGGGCACAGCTGCTCCTCGAGGAAGTCATCGGCCTCGCCCTGGTCGACGAACAACGGCTGGCGGGAAGCGCCGCGCGCCACCAGTTCGCAGGCGTCGTACTGGGTCCACTGGCTGACGTCCTCGCCCAGGTAGTGGCCGAAGGCCTTGCGCCCCCAGGGGCACTGGGACGGATTGACCACCGGCGCGAAGGCCGACACCGAACGATAGTGCCCCGGCCGGCGCAGCGCCAGGATCAGCGCGCCGTGGCCGCCCATGGAGTGGCCGCTGATCGACTCCCGGCCGTTGACCGGGAAGTGCTGGCGCACCACCGAGGGTAACTCCTCGGCCACGTAGTCATACATCCGGTAGTGGTGCTTCCACGGCGCCTGGGTGGCGTTGACGTAGAAGCCCGCGCCGGAGCCGACGTCATAGCTATCGTGCTCGCCGGGCAGATTCAGCCCGCGAGGGCTGGTATCCGGACAGACGATGGCGATGCCGAGCTCCGCGGCCAGGCGCTGAGCCCCGGCCTTCTGCATGAAGTTCTCGTCGCTGCAGGTCAGCCCCGACAGCCACCACAGCAGCGGCACACGCTCGGTCTCCGCCTGGGGCGGCAGATAGATGGCGAAGATCATCTCGCAGTCCAGCGCCCGGGAGCGGTGGCGATAGCGCTTGTGCCAGCCACCGAAACTGCGGTTAGCCGAGACCAGCTCGAGCTGTTCGGTCATGGTCATGAGCGACTCCTTATGGAATTCGAGGCGTGCCGGGCATCGCCGTCGCGATACCCGGCATCGGGCGCATTACACACGCGTCGCGGCGGACACGTTTCAAGCCCCGCGCGCGTCAGCGGGCGCGTTGATCAATAGTGCAGCACGGTACGGATGCTCTCCCCCTTGTGCAGCAGCTCGAAGGCCTCGTTGATCTTCTCGAACGGCATGTCGTGGGTGATGAAGTCATCGATGTTGATTTCGCCCTTCATGTAGCGATCCACATAGCCCGGTAGCTCCGTGCGGCCCTTGACGCCACCGAAGGCGGACCCCTTCCAGACCCGCCCGGTAACCAGCTGGAACGGACGGGTCGAGATCTCCTCGCCGGCACCGGCGACGCCGATGATCACCGACTCGCCCCAGCCCTTGTGGCAGCACTCCAGCGCCGAGCGCATGACATTGACGTTGCCGATGCATTCGAAGGAGTAGTCGACGCCACCGTCGGTCAGGTCGACGATCACCTGCTGGATGGAGTCGCTGTAGTCCTTGGGATTGACGAACTCGGTGGCGCCGAACTGCTTGGCCAGCTCGAACTTCTCCGGATTCACGTCGATGGCGATGATGCGGCTGGCCTTGGCCATCACCGCGCCCTGGATCACCGCCAGGCCGATGGCGCCGAGCCCGAACACCGCCACGGTGGCGCCCGGCTCGACCTTGGCGGTGTTCATGACCGCACCGATGCCGGTGGTCACGCCGCAGCCCAGCAGGCAGATCTTGTCCAGCGGCGCCTCCTTGGAGACCACGGCCAGCGACACCTCGGGCACCACGGTGTACTCGCTGAAGGTGGAGCACCCCATGTAATGGTGCAGCTTACGACCCTCGAGGGAGAAACGACTGGTGCCGTCGGGCATCACGCCCTTGCCCTGGGTGGCACGCACGGCGCCGCACAGGTTGGTCTTGCCGGAGAGGCAGAACTTGCACTTGCCGCACTCGGCGGTATACAGCGGGATGACGTGGTCGCCGGGACGCAGCCCGGTGACGCCCTCGCCCACTTCCTCGACGATGCCGGCGCCCTCATGGCCCAGCACGGTCGGGAACAGGCCTTCCGGGTCGGCACCGGACAGCGTGTAGGCGTCGGTATGGCAGACGCTGGTGGCGGCCATGCGTACCAGCACCTCGCCGGCCTTCGGGCCCTCGACGTCGATCTCGGTAAGTTCGAGGGGTTTGCCCGCTTCCAGGGCGATGGCGGCGCGTGACTTCATGATGCTCTCCTCTGAATGGGCGGTGGCCTTCGCCGGGCGTCGGCCTTCCCCTAGTCTAGGCAACCCCGCATACTCGGATAAACCGCACGAAACACATCACATTATTGCCACATGGCAATAATCGCCGAGGAGACGCGGAATGCAGCGCTGGGATCGCGTCGAGGCCTTCATCGAGGTGGTGCGCCAGGGTGCCTTCAAGGCCGCCGCCGAGCGTCTGAAGGTCTCGAGCTCTCACGTCAGCCGGCTGGTCAGCCAGCTGGAGCACCAGCTGGATACCACCCTGCTCTATCGCACCACGCGCCGCCTCCGGCTCACCGAGGCGGGCCGCCTCTACTATCAGCATTGCCAGCACCTGTTCGAGGGCTTCCGCGAGGCCGAGACCGCGGTCAAGGAGCTGCAGGACACCCCCAGCGGCCTGCTCGCCCTGACCTGCGCCACCACCTTCGGCGAACGCTTCATCGCCCCGCTGGTGCACGACTTCATGGCCGCCCACCCGCGGCTCGAGGTCAACATGCACTTCACCAACCGCCAGGTGGACATCATCGACGAAGGCTTCGATATCGCCATCCGCATGGGGCGGTTGAAGGACTCTACCCTGATCGCCCGGCGGCTGTGCGAGCGTCGCGAGTACGTGGTCGGCTCACCCGACTACTTCACTCGCATCGCCCAGCCCCACAGCCTCTCGGAGCTGTCTCGGCACCGCTGCCTGATCGGCTCGCGCAACGAATGGCGCTTCGACGTCGATGGCGTGCGACGCGATATCCGTGTCGACGGCCCGCTGAGTGGAAACTCGGGCCCGGCGCTGCTGGACGCCGCCCTCAAGGGGCTCGGCCTGGCCCAGTTGCCCGACTACTACGTCGAGCAACACCTGGCCCGCGGCGAGCTGATCAGCGTGCTCGATGCCTATCGCCACGCCGACACCGCGGTATGGGCGGTCTACCCCCGGCATCGCCATCGCTCGGTCAAGGTACACCGTTTCCTCGACCACCTGGTCGCGCATATCGATGAGGGGCTGCCATCGCGGCGCCGCTGATCGAGCCTGCACCACCCGACTGGAGGCGCAGGATCAAAAAAAGCGCGCCCCGAGGGACGCGCCGGCAAGGACGGCACCCGCCGCCCGACAAAGAACTCGTTTCAGCATTCGATGGCGTTGACCGCCAGGCCCCCCTTGGAGGTTTCCTTGTACTTCTCCTGCATGTCGGCGCCGGTGTCTCGCATGGTACGGATCGCCTTGTCCAGCGAGATGAAGTGGTCGCCGTCGCCGCGCAGCGCCATCTGGGTGGCGTTGATGGCCTTCACCGAGGCGATCGCGTTGCGTTCGATGCAGGGCACCTGCACCAGGCCGCCCACCGGGTCGCAGGTCAGGCCCAGGTTGTGCTCCAGGCCGATCTCGGCGGCGTTCTCCACCTGGCCCGGGCTACCACCCAGCACCTCGGTCAGGCCGGCGGCCGCCATGGCGCAGGCCGAACCCACCTCGCCCTGGCAACCGACCTCGGCGCCGGAAATCGAGGCATTCTTCTTGCACAGGATGCCCACGGCACCGGCGGTCAGCAGGAAATCCACCACGCAGCGCTCATCGGCACCGGCCTGGAACTTCATGTAATAGTGCAACACCGCCGGAATAATACCGGCCGCGCCATTGGTCGGCGCGGTCACCATGCGCCCGCCGGCGGCGTTTTCCTCGTTGACCGCCAGGGCGAAGACGTTGACCCAGTCCATGGCGGAGAAGGTCGAGGCGATCAGGCTGCCGTCGTCGTCCATCGCCTCGAGGCGACGATGCAGGTCGCCGGCACGGCGCTTGACGTTGAGTCCGCCGGGCAGCACGCCCTCGCTCTCGAAGCCCTGCTGCACGCTGTCCTGCATGGCCTCCCAGATGCGCCATAGTCCGGCACGTATCTCGGCCTCATCGCGCCAGGCCTTCTCGTTCTCCATCATCAACTCGCTGATGCGCAGGCCATGCAGGCGGCACAGTGCCAGCAACTCGCCGGCGGAGTTGAAATCGAAGGGCAGCACGGTGGTGTCGCTATCGAGCTCGCCGCTGGCCGCCTGCTCCTCGTCGACGACGAAGCCGCCACCCACGGAGTAGTAGATGTTGCGATGCAGCTCCTGGGAATGGCCGTGAGCCACCAGGGTCATGGCATTGGGGTGATAGGCCAGGCTCTCGTCATGCCACTGCAGGTCACGCGACCACAGAAAAGGGATCGCCAGACGACCGTCGAGCAACAGGGTCTGGGACTCCAGCAGCTCCTCGATGCAAGGCGAGACGATGGACGGGTCGATCGACTCGGGGCGCTCGCCCATCAGGCCCATGATGGTGGCCTGATCGGTGCCGTGGCCCTGGCCGGTAGCGGACAGCGAACCATGCAAGTGCACCTCGACCCGGGCCACTCGCTCCAGCATGTCTCGTCGACGCAGTTCCTGGACGAAGTCGTTGGCCGCACGCATCGGCCCAACCGTGTGAGAGCTGGAGGGGCCGATGCCGATCTTGAAGAGGTCGAAGACGCTGATGGACATGGGAAACACCTCGGAGTGGGGGTCGGATCGTACCGACACCGCCTTGTTGTCAGTTACACTAAAGCCTGCTGGCCTTCGCTTGCCTTGGACCCTAATGTTGTCGCTAGCCGAGCCCGACGACAATCTAGAATATCTTGCCCACAGTGTAGAATCACTAAACCATGAGCCAACTCCTCAATTCACAGACGCATGCCTGGCTGAAGGTCTTCGCGGTCAGCGCCCGCCACCTGTCCTTCACTCGGGCGGCGGAGGAACTTCACGTCACCACCGGGGCCGTCAGCCAGCAGATCAAGCAGCTCGAGGAACGACTCGGTTTCAAGCTGTTCCGCCGCCTGCCCCGGCGCCTGGCCCTCACCGAGGAAGGCCGACGGCTGGCGTCGGTGGTCGGCGAGGCCTACCAGGCGGTCGGCCTGGAAGTGAAGCGGCTGCGCAGCGGGGTCATGAGCGGCATCATCCGCATGCGCGTGGTGCCCTCCTTCCTCAACAAGTGGCTGATGCCACGCCTGCCGCGCCTGCAGGCGCGCTTCCCCGACATCGAGCTGCACATCATCTCCGAGGACAGCAGCACCTCGCTGCGGGAAGGCGAGTTCGATCTCGCGATTGACCTCAACGACGGTCGCTATCCCGGCATGTCGATCACGCCGCTGATGGAGGAAACCATCTTCCCCGTCTGCGCCCCCTCGCTGATGCGCGGCCGCCCCCCCCTGCGCCGCCCCGTCGACCTGGCCTGGTATCCCCTGTTGCACGACATCACCGCCTGGCGCGGCAGCCACGACTATGGCGAATGGGAACACTACCTGACCGCCATCCATGCCCCCGAGATCAATGTGCGTCGCGGTTACACGTTCAATCGTAACCACCTGACCATGGAGGCGGCGCTGGCCGGCATGGGGGTCGCCATCGCCCGCCAGACGCTGATCACCAACGAACTGGATACCGGCGCCCTGGTGGCGCCCTTCGAACGACGCGTGGCCACCGGCATGCACTACGGCATCGTGCATGCCGCCGGCTCACTGGACGACCGACGGATCCTCGCGGTCCACGACTGGCTACAGGAGGAGGCTCGACGCCAGCACCCTTCTCGACATCCCTTCGTGGCAGACAAGGGCCATCCTCAAGACGTATAATTAGCCGACTCAACATCTCATCAGAAGACAGCACCATGCCCGACTCCCCTTCCGAGCGAATCGCCTTGCGCGCACTCTGCCTGCGCGGCTTCGCCTATATGCTCTTCATCGCCGCCCTGATGCAAGGCGTGCTCTTCGAGGCCATGCACATGCCGGCCGTGCGCTTCTCCGAGGCCGGCTTCACCGAGCTCACCCAGTCCGCACTGCTGATAGGGGCCACGACACTGGCGCTGATCACCCACCGCCTGGACGACCGCCTTCCGCACCTCACCCTGCTGCTGGTGGGCCTGCTCGGTGCCTCGCTGATTCGCGAGCAGGATGCCTGGCTCGATGCCAACGTCTTCGACGGTGCCTGGCAGCTTCTGGTGACACTACTCGTGGTGCCGATCCTGTACGCGGTGCTGCGCGGCCGCCGCACCCTCGCCGCCGAGCTCGAGCGCTACGCCATGAGCTTTTCCGGCGGCCTGTTCGCCGCGGGGTTCCTCGGCACCTATGTCTTCTCGCGCCTCTACGGGCGTGGCGAGCTGTGGACGAGCCTGCTGGGTGAGCATGACCTGCGGATCGTCAAGGATGCCGCCGAGGAGGTCACCGAGCTGTTCGGCTATGCGCTGTTGCTGATCGCCATGCTGGAACTGCTGCTGATGGTGCGGCGCTGGGCGAGAAGCCGCGATACGGCCTGAGCCGAGTCACTCGACTCGTGCGTCACTCACAATACGTTTGAGTTTGCAGAAGATCTCTTATCGAAGTAATGTCGCGCGTCATGCCATTTTGGCAATAACTTCAACCAACAACGCCTTCATTGACGAGAAACTTCGATGTCTACTGCCAATTCCGGTGGCGCACGCCTGCGCCGCAGCGCCTTCACACGCTTCCTCGATAGCGTCGAGTGGCTCGGCAATCTGCTGCCCCACCCCGTAACCCTGTTCGCCGTGCTTTGCATGGTCGTGGTGGTGGCCAGCGGTATCGCCGGAGCGCTCGACGTGTCCGTCGCCGACCCCCGACCCACCAATGAAGGCGAATCGATCGCCGTCAATTCGCTGCTCAATGCCGACGGCCTGCGCCTGTTGCTCACCGAGCTGGTCAACAACTTCACCAGTTTCGCACCGCTCGGCACCGTGCTGGTGGCGATGCTCGGGGTCGGGGTCGCCGAACACTCCGGCCTGCTATCGGCCAGCATGCGCGCCCTGGTGCTCGGCCGCTCGCCGCATATCGTCACCTATGCGCTGGTCTTCGCCGGCATCATGTCCAACATGGCCGCCGAGCTTGGCTACGTGGTGCTGATCCCGCTGGCGGCGATGATCTTCCATTCCCTGGGGCGCCACCCCCTGGCCGGCCTGGCCGCCGCGTTCTGCGGCGTCTCGGGCGGCTACAGCGCCAACCTGTTGATCGGTACCGTCGATCCCCTGCTCTCCGGCATCACCCAGGAGGCGGCGCACCTGATCGATCCGAGCTACACGGTCGGCGCCGAGGCCAACTGGTTCTTCATGATCGTCAGCACCTTCGCCGTGACCCTGATCGGCGGCCTGGTCACCGAGCGCATCGTCGAACCCAAGCTCGGCACGTTCGATGCCACCTATGCCGAAGACGATATCGACTCGCAGCGCATGACCGGGCTCTCGAGCGACGAGAAACGCGCCCTGAAGGGCACCGGCCTGGCCACCCTGGCCATCGTCGCGGTGCTCGCCATCATGGTGGTGCCGGAGAGCGGCATCCTGCGCGACCCCGAGACCGGGGCCGTCAGCGGCTCGCCCTTCCTGAACGGCATCGTGGCGATCGTCGCCGTCTCGCTGGGTCTCCTGGGCTTCGTCTACGGTCGCCTGGCCGGCTCCATGCACGGCGACCGCGATGTCGTTGACGCCATGGCCAAGAGCATGAGCAGCCTGGGGCTGTATATCGTGCTGGTGTTCTTCGCCGCACAGTTCGTGGCGCTGTTCAACTGGAGCAACTTCGGCACCGTCATCGCCGTGGCCGGCGCGGATCTGTTGCAGACACTGGGGCTCAAGGGCCCGGCGCTGTTTGCCCTGTTCATCCTGCTGTGCGCCTTCGTCAACCTGTCGCTGGGCAGCGCATCGGCCCAGTGGGCGGTGACCGCCCCGGTATTCGTGCCGATGCTGATGCTGATGGGGTATGCCCCCGAAGTCATACAGGCGGCCTACCGTATCGGCGACTCGGTGACCAATCTGATCACCCCGATGATGAGCTACTTCGGCCTGATCATGGCGGTGGCGGCACGCTACCGCAAGGATCTGGGCATCGGCACCCTGGTCGCGCTGATGCTGCCTTATACACTGTTCATGCTGGTCGGCTGGAGCCTGCTGTTCTTCGCCTGGGTCTTCCTGTTCGGCCTGCCGGTGGGCCCCGGCTCGGCGACCCACTACAGCCTCTGACGGCGACGGCCAGCCCCCAGGGTTGGCCAAGGGCTACACGAAAAAACGCCCGCAACCTTTCGGTTGCGGGCGTTTTTTTCGAAGCGTCGGTCAGGCTTATTCGTCGAGGAAGGAGCGCAGCGGCTCCGAGCGCGACGGATGGCGCAGCTTGCGCAATGCCTTGGCCTCGATCTGGCGGATCCGCTCGCGGGTCACGTCGAACTGCTTGCCGACCTCCTCGAGGGTGTGGTCGGTGTTCATGTCGATGCCGAAGCGCATGCGCAGCACCTTGGCCTCGCGGGCGGTGAGACCGCCGAGCACATTGCGAGTGGCCTCGATCAGCCCTTCACCGGTAGCCGAATCGATGGGCAGCATCATGGTGCCATCCTCGATGAAGTCACCCAGGTGCGAGTCATCGTCATCGCCGATGGGCGTCTCCATGGAGATCGGCTCCTTGGCGATCTTGAGCACCTTGCGCACCTTGTCCTCGGGCATCTCGAGGCGCTCGCCCAGCTCCTCCGGCGTCGGTTCGCGGCCCATCTCTTGAAGCATCTGCCGCGACACGCGGTTGAGCTTGTTGATGGTCTCGATCATGTGCACCGGGATACGGATGGTGCGCGCCTGGTCGGCGATCGAGCGGGTGATCGCCTGACGAATCCACCAGGTCGCATAGGTCGAGAACTTGTAACCGCGACGGTATTCGAACTTGTCGACCGCCTTCATCAGGCCGATGTTGCCCTCCTGGATCAGGTCCAGGAACTGCAGGCCACGGTTGGTGTACTTCTTGGCGATCGAGATCACCAGACGCAGGTTGGCCTCGACCATTTCCTTCTTGGCGCGACGCGCCTTGGCCTCGCCGATGGACAGCCGACGGTTGACCTCCTTCACCTCGGGCACCGCCAGCTGGATCATCTCCTCCTCGAAGGCGATCTTGCGCTGGGCACGCTGGATATCGCCCTTGAGCACGGCCAGCTTGTCGGCGTACTTGGCGTTATCGGCCATGAAGTCATCGAGCCATGCCTGACGCGACTCGTTGCCCGGGAAGGCCTTGATGAAGGTCTTGCGCGGCACCTTGGCCTTCTTCACGCACAGCTGCATGATGGCCTTTTCCTGGGCACGCACCTGCTCGACGCTGATCCGCACTTGGCCGACCAGGCGTTCGAAGTGCTTGGGCACCAGCTTGATCGGCGAGAACAGCTCGGCCAGGCGCGTCAGCTCGGCCTGGGCGGAACGACGCCCGCCGGCCTCGATGGCCTGGCGCACCATCTCGTTCTGCCCGCGGATCTGTTCGAAACGCGCACGCGCTTCTTCCGGATCCGGGCCACCGCCGCTGTCGTCTTCTTCCTCGGCTTCTTCGCCATCCGCGTCGGCATCGCTGGCGGCCACTTCCGGCTCTTCGGGCACCTCGGCCTCGGCCACGCCGGGGATGCCGCCGTCGGGATCGATGAACCCCGAGAACAGGTCGGACAGCCGGCCCGGCGCCTCTTCGTCCTGGGTCGCATCATAGGCCGCGAGGATCGAATCCACGGCGCCGGGTAGATAGGCCAGGGCGGACATCACCTCACGGGTGCCCTCCTCGATCCGCTTGGCGATCTCGATCTCGCCCTCACGGGTCAGCAGCTCGACCGTGCCCATCTCGCGCATGTACATGCGCACCGGGTCGGTGGTGCGCCCTACATCGCTTTCCACCGCGGCCAGGGCGGCCACGGCTTCCTCGGCGGCCGACTCGTCGGTGGATTGGTCAGACATCATCAGGGTGTCTTCATCGGGCGCTTCCTCGACGACATTGATACCCATGTCGTTGATCATGCCGATGATGTCTTCCACCTGATCGGGGTCGGCGATATCCTCGGGAAGATGGTCGTTGACCTCGGCATAGGTCAGGAAGCCCTGTTCCTTGCCGCGCGCGATCAACTCCTTCAGACGTGACTGCTGCTGCGCATTTCCAGCCATAGAAACCCTACTCGACGAAGAAGAATGGAGCACCTGAAGCACTGAGGCGGAGAAAACTCGATAAGCCGAACAGTATAGCGGTTTTGGCCGCCATCTTGCCAGTTCGACGTATTTGCGCGGTCATTCAGGTGTGTTAGCTTGTCAGGTTGCGTTCCGTTCGGGGACGCTCTGTATATGGTGATATTAGAAGGAAATTCAAGCCTGGCGCCAACATCCGGCGCGCCACGCCCTCCTCACCCCTTGAGCTCGGCCAGCAACACCATCAGCCGCTGACGCTCCTCGCGTGACAGTCGCTCGCCGGCGCGCTCCCGTGCCAACAGGGCATCGAAGGCCTCCTGCGGCGACTGCTGCCGGCGATGGCGCTGGAAGTACGCCACCCAGTTATCGAGCTCGGCGCCGCGCAGCCCACTCGGGACCAGCGGCGCTCGCCGGGCCAGCATCGCCAGGCGCTCGCCTTCCGGCGTACCGTGGAAGTGCGCCAGCAGCACCTGGGCGCTGCGATAGCCACCCGCCCGAAGCAGCCGTACCACCTCGCGACACAGCCCGGCATCCGGGTCGCGCTGATCGCACCAGTCGTCGTCCTCGGGCAACCGCTCGACCAGCGCCGGCTCATGCACCAGCAGCTGCAAGGCTCGCGCCATGCGTCCAAGCGACGCCGGGGCGCCGGAGGCGGGTGACGCCCCCTCGCCCGCCGATGGCATCGTCCCCGCCAGCTCCGGCGGCACGTCCTCGGGCGGCATCGCCTCGACGCCCTCTTCGCGGGGCATCAGCGCCTCGAAGCTCGACTGGTCGACGCCGGTGCGACGCGAGAGTTCCGTCAGCAGCAGCGACTTCATCACCCCTTCGGGCAGGCGGCCGATGGCGCCCAGCACCCGACTGGCGAAGCGCTCACGCTCCTCCAGCCGCTCCAGGTCGCGCCCCTCGGCGGCCTGCTCGAAGAGGAACTCCGACAGCGGGCTGGCGCAGGTCACGCGATCCTCGAAGGCCTCAGGGCCCTCGCGGCGCACCAGGGTGTCCGGATCCTCACCCTCGGGCAGGAACAGGAAACGCGCCTGGCGGCCGTCGATCATCTGCGACAGCACCGTTTCCAGCGCCCGGCTCGCCGCCTGGCGGCCGGCACGGTCGCCGTCGAAGCAGAACACCACCTCGTCGACCATGCGGAACAACCGCCCCAGATGATCCTCGGTGGTGGCCGTGCCCAGGGTCGCCACCGCATTGCGAATGCCGAACTGGGCGAGCGCCACCACGTCCATGTAGCCCTCGACGATCACCAGACGTTCGAGGCGCGGATTGGCCTGACGCGCCTCATACAGGCCGTACAGCTCGCGCCCCTTATGGAAGACCGGCGTCTCCGGGGAGTTCAGGTACTTGGGCTTGGTGTCGCCCAGCACTCGTCCACCGAAGGCAATCGTCCGCCCACGGATATCGCGGATCGGGAAGACCACGCGATCACGGAAGCGGTCGTAGGTGCGCCCGCTCTCCTCGCGGTGCACCAGCAGGCCATACTCGACCTGCACCGACTCGGCGATGCCCTGTTCGCCGAGGTGTCGCTTGAGCGCCTCCCAGCCATCGGGGGCATAGCCGATACCGAAGTCGCGCACGACCTCCGGCGACAACCCGCGGCGCTCGATGTACGTCCGCGCACCCTGCCCTTCGGGCATCTTCAGGCGCTCGCGGAAGAAGCTCGCCGAGAGCTCCAGCAGGTTGACGCCTTCCTTGCGCTTGCGCTCGCGAGCCTGGGCCCGCGGATCGTCGGCACCTTCGCGCGGCACCTCGACGCCCTGCCGGGCGGCCAGGCTTTCCACCGCCTCGGGAAAGCGCAGGTTGTCGTACTCCATCAGGAAACGCAGGGCGTTACCGTGGGCACCGCAACCGAAGCAGTGATAGAACTGCTTGTCGGCGCTGACGGTAAAGGACGGCGACTTCTCCTGGTGGAAGGGGCAGAGACCGGAATGATTGCGCCCGGCCTTCTTGAGCTTGACCCGCTCGCCGACCACCTCGACCACGTCGACGCGAGCCAGCAGGTCATCGATGAAACGTTGCGGAATCTGACCGGCCATCAGGCAATCCCGTCGGGGTTGAAAGCCAGTGCGCCGAAAACAGGCGCAAAAACAAGCGGCCACCGAACGGCGGCCGCTTGGCGCTCCTCCCGAGTCGCCCCGCTAGCGAGCGAGTCGACCCCAGTACGGATCAATAGAGCCGTTCGAAACGCTTGCGCTCACGCTGCAGCTTCTTGGCGTGACGCTTGACGGCGGCAGCCGCCTTGCGCTTGCGCTCTGCGGTCGGCTTCTCGTACTGCTCGCGACGGCGAACCTCGGAGAGAACACCGGCTTTTTCACAGGAACGCTTGAAGCGACGCAGTGCGACGTCAAACGGCTCGTTGTCACGTACTTTAACAGAAGGCATTAAGCACTCACCTACCTTGAAAAACTTGAGTTCGGTTCGAACGCACGCCTTGAGGAACGCTCGTGATGTTCCGATACCACCAGCAACCACGCCTTGCGGGCCGACAGCGGTAAGGGAGATACAGAGAGTCTGCCCCTGGGCGCACGACCCAGTCTTGCAGCGCACAATATTCTAGTCGTCGTACCACGACCATGCAAACCGTTTCGCGCCGCGCCCCTGCCGCAGGCCACACAAAAGGCGTAGAATGCCGGCATTTCCGCTGTACCGAGCCATGATCATGCGTGTACTGGGCATCGAGACCTCCTGCGACGAGACCGGCGTCGCCCTCTATGACACCGAGCGAGGCCTGGTGGCCGACGCGCTCCATAGCCAGATCGCCATGCACGCCGAATACGGCGGCGTGGTGCCGGAGCTGGCCAGCCGTGATCATACCCGGCGCCTGCTACCGCTGATCCAGGCGGTGCTCAGCGATGCCGGCATGCGCCGCGACGAACTGGACGCCATCGCCTACACCGCCGGGCCCGGCCTGGTGGGGGCGCTGATGGTCGGCG
The DNA here is from genome assembly GCF_004798905.1 of Halomonas borealis. Taxonomy (GTDB): domain Bacteria; phylum Pseudomonadota; class Gammaproteobacteria; order Pseudomonadales; family Halomonadaceae; genus Halomonas; species Halomonas borealis. The sequence goes on along the minus strand of NZ_SDMO01000019.1, from coordinate 12,754 downwards.
CCAGCACCGCCCACGGCCTGGCCCGGGCGCTCGACATTCCGGTGCTCGGCGTGCACCACATGGAAGGCCACCTACTGGCACCGATGCTCGAGGACGCCCCGCCCGCCTTCCCCTTCGCGGCATTGCTGGTCTCCGGCGGCCATACCCAGCTGGTCGAGGTGGCGGGCCTCGGCCGCTATCGCCTGCTCGGCGAATCGGTGGACGACGCCGCCGGCGAGGCCTTCGACAAGGCCGCCAAGATGCTCGGCCTGGACTATCCCGGCGGTCCCGCCGTGGCACGCCTCGCCGAGGCTGGCGATGCGAGCCGCTTCCGCTTCCCGCGGCCGATGACCGACCGTCCGGGGCTCGACTTCAGCTTCTCCGGGCTCAAGACCCACACCCTGACCGCGATCCGCCGGCTCGAGGCCGACGACGCCCTGGACGACGCCGCCCGCGCCGACGTGGCCCGCGCCTTCGAGGACGCGGTGGTCGACACCCTGGTGATCAAGTGCCGCCGCGCCCTCGACCAGACCGGTCTCAAGCGCCTGGTGGTGGCCGGCGGCGTCAGCGCCAACATCCGCCTGCGCGAGCGCCTCGGCCTCGAGGCCGCCAAGCGCGACGCCGAGGTGTTCTACCCTCGCGGCCGCTTCTGCACCGACAACGGCGCGATGATCGCCTATGTCGGCGCACAACGCCTGCTCGCCGGCGAACGCGACACCGCGGGGCAGATGCAGGCCGTGCCGCGCTGGCCGATGGATGGGCTGGAGCCACCAGCCGAGGCCTGAAGGCCCAAGGAAAGATGATGACCTGCCAGCAGGGCATGCCTACGGCCAGGCGTGTTTGAGGAAGGGGCGAGAAGACAGAGCTTACGGGGTAACAATGAGGCCTTTGAGCCGGTCTTTAACGCCTTATCGCCGAGCGCTGACATCTTTCAGAATGCCTAGAGCCCCGGCTCATCGCCACGCCCCAGGCGCTGGAAGTTCAGCGCGTGGCGTCCCAGCACCAGCAGCGTGAAGCCGATCACCACCGGCACATAGGCCGGCGCCAGCCAGATCGCGACCAGCGGTGCCAGCGTGGCGCTGGCAAGCGAGGCTACCGCCGCGGTGCGCACCCGCCAGGCCAGCAGGCACCACAGGGCCGCGCAACACAGCGCCACGCCGGGGGTCAGCAGCAGCATCACCCCGAAGGCGCTGGCCACCGCCTTGCCGCCGCGGAAGCGGTACCACACCGGATAGCTGTGACCGAGCAGCACACCGAGCCCCACCAATCCCTGCCCCCAGGGCGGCAGCCCCAGCAGCATGGCAAGCCCCAGCACCGGCATGCCCTTGAGGGTGTCGATGAGCAGCGTGGCCAGCGCCAGCCGGGTGCCATGCAGGCGCAGCACGTTGGAGAAGCCGGGATTACCGGAGCCGGCCAGCCGCGGGTCGCCCCGCCCGGCTAAGTGGCACACCGTGTTCGCCCCCAGCCAGGTACCGCTGAGATAGCCCAGCGCCATCAGCGGCAGCACGAGTTCGAGTTGACCCAGCACGACCGGCCCTCAGGTGGAAAGTGTCTCGATTCTGCCAGCCTCATCGCCCTGCGAACAGCCGGAGACGCTGTTGCCGGCCCGTCGGCTCGCGTACAATCGCCGCCCTATCCGGCACTGCCGCCGCCCCTGCCAAGGTTCGGAGAGCCCCAGATGGATCTCGTACTGATCGAAGCGTTGAAGGTCGACACCGTGATCGGCGTCTACGACTGGGAACGCACCCTGACCCAGACCCTGGTCCTCGACCTGGAGCTGGCCACCGACATCCGCCCCGCGGCGGCGCACGACGACATCGCCCAGACCCTCGACTACGCCGCCATCAGCGAGCGTATCGCCCGCTTCGGCGCCGAGCATCGTTTCGAGCTGGTGGAAACCTTCGCCGAACGCCTGGTCGACGCCCTGCGCCAGGAGTACGCCATCGCCTGGATTCGCCTGACCCTGCGCAAGCCCGGCGCGGTGCCCGAAGCGGCGGCGGTGGGTGTGCGCATCGAGCGCGGCGAGCGGAGCGCGACCTGATGGCACTGGTCACCGTCAGCATCGGCAGCAACATCGAGCGCGACCGCCACCTGACCGCCTGCCTAGACGCCCTGACCGAGAGCTTCGCCAATCTGCGCCTGTCGCGGGTCTATGAGAGCGAGCCGGTAGGGTTCGAGGATGGACGCAACTTCTACAACCTGGTGGCGGCCTTCGACAGCGACTGGTCGGTAGGCGAACTCGCCGCCTGGTGCAAGCGGCTGGAGTTCGCCAACGGCCGCCAGCCCGACAGCCCCAAGTTCAGCCCCCGCACCCTGGATGTCGACCTGCTCACCGTCGACACGCTGAGCGGCGAGTACGATGGCATCAGCCTGCCACGCGCCGAGATTCGCCACCACGCCTTCGTGCTGAAGCCGCTGGCGGAGCTGCTGCCCGATGCCTGCCACCCGCAGGATGGCCAACGCTACGCCGAGCTATGGGCACGCTTCGATGCCGCCGACCAGGCGCTGTGGCCGGCGGCGTTCATGTGGCGGGGGCGACGCCTGCCTCTCGGCTGACCTTCAGTTACCCAGCGCCTCGTCGATGGCGGCCCGGCGCCGCCGAGCCAGCTCCTCGCCCAGCGCGCGCCCCTGATAGCCCGCCTCGACGAGCTCACGGGGCAGGATCTTCCCCGCCTGGCACCAGGCCAACGACAAGGCCTCGGCCGACCCGTCATCCTCCCGACGCACCAGGCCGATCCAGGCGGCCACCCGCTCGCCCTGGCGCCAAGCACCAACGGCCTCGAGCCAGGCCAGCACTCGTTCGCCATCCAGCGCCTCAGCTCGCGCCGCGCCCAGCAGCCGGCGGGTCGCCGCCGCCTGCGCGGCCAGCCGGCGCGGCAGCCGCGGCAGCTTGAGGCGTTCGGCCAGGGCCTCACGCGGCTCGGCATCGAGATGCTCCACCAGCCGCGCCCAGCGCCAATGCGGCGCCTCCTCATCGGCCACGCCCTCGGGCAGCCGCGCTAGCCGCCCCAGCGCCTCGTCCAGCGCCGCGGCATCATGCATAAGCTCAGGCATCAGCGCCGCCAGGGCGCCACCCTCCTCCAGCGCTCGGAAGTAGGCATCGGGCCGGGGCTCGGAGAGCGCCTTCTCGGTCTCGGTCCAGACGCGCTCGGCCACCAGGTGGCCGAGCTCGCCGCTCGCCGCCAGCCGGCGCATCAGCTCGCGCGTCTCCGCGGCGATCACGAAGCCGAGCCCCGCGTAGCGGGCCAGGAAGCGCGCCGTGCGCAGCACCCGCAGCGGATCCTCGACGAAGGCCGGCGAGACGTGGCGCAGCACTCGCGCCTCGAGGTCGGCCAAGCCGCCGTAGGGGTCGACCAGCTCGCCCTCCGGGGTCTCGGCCATGGCGTTGATGGTCAGGTCACGGCGCACCAGATCCTGCTCCAGGCTGACCTCGGGGCTGGCGTGCACCTCGAAGCCGGTATAGCCATGGCCGGACTTGCGCTCGGTGCGCGCCAGGGCGTACTCCTCCTGGGTCTGCGGATGCAGGAAGACCGGGAAGTCGCGGCCCACGGCGCGGAAACCACGCGTCGTCATCGCCTCGGGGGTGGCGCCGACCACCACCCAGTCGACGTCGGTGACCGGCCAGCCGAGTCGGGCATCGCGCACGGCGCCGCCGACCCGATAGACGGCCAGCCCGGCCAGGCGAGCATCACGGGCCGCCACGGCTCAGGCCTCCACGCGTTCGGGGAGGCGGTGCTGCCAGTCGGTGAAGCCGCCGTCGAGGCTGTAGACCGCCTCGAAACCCTGGCCGGCCAGCCAGGCGGCGGCCTGCTGGCTCGAATGGCCGTGATAGCAGACCACCACCAGCGGCGTCTCGCGGGGCGCCTCGGCCAGCAGCCCGGTGACGCTATCGTTGTCCAGGTGGCGACAGCCCGGGATATGGCCGGCGGCGAAGCTCGCCGGATCACGGATATCCACCAGGGTCAGCGGCGACGCGGCATCGAGCCATTCGGCCAGGGTAGGAATGTCCAGGTGCTGGAAGTTCATCGGATCTCCAGGGAACGTAAGAGGAGGAAGGCGGGCATCAATGTCGGCTGGGCACGCCGATGCGCTCGCCGCTGTCGAGATCGAGGGCGGTCAGCGAGCCACCCCACACGCAGCCGGTATCCAGCGCCTCGGCGCGTACCCGGCTGCCGGGCGTCTCCCCTTCCAGGGCCGCCCAGTGACCGAACAGCAGCCGCGGGTCGTCGTCGCGCGGGTACTGGAACCAGGGCGCGAAGCCGGGCGGCGCGCTGGAGAGCCCTTCCTTGGCGCCGAACTCGAGGGTCCCGTCGGCGGCGATGAAGCGCATGCGGGTGAAGACATTGACGATCACCCGCAGCCGATCGAGACCGTCCAGATCGTCGCTCCAACGGGCCGGCTGGTTGCCATACAGGCCTTCGAGGAAGTCCCCGGCACGCTCGGAGCCGAGCCGCTCGACGACCTCGTCGGCCAACGTCTCGCCCCGCTCCGGACTCCAGCTCGGCGGCAGCCCCGCGTGGCTCATCAGGGTGTCGCCCTGGCGCACCACCAGCGGCCGCCCCTGCAGCCAGTCGAGCAGGCGCTCGCGGTCCGGCGCGGCGAGAATCGGCTCCAGGGTATCCTTGGGCTTGAGCCGCGCGCCGCCACGCGCCACCGCCAGCAGGTGCAGATCGTGGTTGCCGAGCACCACCCGGGCGGCGTCGCCCAGGGCCATGACCTCGCGCAGGCAGTCGAGCGAGCCGCGACCGCGGTTGACCAGGTCACCGGCCAGCCACACTCGGTCGCGGCGTGGGTCGAAGTCGAGGCGCTCGAGCAGGGCCACGAACTCCTCGTGGCAGCCCTGCAGATCGCCGACGGCATAGGTGGACATGGCGTTCCTCTCGCTCCGTGCGGTATATCAGTGAATCTGGTTGGGACCGGCCAGCCGGAAGGGCGCGATGGCCACCTCGAAGGGGCGCTGAGTGGCGGTGTCGACACAGGTAAAGTCGCCCTCCATCACGCCCACCGGGCCATCGAGGATGGCGCGGCTGGTATAGCGGAAGGTCTGCCCTGGGGCGATCATCGGCTGCTGGCCGACCACCCCCTTGCCACGCACCTCCTGAGTCTCGCCGCTGCTCTGGGTGATCTTCCAGTGGCGTGCCAGCAGCTGCATGCTATGCGCGGAGTGATTGTGCACGGTGATGGTGTAGCTGAACACGAAACGCGCGTCTTGCGGGGCGGACTCGTCTTCCCGGAAGGCCGGCTCCACGTCCACACGGATCTCTTCGCCGAGGGCCGGTGCGCTCATGAGGGTTGCCCTCCTGCGGCCAGGTGATTGGCGATATGCACGAACTCCGCCACGCTCAGGGTCTGCGGGCGGCGGGCAGGGTCGATGCCGAGGGACTCCAGGGTCGCGGCATCGAGCCGCCCCTTGAGGTTGTTGCGCAGCGTCTTGCGGCGCTGGCCGAAGGCCTCGCGCACCAGATCGAACAGCAGCGCCTCATCCAGTGCGACGTGGGGCCTCTCGGCATGGGGCGTCAGGCGCACGATGGCCGATTCCACCTTGGGCTGCGGCACGAAGGCCTCGGGCGGCACCACGAACAGCGACTCGACCGCGCAGTAGTACTGAGCCAGCACCGAGAGACGCCCGCGCTCGCCACCGCCGGGGGGCGCCGCCAGGCGCTCCACCACTTCCTTCTGCAGCATGAAGTGCATGTCCGCCACGGCGTCGCCGGCCTGCAGCAGATAGGAGATCAGCGGCGTGGAAATATTGTAGGGCAGATTGCCGACCACCCGCAGCGCCGGACCATCGCCGCGCAGTTCGCGGAAGTCGACCTTGAGGGCGTCGCCCTCGTGGATCACGAAGCCCGGCTTGTCGAAGAACTGCACGCGCAGCCCGGGGATCAGGTCGCGGTCCAGCTCGATGACGTCGAGATGGCCGCCCGCCGATTCCAACAGCGGCTCGGTGAGGGCGCCCTGGCCGGGACCGATCTCCACCAGCCGCTCGCCGGAGCGGGCGCCGATGGCGCGAACCAGCCGCGAGATGATGCCGGTGTCGCGCAGGAAGTTCTGGCCGAAGCGCTTGCGGGCGCGATGACCCTGGGGGCGGGATGCCATGCGGTCTATCCTTATGTTCGATTCAAGAGCGCCGCCGCAACCGCGGCGGCGCCGAGCCTGGCAGGCCTATTCAGCCACGGTCGGCGCGACGCGCCATGTCGGCGGCCAGCGCCTCGGCCACCGCCAGGCTGCCGGGATCGGCGAGGCCGTGGCCGGCGAGGTCCAGGGCGGTGCCATGATCCACCGAGGTGCGTACCAGCGGCAGCCCCAGGGTGATGTTGGCGGCGCGGCCGAAGCCGGCGTACTTGAGGACCGGCAGGCCCTGATCATGATACATCGCCAGCACGGCATCGGCCTCGGCCAGATGGCGCGGGGTGAACAGGGTATCCGCCGGCAGCGGGCCGTCAAGAGACAACCCTTCACGACGCAGCGCCGCCAGGGTCGGGGCCATCACCTCCAGCTCCTCGCGACCCAGGTGGCCGCCCTCGCCCGCGTGGGGGTTGAGGCCGCACACGGCGATGCGCGGCGCGTCCAGGCCGAACCAGCGCCGCAGGTCGGCATCGAGGATACGCAGAACACGGGCCAGGCGCTCGGGCGTCAGCGCATCGCTCACCTCGCGCAGCGGCAGGTGGGTCGTGGCAAGCGCCACACGCAGCGCCCGTGCACCCTGCCAATCCGCACCGGCGGCGTGCAGGGCGCATTCGGTGGCGAGCATCATCACCACCTCGTCGACGCCACATGCATCGCGCAGGTATTCGGTGTGTCCGGTGAAGTCGCCATGGCCGGCCTCGCGGATCACCGCCTTGTGCAACGGCGCGGTGACCAGGCCGGCGGCCTCACCGGCCCGGCAGGCCGCCACGGCACGGTCCAGGGTCTCGAGCACGTAGTCGCCGTTGCGGGTATCCAGCACGCCGGGATGACTCGGCGCGGCGAGCGCCACCGGCCACACCGGCAAGCGCCCTGGCCGGGCCTCGGGCACCGGCTCGCCCGGCGCCAGCTCGATGATCTCCAACGGCCGACCCAGGGCCTCGGCACGCTCGGCGAGCAGCCCGGGGTCACCCACCGCCACCCGGCGATGGCCCGTGACGGCGCCCGTCACGCCATCGGTCGCCAGCATCACCGCCAATTCCGGGCCGATCCCGGCCGGCTCGCCGGTGGTCAGGGCGATGACCGGCGCGTCCTTCATGCGTCGCCGGGCTCGAGCCGTTCCTCGACGAAGGCCTCGCTGCGGATCTCCTGGATCCAGTCTTCCATCTCGTCGCCCGCCTTGCGCTGGAACAGCGCCTGGCGGGCCTGGTCGCGGCTGCCGCCCTGCTGCTCCATGAAGCGGTCGACCTCACGCTCGGAGAGGCTGACCCGGCCGCCGACGCGGCGCTGCTGGAGCTCGCGCATCAATAGTTCGCGGCGCACCTGGTCACGCACCACGCCCAGCGACAGGCCGTCGGCCTCCAGGGCGTCGGCGAACTGATCCAGGCTCATGTTGTTGCTCTGGGCGATGGCCCGCACCTGACGATTGAGCTCGGTCTCGTCGACGCTGAGGTTCCCCTCGCGGGCCATCTGCAGCTGAATCTCCTCGACGATCAGGCGGTCGAGGACCTGCCGGCGCAGCGCGTCATCCGGCGGCAGGTCGACGTCACGAGCACTCAGCTGCCGCTTGGTCTGGGTGAAGCGGTCCTCGAGCTGGGTGGCCATGATGGCGCCGTCGTTGACCACCGCCACGATACGGTCCAGGGGCTGACGCGCCTGGGCCGCCCCACTCAGTGAGGCGGCGCCCAGCAGCAGGGCCAGCAGCAGGGTGGCGAGTTGTCGGCTGCGCATGTCGGTGTTTCCTCTCGTTCAATAGCGAATGTCTCGTCGAGGCCGGCGCGCCGGCCTCTTGACGCGGCGCTCAGCGACCCTCGAAGGCGCTGCTGCGGTAGCCCGGCACGGCGCCGTCGAAGTAGCCAGCGGCCTCGCCGCCGACGCCTCCCAGCCCCTTGAACACGAAGCGCAGGAAGAGCCCACGATCGGTGGTGTCGTCGTCGATGCGATTGGCGGTGTCCTCGTCCTCGATCCACTCGCGCCACACCAGCTGCAGACCATAGCAGCAGTCGTTCCACTGCACACCCGCCATCTGCTCGAGGCTGCGGTCGTTGGTGTTGTCATAGACGAAGCGGCCGATCAGATCGAACTGAGGGCTGACCTTGAGGGCGCCGGAGACGTCGAACTCCTCACGGTCGTAACCGAGCCGGTCATCGTCATCCTCTTCGGACACATCGAAGCCCTCGAGCTGCCAGCGGTAGCCCAGGTTGAGCACATGGCCGGCCTCGGAGCGGTACTGCAGCCCCCAGCTGGCCTGCTCGGTGCGCGACTCGTGGTCGTCATACAGCCACTGCCAGCGGGTGCGCCACTCGTCGCTCAGGCGCCAGTCGAGACGCGTGACCAGCGGCGAACGGTCGCGGGTGGCGTTGTAGTAGTCGAAGGAATCCTCGTTCGCCGGCAGGCTGTCGGGATCGCCTCGCATGTCGATATGGCGATCCTCGAAGTAGGCCGCCTGACCGAGGCCCAGCGACAGCCGTTCGCGGCCGCTCTCGTCCTCCAGCAGACGGCTCTCCACGCCATAGGAGATCCGGTTGAGGTCGCCCACCCGGTCGCCACCGGAGAAACGGTCCGGCGACCACAGTTGCTGCCAGGAGAAGTTGCGCTCGGCAGTATCGAAGTCCGGGAAGTCGCTCTGGTCGCGGGCCGGCACATAGGCGTAGTTGAGTCGCGGTTCCAGGGTCTGGCGATAGGCCTCGCCCCCCAGGTCCAGCTCGCGTTCGAACACCAGGCCCGCGTCGACCGAGGTCACCGGCGCGGTCAGCGACGGCGTGTCGCCGCGTTCGGTCTCGCGCTCGCCGTAGTCCAGGTCATAGGACAGGTGCGCCAGCTCGACACGCGGCTCGAGATAGCCCCAGCTGTCGTCGAAGCGCCAGCCCGCGGCAGGCGTCAGGCGCAGCCGGGTGCCGTTGGCGGCCTCGCGGATCGGAATCCGCCGCTGCCGATCCTCGAAATCGTAGCGGCCATCCTCGCCGCCCTCGACGTCGCGCCAGAAGTAGGTGAGGTTGCTGTTCCACTCCTGATAGAAGCCACTGTCCTGGGACCAGCGCCCCCGGGCGTCCAGGCTCGGCAGCCGGTAGAAGGGCTTGTCGCCCTCGTCGAGCGGGTCATCGAGCTTCTGATAGCCCTGGGCCTTGGCCTGCAGGCGCCAGGTATCACCGCGGTAGTCGAGCCGGGCCAGCCGCGCCAGGTGGTCGGTGTCCTGCTCGGCGAAGTCGCGGCCGAAGTCATCGAAGTAGGCGCCGTCGCTGGCCGCCCCGTAGCGCAGCCGGTAATCCGTGCGCTGGTCGATGCGACCGGCATGGCGGGCATCCAGGTACCAGCGTTCATCGCCGTTCTCGAGGCGTGAACCATCCGATGCCTCGTCGCCGGCCAGCTTGTCGTCGGCGATATAAGCCCCCTCGATGGTGCCGGCATCGGACGGGAAGCGGTAGCGGTACTCGCCGCCCACCAGCCAGCCCCGCTCGCTGATCCAGCGCGGGGTGATGGTCGCATCCTGGTTGGGGGCGATGTTCCAGTAGAAGGGCTGAGCATAATCGAGCCCATCACTGGAGGCACCGAGCACCGGCCACAGGAAACCGGTCTGGCGGCGCTCGTCGATGGGGAAGCGCACCCACGGCCAGTAGAACACCGGCACATGGCCGACCTCGAGACGCGCATGCTTGGCGGTGCCGAAGCCGCTCTCGCGATCGAGCAGGATGTCGCTGCCGACCAGCCGCCACAGTTCATTACCCGGCTCGCAGCGGGTAAAGCTGGCCTCGCGCAGCCGATAGCGGCCGTCATCGAGCCGGGCTAGCCGCACCGCATCGCCACGCAGGCGCTGCTCGTGGGCCACGTAGTGGGCGCTATCGATGCTCGCCGCATCGCTGTCCAGCGAGAATTCGGCGGCGTCGCCGCGTACCAGCAGGTTACGGTCACGCAGCGCCACCGGCCCTTCGGCCTGCACGCGATCGCGGGCCGCCGGCAGGCTCACCCGGGGCGCCTCGAGCTGTGTGTCGTCGCGACGCAGCACGACCCGGCCGCTGAGCCGGGTCTCGCCTTGCGCGCCATATTCGCCGCTGTCGGCTTCACTGGCGACCTGCCCCTCGGGGGGCGGCGCCAGGCGGTAGTCCGGTGTCACGTAACGTCCGCGGCACACGGCGTCGGACGGCCGGTCGGCGCCCCAGGGCTGCCAGTCCAGTTGATCGGCGGGCAGCGGCTCGGGGGGCGCCGCCAGCACGGGGACGGCGATGATCATACTCGAGGTCACCAGACCTGCCAGGGCCGTCCGGGAGGGTCGCTTGGCCATGTTCCACGATGTCCTTGGCGGAGGGAATCGGTATTATACAGGCCCCATGCGACCTGTCCCGCCGGCGAGTCCCTGTCACACCGACGCTAACGGGCCTCAGCATGCGGCGACGCTTCGGGGCCGTCAACCGGCGCCCCATCACCGGACACCGAGAGATCAAGATGCCAGAGGCCGATGCCCTCGCCCGCCAGACGCCGCTGCGCCACTGGGCCGCCCAGCGCCACGGACTCGACCCGCAGGCCTTGGATCTGCGTCTGGCCGCCGGCGACGCCAGCTTTCGCCGCTACTACCGCCTGACCCTGGCCGACGGGTCGACCCGCATATTGATGGACGCCCCGCCCGAGCAGGAAGACAGCACCTCCTTCGTGGCCATCGCTCGCGCCTGGGAGGCCGCCGGCCTGCCGGTGCCGCACCTGCATGCCGTGGACCTCGAGGCCGGCTACCTGGAGCTCGACGACCTGGGCGACACGCCGCTGCAGAAGCGCCTCGGCGACGAACGCGACCCGGCCACCCTGGCCTGGCACGAGCGCGCCCTGGCGCTGCTCGAGACGCTGCAGAACCGCACTGCACCACACGAACTGCCGCGCTACGATGCGGCCCTGCTCGGCCGCGAGCTCGATCTCTTCCCCGAGTGGTGCCTCGCCGGCTGGCTGGATATCGCCCCGCCGCCCGGCTGGCACACCCTGCGTCAGGCGCTGATCGACGCCGCCCTGGCCCAGCCGGTGGTCACCGTGCATCGCGACTTCGATGCCATGAACCTGATGGTGGTCGACGAGGGACTCCACCTGATCGACTTCCAGGACGCCGTGGCCGGGCCGCTCAGCTACGACCTGATCTCGCTGCTGCACGGCCGCTACTGCCGCTTCGATACCGCCCGGCGCGGCGCGTGGATCGAGGCCTTCCGCCGCCGTGCGGTGGCCGACGGCCGCCTCGACGACGGCATCGACTCGGCCACCTTCCACGCTCGGGTGGCCGCCATGGCCGCCCAGCGCGCCCTCAAGGTGCTCGGCATCTTCTGCCGGCTGACCCTGCGCGACCATCGCGAGGGCTATCTCGCCCGCCTGCCTCACTTCCTCGCCCACCTGGAGGATGCTCTGGCCGAGCTCGATGGCCACGCCACCTTCGAGGCCTGGCTCGCCGACACATTCCGTCCCGCCCTGGCATCGCGCCTGGAGAAGGCCGGTATCGACCGGGAGGGCGCGGCATGAAGGCGATGATCCTGGCCGCCGGGCTCGGCAAGCGCATGCGCCCGCTCACCGACCACTGTCCCAAGCCGTTGCTGCCGGTGGCCGGCAAGCCGCTGATCGTCCACCACCTGGAGCGCCTGGCGGCGGCCGGCATCCGCGACGTGGTGATCAACGTCAGCTACCGGGCCGAGCAGATCGTCGAGGCGCTAGGCGATGGCCGTGACTTCGGCATGACGATCGCCTGGAGCCGCGAGGAGACGCCGCTGGAGACCGGCGGCGGCGTCCGCCGCGCCCTACCGCTGCTCGGCGAGGCGCCCTTCTGGCTGGTCAACGGCGACGTCTGGTGCGATATCGCGCCCGACGCCCTGCCCCCCCTCGGGGACGACCTGGCCAACCTGGTGCTGGTGGACAATCCCGACCATCATCCGAACGGCGATTTTTATCTCGACACCGCCGGCCGGGTGCATCCGACAGGTGCCCCCCGCCTGACTTACGGCGGGCTGGCGCTGCTCGACCCGGCCCTGGTAGCCGAGCAGGCCGACGATGCCTTCGCCCTGGCACCGTTGCTGCGCGCGGCCATGGAACGAGGCCGTGTCGCCGGCCATCATCACCGCGGCGCCTGGGTCGATGTCGGCACCCCGGCGCGCCTCGAGTCCCTGGACCGAACCCTGCGCGCCGCAAGCGGACCGGGCTGAGACGAGCGGCGCCAGCTGCTATGCTGCCGAGCCGCCCATTGCCCTTAACTCACCGGGGCACACCGCCTAGGCAAGCCGGCGTCGAACGGACCGATGGTCGTCCATTCGTCGCCTGGGGGCATGGAAAGCCGGCAGTGGCCGCGGTGTAGCCGCGCGTTTCATCACACGTGGCCCGGCAAACAGGAAGGAATTCAGTGCATGAACACCACGGCACAACGGACCGACGGTCGTCCATTCGTCGCCTGGGGGCATGGAAAGCCGGCAGTGGCCGCGGTGGAGCCGCACGTTTCATCACACGTGACCCGGCAAACAGGAAGGAATTCAGTGCATGAACACCACGGCACAACGGACCGACGGTCGTCCATTCGTCGCCTGGAGGCATGGAAAGCCGGCAGTGGCCACGGTGGAGCCGCACGTTTCATCACACGTGGCCCGGCAAACAGGAAGGAATTCAGTGCATGAACACCACGGCACAACGGACCGACGGTCGT
>NZ_SDMO01000018.1 GCF_004798905.1 Halomonas borealis | reverse complement strand
CATCGACGAAGGCGTCGTCGATATAGGCGCGGGTCTCGAGGCTCGCCTTCAGGGAGTCGGCCTCGTCCTGCCAGTCGGCCAGGCATTGGGGGCGGTTCATGCGGGCATCTCCTCGGTTGCGTGGATGGTTGCCCCTTGAGCCACGAGGCGACGCGCCGTCTCGTCGAGCGCCGCCCAGGCCAGGCGCACCAGTTCGTCGATCTCCTCGCGCGTGATGACCAGGGGGGGAGAGATGACCATGATATCGCCCACGGAGCGCATCACCAGCCCGGTCTCGAAACAGATATCGCGACACAGGTTGCCCGCCGACAGTGACTTGTCGAAGCGCTCGCCGCTGGCCTTGTCGGCGACGATCTCCAGGGCGCCGATTAGCCCCAACGAACGGGCCTCGCCGACCAAGGGATGCCGCGCCAGCTCCGCCCAGCGCTCGGCCAGGTAGGGGCCGACGTCGTCGCGCACGCGCTCCACCACGCCTTCGGCTTCCATCAGCCGCAGGTTCTTCAGCGCCACCGCCGCGCAGGCCGGATGGCCGGAGTAGGTGAAGCCGTGATAGAACTCGCCGCCATCCTCGATCAGCGTCTCGGCGACGCGATCCCCCACCAGTACGCCGCCGATCGGCAGGTATCCGGAAGAGAGCCCCTTGGCGACCGGCATCAGGTCCGGCTCGAGACCATAGTGAACACTGCCGAACCACTCGCCGAGGCGACCGAAGCCACAGATGACCTCATCGGCCACCAGCAGGATATCGTACTTGGCCAGCACCGCCTTGACCGCCGGCCAATAGCTCTCGGGCGGGATGATGGCCCCACCGGCACCCTGCACCGGCTCGGCGATGACCGCCGCCACGCGCTCTTCGCCGAGTTCGAGGATCTTCGCCTCGATGGCCTCGGCGCAGGCGCGTCCGAAGTCATCCCGGCTCATGTCGCGGCCTTCGCCGAACCAGTAGGGCTGGCGCACATGGGTGATGCCCGGCACGCAGGGGCCGCCCTGGTCATGCATGGGCGCCATGCCGCCCAGGCTCATGCCCGCCACGGTGGAGCCGTGGTAGCCGTTCTCGCGGCCGATGATCCACTGCTTCTCCGGCTTGCCCTTGAGCGCCCAATAGCGACGCACCATGCGCAGCATGGTGTCGTTGGCCTCGGATCCCGAGCCGGTGAAGAACACCCGGTTCATGTGGGCCGGCGCCAAGCGACACAGCGTCTCGGCCAGCTCCACCGCCGGTGGATGGGTGGTCTTGAAGAAGGTGTTATAGAAAGGCAGTTGCTGGAGCTGCTCGGTCGCCGCATCGACCAGCTCCTGGCGACCATAGCCCAGGTTCACGCACCACAGTCCGGCCATGCCATCGAGGATGCGATGGCCGTCGGCGTCCTCGATGTATACGCCCTGGGCCGCGGTGATGACCCGGCAACCTTCCTCGCCGAGCGCCTTGAAGTCGGTAAAAGGATGAAGGTGATGATCGCGATCCAGCGCGTTGAAGCGCGCGGAGACTGACTGAGTCATGGCCGTTTCCTCCCGTTAAGAACGCCAACCCGAAATGTTATTGTTTACTCAACATATAGGGTCTATCTCGATCTGCCAACCCCTTTCCCTTCCTCGTGCGCAAAACGCCAATAACCCCTTGATTAATATAAACCACCTAAATTAAAAATATCGACACTATAACAAAACAACAACAAAATCGTTGACACCTCACACCACAACGACCAAATTTCATTGACGCCGGAAGCGCCTCCACGGCGCCCGACCTCACCCTGCTCACCAACAACAATCCAGGGACACGCTCATGACACCCTACCTCCCCACCCTACGCCGGGCCCTGAGCCCTGCGTTGCTGCTGCTCTGGCTATGCGTCTCGGCCGCACAGGCTGCCCCCACTCTCTCGGTGCCGGACGTGATCCTCGCAGGCGTCGACACCGAGATCACCGTGGATGGCCTCACCCCGAAGCAGCGCGTTCGGGCCGAGCTGGACGGCCAACCCATCGCCTTGAGCCCGGTCGACGCGGGTAGCGCCACCCTGACGCTGACCCTGCCCGGCGAGCCGGCCCGTTTGCGCCTGATGGATGACGCCGACCGCATCGTGGCCGAACGAACCCTCGACGCCCTCCCCGCCTGGCTATCGCTGTTGCCGGCGCTGACCGCCATCACCTTGGCGCTGGCCTTCCGCCAGGTCATCATCGCCCTGTTCGCCGGCCTGCTGCTCGGCGGCTGGGTGCTGCACGGCATGAGCGCCGGCGCCCTGCTCAGCGCCTTCGGTGATTCGGTCAACGTCCACGTGCTCGAGGCCGCCAGCGACAGCGGCCACATGTCCATCGTGCTGTTCTGTCTGCTGATCGGCGGCATGGTCGGCATCATCTCGCGTAATGGCGGGACCCGCGGCATCGCCGAACGCATCGCTCGCCTCATCCGTGGCCGGCGCCAGGCCCAGAACTCCACCGCCCTGCTCGGCCTGGCGATCTTCTTCGACGATTACGCCAACGCCTTGATCGTCGGCAACACCATGCGCCACATCACCGATCGACTGAGGATTTCCCGCGCTAAGCTCGCCTACCTGGTGGACAGCACCGCCGCCCCGGTCTCGACGATCATGCTGGTCACCACCTGGATCGGCTTCCAGGTCGGCCTGATCAGCGAGGCCATGGCCGGCATCGAAGGCTGGTCCGAGTCGGCCTATTCGGTGTTCGTGAACGCCATCCCCTACAACGCCTATCCGCTGCTGGCGCTGGCCTTCGTATTCCTGGTGGCCTGGACCGGGCGCGACTTCGGCCCGATGCTCCAGGCCGAGCGACGCGCGCTCTCCGAGCCGGGGGAGCGCACCGGGCTGACCAACCGCGAGGCCATCGTCGAGGAGGCCGACATCCCGACCAAGGAGGGCATCCCCACTCGCGCCCTCAATGCCATCGTGCCCATGCTGGTACTGGTGGCCATCACCCTGGGCGGCATCTACACCACCGGCCTCGCGGCACTGGGCGGCGGCGAGCACGACCTGCGCGACATCTTCGGTGAAGGCGATTCCTTCAGCGCCATGATGTGGGGCTCTTTGGCTTCCTGCGTGGTGGCGGTGATCCTGACCCAGGCCCAGCGGCTGATGAGCATGACCGAGACCGCTCACTACTGGTTCGAGGGCGTCAAGTCGATGCTGCTGCCGATCACCATCCTGATGATGGCCTGGGCACTGGCCAACGTGAACGAGGCCCTGCATACCAGTGACTTCCTGGTCACCGCCCTCGGCGACAGCCTGTCGCCCCAATGGTTGCCGGCGGTGATCTTCGCCCTGGCGGGCTTCACCGCCTTCGCCACGGGCTCTTCCTGGGGCGTGATGGGCATCATGATGCCCCTGGTGGTGCCCCTGGCCTGGGCGGTGCTCAGCCATCATGGCCTCGCCGGCACGGCCGAGGGCATGCCGCTGCTGTATGCCTCGGTGGCCGGGGTGCTCGCCGGCGCCGTATGGGGCGATCATTGCTCTCCCCTGGCCGAGACGACCCTGCTCGCCGCCATGGCCAGCGGCTGCGACCTGATCGACCATGTGCGCACCCAGCTCCCCTATGCCCTGCTGGTAGGCCTGGTGGCGATGGTCTTCGGCAACATCGCGGTGGGCTATGGCATCAGCTGGTGGGTCGGGCTGGCCGGCGGTGCCGCGGCACTGACCGCCACCCTCTTCGTCTTCGGCCGACGGGCCACCGAGGGAGCGCCCCAGCCCCAACGCCTCGAGACGCAACCGCGCGCCTGAGACCCCAGCCAAGCCGCCGCCGGGACCGAGCCCGGCGGCGGCCTATGCGTCACACACCATGCCCCGCCTCGAGCCCTGCCCCCACCCCAAGCCCCTGTCTTCCATCGCCGGCGCCTCTTTCGCGAGGCTCCCGCCACGACACTTCGCCAACAGCACTCCACCGACGACCCTTCACCAACAGGAAGGGCCCGCTGCATGGCGGGCCCTTCTCGCGTTACGACACTATCAGCGGGGAATACGACATCCCTCGCGGCCGGCCTCAACCATGACAGGCCTCGGCGAAGCCACGGAAGATGGCGTCATAGAGTGCGTGCTCACGGGGCTGCCACTCGGGATGCCACTGCACCGCCAGGGCGAAGTTCGGGGCATCGGTCACCGAGAAGGCCTCGACCAGGCCGTCCGGCGCCACCGCCTCGACGCTCAAGCCCTCGCCCAGGCGATCGATGCCCTGTTGATGCAAGGAATTGATCCGAGCACTCGGCTCACCATGCAGCCGCGAGAGCCACCCGCCCGAGAGGATCTCCAGATCGTGGGTGGGGGCGTACTGCGCCGCCTTTTCGCCACCGGGTTCACGATGGTCCAGCTTTCCGGGCACGCCCTGTACCGCCTGGTAGAGACTCCCTCCGAAGGCCACGTTGAGCTCCTGGAAGCCACGGCAGATGCCCAATAGCGGCAGCCCGAGCTCCAGGGCCGCGGGCACCCAGGCCATGGCCGCGGCATCGCGGTCGAGGTCGCCCCGGGTATTTTCCGGCGCGCGCTCCGCGCCATAGCGGCCCGGCTCGACGTTGGTATAGCTGCCGGTTAGCACCAGGCCATCCAGCCGTGACAGCAGCGGCGCTACGCCGGCGGCATCGAGATCTTCCCAGACCGGCAGGATCACCGGCTCGAGCCCGTAATCCCGCAGGGCATTCAGATACTTGTCGGTGACCATGTGCGACGGGTGGCCTTCCACCTCGCGACGACAGGCGATCACCCCCACCAGGGGTCGGGTCTGCATGGCAGCCTCCTCGATCATGCACGAAACCAGATTCGTCATTCTTTGATCAACATACATGGGTCGATTTATCTTGCCAAGTCAGCCACGAAGCAGTCACGCCGAAAAACTGTTAACACACTACTTTAAAACATAAAAATCATGATTTTCCGAAAGCCCTTCATGCCTCTAACGGCCCAAAACTGTAAAAGATTTGACAACAACGACTGTTGATTAAATGATGTCACCATTGCCAACGATCACAATCCAACAGGTGCCCTCATGTCGCTCACCCCCTCCGATGAAGCCCGCGACTTCCTGGAACGACACCCCGATGTCGATAGCATCGACCTACTGATCAGCGACCTCAACGGCGTGCTGCGCGGCAAGCGCATTCCCCGCGACAATCTGGAGAAGGCCTTCCGCGACGGGGTCAATCTGCCTGCCTCGGTGTTCGCCCTGGACATCACCGGCAACACCATCGAGGAGACCGGCCTTGGCCTGTCCACTGGCGACAGCGATCGCGTCTGCCGTCCGGTGGCCGGCACGCTGATGCCCACCCCTTGGCTGCGGGGCGGCAAGCAGGCTCAGCTACTGATGGACATGCGCAACGGCGAGGACGGCCCCTTCTTCGCCGACCCCCGCCACGTGCTGACTCGCCAGGCCGAACGCCTCTCTGCCGTGGGGCTGACCCCCGTGGTCGCCCTGGAGCTGGAGTTCTACCTGATCGATCGCACCCGCGACGAGCTCGGTATGGCCCAGCCACCCCGCTCGCCGGCCACCGGCGAGCGCGCCACCGAGAGCCAGCTCTACTCGATCAACGAGCTCGACGAATACGCCGACTTCCTGGAAGAGGTCCAGGCCGCGGCCCAGGCCCAGCGACTGCCGCTGGACACCGCCCTCAAGGAGTGCGCGCCGGGCCAGTTCGAGATCAACCTGATCCACTGCGACGACGTGCTCAAGGCCTGCGACAGCGCCGTACTGCTCAAGCGCCTGATCAAGGGCGTGGCCATCCGCCACGGCTTCGAAGCCACCTTCATGGCCAAGCCCTACGGCGGCGAGGCCGGCAATGGCATGCACGTGCACATGAGCCTGCTCGACGGCGAAGGGCACAACGTCTTCTCCGCCGCCGACGAGCAGCCGCTGGGCACCGCGACCCTGCAGCATGCCATCGCCGGCCTGATGGCCCTGATGCCGGCGTCCATGGCGCTTTTCGCCCCTAACCTCAACTCCTTTCGTCGCTTCCAGCCGGGCCTCTACGTGCCCATGACCCCGACCTGGGGATACGACAACCGCTCGGTAGCCCTGCGCATCCCCTCGGGCCCCAACGTCGCCCGTCGGGTCGAGCATCGGGTCGCCGGCGCCGACGCCAACCCCTACCTGCTCCTGGCCACCCTGCTGGCCTCGGTGAACCATGGCATTCACCGCCAGCTATCACCGGGCGAGGCGGTCACCGGCAACGCCTACGACCAGTTCGCGCCGACCCTGACCAACAGCTGGCATCAGGCCCTGGACCTGCTGGAGGACAGCGAGGCGCTCACCGAGGCCCTGGGGCCAGAGTTCCTGCACGTCTTCATCGCCAACCGCCGGGCCGAGCGCACGGCGGCCATGCAGACGGTGAGCAAGCTGGAGTACGACTGGTACCTGCGCCACGTCTGAGCCACGACGCCAGGCCCGTCGACCGCGCCGCTTCCCCTGAGCGCCCCGTCATCGACGATCCCGGTGATTCACCGGCGGGCGTCCGGTCCGCCTCGTGCCCCTACCCCACCAAGGGAGCCCCGCAATGACAATGACAATCACAATGTCTGCTGCCCCGGTTCATACCGCGCGATCCACGACAACACACCACGGAGGTCACGCATGAACCAGCCCACTCACCCCTTCGCCCCCTCGCTGCCCACGCGACGCGGCACGGGCCGCACCCTACTGCTGATGCTGAGCGTGCTGGGCACGGTGGTCAGCCTGACACTGACCCACCAAGCTGGCACGGACTTCGGCTGGATCAGCCTGGTGCCCTCGCTGATCGTGCTGGTGGTGGCCATTGCCACCCACCGCACCCTCGAGGCCCTGGCGATCGGCGCCATCTCGGGCCTGATCCTGCTCCAGCCTCAGGACTTCATCGGTGAACTGGCCGACATCTCGCTCTCGGTGATGATGGACGAGACCATCGCCTGGCTGATCCTGGTCTGCGGCCTGATGGGCGGCTTCATCGCCATGCTGGAGAAATCGGGCTGCACCCTGAGCTTCAGCCATTTCATGACCCGCCTGGTCAAGACGCGCCGCCAGTCGCTGCTGAGCACCGCCGGCCTGGGCGTGATGATCTTCATCGACGACTACCTCAACGCCCTGGCCACCTCGGCGGCCATGAAGCGTCTCACCGACCGCTTCGGCGTCTCCCGCGAGAAGCTCGCCTATATCGTCGACTCCACGGCGGCGCCGATCTGCATCCTGGTGCCACTCTCTACCTGGGCGGTCTACTTCGCCGAATTGCTCGAGACCAACGGCGCGGTCGAGGGCTCGGGCATGTGGCTCTACATCCAGTCGATCCCCTTCATGCTCTACGGTTGGGTGGCCATGGGTCTGGTCGTGCTGGTGGCCATCGGCATCATGCCCGACATCGGGCCGATGAAGGCCGCCGAAGCGCGTGCCAAGAACGGCCAGCCGATCCCCGACGAGGCACCCGATGTCGCCCTCGGCGAGGACGATGTGCCCACGACCCAGCCGTGGGTCGGCGTGATCAACTTCCTGCTGCCGATGGCGGTGCTGATCGGCGCCAGCGCCTGGTTCGAGATCGACCTGCTCAAGGGCGTGATCGTGGCGATCATGTTCACCATCCTGCTCTACCTGATCCAGCGCCTGGCCACCTTCGCCACCCTGATGGATGCCATCATGGACGGCTTTCGCACCATGATGCTGCCGCTGGCCATCGTCGCGGTGGGCTTCGTGCTGCGCGAGATCAATGATCAGCTGGGCATGACCGCCTTCATGATCGACTCCCTGACGCCCCACCTGACGATAGCCCTGCTGCCGGCCATCGTGTTCCTGTCCATGGCCGTGGTGGTCTTCGCCACCGGCTCCTCCTGGGGGGTGTTCGTGATCTCGATCCCCATCGTGGTGCCCATCGCCCAGAGCATGGGCGCCCCGATGCCGCTGGTCGTCGGTGCATTGCTCTCCGCCTCGAGCTTCGGTAGCCATGCCTGCTTCTTCTCGGACTCCTCGGTGCTCTCGTCCCAGGGCAGCGGTTGCCAGCCGATGCAGCACGCCCTCACCCAGTTCCCCTACGCCCTGATCGGGGCCGGCGTCACCGCACTGGGGTTCCTGGCACTGGGCTATGCACTGAGCTAATTCCCATCACCACCGGTAGCGCGGCCCCGGAGCGCCGCGCTGCCGGGTTCATGACCCTTTTCCTGACAACAGCGCCTCGATGCCCTCCACCTCGCCGCAACGATCCGGCGTATATCCCGGCAGTTCGGCCACCGCCGCCTGGAAGGCCTCGCCGGCCAGCACCCGGCGCAGCGTCGTGAGCTTCGGCTCCGCCAGGCTGCGTCGATGTCCGATCAGCAGGTAGTCCTCCAGCGCCAGCGGCACGAAATCGAGTCCGAAGCGCCGGGCCGCCGCCTCGACCCCGAACCCCGCCTCCGCCATGCCCGCGGCGACATAGGCCGCCACCGCCGAGTGGGTATATTCCTCGATCTCGTAGCCACGAATACGCCGCCTCGACAGGCCTTGCCCCTCCAACAGGCCATCCAGCAGCGCCCGGGTGCCCGAGCCTGCCTGGCGATTGATGAAGCGCACGTCCGACCGCACCAGGTCCGCCAGGCCACCGATTCCCAACGGATTACCCGGCGCTACCATCACCCCTTGGCGCCGGGTAATGAAGCGTATGACCCGGTAGCTGCGCGGCTTGAGCAGATCGCGATAGCCATGGATCACCCGCTCGCCGACCTCGCCGCGCGGCAGGTGCAGGCCGGCCAGGTCACAGGCCCCACGTTGCAATGCCGCCAGCGCCTCACGAGAACTACAATATTGGAGGTCGAGGCCGAGTTCATCGAGATGCGCCGGCAACAGCTCGATGGCATAACCGTGGGTGGCATACAGCCGCAACACCGGCTTGACGCCCTCCAGGGTCTGCTGGATGGCCAGGTTGAGCTCGGAGCCGAGGCTTTCCAGCTGCGGGCCCAGCCGGGCGATCACACGCTGCTCGGCCCATAACAGCTTCTCGCCCAAGGGCGACAGCCGCGCGCCGCGACCGCGCTCGAGCTCGACCAGGGGGATACCGAAGAAGTCGCTCCACTTGTTGAGCAGGTTCCAGGCATGGCGATAGGAGATGCCCACCGATGCGGCGGCCCGGGTGAGCTTGCCATGCCGATGCACCGCCTCGAGCAGGCCGAACAGCTTGGGGTCGAGCTGGTGACCGGCCTCGTCGCTGAAGTGCCAGGCCGGCGTGATGTGGATGCGTTTCATGTGAAGTAAGTTTCATATTTTGCCATCGAGGCACCGATGCTAGCGTTATCTGGACCGTGGCGCACGCCCTACCCCACCTATGAACCAGCGTGCATATTCCACCAGAACGACAACGAAACAGGGGGACTCGATGCGTGATTCCCGAGAGTGGACGCCCCAGGCGATCCAAGCCGAGATCGACGCCTTGCAGCACAAGCCCGGCGCCCTGCTGCCGATCCTGCACGCCCTTCAGGACCGCTTCGGCCATGTCCCCGACGACGCGGTGCCGATCATCGCCGAATCGCTGGGCCAGACCCGTGCCGAGGTGCACGGCGTGATCAGCTTCTATCATCATTTCCGTACCTCGCCACCCGGGAGCCACGTGGTCCAGGTCTGCCGCGCCGAGGCCTGCCAGGCCCGGGGCGCCCGTACTCTGGAGGCCCACGCCAAGGCCAGCCTCGGCATCGACTACCACCAGACCACCGCCGACCGCGAGATCACCCTGGAGGCGGTCTACTGCCTGGGCAACTGCGCCTGCGGCCCCTCGGTGCGCATCGACGACCGTGTCCTCGGCCGGGTCTCCCCCGCGGCCTTCGACGTCCTGGTCGATGAACTGCGCACCCAGCCCCTGGAGGTGATCGGATGAGCGTTCGTGTCTTCGTTCCCCGTGACACCACCGCCCTCTCGTTGGGCGCCGACGCCGTGGCCGATCGGCTCGAGCGCGAGGCCAAGCAACGCGATCTCGAGCTGACCATGGTGCGTAACGGTTCCCGCGGTCTGGCCTGGCTGGAGCCGCTGGTCGAGGTCGAGACCCCCGCCGGCCGGGTCGCCTTCGGGCCGGTGACGCCCGACGATATCGCATCGCTGCTCGATGCCGGGCTGCTCGAGGGCCGCGACGACCATCCGCTGGCACAAGGGCTTACCGAGGCGATCCCGTATCTCGCCCGCCAGCAGCGTCTGACCTTCGCCCGCATCGGCGTCACCGAGCCGCTGTCGATCGACGACTACCGCGCCCACGACGGCTTCCGGGGCCTGGAGGCGGCGCTCACCCGCGAGCCCCAGGACATCGTCGAGGAACTCAAGGCCTCCGGCCTGCGCGGCCGCGGCGGCGCGGCCTTCCCCACCGGCATCAAGTGGCAGACGGTGCTCGATACCCCGGCGGATCAGAAGTACATCGTCTGCAACGCCGACGAAGGTGACTCCGGTACCTTCGCCGACCGCCTGATGATGGAGTGCGATCCCTATGGGCTGATCGAGGGCATGGCCATCGCCGGGCTCGCCGTGAACGCCACCCAGGGCTACATCTACCTGCGCTCCGAATACCCGTTGGCCAAGCAAGTTCTCGATGACGCCATCGCGCGTGCCGAGGCCGCCGGCTACCTGGGCGACGACATCCTCGGCCATGGCCGCGCCTTCCACCTGGAGGTTCGCCTGGGCGCCGGCGCCTATATCTGCGGCGAGGAGACCTCCCTGCTGGAGAGCCTCGAGGGCAAGCGCGGCATGGTGCGCTTCAAGCCGCCGCTTCCGGCCATCGAAGGACTGTTCGGCCGCCCGACCGTGGTCAACAACGTGCTGTCGCTGGCCGCCGTGCCCTTCATCCTCGCCGAAGGTGCCCAGGCCTACGCCGATCATGGCCTGGGGCGCTCGCGTGGCACCCTGGCCCTGCAGCTGGCCGGCAACGTCCAGCGCGGCGGGTTAGTCGAACTGGCCTTCGGCACCCCACTGCGCACGCTGATGGAAGACTTCGGCGGCGGCACCGCCAGCGGCCGGCCGCTGCGCGCGGTGCAGGTCGGCGGCCCGCTATGTGCCTACCTGCCCGAGAGTCAGTGGGACCTGCCGCTGGACTACGAGGCCTTCTCCGAGGTCGGCGCGGGAATCGGCCACGGCGGCGTGGTGATGTTCGACGAAACCGTCGACATGGCCGAGCAGGCACGCTTCTCGATGGAGTTCTGCAAGGTGGAATCCTGCGGCAAGTGCACCCCTTGTCGCATCGGCTCGACCCGCGGCGTGGAGGTCATCGACCGCATCCGCGCGGACGACAACCGCGAGGCCAACCTCGCGCTGCTCGGTGAACTCTGCGAGACCATGGAAGACGGTTCGCTGTGCGCCATGGGCGGCATGACACCCTTCCCGGTGCAGAGCGCCCTGCAACACTTCGCCGGCGACTTCCAGCGCGCGCCGCAAGGAGACCGCTCATGATTCAGCACTTCGATCCCCGCCAGCACGACAAGGCGCTTGCCAAAGATCTGGGCACGCCTCCTCCCGCGGCCGATGCGGCCCCGGTAAGCCTCGAGATCGACGGCGTCGAGATCCGCGTGCCCGAGGGCACCTCGCTGCTGCGTGCCGCGGCGCTGGCCGACATCAACATCCCCAAGCTGTGTGCCACCGACAGCCTGGAAGCCTTCGGCTCCTGCCGGCTGTGCGCCGTCCAGGTGGAAGGCAAGCGCGGCACACCGGCGGCCTGCACCACCCCGGTGGCCGAGGGCATGAGGGTCACCACTCAGAACGAGCGCCTGGCCCGGCTGCGCCGCAACATCATGGAGCTCTACATCTCCGACCACCCGCTGGACTGCCTGACCTGCCCCGCCAACGGCGACTGCGAGCTCCAGGACATGGCCGGCGCGGTAGGGTTGCGCGAGGTGCGCTACGGCTTCGAGGGCGAGAACCACCTGGCCGCCGAGAAGGATCATTCCAACCCCTACTTCAGCTTCGACCCCAGCAAGTGCATCGTCTGCTCGCGCTGCGTGCGCGCCTGCGAGGAGGTCCAGGGCACCTTCGCGCTGACCATCGATGGCCGCGGCTTCGATTCCAAGGTGGCGGCCGGCCAGGACGAGGCCTTCATGGACTCCGAGTGCGTGTCCTGCGGTGCCTGTGTCGAGGCCTGCCCGACCTCGACACTGATGGAGAAGAGCGTCATCGATGCCGGCCAGCCCGAGCACAGCGTGATCACCACCTGCGCCTACTGCGGCGTGGGCTGCTCCTTCGAGGCCCAGATGAAGGGCGATCAGCTGGTGCGCATGGTGCCCTACAAGGGCGGCGATGCGAACCACGGCCATTCCTGCGTCAAGGGCCGCTTCGCCTTCGGCTACGCGACCCATCCGGACCGCATCACCACGCCGATGATTCGTGAGTCCATCGACCAGCCCTGGCGCCCGGTCGGCTGGGAAGACGCCATCGCCTTCGCCGCCGAGCGACTCACGGCGATCCAGGCCGAGCACGGCCGCGAGAGCATCGGCGGCATCACCTCCTCGCGCTGTACCAACGAGGAGACCTACCTGGTACAGAAGCTGATCCGCGCGGCCTTCGGTAACAACAACACCGACACCTGCGCGCGGGTCTGCCACTCACCCACCGGCTATGGCCTCAAGACCACCCTGGGCGAATCCGCCGGCACCCAGACCTTCGACTCGGTGATGCAGGCCGACGCCATCATCGTGATCGGCGCCAACCCCACCGACGCTCACCCGGTATTCGGCTCGCTGATGCGCAAGCGGCTGCGCCAGGGCGCCTCGCTGATCGTCGCCGACCCGCGGCGCATCGACCTGCTCAAGACACCACACCTGAATGAGGCCCAGCACCTGCCGCTGCGCCCCGGCACCAACGTGGCGCTGATCAACGCCCTGGCCCATGTGGTGGTGACGGAAGGGCTCGAAGACCACGACTTCATCGCGGCCCGCTGCGACACCCAGGCCTATCGTGCCTGGCGCGAGTTCATCGCGCAGGAGCGTCACTCCCCCGAGGCCAGCGAGGCGATCACCGGGGTGGCCGCCGAGGCGGTGCGCCAGGCCGCTCGCACCTACGCCACCGCGGGCAACGGCGCCATCTACTACGGCCTGGGCGTCACCGAGCACAGCCAGGGCTCGACCATGGTGATGGGCATCGCCAACCTGGCGCTGGCCACCGGCAACATCGGCCGCGAGGGCGTGGGCGTGAACCCGCTGCGCGGGCAGAACAACGTGCAGGGCTCCTGCGACATGGGCTCTTTCCCCCATGAGCTGCCGGGCTATCAGCATGTCGCCGATGGCGCGGTCCGCGCTCGCTTCGAGTCCGCCTGGGGCGTGGCGCTCGACGACGAACCGGGGCTGCGCATCCCCAACATGTTCGACGCCGCCATCGAGGGCACCTTCAAGGCGCTCTACGTGCAGGGCGAGGACATCGCCCAGTCCGACCCCAACACCCATCATGTGGAAGCGGCGCTCGCGGCGCTGGACTGCCTGATCGTCCAGGACATCTTCCTCAACGAGACCGCCAAGTACGCCCATGTGCTGTTGCCGGGCTCGAGCTTCCTGGAGAAGGACGGCACCTTCACCAACGCCGAGCGACGCATCAACCGCGTGCGCAAGGTGATGCCGCCGCTGGCCGGCAAGGCCGACTGGGAGGTCACCGTCGAGCTGGCCCGGGCGCTGGGATACCCCATGGACTACGCTCACCCGTCCGAGATCATGGACGAGATCGCCCGTCTGACGCCGACCTTCACCGGCGTCAGCTATGCCAAGCTCGAGGAGCACGGCAGCCTGCAGTGGCCCTGCAACGCCGAGCATCCCGACGGCACGCCGACCCTGCATGAACTGGAGTTCCCGATCGGCCGTGGCCGCTTCGCGATCACCGAGTACGTGGCCAGCGAGGAACGCGCCAATCGGCGCTTCCCGCTGCTGCTGACCACCGGGCGGATCCTGTCTCAGTACAACGTCGGCGCCCAAACGCGACGCACCGACAACCAGGTGTGGCACGACGAGGACGTGATCGAGGTGCATCCTTCCGACGCCGAGGTCCGCGGCATCCGAGACGGCGATTGGCTGGGCATCACCAGCCGCGCCGGACAGACCGTGCTGCGGGCGCGGCTCAGCGAGCGCATGCAGCCCGGCGTGGTCTACACCACCTTCCACCATCCGGGCAGCGGCGCCAACGTGATCACCACCGACAGCTCCGACTGGGCCACCAACTGCCCCGAGTACAAGGTGACCGCGGTACAGGTCGAGAAGGTCAGTCGGCCCTCCGAGTGGCAACGGCGTTTCGATGCGGCCGACCGTCGGCAACGCCAACACCTGGAAACGGCCCGGGAATCGGCGCCATGAACCGGCACGCAGGCGCCCCCACGCCTGGCGACGGCCGCTCCTCCCTGGCGCATCAACGGGTGGAAGTGCATCGCGAGGCCTCGGGCTGGGCCGCTGACGCGGTGGAC
Source organism: Halomonas borealis (assembly GCF_004798905.1). Classification (GTDB taxonomy): domain Bacteria; phylum Pseudomonadota; class Gammaproteobacteria; order Pseudomonadales; family Halomonadaceae; genus Halomonas; species Halomonas borealis. Next base: position 30,122 of record NZ_SDMO01000018.1, on the reverse strand, counting down.
GACGCCCTGGCCCTCGAGGTGCCGGTGGCGCTGGTCTACAACGGCATCTCCCATGCGGTGATGATGGCGAGCCCCGCCGATCTCGAGGAGTTCGCGCTGGGCTTCAGCCTCACCGAGGGCATCCTCGCACACCCCCACGAGTGCTACGACCTGGAGGTCCGGGAGGAATCCCGAGGCATGGCGGTACATCTGACCATCGCCGCCCAACGGCTGGCGGAGCTCAAGGCGCGCCGTCGCAGCCTGGCCGGGCGCACCGGCTGCGGGTTGTGCGGTACCGAATCGCTGGAACAGGCGATTCGCCCGATCCCTCGGGTGCGGGCGCCGGCGCTCGGCGATGCCGCCATCCAGCACGCCCTCGGCGCGCTGGCCGAACACCAGCGGTTGCAGGCGGCCACCGGGGCCACCCATGCCGCCGCCTGGTGCGACGCCGACGGTCGAGTGCGACTAGCGCGCGAGGACGTGGGCCGCCATAACGCCCTGGACAAGCTGATCGGCGCCCTGGCCCGCGAGGGCGGCCCCGACGAAGACGGTTTCGTGCTGGTCTCTAGCCGCGCCAGTTACGAGATGGTGCACAAGAGCGCCTGCGCCGGCATCGGCGCCCTGGTGGCCGTCTCGGCGGCCACCGCGCTGGCGGTGGAACAGGCCCGGGAGGCTGGGCTACTGCTGGTCGGCTTCGCCCGGCCCGGCCGCCAACTGATCTATCATCGCCCTGTCGACATCCTGTCGGCCCGGGCCCATGACGGTTGAGGAAGAGAGCATGTCTCACGATCCAGGCGAAACCCTGGTGCAGATGGTCAACCAGATCGCCACCAACCTGAGCGGCGGCCGCACGGAAGACGAGACGGTGGCCGGCGTCTGCGGCCACCTCGAGAAGTTCTGGGCGCGCGCCATGAAACGGCGCATCATCGCCCGGCTCGACGAGCCGGACTCTGGCCTGATGCCGCTGGCCCGCCAGGCGGTGGAGCGGCTGGCCGAACGCCAGGCTCTACAGACCGATTGATGCCCGCGACAACGCGACGGGGCCGCCCTCAAGGGCGGCCCCGTTGTCATGCCGCATGCGCGAGTGCCATAGTCGATATCAACCCTCGGCCTTGGGCTCCCCCCACTGGGGCTCGCCATTCACCACCCGGACCGTCTCGCCCGCGGGGCGTTGATCCAGCTGGCTGGTATGCGACTCGCCGTCGTAGTGCCAGCTGACCTCGTAGCCGGTGGTTTCCTCACGGGAATCGGTCACGGTGTGGCAACGCTGCTCGGTGGTGGAGACGGTCTGGCCGGCCTCGACGCGTTGCTGCACCTCGCGGCCGGCGAAGCCGCCGCCGACGGCACCGGCCACGGTGGCGATCTTCTTGCCGCTGCCGCCGCCCACCTGGTTGCCGAGCAGCCCGCCGACGATGGCGCCGGCCGCCGTGCCGACCACGCTGTGCGGGTCGCGCGTCGGCGCCTGGCGCTGTACCACCACGTTCTCGCAGACCTCGCGTGGCGTCTCCACCGACCGGGTCAGGGTCTCTACGCCGGTGATGTCGGCGAACTCGGGCTGGCGGCTTTCCTGCACCTGCCAGGCGCCAAACGCCATGCCGCCAAGCCCCAGCACCGCCAGAACGCTCCCCACCACGATCGACTTGCTCATGTTATATACCTCTCGTCGAATGTTCGGTACGGCACGGAGACGGGCATTGCTCGCCGGCCTCCCGCTACGCGCTCCAGCGATGGCGATCGCCGCTGCCGGGCCTCCTGCCCGACACCGGCCCCTATATTATCGATCGTCCTCGCCCAGGGCTCCAGCCCGCTCGTAGAGGTTCCACACTTGCTGCGTCGCTGTCGGCGAGCGGCGACAGGCACAGAGGCCAGGTCTTCGCCAGACGACGCCATCGCGACGCGGACGGCGGCTCAGATGCCCAGGCGATCACGCGCCTCGTAATACCAGGCGCCCATCGCCGAAAGCGGCACACGCAGCATCCGGCCGCCGGGGAACGGCAGCTGCGGCAGCCCGGCGAAGGCATCGAAACGTTCCTCCCGCCCGGTCATGGCCTCAGCGATCAGGCGGCCGGCCAGGTGGGTACAGGTCACCCCGTGGCCCGAGTAGCCCTGGGCATAGTAGACGTTATCGTTGATCACGCCGAATTGCGGCAGTCGATTCAGCGTCATCAGGAAGGTGCCGCTCCAGGCATAGTCGACGCGCACGCCCTTGAGGCCCGGGAAGGTCTTCTCCATCTTGGGACGAATCACTGCCTCGATGTCGGCCGGGTCCTGACCACCATAGTTGACCCCACCCCCATAGATCAGGCGGTTGTCGGCGGTCAGCCGGAAATAGTCGAGCAGATAGTTGCAGTCCTCGACGGCCAGATTGTTAGGCAGCAGCGCTCGGGCGCGTGCCTCGTCCAAGGGCTCGGTGGTGATGATCTGGGTGCCGCAGGGCATCGACTTGCCCTCCAGCGCCGGCATGATGCCTTGATGATAGGCATTGCCGGCCATGACCACCCGCTCGGCGCTGACCGTGCCAGCGGGCGTGGACAAACGCACCGGCTGACCATGTTCGACGGCCGTCACCGGCGTGCACTCGTAGATCACGCCGCCCAAAGACTCGACCGCCGCGGCCTGGCCCAGCACCAGGTTGAGCGGGTGAATATGTCCGCCGGAATGATCGACCAGCGCCCCCACATAGCGGTCGCTGCCCACCTCGCGCTTCACGTCACGGCCTTCGAGAAGTTCCAGCTCACGATGACCGTAACGCTCCCACAACGCCTTGTGCTCCACCAGGCCCTTCATCTGACGCGCATTGCAGGCGGCGAAGAGGTTGCCATCACGCAGATCGCAATCGATGCCGTAGCGCTCGATCCGCTCACGAATGATGCGATTGCCCTCGAAGGCCATGTCTCCCAGCGCTTGCGCCATGCCGTCGCCGTACTTCTCCTCGATGACATCCATGTCGCGGCTGTAGCTGTTGACGATCTGGCCACCGTTGCGCCCGGAGGCCCCGAAGCCCACCCTTGCGGCTTCCAGCACCACCACCTTGAGCCCCTTCTCGGCCAGGTGGAGGGCCGCGGAAATGCCGGAAAAGCCCGCCCCCACCACGCAGACATCACAGCTCACCTCCCCCTCCAGGGCAGGCCGCTCGGACACCGGGTTGGCGGTGGCGGCGTACCAGGATCCGACGTGTTCGGTTTCGTTCGAGACGCGCATAGGGCCTCCAAAATGGTTTTTTTATTTAACACCAAGAGGCCGATATTACGGATTAATCGCTCAAAACTCCAACAACATGACATGCTTTTCTTGCCATCACGCCCCACCTGGCACCATAGCGCGTGAGATGGTGAGGCCTGCTACCGCGCCTGCACCTCGGACCACAGCTGCTGGAAGGTCTGCAGTGTGGCGCCGGAGAGCGTCGGGATGAATGTCAGACGCGCCAGGTCCTCATCGCTCGGCATGATCGGCGGTTGGGTCAGCACCTCGTCGAGGTAGGGCTCGGCCGCGGCATTGGGACTCGCGTAATAGGTGTAGCCGGACAGCTGGGCGCCGATCCGCGCATCGAGGATGAAGTCGATGAACTTGTGCGCCAGGCCCGGGTGCGGCGCCTCGGAGGGAATCATCATGGTGTCGACCCACTTCTCGGCGCCTTCCTCAGGAATCATGAACGCCAGGTTCTCGAAGGCCTGCGGGTTCTCGTCTTTCAGATAGAGATAGTCGCCGTTGAAGGACATACCGGCCTGGATCACCCCACGGGACAGCTGCTGCAACGCCGGCGTGCCATCGGTGAAGCCGCTGAAGGTATCGCGCCCCTTGGTCTCGATCATCAAGCGCGCCGCCTCGCGCCAGGCGTCAAGGCCGGTGCAGTCGTAGCCATGCCCCAGATAGGCGCAGGCGCCGCCCATGGTGACCTGGCCATCGCTGATCATGGCGATGGGATAGTCGTCGTTGACCTCGCGATCGAACATCAGCGACCAACTCTTGGGCGCCTCGGGGAAGGTCTCGGTGTTGTAGACGATGCCGGTGGTGCCCCACTGGTACGGCACCGAGTAGCGGCCACCGGGGTCGTAGGACGGATCCTGGAACTGCGCCATGACGTTGCCCAGGTTGTCGAGCCGGGACTCGTCCAGCGGCTGGACCAGCCCGGTCTCGATCAGCCGCGGCACATAATAGTTGGACGGCACGATGACGTCGTACTGGGAGGTGCCGCCGGCGTTGAGCTTGGCAAACATCTCCGGCAGCGAATTGAAGTAGTTCTGCACCACCTCGACGTCGTATGCCTCCTCGAAGGCCTCGATGATCGCCGGGTCCATATACTGGGTCCAGTTGAAGAGATAGAGCTTGTCTTCTTCGGCCTGTGCCTGCCCGGCGAGGGCGAGGCCGCCCAGCGACAGGGCCAGGGCGATGGTATTGCGCGTTATTGTTGCAGGCATGCTTGGTTCCCTTGAGGTGCTCGATAATAAGGACCGGCTCAGCGGGCACGGCGACGGCCGAAGGCCAGGCTCAGGAGGGCGGCGACGGCCACCGCGGCGATCATCAGCGCGGCGATGGCATTGATTTCCGGTGACACGCCCTTGCGGATCGCGCCCCAGATGTAGATCGGCAGGGTCGCGCTCTCCGGCCCGGCGGTGAAGAAGCTGATGACGAAATCATCGATCGACAGCGTAAAGGAAAGGAAGAAGGCGGCCATCAACGCCGGCTTGAAGGTCGGCAGCATGAAGTGCACCAGACGCTGTCGGGGCGTCGCATACAGGTCTCGCGCGGCCTCGAACAAGGCGGGGTCCAGACCCACCAGGCGCGAATAAATGATCAGCGCCACGAAGGGAATCTGGAAGGTCACGTGGGCGATGATCATGGTGGCGAGCCCCGGCGATAGCAGGCCGGTCCATTCGTGGACCTGCACGAAGAAGGCCATCTCGGAGATACCGAACACGATGTCGGGTAGCACCAGCGGCAGGTAGATCAGCAGGACCAATCCTCCCAGTCGGCGGCGACGGTGGCGGTACATGCCGTAGCCGAACACGCTACCGACGATCATCGCCAACAACGCAGAGACGATGGCCAGCACCAGGCTGTTGCCCAGGGCCGAGAGGATCGCCTCGTTCCCCATCAGCTGGTGATACCAGCGCAGCGAGAAGTCGGCGAAGCGCGCCGAGCTGTTGGCCGAATTGAAGGAGAACAGCACCACCACCGCTAGCGGCAGGTAGAGGAAGGCGAGCGTCAGCCACCAGAAGGCGGCCAGGCAACGCCGCAGCGTCTGCTTTTTCATATCACCACCTGCTCGCCACCGCCCAGGCGCTTGCCGAGGCGACGCATCACGTAGAGCCCGATGAAGGTCGCCAGGATCATCAGGATCGCCCCGGCGGCTCCCAGCGGCCAGTTGGCGCCACCGGCGAACTGGTTGGCCACCAGGTTACCGAGCATCATGCCCTTGCCGCCGCCGAGCAGTTCGGAGACGACATACATGCCGAAGGCCGGGATGGCCACCAGCACGATGCCCGCCAGCAATCCGGGCAGGGTCTGCGGGAAGATAGCATGGCGAAACGTGCGCAACGGGCTGGCGTAAAGGTCCTGGGCGGCTTCGACCTGCGCCACATCGAGCTTCTCGAAGGCACTGTAGAGCGGCAGCACCATGAAGGGCAGGAAGTTATAGACCAGCCCCAGGGTGACCGCGAAGTTGGAGGGGTAGAGGCCCAGGTGCGGCGAGATCAGACCCAGCGTCACGGCCAGCTCGGACAACGGGGTCCCCGGCGCCAGCAGGTTCATCCACCCGAAGGAACGTATCACCTGGTTGGTCCAGGAAGGCACCACGATCGCCAACAGCAGCAGCGGCCGCCAGCGAGCCCGGCAGGTGGTGATGTAGTAGGCGACAGGATAGGCGATCATCACCACCAGCACGGTGGACACCAGCGTCTGCCCCAGCGAGCGCAACAGGGTGTAGAGGTTGCCGGGGCTCCAGCCCAAAAAGCCGAAGCCGGCCAGTCGTTCGAAGGCGTCCAGCGACAGCGGCCTCTGCGGCAAGCCGTAGGGGCCGGTGGTCATGAAGGCCACACCGATCAGGTACACGCTGGGCAGCACCAGAAACAGCAGGATCCACAGCGCTCCCGGGGTCACCGTCAGCAGCAGATGGCGGGTCTCGCGCCCGAGGGCGCGCGTGGGGGCCTTGGCGGTCTTGTCGATCATGCGCTGTCTCATTCGCTCAGGGTCACCAGATCTTCCGGCGCCACCGTTACCGTCAGCGCCTCGCCCACCTCGGGCAGATGACGCCCGCGATTGCTGACCATCGCACGCAAATGCGTCTCGCCGACCGCCAGGCGAAACTCGGCATGGCTACCGCGGTAGAGCCGCTCGACGACCGTGGCCGGCAGGTGGTTACGACCCTCGACCGAGCCCGGCAGCAGGTCCAGGGTCTCGGGGCGAATCAGCAGCAGCGTGCCGTCGCCGGGCGCCTCGACCGAGAGCTCGCCGAGCGCCGTGGTCAACCGCCCGGCGTCGCGAGCGCTGACCGGGAAAAGATTGTCGTGGCCCATGAAGCCGGCCACGAAGGCGTTGACCGGACGCTCGTAGACCTCGCGTGGCGCCCCCACCTGCTGGATACTGCCACCATTGAGCACGGCGATGCGGTCGGACATGACCATCGCCTCGTCCTGGTCATGGGTGACGAACACGAAGGTCATGCCGAGGCGTTGCTGCACGCGTAGCAGCTCGACCTGGAGCTGGCCGCGCAGGCCGGCATCGAGCGCCGAGAGCGGCTCGTCGAGCAGCAGCACATCGGGTTCGCAGATCAACGCCCGCGCCAGGGCGATGCGCTGGCGTTGGCCGCCTGACAGCTGATCGACGCGACGCTCGACCAGGTCGCCCAGTTGGATGAAAGCGGCGATCTCCGCGACCCGGGCGTCACGTTCGGTGGATGGCAGGCCGCGCATCTTGAGACCGAAGGCCAGGTTGTCGCGCACCGAGAGGTGCGGGAAGAGCGCATAGGACTGGAAGACCGTATTGACGCTACGCCGATGAGGCGGCACCTCGGTGATGTCGCGACCGCCGACCGCCAGGGAGCCCGCATCCGGGGCCTCGAGGCCGGCAAGCACCCTCAACAGCGTCGTCTTGCCGCATCCGGACGGCCCCAGCAGGGTGAAGAACTCGCCGGCCTGGATGTTCAGGTCGATCCCGTCCAGGGCCACGGTGTCATGCCCGAAGCGTTTGTGCAGGCCCTGCATCTCGATCGACGATGCCTTGCGGGGTGCCTCGCTCCGGGCCGATTGCTCGGCGGCCGGATCGGTGTCCAGCCGCGCGGCGCTATCCGCCGTCATGGTCTCGCTCATGGGGTCATCTCTTCGCTTGTCGGCGGCCAATCGGCCTGCCTGGCATTCCTCGTGGGTCGCCGAACCACCGACCCATACGCCGCCTGCTCGACACGCGAAACGCCCCGCAAAGGGCACGAGCCTTTCCGGGGTTCGATATCGTGGCAGACAGCAACGCAGGGGGATTTTCTAAGGTCACGCGCCCCACGACAAGGGGCAAGCGACAAGCGGGCAGGAAAACCCGCCTCTCTACCGGCGAGAGACGGGCGAAAAGGAGGATCGAGCGTGACGAAATGCCGTTACTCGCCGCCGATCTCCAGGCGCGCCTTGACCCGCCCGAAGGCGGCCAGGGCGGCCTCGATATCCTCGCGGCTCAGGGCCGCCGATACCTGGGTGCGGATGCGCGCACGGCCCTTGGGCACCACCGGATAGGAGAAGGCGATCACGTAGATGCCCTCCTTCAGCATCTCCTCGGCGAAGCGCGACGCCAGGGCGGCGTCGTGGAGCATCACCGGCACGATGGGATGCTCGCCGGGCAACAGCTCGAAGCCCAGTTCCTCGAGCCCCTGTCGAAAGGCGACGGTATTGTCGCGCAGCCGATCGCGCAGCTCGCGGGACTCCGCCGCCAGCTCCAGGGCCTTGATCGCCCCGGCCACCACCGGCGGCGCCACGGTATTGGAGAACAGGTAGGGCCGCGAACGCTGACGCAGCAGCTCGACGATCTCGCGCCGGGCGCTGGTATAGCCGCCGCTGGCCCCGCCCAGTGCCTTGCCCAGGGTGCCGGTGAGGATATCGATCCGCCCCAGGCAGCCCCGATATTCATGGCTGCCGCGGCCACCCTCGCCCAAGAACCCGGTGGCATGGCAGTCGTCGACGTGCACCAGGGCGCCATAGCGCTCGGCCAAGTCACAGATCTCGTCGAGCCTGGCGATATAGCCATCCATCGAGAACACGCCGTCGGTGGTGATCAGCTTGAAACGCGCCCCTGCCGCATCGGCGGCCTGTAGCTGAGCCTCCAGGTCGGCCATGTCGCTGTTGCGATAGCGATAGCGGCTGGCCTTGCACAGCCGTACACCGTCGATGATGCTGGCATGGTTGAGCTCGTCGGAGATCACCGCGTCTTCGGGGCCTAACAGGGTCTCGAAGAGCCCACCGTTGGCATCGAAGCAGGACGGATAGAGGATGGTGTCCTCGGTGCCCAGGAATTCGCTGAGCCTGGCCTCGAGCGTCTTGTGCAGCGTCTGGGTGCCGCAGATGAAGCGCACCGAGGCCAAGCCGTAGCCCCACTCTTCCAGGCCGGCCATGGCGGCCGCCTGTACCTCGGGGTGCTGGGCAAGCCCCAGGTAGTTATTAGCGCAGAGGTTGAGCACCTCGCCTTCGGCGACGCCCACATGGGCGCCCTGTGGCGTCGCCAGTTCGCGTTCGTGCTTGGCCAGGCCGGCCTGCTCGATCGCCGCCAGCTCGTCGCGCAGATGCCGTTGAAAGTCGCCGTACATGATGTCGTTTCCCTTCTTTTCCGTTGACTCACCGGGGTTTGAGGCTTCACGGCGCGATGCGCCTGCCCGGCGACAAGCCTCCGCGAGGGCACGGTAACCCCATCCTCGGCGCTACCCACGCCAACCCTGGGCAGGCCCTCGCAGCATCTTGTCCCCGGCGCCCATCGCGCCCAAGACTTCTCACTCCCAGTTCAGGATCACCTTGCTGGCTTCTCCCGCCAGCATGGCGTCGAAGCCCTGCTGGAATTCGCTGTAGTGCAGGCGATGGGTGATCACCGACGAGATATCCATCCCCGATTCCACCATGACCGACATCTTGTACCAGGTCTCGTACATCTCCCGGCCATAGACGCCCTTGATGGTCAGCATGTTGAAGATCACCGTGTTCCAGTCGATGACCGTCTCCTCCGAGGGAATCCCGAGCATCGCCACATTGCCACCGTGGCACATGTTGGCGAGCAGGTCCTTGAAGGCCGTCGGATTGCCGGACATCTCGAGGCCCACGTCGAAGCCTTCCTGCATGCCCAATGACTGCTGCACCTCGGCGAGGCTCTCCTCGGTGACATTCACGGTGCGGGTGGCGCCCAGCCGCTTGGCCAGCGCCAGGCGCTGGGGATTCAAGTCGGTGATCACCACGTGACGCGCCCCGGCGTGGCGGCACACCGCCGCGGCCATGGCACCGATGGGGCCGGCCCCGGTGATCAACACGTCCTCGCCCAGCACGTCGAACTGCAACGCGGTGTGCACGGCATTGCCGAGCGGGTCGAACAGTGCCGCCACATCCAGATCGATCCCCGGGCGATGCTCCCAGACGTTGGACATCGGCAGCGCCACGTACTCGGCGAAGGCACCCTGCCGGTTGACGCCGATACCGCTCGTGGCGGCACACAGGTGGCGGCGGCCCGCCAGGCAGTTGCGACAGCGGCCACAGACCACATGCCCCTCTCCCGACACGATCTGCCCCGGATGGAAGTCATTGACGTTGGAGCCGACCTCGACGATCTCGCCGACGAACTCGTGCCCCACCACCATCGGCACCGGGATGGTCTGCTCGGCCCAGCTATCCCACTTGTAGATATGCAGATCGGTGCCGCAGATGGCGGTGCGCTTGACCTTCACCAGCACGTCATTGATGCCGATCTCCGGTTCGGGCACGTCCTCGAGCCACAGCCCGGGTGCCGCCTCTCGCTTGACCAACGCTTTCATGCGCATCTCCTATGATGAATGACTGCCTTGAATCGACGCCATGGCTGGAAATCCTCGCCGAGTCGATTACCATGAAGGAATTAATTCCAGCATAGTGGACAAAATCCTTTATGCAAGAAAAAATTCCACTATGGTGAACAAAGGAGCCACCGGATGACCACGACTCCCGTCATGCCGGAAACGGCAGACGCCCCACAGGGCGGCCAGCTACTCTGCGACCGCGTCATCGAGCTACGCAAGAAGCGTGGCTTGACCCTGGATCAGCTGGCCTCCGCCTGTGGCGTCAGCCGTTCGATGCTCAGCCAGATCGAGCGCGGCCGCGCCAATCCCACCTTGGCGGTGACTCTACGCATCGCCCAGGCCTTCGGGCTGAGCATCGGCGACCTGGTCAACCAGCCCTGGACCGCCTCGACCATCGAAGTCGTGCGCGGCGACGACGCCACCCACCTGTTTCGCGACGATCGGGAATGCCGCATCCGCACCCTCTCGCCGCTGCACCTCGAGAAGCACGTGGAATTCTATGAACTGCGTATCGCGCCACGCGCCAGCCTGCGCAGCGCCCCACATTTCGAGGGCACACGAGAATTATTGACCATCACCCGGGGCTGCGCCCGGGTCGTCGCCGGCGACAGCGACTGCCGGCTGGCGGAAGGCGATTCGGCGCACTACCACGCCGACCAGGATCACGATATCGAGAACGTCAGCGACGACGAACTGCTGGCCTTCCTGGTGGTGACCTACGAGTAGCTGGGGACAGGGGCACGACGCGAAATGGGCATAAAGCTGCTCGACGCGCCGTTCACCGGCCAACACGGTGGCGGAAAGCACCGGCGCAAGGCGCCCTCCCCACCATCGGCGATGCGTTTACCCGCGTCGCGCTCTCCTTGTCTCGCTTGTGAGGGGGCCTTCACCTCTTTCTCTTCATGAAATAAGCCACAACGCGATAGAGGGGATAAAGGTGATCAGCAACAGCCCCAGGATCATCACGGCGACCCAGGGGATGATCGCCCGAGACAAGGCCTCGAAGCGGATATTGCCGACCTGTGCCGCCATGAACAGGTTGGCACCCAGCGGCGGTGTGACGAAGCCGATGGCCAGGTTGACGATCATGACGATGCCGAAGTGCACTGGATTCACGCCCAGCTGAACCACCACCGGCAGCAGGATCGGAGTCAGGATCACGATCGCCGCCAGGGTCTCGAGGAAGGTCCCCACCACCAGCAACAACAGATTGATCATCAATAGGATCAATATCTTGTTGTCGGTCAGGCCGAGCGCGAACTCGGCGATGGTGGCCGGCACCTGCTCCAGGGCCATGATGCGCCCGAAGGCCACCGAGGCCCCCACGATGACCAGCACCGCCGACACCAGCAGCGCCGACTCGAGGATCACCTGAGGCACCCGAGAGAGCGGCAGATCCTTGTAGACGAAGACACTGAGCAACAGCCCGTACACGGCGGCGATGGCTGCCGACTCGGTAGGCGTCACCAGCCCGGAATAGATTCCCCCCAGCACCAATACCGGCAGCAACAACGCCAGCTTGGCCCGCCGAATGCTGTGCCATTTGGCCGACCAGGAAACATCCTCGCGGGCGGCGTCGAAGCCCTGGCGTCTCGATTGCCACACATTGAAGGCAATCAGTACCAAGGCCATCAGGATGCCAGGCAGGATGCCGGCGATGAACATCGAAGTCACCGATACTCCTGCCGTCACGGCATAGACGATCATCACCACGCTGGGGGGAATCATCACCCCCAACCCCCCTGCCGAGGCAACCATCGCCCCGGCATAGGCGCGATCGTAGCCATGCGCGCACATCGCCGGGATCATGGCCAGGCCGATGGCCGCCACGGTCGCCGAACCGGTTCCGGAAATGGCCGCGAAGAACAAGCAGGCGACGATGGTAACGGTGCCGATGCCCCCGGGCGTGTTACCGAAGAAGGCCTTGGCGACTCCCAGCAACCGCTCCGATATCCCCCCATGACTCATCAGGTTGCCGGCCAGGGTAAACAACACCACCGCCAGGAGCGTGTACGAATTCAGGCCGCTGACCAGCCCCAGCGCGAAGAACTTCAAGTCAAGGAAAGGCAAGGTGAAGATAGTCAGCACGCTGGCGGAACCCAAGGCGATACCGATCGGCACCCCCAGAACCATCAACAAGGCAAACCCACCAAACAAAACCGCTATGGTCATGACCGCATCTCCACCGGATCATCGCCAGCGAGCGTTGCGATGATATTCGCCAGTAATCGAAATACGCTCAGTACGCCTCCCACCAGAATCGAGGCATAGAGCACGCCCACGGAAATCTCCAGCGCTGGTGCTATCTGTCCCCGCGCCACTGCCTCCATGGTGATCAGATAACCGTAGTAGGCCACCAGCACCGAATAGACCAGGAAAATGACATCGGCCAACACCAGCGCCGCCTTCTGCCCTCGGCGCGGCAGCATCTTGAGGAACACCATGACCCGTAAGTGTCGATGTTCCTTGATGCAATAGCTGATGCCCAGATACACCATCCACACGAACAGATAACGCGATAGTTCACCGGCCCAGGGGAGCGTGGTATCGAATAGACGCAGCACCACATTGGTGAAAATCAAGGCGACGATCAGCGAGACCGCTGCCGTAATAAGCACGGGTTCGAACCTGCGCTCGATCCATCGAATAGCATTCATGATCCCCCCTACGGGACATGGTTTCATCAGCAGAACAAAGGCATGCGCCGAGCGTCAGATATGCGACATAAATTCGGTGTAGAACTCGTTCCCGACGCGCTCGATGATCGCCTCATCGACGGCACCATTGAGGGCCTCGCCGAGAGCCGACTTGACCTCGGCATCGACTTCATTGAACTCAAGCCCCTCTTCCTCCAGCAGAGCGACGGTGTCGCGATTCTGCTGTTGAGTCAGTTCCCGCTGTAGAGCGACCGTCTCTTCAGCGGCGGCATTGATGATGGCACGAGACTCGTCGTCCAGCTCTTCCCAGAACGACCGGTTGGCGTACCAGATTTCGGTGGTATAGATGTGACCGGTCAGAGACACATAGTCCTGAGCTTCGAAGAAGCGCTCGATATAAATGGAGGACAAGGCACTTTCCTGCCCATCGATCAGGCCCTGCTGCAGCGACGTATAGATCTCTCCCCAATCCAGGGGCATCGGCGCCGCGCCGACGGCTCTCCAGGCTTCGATTTGCGCAGGGTTTGAAGCAGAGCGCATGCGCAGGCCCTGAAAGCTCTCGAAAGAATCCAGCGGTTCGGTGCTGGTCGAGAAATGGCGAAAGCCACGTTCGAAGAAGCCGATGCTCTGTAACCCCTTGTCGGCCATGGCCTTGGACAGCATATCGCCACCCTCACCATCCAGCACCCGCCGGGCATGAGCCACGTCATCGAAAAGATAGAAATGGTCGAGCACGCTGAGCTCAGGCACAGCCGATGTCAGCAGTACCGACGCCCCCATCGTCATCTGCAGGTTCCCCGACTGCACCAACTCCGTCATTTCATTGACGCTGCCGATTTGGCCCCCGGGGTAGAGCTTGACCTCGATATCGCCCTCGGATGCCTCCTCGACGCTTTCTTGGAAATGCAACAAGGATTGATGGATAGGGGATGATTCAGGTGTGGCGTGGCCGATGCGGATCACCGTGTCGGCTAAAGCCGGCCCGGCACTTGCCATCAGGCAGGCGGTCAGCACGAGGCTCGAAGAGATGGCGGGTTTCATACCGTATCCTCAGCATTGGACATTTTTATGAATACGTATTCATTAAATGGCAAGCGTAGGCGGTTGCTCCCCTAGCCGCAACTCGACCATAGTCGGCTCTATGGTCTGGACAATGCTCGTGGTCACCGACGACGCACTGTCTGAACCAACACTGGCGCCATTCTCCTAGAAACCTCCACCGGTGCGTTCCCACCGACTACAGCTGCACGCCACGAGGCAACGAAAAGCAGCGCGACCTACCAGGCGCTGACCTAGAGCAGGCAGGCCTCACCTGTGTTAACCGCCACACACCGGGCAAGCCGGGTCCCGGGGCACACGGAAATGACGCCACTGCCCACGCAGGCCGTCGAAGGTGGACAACCCCCGGTGCACCTGACCGGCCCCCGCGACCAGCTTGAGCGCCTCGAGCGCCTGGAAGCAGCCGATCAAGCCGACCAGTGGCGCCACCACGCCGTTCTCGGCACAGCGCAGTTCCTCATCGCCGCCCGCTTCCGGCGGGTAGAGACAGGCGTAGCAGGGGGCATCGGCGCCACGCGGATCGAAGACCGCAAGCTGCCCGGAGAAACGTATCGCCGCCCCGGAGACCAGCGGCACGCCGGCTTCTCGGCAGGCGGCATTGATGGCATAGCGGCTCGCGAAACGATCGGTGCAATCGAGCACCACATCGGCCTCGGCCACCGCGGCGACCAGCGCCTCGCCCTCGAGGCGCTCGGTAAGCGCCCGGATATCGCACTCCGGGTTGACCGCCAGGGCGGCCTCACGCGCCGACTCGGCCTTGCCGCGGCCTAGATCCGCCGTGCCGTGAGCGATCTGGCGCTGCAGGTTAGAGAGCTCCACGGCATCGTCGTCGGCAAGCGTCAGCCGACCCATGCCCGCCGCGGCCAGGTAGAGCGCCACCGGCGAACCCAGGCCGCCGGCGCCGATCACCAGCGCATGGCCGGCGAGCAGGCGCTCCTGCCCGGCGATATCGATCTGCTCGAGCATGATCTGGCGGCTGTAGCGCAACAGCGCATCATCGTTCATGAGGCACCCTTGTCCTCGAATTCCTCGATGTCGGGCACATGCAGGGAGAATTCTTCCTTGACCTCCTCCATGACGACGTAACTCTTGGATTCCTTGACCCCGGGCAGGGTCAGCACGACCTCGCCGAGCAGCTGGCGATACGCCGACATCTCGGGAATCCGGCACTTGAGGATATAGTCGAACTGCCCCGACACCAGGTGGCACTCCTGGATCTGCGGCAGCTTGGCCACCGCCCGGCGGAACTCGTCGAACACCGAGGGCGATTGGGTCTCCAGGCTGATCTCGACGAACACCAGCAGATTGGCCTTGAGGGCCCTGGGGTCGAGCAGCGCCTTGTAGCCACGGATCACCCCGGCACGTTCGAGGCGCTTGACGCGCTCGAGGCAAGGCGTGGTGGACAGGCCGACCTGAGAGGCCAGGTCGACGTAGGAGATGCGGGCATTATCCTGCAGGCAACGCAGGATCTTTAAGTCGATGCGGTCGAGCGAACGGGTCTTGGTTTTCATTGTGGTCCTGGTACGTCGAACGGGCCACCGCCGAATCTTCCACTGAAAATCACCGTCAAACGGCACGCTTTCGGGGTTCACACATGAATAGCCAGCGATGAGTGGTGTTTTGTTCTGCCACAACATTTACCACAACGCCCAGGGGCGGCTCCACCCTTATCCTCGAGCCGATGCCATGGCCATCCCAACCGGGCCCTGCAGGCCTCCCCGACCATCGCCGGCGTGTCGGCCGAGGCCTCAGCGCCGGCCCAGGCTCACGCGTTCATGCCCGCCGAGGTCGCACCGGCTCGCCACCTCGCTATAACCCGCGGTGGTGAGGGCCTCGCGCACGGCTACGGCCTGTTCCGCGCCGTGTTCCAGCAGCAGCCAGCCATCGACGCACAGGTACGAGCGCGCCTCGACCACCAGGTGGCGCAGGTCGGCCAGGCCAGCGTCGCCCGCCACCAGGGCGCCGTGCGGTTCGAAGCGCACGTCGCCGCGCGCCAGGTGTGGATCATCGTCGGCGATATACGGAGGGTTGGCGACGATCAGCGCGAAGCGCTCGCCGTCGTCCTGGCGGCCGAGGGCGGAGAACCAGTCGCTGACCAGGAAGCGGACATCGTCGAAACCGTGACGCGCGGCGTTGCCGGCGGCCAGGGCGACCGCCGCGGGGCTCAGGTCGACGCCGGTTACCGCCCACCCCGACCGCTCGCTGGCGAACGCCAGGGCCACCGCGCCGGTGCCGGTGCCCAGGTCGAGCAGGCGCCCCGACTCGCCGGCCAGGGCCAGCGCCGCCTCCACCAGGGTCTCGGTATCGGGGCGCGGGATCAGGGTCGCCGGCGACGTGGCCAGCCGCAGCCCCCAGAACTCGCGTTCCCCGGTCAGATGGGCCACCGGATGGCCCGCCTCGCGCTCGGCGATCAGCGCCTCGAAGCTCGCCTCGGCCTCGGCGGAGGCCTCGCGGTCGCCCCAGGTATAGAGCCAGGTGCGATCGACGCCCAGCACGTGGCACAGCAGCACGTCGGCATCGAGCCGGGCGCTCGGTGAGCCGGCGTCGGCGAGCCGCCGAGCGGCCTGCGCCAGCAGCAGATCGAGGGGCATCAGGCCTCCTGCTGCAGGGCGGCGAGCTGGTCGGCCTGATGCTCCTGGATCAGCGGCTCGACCACCTCATCGAGCTGCTCGCCGCCGATCACCTCGCCGAGCTTGTAGAGGGTCAGGTTGATACGGTGGTCGGTCACCCGCCCCTGGGGAAAGTTATACGTACGGATACGCTCGCTGCGGTCGCCGGAGCCCACCAGCGAGCGACGCTCGTCGGCCTGCTGCTGACGCTGGCTGTCCTGGGCCGCCTGCTTGAGGCGGGCGGCGAGCAGCGACATGGCCTTGGCGCGGTTCTTGTGCTGGCTACGCTCTTCCTGGCACTCCACCACCACGCCGGTGGGCAGGTGGGTGAGGCGGATGGCGGAATCGGTAGTGTTGACGTGCTGACCACCGGCGCCGCTGGCACGAAAGGTATCGACGCGCAGGTCATTCTGGCTGATCTCGACGTCGCCGACCGTGTCGGCCTCGGCCATCACCGCCACGGTGCAGGCCGAGGTATGGATGCGGCCCTGAGACTCGGTGGCCGGCACGCGCTGCACGCGGTGGGCGCCGGACTCGAACTTGAGTCGTGCGTAGACGCCCTCGCCCTTGATGCGCGAGATGATCTCCTTGTAGCCGCCCATGTCGCCGTGGCTGGCGCTGATCACCTCGACCTTCCAGCCGTGCTGCTCGGCATAGCGGGAGTACATGCGGAACAGGTCGCCGGCGAACAACGCCGCCTCGTCGCCGCCGGTGCCGGCACGCACCTCCAGGAAGACGTTGCCGGCATCGTCCGGGTCGCGAGGAATCAGCAGCTGCTTGAGGCTCGCCTCGAGCTCGACCAGCCGCTCCCGACCGGCCTCCCGCTCCATCTCGGCCAGTTCACGCATCTCAGAATCGGCGTCGTCGGCCATGGCCACGGCGGCCTCGATGTCGCCCTCCACGCCGCGATACTCGTGCCAGGCCTCCACCAGGGGCTCGAGCTCGGCGTATTCACGCGAATAATCGCGGAAGCGAGCCTGCTCGGTGATGACCTCGGGGTCTGCCAACAAGGCGGCGAGCTCCTCGAAGCGCTCGGCAAAGGCCTCGAGACGCTGGCGCAGGGAAGCTTTCATCAAGGGTGTCCTATCGAGAAGTGTCGGAAGAGTCGTCGAGCAGCAGCGACGCGGCGGCCTCCAGCAGCTCGTGCTGTTCGTCGGCGGCGGCATCGCGCAGCGTCACGGTGGGCCGGTGCAGCAGGCGATTGGTGAGCTGGTGCGCCAGGCGCGCCACCACCTCGTCGGGGTTCTCGCCCCGGGCCAGTCGCGCCAGCGCCTGGTCGCGGGCCTCGTCACGCAGGGCCTGGCCCCGGGCGCGCACATCGCGGATCAGCTCGCCGCCGCTACGCAACCGGCGGTCGTGCTGCCAGCCGCTTACGCCGCTCTCGATCAGCGCTTCGGCCTGATCGGCGGCGACCTGCCGATGACGGCGGTTCTCCTCGATGACCTCCTCCAGGTCGTCGACCGTATAGAGGAAGACATCGGCGAGCTCGCCGACCTCGGGTTCGATATCGCGGGGCACGGCGATGTCGACCATGAACACCGGTCGATGGCGACGCTGCTTGAGCGCGCGTTCCATCATGCCCTTGCCGAGGATCGGCAGCGCCGCCGCGGTCGAGGTGATCACGATATCGGCCTCGACCAGCGCCGCGGGGATCTCGTCGAGCGCGATGGCTTCACCGCCGAGTGGCGCGGCCAGCTGCTCGGCGCGCTCGCGGGTGCGGTTGGCCACCGTCAGCCGGCTCACGCCGGCCTCGTGCAGGTGGCGGGCCACCAGCTCGATGGTCTCGCCGGCACCGATCAGCAGCGCCGAGGAGCGCGAGAAGTCATCGAAGATGCGGCTGGCCAGGCTGACCGAGGCATAGGCGACCGACACCGGGTTCCTGCCGATGCCGGTCTCGGTGCGCACCCGCTTGGCCACCGCGAAGGTCTGCTGAAAGAGCCCCTCCAGTTCGCCCCCCATGCCCCCGGCCTCACGCGCGGCCTGATAGGCATCCTTGAGCTGACCGAGGATCTGCGGCTCGCCGAGCACCATCGAGTCGAGCCCGACCGCCACCCGCATCAGGTGGCGAGCCGCCTCGTCGTCGAGATAGTGATAGGCGCAGCGAGTCAGCTCCTCTACCGCGAGCCCATGGAAGCGTCCCAGCCAGTCGAGCACCGCCCGCTCTCCCGCCTCACCGGTGACACAATACAGCTCGGTCCGGTTGCAGGTGGACAGCACCGCGGCCTCATGCACGCCGGGCAGACCGCGCAGTTCGACCAACGCGGTCTCAAGCTGCGTGGGCGTGAAGGCGACCTGCTCGCGCACCTCGACGGCGGCGGTCCGATGATTGATTCCCAGGGCAAGAAGCGTCATGCGTGTCGGCGTCTTCGCGATAATGTACGGCGGCATCGAGAGGCAGGACGGCGCGGCGGCGCCTGCCACTCTACGGCGCCACATTCTATCACAGGCCATGCTGGCGCGGCGCCCGCCGCGACTATCGAACGCATCGACACAGATCATCGACACGCCGTGGCGCCGACACCTTTTGCAACTTTGCCCCACGCGGCCAAGCCGTTATGCTGTCGACTCGCCCGACATCATGAGACTGGCATGCCCTGCGGACCCTCCAAGACGCTCCTCCGTCGACGCCCACTCGCCGCCTTCGGCCTGGCCCTGGTGCTCGGCGGCTGCCAGAGCCTGACTGCCGGGCCGGCCTCGCCGCCGGAGGACCCGTTGGCCGATGCACCACCGATCACCCGCGGCCTGGATGCCGAGGGCCTCTCGGCCCTGCTGGTCGCGGAAATCGCCGGCCAGCGCGGTGATTTTCGTCGCGCCACCCGCGGCTACCTGGCCACCGCCGAACGCTACCAGGCCCCCGAACTCGCCGAACGCGCCGCCCTGGCGGCGCGCTCCGATGATGACCCGTCACTGCTCGAGGAGGCCGCCCGTCGCTGGCAGGCACTGGCGCCCGGCGACGACGCACCGGCCCGCCTGCTCACGAGCCTGGCCGTGCAGCGTAACGACTGGACGGGCGCCCTGGAGCAACGCTTGGCATGGCGCGACGATACCTCGAACGGCAAGCTGCTGGACTTCGTCGAACAGGCCCTGGATGCCGGGGCGCCTCCCGCCCCGCTGCTCGATCGCCTGCAGGAGCAACACGCCACATCGGCCGATCCCGTCGACCGCGAGCTGGCCCTGGCGCGGCTGGAGGCCGCCACGGGCGCGACGTCATCGGCCCGGGAGCGCCTCGAGCGGCTGACCGCCGAGTATCCCGAACGCCCCGCGGTACAGCGCATCGACGCCAGCCTGGCCCTGGAGATGAACGCCCCTGAGCGTGCCGCCAAGGCCGCCCGGCATGGGCTGGCGGCCAGCCCCGGCGACCCACGCCTGATGCTGCTACTGGCTCGCGCCCAGATTCGCCTCGGCCGGCTCGACGCCGCCGAAGCCAGCACCACCGCCCTGCTCGAGGATCAGGGCGACCGTCCGTCGCTGCGCCTGGCGCTGGCACGCCTGTACCTCGAAGAGCAACACCCGCAGCCGGCCCGCCGCCTGTTGCAGCCGTTGCTCGATGACGACGACACGCCCGCCCTGGCCTTGCTGCTGCTCGGCAGCATCGCCGAGCAACAAGGCGCCGTCGACAACGCCCTGCTTTATTACCGCCAGATCCCCGAAGGCGACCATTTCCTGCTCGCCCGCCTGAGCGCCGCCCGCATGCTGATCGAGGGCGACCGGCTGGTCGACGCCCGCGCCTTCCTGCGCAACGAGCGCCTGGTACATCCCGACGCGGCCTCCCGGCTCATCGGGCTGGAAGTCGAATTACTCGACGAAGCCGACGCCAGCGCCCAGGCCGACGCCCTGCTCGACAGCCATCTCGACCGCCACCCCGGCGATGCCCAACGGCGCTATCAGCGAGCCATGCGGGCCTACGGCAATGGCCATATGGCCGCCATGGAACGCGACCTGCGCCGCCTCATCGAGCGTGACCCCGACAACGCCAACGCCCTGAACGCGCTGGGCTACACGCTGGCAGACGAGAATATAGAAGGACGACTCGAGGAGGCTCGGGCGCTGATCGAACGAGCGCTCACACTGGAGCCGAACAATCCGGTGATCCTCGACAGCCGCGGCTGGGTCGCCTATCGACTCGGCAACGTCGATGCCGCCCTGCCCTGGCTGGAGCGTGCCTGGTCGACCATGCCCGATCAGGAAATCGCCGCCCACCTGATCGAGGCGCTATGGACGGCCGGCGAACGCCAGCGAGCACGCTCGCTGGCGGCCAGCGCCGTGAAACGATTCTCGCCGCGCCCGCGGATTGACGAGCTGCTCGAGCGCCGCCCCGCGCTCGCCCCCTGACGCCTCGCCATACAGAAGGACCCTGCCCATGCGACGCCCGACCCCCGCCCTGCTGCCGACCCTGGCCTTCACCCTGCTGCTCGGCGGCTGCGCCACCCAGGGCCCGACACCCGACGCGCCCCGCGCCGCCGATGACTGGCAGGCCCAGAAGCCTCGCCTGGAGGCCATGCAGAGCTGGGAGCTGACCGGCAAGGCCGGCCTGCGCACCCCCGAGGACAGCACCAGCGCCAATCTCGATTGGAACCAGACGCCTTACCACTTCCGCCTGCTGCTCAGCGGCCCCTTCGGCAGCGGGCGCAGCGTGCTCGAAGGCCGCGAGGGGCGCGTCTCGCTGACCACCGGCGAGGGTCGCTTCGAGGCCGAGAGCCCCGAGGCACTGATGCAGCAACGTCTCGGTTGGTCGTTGCCGGTCGCCGCCCTCAGCGACTGGGTGCGCGGCCTGCCCGCCGACGCCAGCCCGCATCGCCTGAGCCGCGATGAACGCGGCTTCCCCGCGCACCTGGAACAGGATGGCTGGAAGATCGACTACCGCGACTGGATGCGTGAGGACGACCTGTGGCTGCCGCGCCGGCTGACCATGCGCTACGACGACCTGCGCGTCACCCTGGTGGTGACCCGCTGGGAGCCGGGCACCACCGATGCCTGATCCCGGCCGCCTGACCCTGCCCGCGCCGGCCAAGCTCAACCGCATGCTGCATGTCACCGGGCGACGCACCGATGGCTATCACGAGCTACAGACGCTGTTTCAGTTCCTCGACCACGGCGACACCCTGACGCTTAGCCGGCGCGACGATGGCGAGCTGCGCCTGACGCCGTCTCTGGAGAGCATCGACGACGGCGATAACCTGATCCTGCGCGCCGCGCTGGCGCTGCGCGACGCCACCGGCTGTCGGCTCGGGGCCGACCTGCATCTCGACAAGCGCCTGCCGTTGGGCGGTGGCCTGGGCGGCGGCAGCAGCGACGCCGCCACCGCCCTGCTCGGCCTGAACCGGCTGTGGGAGCTGGCGCTGCCTCTCGACACCCTGGCCGAGCTGGGCCTTTCCCTGGGGGCCGACGTGCCGGTCTTCGTGCGCGGCCACGCCGCCTGGGCCGAAGGCATCGGCGAACGACTGACGCCGGTCGAGCTCGAGACACCCTGGTTCGTGGTCGTGCACCCCGGCGTCAGCGTCTCGACGCCGGCGGTGTTCCGGGCACCAGAATTGACACGCGACACCCCCCCCATTACTATGGCGCGCGCACTTCAGGGGGAAACGGCGAGCTGGCGCAACGATTGCGAGCTCACGGTCCGGGAGCTTTATCCCGCGGTCGCGAGTGTGCTCGACTGGCTGAGCGACAGGGCACCGGCCATGCTGACCGGCACCGGCGCCTGTATCTTCGCCCGCCTGGACCACGAAGCCGATGCCACGGCGCTGCTGGCCGACATGCCCAGCCGCTGGACATCCTTCAAGGCCCAGGGGCTGAATCGTTCACCTCTCCATGATGCACTGGATCGATGATCGCCAACGCCATGGCAACATCATGCATCGATCCGGCACGGCAAAGGTTACTGGGGTATAGCCAAGCGGTAAGGCACCGGTTTTTGGTATCGGCATGCGCAGGTTCGAATCCTGCTACCCCAGCCATTTCCCTTCCGGAACCTCCGATCCAAACCCTGATGTCCCAACACTGCAAAGGTGGCTGCACGTGTCAAAATTGATGGTTTTCGCCGGGAACGCCAATCCCGAACTCGCCCAGAAAGTTGCCGAGAGCCTGGATACCCGGCTGGGCAATGCTACGGTCGGCCAGTTCAGTGACGGCGAAGTTGCGGTCGAGATCAACGAGAACGTGCGCGGCAAGGACGTCTTCGTCCTGCAGCCCACCTGTGCCCCGACCAACGATAACCTGATGGAACTGGTGCTGATGGTGGACGCCCTGCGCCGGGCCTCCGCCACTCGTGTCACCGCCGTGGTGCCCTACTTCGGCTATGCCCGTCAGGACCGTCGCGTGCGCTCTGCCCGCGTGCCGATCTCGGCCAAGCTGGTCGCCGACATCATGGTCAAGGCCGGCGTCGACCGGGTGATGACCATGGACCTGCACGCCGACCAGATCCAGGGCTTCTTCGACGTGCCGGTGGACAACGTCTACGGCTCGCCGATCCTGCTCGACGACATCGAGCGTCAGAACTACGACGACCTGGTGGTGGTCTCCCCCGACGTGGGCGGCGTGGTACGGGCCCGCGCCATCGCCAAGCAGCTCAATGCCGACCTGGCGATCATCGACAAGCGCCGCCCCTCGGCCAACCAGGCCCAGGTGATGCACATCATCGGCGAGATCGAGAACCGCACCTGCGTGGTGGTCGACGACATGATCGATACCGCCGGCACCCTGTGCAAGGCCGGCGAGGCCCTCAAGGAACGCGGCGCGCGCCGCGTGGTGGCCTACGCCACCCACCCGATCCTGTCCGGCCCGGCCGTCGACAACATCGCCGGCTCGGTGCTCGATGAGCTGGTCGTCACCGACACCATCCCGTTGACCGAAGCCGCACGCCGCAGCGGCAAGATCCGCCAGTTGAGCGTGGCCGGCCTGATCGCCGAGGCGATCCGCCGCGTCAGCAACGAAGAATCCGTCAGCGCGATGTTCCACTGACGACGACGTCGTCATCGGCACATCGTGCGGATAACGAGTCCCGGTTCGCCGGGGCGCTTGGGAACCACCGTCAGCCTGGTCGCGGGTGCCGGTGGCTCCCTGACTTTTGACCAAGAGGCAACATCATGTCCGACTACACTCTTACAGCCAATGCCCGCAACGACCTGGGGAAAGGTGCGAGCCGCCGCCTGCGTCGTGCGAACGAGCAGGTACCGGCCATCATCTATGGTGGTGAGCAGGCGCCGCAGCCGATCTCCGTCGACAAGACCGCCTTCTACAAGGCGCTCGAAGACGAGGCGTTCTTCGCCTCCGTGATCAACCTCGAGCTGGATGGCAAGCCGCTGCAGGTCGTGGTCCGCGATCTCCAGCGTCACCCCTACAAGCCGCTGGTGACTCACGCCGACTTCATGCGTATCGATGCCACTCACGCTATCACCATGCGCGTGCCGCTGCACGTGGTGAACGCCGAGACCGCACCGAGCATCAAGGACGAAGACGGCGAACTGCACGTCCTCTCCAACGAGGTCGAAGTCAGCTGCCTGCCGAAGGACCTGCCGGACTACCTGGAAGTCGACGTCGCCAACGTCGCCCTGGGCACGACCCTGCACCTGTCCGACCTGAGCCTGCCGGCCGGCGTGACCCTGGTCGAGCTGTCTCACGGCGAAGACCATGACCAGCCGATCCTGAACATCACCCAGGCCAAGGTCAGCGGTAATGCCGAAGAAGGCGAAGAAGGCGAAGAAGGCGACTCCGCCGAAGGCGAGAACAGCGCCGAGTAAGCTCGGTCCTGTCAGGGCCGCGCCGCCTGGCGCGGCCCACGTCATCTCGATCAAGCGCCCCGGCGCTTGATTT
This sequence comes from Halomonas borealis, assembly GCF_004798905.1. Lineage (GTDB taxonomy): Bacteria > Pseudomonadota > Gammaproteobacteria > Pseudomonadales > Halomonadaceae > Halomonas > Halomonas borealis. Next base: position 6,000 of record NZ_SDMO01000018.1, on the reverse strand, counting down.
TTTTTGTGGTCCGCCGCCCTGGCGGCCACCTGGGGATCGCCGCTGGCACGACGCCCAGCATCGTTCCAGAGGATTGTTTGGAGGCAGTGAAGATGAGTCAGGTCAAAGCCATCATCGGACTCGCCAACCCCGGCAACGAGTACGAGGCCACCCGTCACAATGCCGGCGCCTGGCTGCTCGAAGCCCTGCTGCGCCAGGCCGGTGGCGAGCTGCGCAGCGAGAAGAAGTTCCTCGGCCGCTACACCCGCATCCAGCTCGACGGACAGGAGCTGCATCTGCTCGAGCCCACCACCTTCATGAACCGCAGCGGCGGCGCCGTGGCGGCGCTGGCGAAGTTCTTCAAACTGGCTCCCGACGAGCTGCTGGTGGCCCACGACGAGCTCGACCTCGACCCGGGCACCGCCCGCTACAAGACCGGCGGTGGCCACGGCGGCCACAACGGCCTGCGCGACATCGTCCAGGCGCTGGGCAACGACAAGGGCTTTCACCGCCTGCGCCTCGGCATCGGCCATCCCGGCGATGCCCGCCAGGTGACCCACTACGTGCTGAGCCGCCCCGGCAAGGCCGAGCGAGGCGCCATCGACGCCGCCATCGACGAATGCCTGGCCACCCTGCCCCAGGCCACGGCCGGCGACTGGACCCGCGCCATGCAGCGGCTGCACAGCTTCAAGCCCTGACGGATGCCACCGGGCCGCGAGCTCGTAGCTCGTAGCTCGTAGCTCGTAGCTCGTAGCTCGTAGCTCGTAGCTCGTAGCTCGTAGCTCGTAGCTCGTAGCGACTGTAGAATACCGGCCAATCGCCACCATCGAATTCTCTTTCCAGGAAGATCCCATGGGTTTCAACTGCGGTATCGTCGGCCTGCCCAACGTCGGCAAGTCCACCCTCTTCAATGCCCTGACCAAGTCGGGCATCGACGCCGAAAACTTCCCCTTCTGCACCATCGAGCCCAATGTCGGCATCGTGCCGATGCCGGACCCGCGACTCGACCGGCTGGCCGAGATCGTGAAGCCCCAGAAGGTCATCCCCACCACCATGGAGTTCGTCGACATCGCCGGACTGGTGGCGGGCGCCTCCAAGGGCGAGGGCCTCGGCAACCAGTTCCTCGCCAACATCCGCGAGACTCAGGCCATCGCCCACGTGGTGCGCTGCTTCGATAACGACAACGTCATCCACGTCTCCAACGAGGTCGACCCGCGGGCCGATATCGAGACCATCAATCTCGAGCTGGCCCTGGCGGACCTGGACACCGTCGAGCGCGCCATCCAGCGCCTGGCACGCGTGGTGAAGGGCGGCGACAAGGAAGCCATCGCCACCAAGGCGATCCTCGACCGCATCCAGCCGCACCTGGCCGAGGGCCAGCCGCTGAGAAGCTTCGACCTGGACGACGACGAGAAGCGCCAGCTCAAGAGCTTCGGCTTCTTGACCCTCAAGCCGACCATGTACATCGCTAACGTCAACGAGGATGGGTTCGACGACAACCCCTACCTCGACGTGGTCAAGGCGATCGCCGCCGAGGAAAACGCCGTGGTGGTGCCGGTGTGCAACCAGATCGAGGCCGAGATCGCCGAACTCGACGACGAGGAACGCGCCATGTTCCTCGACGAGATGGGCATGGAGGAGCCGGGACTGGACCGCGTGATCCGCGCCGGCTATGAACTGCTGGGCCTGCAAACCTACTTCACCGCCGGCGTGAAGGAGGTCCGCGCCTGGACCGTCAAGATCGGCGCCACGGCTCCCGAAGGCGCCGGCGCGATCCATACCGACTTCCAGAAAGGCTTCATCCGGGCCGAAGTGGTGGCCTTCGACGACTTCGTCTCGCTGAACGGCGAACAGGGCGCCAAGGATGCCGGCAAGTGGCGCCTGGAAGGCAAGGAGTACATCCTCAAGGACGGCGATGTGGTGCACTTCCGCTTCAACGTCTAAGCCAAAAGGCTTGACGAAAGGGGGCGTTATCCGTATTATTCGCCCCCGTTGTCCGGCTACGTAGCTCAGTTGGTTAGAGCACATCACTCATAATGATGGGGTCCCCTGTTCGAGTCAGGGCGTAGCCACCAGATATCGAAAAGCCCGCCTGGTTCGCCAGGCGGGCTTTTTGCGTTTCGCGGTTCGTCGAATAGCTTCGATGATGCGGATGGAGCGAGCCAAGGGGCTCCTTGCGTCTCGCTCCTTGTTCCTTGCCCTTCCCCTGACCTCAGGGCAGCTCGCGACGATCGACGAAGGCGGTCAGCACCCGGGTCAGGTGCTCCACATCCCGGGCGCCCGCGGTCTCGCGGATCGAGTGCATGGCCCACTGAGGCACGCCGACGTCCAGGGTCGGCACCCCGAGCTCGGTGGCGGTAATCGGCCCGATGGTGCTGCCACAGCCCATGTCGGCACGCGTCACGAAGGTCTGCACGGGCGCCTCGACCTCCTGGCACAGCGTGCGGAACAACGCCGCGGTGGCGCTGTTGGTGGCATAGCGCTGGTTGGCGTTGACCTTGATCACCGGCCCTTCATTGAGCGCCGGGCCATGGGCGGCATCGTGTTTCTCGGGGAAGTTCGGATGCAGCGCGTGGGCGTTGTCGCAGGAGATCATCCGCGAGGCCTGAATCAACCGCACATGCCCCTCCTCGCTGGCATCGCCCAGCTGGGCGTTGACCCGACGCAGCACGTCACCCAGGAAGGGCCCCTGGGCACCGCAGGCGCTGGCACTGCCCACCTCTTCATGATCGTTGGCGACCAGCACCGCCCCCTGGCTGCCGTCGCTCTCCAGCAAGGCTTCCAGGCCGATGAAGCACGACAACAGGTTGTCGAGCCGCGCCGAGGCGATCAACTCGCCCTCGACCCCGACCCGAGACGGCGGCTGCATGTCGTGGAAGCCCAGCTCGAAGTCGACGATCTCGACACCATCGAGGCCATGCTCGGCCGCCAGCCAGCCGCGCAGCAGCCGATCCAGGTCGGCCGACTCCCCACCCTGCAGGAAGACCGGCGCCATCTGGGTCTGGGCATTGATCGCCCGGCCATTGTTGGCCTCGCGGTCAAGATGGATCGCCAGGCTCGGAATGATCGCCACGGCGCGATCGACGTTGAGCAGCACGCCTTCCAGGCGGCCATCGGCATGACGCACATGGACCCGCCCGGCGAGCCCCAGGTCACGGTCATACCAGGGCGTCAGCAGCGCGCCACCATAGACCTCGACGCCGAGCTGCAGCCAACCGGCCGAGGTCTGCGGGGCATGCGGCTTGAGCCGCAGCCCGGGGCTATCGGTATGGGCGCCGATCATGCGCAGCGCCGTCAGCGGCTCACGGGGTAGCTGCAGGGCGATGATCGAGGAATCGTTGCGCGTCACATAGACCCGCTCGCCCGGCGTCAGCTGCCAGGCGTGCGTCTCGTCGAGGCGCCGGAATCCGGCGGCTTCCAGGCGCTCGGCCATGTTGGCCGTGGCGTGCCAGGGGGTGGGCGAACGGCGCAGGAAGTCGAGCAGTCGCTCGAGCGGGGCATCCTGGGGCATGGAACTCCTCTCGGTGTCGCATCTTGGGGGCATGTCACTCGGCCGAGCTGCTACAATGGCGCCTCTGTCCGTGCAACTCGTGAGCCGAATCACGGTCTGGACGCTAGAGTGTACATGAATCCGGGAGTGCTTCATTGATGAGCCTGTTTGTGACCCTGGGTCGTACCACGGCCCTGGCCCTGCTGCTGGGCGCCGCCCCGGCCCAGGCGGCTATCACCGCCACCGACGCCCAGCGTGAAGCCGCCACGGAGGTCGCCGAGTCGATGAACTCCGGCCACTACGCGGACATCCGCTTCGACGACGACTGGTCACAGCGGGCCTTCGAGCGCTACCTGGACCTGCTCGACGGCCAGCGCGCCTATCTGCTCGACGGCGATGTCGACGACTTCGCGGACCTATCGACCGCCATGGACGAGGCCATCCTCGAGGGTGACCTGACGCGCCCCTATGCCCTCTATCAGCGCTATCACGAACGCGCCGAAGCCCGCCTGGAATGGCTTCTCGAGCGCGTCGATGCGGGCCTCGACTTCGACTTCAGCGGCGACCAACGCATGACCACGGACCGCGAGGACGTCGCCTGGCCACAACGTGAATCGGCACTGGACGAGCTTTGGCGCAAGCGCCTCGAGAACGCCGCCCTGACGCTATCGATCGGCGACCAAGAGCCCGAGGAGATCGAGGAGACGCTGCAGCAGCGCTACGAGAATCAGCTGAGCCGCCTGCGCCAGACCAACGCCGAGGACGTCTTCGGCCTGATGATGGCGGCCGTGACCGGCAGCCTCGATCCGCACAGCAATTACCTGTCACCGCGCCAGAGCGAGTCCTTCGACATTCAGATGCGTCTGTCGCTGGAAGGCATCGGCGCCCTGCTGCAGGCCGATGGCGAATACGTCAAGGTCGCAAGCCTGGTCCCCGGCGGCCCCGCCGAGAAAGCCGGCATGCTCAAGCCCGCCGACCGCATCGTCGGCGTCGGCCAGGAAGGCGAGGAAATGGTCAACGTGGTCGGCATGCGCCTCGACGACGTGGTCGACATGATCCGCGGCCCCAAGGGCTCGGTGGTGCGTCTCGACGTTGTTCCCTCTCAGGCCGTCGACACCACCCGCTCCAAGGTCATCGAGATCACCCGCAACACCGTCAACCTCGAGGACCAGGCGGCCCAGAGCGAGATCGTCGACATCGAGCGTGACGATGGCACGCATCGCCTGGGCGTGATCGAGATCCCCGCCTTCTATGTCGACTTCGACGCCTGGCAGGCCGGAGAAGAAGACTATCGCAGCACCACCCGCGATGTGGCCAAGGAGATCGAGCGGCTCAAGGACGAAGATGTGGAAGGTATCGTGCTCGACCTGCGCAACAACGGTGGCGGCGCCCTGCAGGAAGCCAATTCACTGATCGGCCTGTTCATCGATCGCGGCCCCACCGTTCAGGTTCGCGACGCCCAGGGCCGCATCAGCCTGTACGGCGACACCGACAGCGGCACCCTCTACGACGGCCCGTTGGCGGTGCTGGTCAACCGCCTCTCGGCCTCGGCTTCAGAGATCTTCGCCGGCGCCGTCCAGGACTACGGTCGCGGCCTGATCGTCGGTGGCGACACCTTCGGCAAAGGCACCGTCCAAACCCTCGATGAGCTCAACCACGGGCAGCTCAAACTGACCCGTGCCAAGTTCTATCGCATCTCCGGGGAGAGCACCCAGCATCGTGGCGTCACGCCCGACATCGCCTTCCCGAGCCTGATCGATCCCGAGACCATCGGTGAGAGCAGCCTCGACAACGCCCTGCCCTGGGACCAGGTGCGCAAGGTCCAGTATCGTCGTTACGGCGACCCGGAACGCTACCTGGACACCCTGCGCCAACGCCATCAGCAGCGTGCCGAGACGCACCCCGACTTCCACTACCTGGAACGCGAGGCCGAGCTTGCCGACCGACTACGCGAGCAATACACCAGCGTCAGCCTCAATCGCGAGCAACGCCAGCGCGAAGCCGAGGCCCAGGAGGCCGAGCAGCTGGCCCTGGAGAACGAGCGCCGCGAAGCGCAGGGGCTAAAACCGCTGGAAGAGTGGGTCGACGCCCGCGACGAGGACACCGAGCAGACGCAACCCATCGACCGAGCCCAGGTCATGGAAAGCGCCGAGATCCTGATCGACTATGCCCATCTGGAGCACGGCCATCGGCTCGCCGAATACGGCGACTGAAACGCCTCTCCCCCAACACGATGCCGGGCCATGCGCCCGGCATCGTCGTTTGTAGCCGCCGACTCCATACACGATGCGATCACGCCCGTGCGGCGACACACTCACATCGCCATAGGGGAGCGCCTGAAAACACCGCGCGGCACGCGAGAACATCGATCATTACGAGGGAAGACGCACCATAGGGGCGGCACGAGGCATCAAGCCACGAACGGGCGAGAGCGGGAAAAACGATGAAAGACATTGGCTCCCCGAACAGGACTCGAACCTGTGACCCAATGATTAACAGTCATTTGCTCTACCAACTGAGCTATCGGGGAA
>NZ_SDMO01000017.1 GCF_004798905.1 Halomonas borealis | reverse complement strand
TTGACCATCAACGTGGGCACCGTGCCGCTGGCCTTTTTGATCGGTGCCGGTGGCCTGGGTGAGCTAATCTTCACCGGTATCGACCTCTACGATCCGGTGATGATGCTCGCCGGCGCCATCCCCACCGCCCTGCTGGCGATCGTGGTCGACGCCATCATCGCGATCAGCGCCTTTTTGCTGGTGCCGCGCGGGGTCAATCCGTCACGCGCCTGACCCGCCCGCCATATCGCACACCCGGCCGCCCCGGCGGCCGTATTCGGTAAGACCTAAGGAGATCACCATGAAACGCTTGATGATGACACTATCCGGCCTGGCACTGGCCGGCGCCATGACCACCGCCCAGGCCGACGAGATCGTGGTCGGCGGCAAGAACTTCACCGAGCAGCAGGTCCTGGCCAGCATGACCAACCAGTACCTCGATAGCCTCGGTTATGATGTCGAGACACGTGCCGGCATGGGCTCGGCGGTACTTCGCCAGGCCCAGGAGAACGGCCAGATCGACCTCTACTGGGAATACACCGGAACGTCGCTGATCAACTACAACGATGTCACCGAGTCGCTGTCGCCGGAAGAGACCTACCAGCGCGTCAAGGAACTCGACGCCGAGAAGGGGCTGGTGTGGCTCGATGCCTCCGACGCCAACAACACCTACGCCCTGGCCATGCGCGAGGACGACGCCGAGCAACGCGGCATCACGACCATCTCCGACCTGTCCCAGGCGATCAACGATGGCGAGGAACTGACCGCGGCTCTCAACGCCGAGTTCTATGCCCGCGAGGACGGCTGGCGCCCGCTGCAACAGGCCTATGACTTCCGGCTCGGCCGCGGCGACGTCAAGCGCATGGACTCCGGTCTGGTCTACCAGGCGCTGCGCGACAGCCAGGTCGACATCGGCCTGGTGTTCGCCACCGACGGCCGTATCCCGGCCTTCGGCTTCCATGTCCTCGAGGACGACCAGAACTTCTTCCCGGCCTACGCCCTGACGCCGGTGGTCCGCCAGGAAACCCTGGAGGCCAACCCGGAGCTGGCCGGAGAGATGAATGCCCTGTCCGCGCTGCTCGACGACCAGACCATGGCCACCCTCAACGCCCGGGTCGATGTGGAGCGTGAGACCATCGAGGACGTGACCCAGCGTTTCCTCGAAGAGCACGACATGCTCTGAGCACGGCCGTGCCGTGACACGCCCCCGAAGGCCGCCTGCGGGCGGCCTTCGTCGTTGATACCCGATGCCCCGTGACCACACGCCACGACTCGCCATGTCGGCGCCCGAGACAGACGGAAACGCAGCGCCGCCTCGGCATCGATGGCACACTGTGGTCCCCCTTCCCTGCTCATTGCCACGAGAGCGTGATATGCACTACCAGGACGAACTCCACGTCGCCGCCGCCCAGCTCAACGCCGAACTGGGCGAGGTAGACACCAACCTGGAGCGCCATCTCGAGATCCTCCAGGATGCCGCCGCGCGCGGCGTCGAACTACTGGTATTCCCGGAGCTTTCACTGACCGGCTACGGCCTGGGCGGCGATGTCATGCGCGTCGCCATGCCGGTCGAAGACCCACGACTGGCCCGGCTGGCTCGCGCCTGCGGCGAGATGCAGGCGGTGGTCGGCTTCGTCGAGGAAGCAAGCCCTGGCGAGTATTACAATGCCCTGGCGATCCTCCAGTACGGTGAGATCGTCGCCGTGCACCGTAAGCTCAACCTGCCGACCTATGGCGGCCTCGAGGAAGGCAAGTGGTTCAGCCACGGCAGCGACCTCACCCAGGCCGAAGTCCGCCCCGGCTGGTCGGCCACCCAGCTGATCTGTGCCGACCTGTGGAACCCGGGCCTGGTGCACGCCGCCTTGCTGTCTCGCCCCGCGGTGCTCTGCGCGCCGATCAACTCGGCGTCGGGGATCGTCAGCGACGACTTCTCCAACGAGCAGAACTGGGGCCTCAACGTGAGTTTCTACGCCATGACCTACGGCACCCCGGTGATCATGGCCAACCGTTATGGCCCGGAGAACGGCGGCCACTTCTGGGGCGGCTCGCGCATTCTCGGCCCGCGTGGCGAAACCCTGACCGAGGCCGGGGACGGCGAGACACTGATCACCGCCACCCTGTCACGTACCGCCATCGCCCAGGCCCGCTTCGAGCTGCCCACCCATCGCGATGCCGACACGCCGCTCGTCCGCGAGCTGATGAAGGGCTATCGATGAGCGCCCCGCCCTCCTTCTCTGGGCAAAAAATGCTAGAATTCCCGATCCTCTTTTGACGCCATTACAAAGCAGACTCTCGCATGAAGACGACCGCCAAGAGCCTTCTCGTCATGGGCGTATCCGGATCGGGAAAGTCCCATATCGGACGCCATCTGGCCGCCTCTATCGGAGCCACCTTCATCGATGGTGACGACCATCACGGCCCGGACAACATCGCCAAGATGAGCCGCGGCGAACCCCTCGATGACGACGACCGTGCCAGTTGGCTGACGACCCTCGCCGACCTGTATCGCCAATATGAAGATGCCGGGAAGGTTCTGGTCATCGGTTGTTCGGCACTCAAGCGCCGCTACCGAGACCGGCTTCGCGAGGACACCCCCGAGCTGGCGATTCTCCATCTGGCGGGAAGCCGTGAAGTGCTGTTGGAGCGCCTCGATGCCCGCGGCGGCCACTTCTTCGCCGGCGCCCATATGCTCGACAGCCAGCTCGCTACGCTCGAACCACCCGGTGACGACGAGGCCTTCGTGGCCGACATCCGTCGCTCTCCCGAGGAGATTGTCGAGAGCTTCCTGTCGACCCTGGAGCACGAAACACCGGATTAAACCCCGCCGACACCTCAACGGTTCATCAAGGAAAACGGCGCCACGGCAACGCCATCTATTCCCCCTATTATTCCTTCATCTTCATGCATAAAAAGGCGCCATATCGCTTAGCGATATGGCGCCTTTTTTCAACAGGCCTCCGTCACTCAATGGCGAGTCATCGACGGCATCAATGACTCGCCATGAGCCGAATTCTTAGACCAGCCACAGGGCCAGGTTCGGCCAGAACAGCAGCGCGAACAGCACGCACAGCTGCAGGGCGATGAACGGCAGTACCGCGACGAAGATGTCCTTCAGGCTGACCTCGGGAGGGGCCACGCCCTTGAGGTAGAAGGCGGCCGGGCCGAATGGCGGCGACAGGAACGACACCTGCATGTTCACCGCGAACAGGATGCCGAACCAGATCGGGCTGTAGCCCAGCTGCTCGACGATGGGCACGAAGATCGGCAGCGTCAGCATGGCCACGCCGATCCAGTCGAGGAACATGCCCAACACCAGCAGGATCGCCATCATCACCAGCATGATCACGATCGGTGGCACGTCGAGGCCCATGATCATGCTCGAGATGAAGCGATTGCCGCCCATCAGGTTGTAGACCCCGACCAGCGCCGCGGCGCCGATGCCGATCCAGATGATCATGCCGCAGGTGGTCAGCGTCTGACCCAGGCTCTGGTGCAGGGTCTTGAACGAGAACTCGCCGCGCGCAGCCACCGCTAGCAGCACGCCGAACACGCCCATGGCCGCCGCCTCGGTGACCGAGGCCACACCGCCATAGATCGAGCCCAGCACCAGCCCGGCGATCAGCCCCGGCACGATGATCGCCCTGAGCGCCTGGCCCTTGGAGGCGAAACCTTCCTCGCGGTCGGCCTCGGTCATCGGCGGGCCCATGGCCGGATTCTTCAGGCAGCGTATCAGCACATAGCCGATGTAGCTGGCCATCAGGATCAGCGCCGGGGTGATGGCAGCGGTGAACAGGTCGGCGATCGAGACGCTGGCGATCAGCCCATAGATGATCAGCACGATCGACGGCGGCATCATGGTGCCCAGTGCACCGCCGGCGCAGACCACGCCGATCGACAGGTGCTTGTCGTAGCCCAGGCGCAGCATCTGCGGCAACGCCAGAATGCCCAGCAGCACGATCTCGCCGCCGATGATCCCCGACAACGCGGCCAGGAAGAAGGCCACCACAACGGTCTGTACCGCCACGCCACCGGGCAGGCGGCCGGCGAACACACGCATGGCATTGAATAGATCGCGGGCGATCCCCGATCGGTCGAGTAGCGAGGCCATCAACACGAACATCGGCACCGCCACCAGCGAGTACTCGGTGACGAAGCCATAGACCCGGCTGGTGACCAGCGGCAGGGCGTCGAGGCCGAACCAGCCGAAGGTGAAGCCCAGGGCGACCAGGCCGGTGATGAAGGCCAGTGGCAGGCCGGTGATCAGCAGGGCGAAGATCAGCCCCACCATCAACAGGGTTCCGGTACCGATATCCATCAGGCGGCACCCTCCGTGTCATCGGGGACGGGCGTGGGCTTACCACGCAACGATTGCACCAGGTGCAGCAAGGCCTGAACGCACATGATGGTCAGTGCCAGCAGGATCACGCCCTTCACCAGCGCCGGGAACGGCGGGTTCCAGGAGGTACCGGAGCGCTCCAGCGACCACTCGCCCAGCGGGTTGTGGGAAGCCCCCCAGAACATCACGAAGGCGGCATAGGTCATGCCGAGGCAGAAACCGAAGGTCACCAGGTCGTTGAAGCGATCGAGCCACAACCGCAGACGCGGGCCGGCACTGTCGTAGAGCACCTTGACCCGAATGTGTCGGTTGCAGGCCAGCGTCGCCGGGCCGCCTAGGGCGAAGCTCACCGCCACCAGCATCACCACGCTCTCGTGAACCCAGGAGGTAGGCGAACCGAAGGCATAGCGCATGATGACCTCATAGACGCTGATCGCCATGGCGATCAGCACCAGCCAGGCCGCCACGCGACCGGCGGCCATGACGGCACGATCGAAGACATTGCGGGCCGGATCGGGCGGACTCGCCTCGGCGGAGGCCGCGTCACCCGCCGCGCGACGGGAGGCTTGAGTCATGGGACTTCCTCAATGCAGGGGCGGGCCACGTCGCCGAGGCCCGCCATCATGATGGCCGGCGCCGCCCGGCGCCGGCAGGTTGAATCACATCAGGTTGTGATTTTCCAGGTAACCCACCACGGAGTCGTAGAATTCCTGGGTGATCTCGTTCTTCTCGGCCCAGTTGGCCCATTCCTGCTTGGCGATGTTGCGGAACTTGTTGCGCTCCTCGGCCGGCAGATCGATGATTTCGATGTCCGGGTTCTGGCGCGCTTCGCGCACGGCCTCGAGGTCGCGGGTCTTGAGCTCGGCCACCATCTCGTAGGCCAGGTCATCGACGGAGGTCTCGAGGATCGCCTGCAGGTCCTCGGGCAGGCCGTCCCAGATATCCTTCTTCAGCGAGACGGAGACCATGGGCAGCGAGTGGAAGCCCGGGTACAGCGGATAGGCGGCGAAGTCGTGGAGCCCCTGTGCCTGGTTGGTGGCGAACACCGTGTAGTCCGCGGCGTCGATCACGCCCTTCTCCAGGCCGGTATAGACCTCGGAGCCCGGCAGGTTGACCGGCGTGGCGCCGGCGGCCTCGAAGATGTTGTAGACCATGCCTTCCGGCGCCCGCAGCTTGAGGCCCTGCATGTCCTCGACGGAACGCACCGGCTGGGTGGACGGCAGCGACTCCAGGCCGGTCGCCGCGGCACCGATCAGGTGCAGGCCATAGGGTTCGACCAGCTCGTTGTAGAGCTCCTCGCCGCCGGCGTTGTTCATGTAGTCGAGGAAGTCATAGGGGTCGCTCCAGGCGCCCACCAGGTTGCCGATCATGCCGAAGGCCGGGTTCTGGCCGGTGAAGTAGCTGGGATCGGTCAGATGGCCCTGGAGGATGCCGGACTTCACCGCCTGCAGGGTCTGGTTGGCCTGAACCACGGCATTAACCGGCAGGATCTCGATGGAGATGCGGCCTTCGGACATCGTCTCGACGTTATCCGCCCAGGCCTTCTTCATCTCGAACTGGGGTTCACCGGCGGTCTCGGAGGTCTGGAAGGTCCACTCATATTCGGCGGCCTGGGCATTGACGGCCAAGGCGCCGAGCACGGCGACGGTCAGGGTCTTGAGGGGCATGCGTGTGTTCATGAGGCTTCCTTATCGCTGTTTGTTGTCGGAACTTCGAGGGTGGAAAGGGCCGGCAGCTGGGCCTCGAGGCCCAGATCCCGGCCGGTGCGCTCCAGCACCTTGAGAGCCGCCGCGGCGGCCTCCTCCGGCTGACGCAGGCGAATCGCCTCCATCATCCGGCGATGACGTTCCATGCTGTCATGGAGCTCGTCGGCACTATGGTTAGAGCGCTCCACGAGCAGCGCGATGGCAGGCTTCAGCACATGGCTGATCTGGGCCCAGACGAGGTTATGCGATGCCGCGAAGATGGCCTCATGAAAGGCCACATCGTAGTCATCGTGGGAGATGCCTTGCCAATGCAGGTCATCGTGCTCCAGTGCCTGGATCATGCCCTCGTAGGCGGACTCGATGGCCAGCAGGTCGGCCGCGGTGGCGTGCTCCGCCGCCAACCGGGCGACGAACGGTTCCACGGCGACCCGGAAGGCGAAGATTTCGCGTTGGATACGCGGATTGGGCTGGGCGAAGCGTGCCATCCAGGTGCTCACCTGCGGATCGAGCAGGTGCCACTCCTGCAGCGCCCTCACCCGGGTACCCTGCCCCGAGATCCGCGTCAGCAGCCCCGCGGCAACCAGCGTCTGCAGGGCACTGCGCACGGTGCTGCGGCTGACGCCGAAGCGCTCGCACAGGTCCAGCTCGCGGGGCACGAAATCGCCCGGGCCGTATTGGCCACTGAAGATGGCCTCGGCGAGGACATCGGCGATATCGGGCCGCGGCGCACGGCGGGTGTTGTCGGGGGAACGGGGCATGGCCGGGATTCCGAGTCACGAGAGCCCTGTCGGACTCTATGCTTTTTATGTCGGACATAGGTTCGGATAAAATCCGATGCCACGCCTTTAGACTTTAGTCTCGGCTTTCGCCCACCATGTCCCCGGGGTCGCGTCACCGCATCGTCAGTCGGGCCCGGACGACGGACCGACACCGCTTGCGACCGGCGGCGCGTCAGGCACAATGCCCCGATGAGTTTCCGCGACTCCTTGCAAGGAGCGACATGACGGACCGACCGACGGTAGTCTTCGGCGGCACCGGCTTTCTCGGTGCTTGCCTGGTGCGCGAGCTGGTGGAAGCCGGCCGACCGGTGCGCCTGGTCGCCCGTCGCCCGGTGCGGCCGGCGTGGGCCGAGCCCGATGACCCATTGGAGACGATGGCGGCCGATATCCGCCACGATGACGAGGTGGCCGCGGCACTGGAAGGAGCCGGGGCGGTGGTGAATGCGGTGAGCCTCTACACGGAGTCCCGCGGGGCGCGCTTCGAGACGATTCATGTGCAAGGCGCCGGACGCCTGGCACGGCTGACCCGCCAGGCCGGCGTGACGCGTCTGGTGCAGCTCTCGGGCATCGGTGCCGACGGCCGATCGCCCTCGGCCTATGTCCGCTCCCGCGCCCGGGGCGAAGCCGCCGTGCTCGAGGCCATGCCCAAGGCGATCATCGTGCGGCCCGGCGTGCTGTTCGGCCCCGAAGACGCCTTCCTTGCCAGCCTGGCGCGTCTCACGCGGCTACCGGTCGTTCCGCTGTTCGGCCGCGGCGATGTTCGCCTGCAACCGGCGCACGTGAGCGACGTGGCGCGTGCCCTCGCCCGCCTGACCGGCACACAACCCCCCGAGCGGCGCCTGTTCGAGCTGGGCGGCGACGACGTGCTGCACTACCGGGGAATCGTCGAGCTGGTGATGAGCTGTCAGCGACGGGAGCGCCCGCTATGGCCGGTGTCGTTCCGGGTATGGCGATCGCTGGCCGAGGGGCTGTCGCTACTACCGAACCCACCGCTGACGCGCGATCAGGTGATCCTCATGCAGCGTGATACGGTGGTCGGCGATGGCGTGGGTACCTTCGCCGACCTGGGGCTTGCGCCCCGCTCGCTGCGCGAGGCCCTACCGGGCTGCTTGCCGCCCGGGTGAGCACCATCGCCGACATCATGCCGGGCAACGCCAGCCCGGCGTCGCGATCAAACGCCGATATCCTCGTGCCATAACGCCGGTTGCTCGGTGATGAAGCGCTCCATCAGGGCGATACACTCCGCGTCCTGCAGCACCTCGACCTCGACGCCCCGCTCTCGCAGCCATGCCACTTCGCCCTGGAAGGCACGATTCTCGCCGATGACCACCCGGGGAATGCCATACAACAGGATGGCCCCGGTGCACATCGCACAGGGCGCAAGCGTGGTGTAGAGGGTCGCATCACGGTAGATGTCGGCCGACTGACGTCCGGCGTTCTCAAGGGCATCCATCTCGGCGTGCAGCACGGTACTGCCGAGCTGCACACGCTGGTTATGGCCAGTGCCGAGCACCACCCCGCGGTGCACCAACGCCGCTCCGATGGGCACGCCTCCCTCGGCAAGGCTCGCACGCGCCGCCGTCAGCGCCGCCTTCATGAAATGCTCCATGCCATCGCCTCCTTCGCGTCGCGAATGCCTGCCGGAAGCCTAGGCCGTACAGGCGTCGGGCACCAACCTTGCCATGGCTACGCCGGGCTACTCCCGACCCTCGCGGCGCAGGCGCCGCTGCACCCAGCGGTGATACCCGACGCCGAGCAGCGGTTTGATCCACGCCAGACCGATCAGCCAGGCCAGCGGCCTGAGCAGCGTGACGCGTCGCATCAACAGGATATAGGCATCGAGGCCCTGCCAGAGCCATCCTCGCTGATCCTCCACATGGAGCGAACGCAGCGCCTCTCTTGGCTCGATGCCTCGCGCCCGCAGGCGTTCGGCGTGAGCGGTGACATCGACCCATTCCACCGACGCCGCCCCGCGCGACAGGCGCTCATAACGACGACGGTCGCGTCGACAGATCGGGCAGACGGCATCGTAGTAGACCGTGACGGTCGGCCTCTCGCGCATGGCATCCTCCTGCGGCAACGCCTTCATCCGGGCATGCCCCGGGCGAGGCGTCATCAAGCGCCGGTCTTGTCGCCATACTCCTTGTCGGCGTGGCGATGCAGCGGCGAGTCGTCATCGCAGCTCGGTGCATTACGGAAGGTTTCGGTCACATCGAGAAGCCCCAGGCTCTGGATCGTGCGACGCCCCAGCAGTAGCGGATAGTTCATGTCACTGCGATCCTCGAGGCTGAACTGTTCCTCATAGCGCTCATCGCCCATGCAGATCGTCATCAGCACGACCGGGCGATGGTCGCGACCGCCGGCGCCGACGACCGTCAGGTCGCGGAACAGCGGACGCTCGAACTCACGGCTCACCATCTCGCCGCTCTCCTCGTCCTCGACTTCGACGTCGAAACGCACCCAGTCTTCGCCTTCACGCTGGAACTCCTCGATGTCCTCGGCCTGCATGGAGGAAGTCAGCGCCCCACTATCGAGCTTGGCCTTCACCTCGACTCCCCAGCCAGGGTCGATCAAGGACTTCTCCACCCAGCCGTAGACATCGGGCTCATCGGCCATCGCGGTGCCGGACAACATACCGGCGCCCAACAGGGGAATCAGGGCGCGGGACAGGAAGGTGTGCATCGTCTCTCCTTCATCAGGATCACAGTATTAGCGCGGGTCGGCAGCGGCCGGACCCTGTCGTATCGAATGTCATGGGACTCCACACCGAGGCACGGGTTCCCTTGCTTCGGCCTCTCGAAGCGAGGGCGGCGCCGATCGCATCAGCCGCCGCTCACCTTGCCATGTTTGACGCTCCCCCTTGAAGGCAATACACCATTCACCGCGCCTCGACGACATTTCCGGGATGGATGATCGGCGCCTTCCCGACGGCCTTAGGGGAAACGCTGCATCAATCCCGCCGAAGCTGCCTCGTGGCCACCGGCGGGGTAGCACCTGACCTGTCCACCGCCCGCTGACAGAGCCACCCGATGAAGCAGATCTCGTTCGCCCAGGCTGAGCACCAGAACAAGAAAAAAGTCACCCACCGCGAGCGGTTCCTGGCCCAGATGGATGCCGTGGTCTGATGGCAACGACCGATCGATGCGCTGTCGCCACCCTAGTTCCCCAATGCGGCGGGCAAGCGGGGCCGCCCTCACCGGCCTGGAGCGCATGTTGCGGATCGACTTCCTCCAGCAGTGGTATGCACTTGCCGACGAGGCGCTGGAGGATGCCACCTATGACAGCCAGGCCATGCACGACTTCATCGGTATCGATTTGGCCATCGAGAGCGTGCCGAACGCCGCCTCGCTGCTACGCTTTCGTCATCTGCTGGAAAAGCATGCCCTGACCCAGCGGATATTCGAGGAGATCAACACCAGCCTCGCCGAGCAGGGCCTGTTCATGCGCGAGGGCACCATCGTGGCGACCGCCCCTCCCACCGAGAACCAGGCCAAGCAGCGCGACCCGGAGATGCAGCAGACCAAGAAAGGCAATCAGTGGTTCTTCGGACTGAAGACCCATATCGGCGTCGATGCCGTGACCGGACTGACCCACAGTGTCGCCGCCACCCCGGCCAACGTCGCCGATGTCACCATGACGAGCCATCTGGTCCTGGATGGTGACAAGCGGGGATACGGTGACGCGGGTGACACCGGCATGTGGAAGCACTTGGACGAAGGAAAGGATGCCCCGGATTCCCGGTGCTGTGTCGCCGCCAAGCGAGGCGCTATCAAGAAGATGGACGACAGCCCGATGAAGACGCTGCTGCTGAGATTCGAGAAGACCAAGGCCCGCATCCGTGCCAAGGTCGAGCATCCGTTTCATGCCATCAAGAACCTCTTCGGCTACCGGAAGGTTCGCGACAAGAGACTGGCCAAGAACCAGGCGCAGCTGTTCAGTCCGGCCAACCTGGTGCTGGCTAAGCGATGCGAAGGCCGAGTTGACGGGGCCAGTGCATCTTGACTCTGGCCTGGCCGCCGGCTAACCCGGCTGTCAGGGAAAACAGACCACTTGGGGTGGTCAGACATCGACCGCTGAGGCTCGAAATTTGCTGCGCTTATTCTATGAACCCAGGCGCTTCAGTTGCCCAAAGCCAAATTGTTCGGTGGCTCCCTAGTGGCTCGACACCTGAATCCAAGAATTTAATTTTCAGCTCATGATCCCGGGTTACGATAACGGCTCCATGGGCAAAGGCCTTCTGTACCATCGGTGAAGAACAAGAGGCCATGCCCGCAGCCACTTGCTCTTTCATCGACACCCTCTCCTGTCGGGACTTAACAGCCATGCATTTATCGAAATCCGTGTTTTTTTCTGCCTCTTTCATTCTGCCGGTGCTTCTGTCGCATACTGCCAATGCAGATCAGTTGCCCATACAAGTGCAGTTTCCGCCGCTGGCCATGGAGGACGCGCCAAGAGGCGGCGCTCATCCCATTGGCGGGCCGGCCAATGTCTTCATCGACAACGCCAACGAGCTGCTTGGTGCGCTGGATCTGGAGCTCATCTATCACGTGAGCGGTAAAACTCCTGAATCAGATCGCGGGACCGTTCAACCCAGTCTCGTCTCGATTCCCGAGAATTTTTCCAACCTGTACGAGGCGGTTGCGGCGGGGCCTAATGCCGACGGTCTGGCCGCCGCGATAAGCGTGCCTATTTCCAGCGGCCTCGAATCCGGTCAGCTCCTCGTTGCTGGCTTGCCTTTTGGCCTTCATCCATCGGAGTTTGCCTCCTGGCTGATCAGCGGTGGTGGCCTGGAACTGGAGCAGGATATCTACAACGAGGCCTTCGATAACAATCTTGTCGTCGTTCCCATCGCTCTCACTCCGGGACAAGAGGCGGGATTTTTCCCCGAGCCGCTACCCACCAGCATGACCGAAATGTGTCAGCAGCCGTGGCTGGCGCGCTGGCCGGCGCCTGCCTCCGCCATTTGGCAGCAGGCCTGTCAAACGGCAGGCGTAGAGACGACGAACATTGGCGCTGAAACGCTCTGCGCGGACCCAACAGCGGCCTGTCCGTCAGAGGGCAATCCTGTCAAGCATGATATCAACGCGCTCACATTTGGTGGCTTCCAGCCGGGTCGTCTTCCGCAACAGCTGCGCCAGCTCGATCAGGTTGATGCCTACGAGCTGAACCTTCCCTATACCGGCGTTTTGATGATGAAGCGTGCGCTGGGCCTTGAGAGTGAGTCCAACGATACTGTGGATCTCTCGCCCATCATCGAGAAGGCGCCGTATTTCTACCTCAATGCCTGGCATCAGTCGTTCTCCTACATTGAGCTTCTGGTGAATCGTCAGGTGTGGGACAGCCTGAGTGAAGCGCAGCGCGTCGCTATTCGTACCAGCGGGCAGGCGTCAATTCTGGAAACCCTTTCCAGTGGACTGGAAGCTCAGGGCAAGGCGATCGAGATCCTGAAGCGCAACGGCGCTGAAGTGAATGAGTGGCCGGATGAACTACTCAAACCTCTGGAGGAGGCCACAATGCCCTATCTGGAGAGTCGCGCCGAGGCCAACAGTGCCGAAGGTGATGACTCCTATCGTCGAGTTCTTGATCACATGCGCAGCTACCAGGAAGACCGACAGACTTACTTCGACGCTGCAGACGCACCGCGTTAATAGAGATTTCTTCGTTTAATAGCTAGGGAAACGCTACATAAATCCCGCCGGAGCTGCCTCGTGGCCACCGGCGGGTTAGCATCTGACCTGTCGTCAGGGAAAACAGACCACTTGAGGTGGTCTGTAGTGGTCAAGTATTTTTGGCCACTACACATGACCTCATCACCAATATCTACAGGACGTGATAGTCAACGCTCCTTCATGTGGCGCGCTAACACACCATAATTTCTGTCTGACAGCACTCTTCAGTTCTCGCCTCCCTGTACACGTCCTTGACTGTCGTGTTGCCGCATTCGAGACAGGCGATCTTCCGACCGAATCGTCCACATGACACCCCCGAGAATCAACATCATTCCCACGGCTTCATGCACCACAGGCCATCGCCAATCCAGCAGATAGCCATACAGCAGCGCACAACAGGTTTCGAAGACGATCATCTGCCCGCCCACCGATACCGGAAGACGCTGAGCGGAAGAATTCCATAACGCGTTGGCAACCCAGGAGCCACCCACCGACATGAACAACGCTGCACCACCAAAGGCCAACCAGCGATCTGCGGAAAGTTCCAGCGGCAGGATCTGTGGCTGCAGTACTGCCACCAGAAAAAGAATCCCTAGTGCCACGATACCCGTCGCGATCCCTTGCAGCGTCGACCACTCCCGCGCGGAATAACGGCCCATCTTGAGTTGGGTAGCATTGCGTAGCGCAAACCATGCCCAGGACATCACGCCCAGCGACGCGCACAGCATGCCGATCACATCCCTCCACTCGCCTCCCCCCTCAAGAAAGCGGGCAATGACCGGCACGTTCATGCTGACGATACCTACACCAATCACCGTCAACGACACACAGATGGAACCTCGGCTGGCTTGAAGATAGCGACGGCCGGTCAACATCACTGCCACAGGTACCAACCCGTTGATCAATGCGGCAATCGCAACACCTGCATACTGCACCGCAGCGGTAAGCAGGATGAAAAATGCGACATTGCCGGTCAGTGCCAGTTCGAGCAGCAGCCGCATGTCACTCGGCGTCAACCGAGACGAAAGGCGTCTGATATGTGGCAATGCCACTAACGCGGCAAACACGCCATAGAGTAGGAAGCGTGCGCAACTGATTACCACGGGATGGACCTCTGGGAATAGCGATGGCAAGACAATGACACCGCCCCACAAGGCACCAGCCATGCCTGCATGGACTACTGCTATCCTCATGATCTGCAGCTCTCCTGTTGATTGGAGGGCCACTTTAATGCGTTACTAGCCGATCTGAGTAACAACATTATCGCATCCATGCATTCTCGCATGGAATGCCTTTGAGCCTACAAGCCGTTCACTCAAGAAAAAAAACAGTATCCTTACACGTGCCCATATCGACAGGAACACCACATGGCTGGACGCTTTCGTCATCTTCCGCCGCTGGATAGCCTTGCAGCCTTCGAGGCGGTCAGCCGGTTAGGAAGCTTTACCCGCGCAGCGGACGAGCTATGCCTGACCCAGAGTGCAGTCAGCAAGCAGATTCGTGCGCTGGAGACGTCGCTCGGCATACGACTGTTCGTACGCAAGGCACGCGGAGTGGAGCTTTCCAGCGCGGGGGCGATCTATCAGCATGACGTTCTCTCGGCGCTTCAAGGTCTGGAGATTGCCGGCCAACGTCTGAGTGCGAGGCAACACCCCGATACTGTCAGCGTGCTGGCGACTCATGCGGTATCACAATTCTGGTTATTCCCACGTTTACTGAGCTTCAGTGCCGAGCATCCAGATATCACCGTGCACATTCACGCCAGCAACGAGATGCAGCCCTTTATGGTACCGGATCACGATCTCGCGATTCTCTACGGCGAGGGTGATTGGCCGGCGCTCGCGGCTACCCCACTGATTCAAGAAGATATCTACCCAGTTGCACGCCCAGAGGTTGTCCAGGATGAGGTGACATCACTGGAAGCTCTGGCCCAGCAACCACTGATTCAACTGGATTCCTCATGGAACTGCATGAACTGGCCTGGCTGGTTTGCGCACTTCGGCATTCGTTATCATCCACCCAAGTCCGACCTCACCTTCAACCAACTGACGCTCACCTACGCTGCCATTCAGCGAGGTGCGGGCATCGGCCTGGCGTGGCACTTCATGGCCGCTGACGCCATCGCCAGCGGCAAGCTCGTACGTGTGACCGAATATCGCGCCAACACCGGCCTTGCCGAGCATATCGTGTACGACCGCAGTCAGCCGCTTTCGACCGCCGCGACCCTGTTCAGGGACTGGCTGATCGCGGATGCCTTCGGGGAAAAGACAACAACTACCATGCTGTCGTAATGAGAAGAGCCCGCCTCCAGCATGGCTCATATCCTGCCTGGGACATTGTTACATCCTCGCGAACACCCCAGACTGAACACCGGACCATCGCACCCCCCAGCAATGTCGGGTCCCGTGTGATCAACCACCCGCTTGGTAAATAATTCAGGGCGTTTGCACTGCCATTCCTTCATCACCGCAATCGGTGATTGGTGGTGCAGCGCTTGCTGTGGAATGTGATGATTGTATAGCCAGGTGTAGCGTTTGAGCGTCTGCTCCAGGTCCTCGCCCAAGGCGTAAACGCCGAGTCGCCAGCACGTCGCTGATACGGCCGTTAAAGCGCTCCACCATGCCGTTCGTCTGCGGCCCTCCCGGCTTGATCAGGCGATGCTCGATGCCATCGGCCTGGCACTCCTGGTCGAATTCATGGTTCCCGCTGGGCTTACACTCACCGGCCCGAGTGAAGCGATCGGTAAAGGATTTTCCGTTGTCTGTCAGCACCATCTGGATTTTGAAGGGTGCCTTCTTCTTCACCTGCTGCATGAACGCACGGGCATCCTTGGCGGACTGACTGCGCCGGACCTCCAGATAGACCCAGCGCGTGGCACGGTCGATGGCGACGTACAGGTAGCAGCTTCTGCTGTTCGTCAGGCGTCTGAGGCAAGTGTTGGATGTCGATGTGCAGGAAGCCTGGTTCGTCGTCCTTGAAGGGCTTGTGCCGAGGCTTCTCACCCCCGCCGGCGTACCTGCCGTGCCAGCTCTGCCAATGTCGGCACGTCGCGGCGCTTGAGCATGCGATGCAGCCCGGAGCGTGACAAGCGGGCATTCAGGAATTCACGCGCTACGACGAGAAGATCATCCAAGCCTAAGCGAAGAAATTCGCGAGCCGCGATCAGCACCTCTTCTTGCTCGGTCGTGAGCGTGGCCAGCAGATTGTGCCGCGTGTGTGGTCGGTCATGGACATCGTCACGGTATCGCCAGCGCCGGATAGTCGCAGTAGTGATGCCATATTGGCGGGCCAGCTCGCTATCCGTGATGCTGGAGGGCGCTGATTGGATCTCGGCACGGATCTTCGGTGCCGTGGTTGCGCCCATGAACCTGCTCCCGGGTGAATTGCTGAAGAAGCTCTCTGGCTGCTAGCAGAGGATAACTTCTATAGGCGAGGCGATTATCCGGGACCCTACACTTTAGCGGAATCACTCATAGGCATCATTGAGGATGCATATCCCCCTCTGGCTCGGTGCGCGTGGCTTTCTTGATACCATCGCCGGCACCACAACGAAACGAGGTTCAACCCCGTGAAGCCACTGATGCCCCTGCTGTCTGCCATGGCGCTCACCGCTGCCATGACCACCGCCCAGGCCGACGAGATCGTGGTCGGCGGCAAGAACTTCACCGAACAACTCATCCTTGCGAGCCTGACCAGCCAGTATCTCGAGGCCCTGGGCCATGAGGTCGATCAACGCTCGGGCATGGGCACCACCGTGCTGCGCCGGGCCCAGGAAAGCGGCCAGGTGGACCTCTACTGGGAATACACCGGCACCTCGCTGATCAGCTACAACAAGGTGACCGAGGAGCTCTCGCCCGAAGCCGCCTATGAGCGCGTCAAGACACTCGACGCCGAGAAGGGCCTGGTGTGGCTGGAACCTTCCGATGCCAACAATACCTATGCCTTGGCCATGCGCGAGGATGACGCCGGGCAGCGCGATATCGCCTCGATTTCCGACCTGGCCGCGGCCGTCAACGATGGCCATGAGCTAGTACTGGCCTCCAATGCAACCTTCTACTCGCGAGACGACGGCCTGCGTCCGATGCAGGAGCTGTACGGTTTCGAGTTCGGCCGGCGCCACGTCAAGCGCATGGATCAGGGGCTGACCCTGACGTCGCTGGAACAGCAAGAAGTCGACGTGGCCATGACCACCGCCACCAATGGCCGCATCCCCGCCCTCAACCTCACCGTGCTCGAGGATGACAAGGGCTTCTTCCCCGACTACGCCCTGACCCCGGTGGTCCGCGAGGAGACCCTGGCCGCCAACCCGCGGCTCGCCGAGCAGATGAACGCCCTCTCCGCCCTGCTCGACGACGAGACCATGGCGGGACTCAACGCCCGGGTCGACGTCGAGAAGGAGACCATCGAGAGGGTCGCCGAGAACTTCCTCGAGGAACACGACCTGCTCTAAGCAGTCGCCCTCACACGAAGGCCGCCCACGGGCGGCCTTTGTCGTCGGGCTCTCCGCCTGACAGCTGCCCCACCACGAGAGCCATCACAAGGGTTCTGCCATGACCGCCTTCTCCCCCCTGGAATGGATCACCCATTTCGACCCTAACGCCGTCGATTCGCCGCGCCTGGCCCAGGCCAAGCGCTGCCTGCTCGACCTGGTGGGCGTCGCCGCCGGGGCGACGCGCACGGCGCTTGCCGACAAAGCCAGGCGCTTCGCCACCAGCCAGCACGGCGGCACCCGGCCGCTGCTGTTCGGCGATGCCCAGGCCTCGCCCACCGGCGTGGCGCTGCACGGCGCCTGGCTGATCGATGCCCTCGACGCTCACGACGGCCAGGTGCTCACCAAGGGCCATGTCGGAGTGGCGGTGCTACCCGGGCTGATGGCCCTGCCCGAGGTCGAGCGCCTGTCGGGACGCGAGTTCCTCGGCCTGATCGTGCTCGGCTACGAGGTCGCCACCCGCGCCGGCATCGCGCTGCACGCCACCAGCCCCGACTATCATACCTCCGGCGCCTGGAACGGCCTGGCCGTGGCCGCGGTATGCGCGAGGCTGCTGGGGCTCGACGCCGAGCGGCTCCATCATGCCCTGGGCATCGCCGAGTTCTATGGGCCCCGCAGCCAGATGATGCGCTGCATCGACCACCCCACCATGCTCAAGGACGGCTCCGGCTGGGGCGCACAGGCCGGCGTGTCCGCCGCCCTGCTGGCCCGCGACGATTTCACCGGCGCGCCGGCGCTGACCGTCACCGCCCCAGAGGTCGCCGATCTATGGCACGACCTGGGCAGCCGCTGGTATATCGACGAGCAGTACTTCAAGGCCTATCCGGTATGCCGCTGGGCCCAGCCCGCCGTCGAGGCGGTGCTGTCGCTGGCAGCGCGCCTGCCCGACACCGACGCCATCGAACGCATCGAGATCGTCACCTTCCACGAAGGCAAGCGCCTGCACGTGGTGGCTCCCCAGAGCACCGAGCAGGCCCAGTACAGCCTGCCCTGGTCGGTGGCCTGCGCCCTCGCCCGGGGCACCGTGGATACCCACGGCATCTCCAGCGCCCTCGGCGACCCCGCCCTCGTGGCCCTGGCCGAGCGCGTGCAGATCGTCGAGAGCGAGGCCTTCAACCGCCGCTTCCCCGCCGAGCGTTGGGCCAGTGCCCGCATCACCCTGGTCGATGGTCAGGTGCTCGAGAGCGAGCCGCATGAGGCCCGCGGCAACCCGGAGAATCCGCTCACCGACCGGGAATTGATCGCCAAGTACCACGAGCTGGCGGACCCGGTGCTCGGCTCCCAGGCACAGCGGCTGCGCGACGTCATCGACGATCTCGAGACACGCCCGGCAACTGATCTGCTGTCATTGCTCGGCGATACCCCTGGCGGCCATCGTTCCGAGACCTGATCCTCGACAGGGAGAAAGCGACGATGAGCGGCGGGCCGAAACCCACCGCTCGCGTCGCTGGTGAAGGCCAACCCAAGGCTGAAGATGACGAACCCCGAGGCCACCTACAGGGAGAACCAGTTGAGGTTAAAACCCGGGTAGTCGCTCATCCCGGTGAATGCCGCGACGGTCTTGCCAGGAAAAGCCATGGCGATGGTCAGCAGGAAAGCCTCGAATACCTTGCTCACCGTCGCCACGATCGTGGTTGACGCCCCGATAGATGCCGGCCTTGCCCATAGCGACCTCGACGGCATGAGCCTCGGTCGCAAGCTCTCGTGTGTCGATTACTCATAGGCTAACTCACTCTCTTGTTGGTGAGGGACGCACTGACACAAGGCAGCCACTCGAGTGGCTGCCCGTGTCATCGTGATGCATCGCGAACGAAGACGCCGTATTCCCGATTCGCCTCATGACGCTATCCACTCCACCGACGGGCAGGCCTCGCATCAACGATAGGGGCAGGCGCGACGTCTCGACGCTCGACACGACGACGCCCCCGTGCCGATGGCACGGGGGCGTCGCGTCGTTCCGGCGAGCCGACCGCGGCTCGGCGTCTCGCTCAGGCGCTCAGTTCGAGGGGAAGTTGAACTGGGCCTTTTCCTTGTGCTCCGAACGCGGCCAGCGCTGGGAGATGGCCTTGCGGCGGGTGTAGAAACGCACTGCGTCGGGGCCGTAGGCATGCAGGTCGCCGAACAGCGATTCCTTCCAGCCGCCGAAGCTGTGGAAGGCCACCGGCACCGGCAGCGGCACATTGATACCGACCATGCCCACCTCGATGGCGTCGGCGAAGCGGCGCGCGGCCTCGCCATCACGGGTGAACACGCAGGTGCCGTTGCCGTACTGGTGGTCGTTGATCAGCGCGATGGCTTCATCGAAGGTCTCGACCCGCACCACGCAGAGCACCGGGCCGAAGATTTCCTCGCGGCAGATGCTCATCTCCGGCGTGACCCGGTCGAACAGGGTCGCGCCGAGGTAGTAACCGGGCGAGGACTCGACCAGCGGGTGCTCGCGGCCGTCGAGCACCAGCTCGGCGCCGGACTCGACGCCCTGGCCGATATAGCCGGCGACCTTGTCGCGGTGGCCGGCGTTGACCAGCGCGCCCATGTCGTGGCCACGCTCGTTCCCCGGGCCGATCTTCAGGGTGCGGGCCTCGTCGGCCACCTTCTCGACCAGCGCATCGGCGGTCTCGTCGCCCACGCAGACCGCGACCGAGATCGCCATGCAACGCTCGCCGGCGCTGCCGTAGGCGGCACCGATCAGGGTGCTGGCGGCGCTATCGAGGTCGGCATCGGGCAACACCACGGCATGGTTCTTGGCGCCGCCGAGCGCCTGGACCCGCTTGCCGTTGCTGGCGCCGCGCTGGTAGATGGCCTTGGCCACCGGGGTCGAGCCGACGAACGACAGCGCCTTGACGTCCGGGGCGTCGAGCAATGCCTCAACGGCCTCGCGGTCGCCGTGCACCACGCTGAAGATGCCCTTGGGCAACCCGGCCTCCTCGAGCAGCTCGGCCATCTTGACCGCCGCGGACGGCACCTGCTCGGAGGGCTTGAGGATGAAGGCGTTGCCGCAGGCGATCGCCATCGGGTACATCCACAGCGGCACCATGGCCGGGAAGTTGAACGGCGTGATCCCGGCGACGATGCCCAGCGGCTGATGGTTCGACCAGGTGTCGATGCTGGGACCTGCGTTGTGCGAATACTCGCCCTTGAGCAGCTCGGGGATGCCGCAGGCATACTCGACGTTCTCGATGCCACGCTTGAACTCGCCGTGGGCGTCCTCGATGGTCTTGCCGTGCTCTTCGCTGATCAGCTGGCAGATCGCCTCGGCGTCGCGCTCGAGCAGCATCTTGAAGCGGAACATCACCTGGGCGCGCTTGGCCGGCGGGGTATCGCGCCAGGCCGGGAAGGCCTCGCGGGCCACGGCGATGGCCTGATCGACGGTGGCATTATCCCCCATGGTCAGGCGACGAACCGGCTGGGCGGTGGCGGGGTTGATGACATCGAGGGTCTTGGCGCTCTCGATGGCGACGCCGCCGATACGGTGTGTCAGGGTATCCATGTTCGTCTCCAGCTTAAAATTCGCGGCCCAGCAGGGC
Organism: Halomonas borealis; assembly: GCF_004798905.1. GTDB lineage: Bacteria > Pseudomonadota > Gammaproteobacteria > Pseudomonadales > Halomonadaceae > Halomonas > Halomonas borealis. Next base: position 28,840 of record NZ_SDMO01000017.1, on the reverse strand, counting down.
CTCATCGAAGGGATAGCGCGAGAGCTTCTCGACACCGGTCTCGGTGATCAGCACTTCCTCTTCCAGCTTGACGCCATCGGCGGCGCCGACCTCACCGATGTAGCTCTCCACCGAGACCACCATGCCGGGCTCGAGGATGCCGTCCTTGGAGAAACGGTCGAAGTCCATGTGATGGGCGACCAGCGGCGTTTCGCCGTGCATGCCGACCCCATGGATGATCGACGGATAGCGACGGTCGAGGAACTGCTCGGGAATCTTCCAGGCGTTCTCGGCGATCTCGCGGTAGCTCATCCCCGGCTTGAGGATGCCCATGTTGTGGTGCACCTGGTCATAGGCCATGCGATACAGGCTCTTCTGATAGGCGCTCGGCTTGCCAGGCCCCACGTGGAAGGTCCGCGAGAAGTCGGAGTAGTAGCCGTGGCAACCGATGGTATCGGTATCCAGCGCGACCAGCTCCCCAGGGCGAATCACGCGGTTACTCGCCTCGTTGAACCAGGGGTTGGTGCGCGGCCCGGACGACAGCAGGCGAGTCTCGATGAACTCGCCACCCTGGCGGATGACATCGCCGTACATGATCGCGAACAGCTCGTTCTCGGTGACGCCCGGCTTGATGGCGGCCTCCACCGCGGCCACGGCGGCCTCGCTGCCGGCCATGGACTGCGCCAGGCAGGCGATCTCTTCCGGCGTCTTGATGCGCCGGCAGTGCAGGGTGTCCTGCATGCAGTCGAAGACCTCGAGGCCCTGAGCCTCCAGCGAGCGAGCCAGGTTCAGGGCGCAGCGATCGAGACCGATCTTCTTGTTCCCCTTACCGTGCTCTTCCATCAGCTCGGCGATCTCGATGCCGAAAGGATCGCTGGACATGTTGTCGCGCTGGTTGACCGCCGACCACACCACCTTGGAGGTGCGTGACTCGTCGATGGTCTCGAGCCAGGTTGAGACGTGGGCGCTTCCCGGATATTCGAAGAGGATCACCGGCCCTTCCAGCGGCACATAGACATAGCGCGTGGAATTACGCAGGAAGTAGCCGAACATGTTGCGCGAGCCGGTGGCATAGCGCTGGTTGTAGGGATCGAACAACACCACGGCGGCGTAGCCCTGCTCGGCCATCATGGCGCGCAGGCGCTTCAGGCGGCCGCCGCGCAGCTGTACCGGGTCGAAGGCGGTGGGAATGCTGTCGCCGTTGGCCATGGGGGCCGAGGGAATCACCGGAATCTGGTCCGGCTCGTTATCGGTCAGGTTCTCGAAATCCACGATGCTCATGTCAGAGATCTCCAGGGAAAATCGTCAGAGAAGGGGCGATGCGACATGGCGCCAGCGAACCGGCACCATGCTCATCAAGGTCCGTCGGCGCGGCTCAGTCGGCCAGGTTGTCGCTGCGCTTCATGCCATCCTGGAGCAGCCGCTCGTGGATCGGCGCCATGCGACCGAAGATCCGCTGGGCACGCTCGGGACGACCGATGAAGCCCGGCTCCTTGGCGTAGGCGAAGATCACCGTGTGGCGCTCCTTGTCGCCTTCCACCGGGGTCACCCGGTGCAGCGAGTAGCGGCCGAAGAAGACCTGCAGATCGCCGGGCTGGAGATCGAGAGCCTCGAGTCGCGAGTGGTCACCGTCGATGACCTCCTCGACGCCCTCGAAGTTCTCACCCTCGGGGCTGCGGATGCCCGGGGCGTATTCGAAACGACCACCGCCATGCGACTGACGCGTCATCATGGTGACGATGAACTCGTTGGTGTCGTAGTGCCACGGATGCTGGCAACCTTCACGCAGCACATTGATGACCAGGCCGGCCAGCGGATCGGCATACTCATGGATCTCGTCCATGCCGACCACGGAGGCGATGAAACGCTGGAAGCCCGGGTGCTCGTAGACCTGGCGGATGATGGTCTCGCTATCGATGCGATCGCCGGCGACGAAGCCGTTGGTGCGATCGTCGAAGCGATTCTTGGGGTGTGACGCCGGCAGGCTGTCGTCGCCGTCGCTGTTGTAGGGGTTGGTCTCGGTCTGGTTGTAGTGAGCCTCGGGGGAGAGTCGCTCGGTCTCTCGCTCCAGACGCGCCAGGGCCTCGTCGGGGACAAAGCGCTTGAGTACCACGCAGCCATCTTCCGCCAACTGCTCCCGGCACTCGCGAATCAACCGCTGCCCTTTCTCGCCGTCCAGGTCCTGAACGGGGTAACGCTCAAGATCCACCAGACCCTCTAGAGAAGCCGACACGTTGTCGGATGCGAATGAACGACTCAAGACTCTCTCCTGTTCCGTAATTTATGGACAGGTTAGCCACGGCGGTTCAATAATAGAAATGAATGGTTCAGATCAAATACATTTCAATGGCTCATAGATCATGGATACCGTACTCCTCCGCGCCTTCGTCACCGTGGCCGAATGCCAGGGCTTCAGCGCCGCCGGCAAGGTACTGCATCGCACCCAGTCGGCGGTGAGCCTGCAGATCAAACGCCTCGAGGATCAGATGGGTCAGCCACTGTTCGAGCGCACCAGCCGCAGCGTGTTGCTGACCCGACACGGCGAACGACTACTGCCCTATGCCCGCCACATGCTGACCCTGGAGGAAGAGGCTCGGGAGGCACTGGGCGAGCGGCTGCGCGGCGAACTGATCCGCTTCGCCACCTCCGAGGAACAGGCCGGGGTCTATCTTCCCGAGCTGCTGCCTCGCTATGCCCGGCGCTTCCCGAACACGCGCCTCAACATCACCTGCGACATGAGCGCGGTACTGGTCAGCCAGTTTCAGGAGGGTCTGCTGGACGTGGTGCTGTCGATCCGCCATGTGCCGACCCAGTCGGGGCAACTGCTGGGCTGGGAACCGATGGTATGGGTCGTCGCCGACGAGTGCCGGCTGGAAGAGTGGGACGTCCTGCCGCTGGCGCTCAACCCCGAGGGCTGCACCTTCCGCGCTCATGCCTTGGCGGCGCTGGGCCGCGAAGAACGCCACTGGGAGATCCGCTATTCCAGCACCTCGCCCCTCGGCAACAACCTGCCCGTCCAGGCGGGCCTGGCGATGACGGTGAAGACCCCGCGCAGCGTGCCGGAGGGCTGCCGAATCGTCGGCGAGGCCGAAGGATTGCCCCCCTTGGGCCAGGTAGAGATCGAGCTGCATCGCCGCCCCGGCCACACCAGCGAGGCCCTCGACGCCTTCTGCGAGGAACTCGAGCGCATCGTCACGCAGAACGATGATGTGGCCGCCCCGGCACCGCGACACCACACCGCCGACTGACCCCACGGCGTCGGCGTGGGGCCGGCCGCGTCTCAATCGCGCCGATAGAGGCCGATCAAGCGGTTCATGCCCAGCAGGTTCGGCTCGATCTGCTTGAGCAGCTCATCCATGGAGATGCCCTCGGGCAGGGCCGTGGGCTTGTCCAGCGCCAGCACCCAGAAGTAGTAGAGGTGCGAGCCATGCCCTTCCGGCGGCATGGGCCCGCCATAGCCATTGCGCTGCGTGTCGTTGCGCCCTCGGGTGCCCTCGGCGCTGGCCTCTTCCAGCGAGACGGTCGAGCCCGGCAGGTTATAGAGCAGCCAGTGAACGAAACCCTGGCTGCCATGCTGGACCAACGGCGCATCCGGATCGTGGCAGATCACCGCATAGCCCTTGGTGCCCTCCGGTGGGTTCTCCCACGCCAGGGGCGGGGAGAGATCGTCACCCTCCGCGGCATGCCGGGCGGGGATCGCTTGGAAGTTGTCGAAGGCAGAGCTGGTCACCCGCATGGTCGAAAGGGCAAAGGCCATGGAACGTCCTCCCGAATAGGATCATGAATACCGTTGTCAGCGTCGGTAAGGCGCTGACGCCTGTCAACGGCGCACCTAGGTGTCATGGTGGCGAGCCGAGCACTCTTCAACCCGATAGGCCCTCACCGAGCGGCCATCGAGTGCGGCCCAGGCGCTTGCCCCTCCCCTGCCGTCTTTCTTCTTTCCTTATCTTGTTGTCTTCCTTCCCTTCTCTCTTCACTCGCTTGGTGCCTTCCACATCCCGGCAGCGGCATGCCACCGCCCCATCACCTAGGACTAAAGGGCAAGTTGATTAAACGCTTGTTAGCCACTCAGACTGGGGCGCGATGCGCGCCCGATAAGCCGACTCGACTCGGTGGGGACGCGCCGCCGTCGCGCGGCGATGATCCGTGGCGCGGCGACTTCGATCATTTCGCGTAATCCGCAGGAGCATCAACAATGAAGAAGACTCTGCTCGCGGCCAGCATCGCCGCCGTGATGTTCGGGGCCACCCCGGCCATGGCCAAGACCCTGGTATTCTGTTCGGAAGGCTCCCCGGAGGGCTTCGACCCCTCGCTCTACACCACCGGGACGACCTTCGATGCGACCGGCAAGACGATCTACAACCGCCTGGTCGAGTTCAAACCCGGCACCACCGAGTTGCGTCCGGCGATCGCCGAGAGCTGGGAGATGTCCGAGAACGGCAAGGAGATCACCTTCCACCTGCGCGAAGACGTCCAGTTCCATGAGACCGACTACTTCACGCCCAGCCGGCCCCTGAATGCCGATGATGTGATCTATTCCTTCAGGCGTCAGATGGACGAGGACAACCCCTACTACCAGCACAACAACGGTAACTACGAGTACTTCAACGCGATGTCGATGCCCGAGCTGATCGACGACATCGTCAAGGTCGATGACCATACCGTGACATTCGTTCTCACCCGGCCCGAGGCCCCTTTCCTGGCCAACCTGGCGATGGACTTCGCCTCCATTCATTCCCTGGAATACGGCGACCAGTTGCTCGAGGCCGGCACGCCGGAAAAGGCCAACCGTCGCCCCGTCGGCACCGGCCCCTTCCAGTTCGTCGGTTACCAGGAAGATGCCGCGATCCGCTATGCCGCCAACCCGGACTACTTCCGCGGCCAACAGCCCCTGGATAACCTGGTGTTCGCCATCACCCCGGACGCCCAGGTGCGCTACCAGAAGCTGCAGGCCGGGGAATGCCATGCGATGCCCTACCCGAACCCCTCGGATATCGAGGATATGCAGCAGGACGAGTCGATCCAGGTGCTCGAGGAATCCGGGCTGAACGTCGCCTACCTGGCCTACAACACCCAACAGGAGCCCTTCGACGATCCCCAGGTACGCCGGGCCCTGAACACGGCCATCAACAAGGAGGCGATCATCGACGCGGTCTTCCAGGGTGCCGGCCAGGTCGCCAAGAACCCGATTCCGCCGAGCATGTGGGGCTACAACGAGGCCATCGAGGACGACGCCTACGATCCCGAGAAGGCTCGCCAGATGCTCGAGGATGCCGGCGTCGAAGACCTGGAAATGGACCTCTGGGCCATGCCGGTGCAGCGCCCCTACATGCCCAACGCCCGGCGCACCGCCGAGCTGATGCAGGCGGATCTGTCGCGGGTCGGCGTCGATGCCGAGATCGTCACCTACGAATGGGGCGAATACCTCAAGCGGGCCTCCAGCGTCGATCGTGAGGGGGCCGTGATCCTCGGCTGGACCGGCGACAACGGCGACCCGGATAACTTCCTCGCCGTGCTTCTCGGCTGCGACGGCGTCGGCGGCGCCAACCGCGCCCAATGGTGCCACGAGCCGTTCAACGAGCTGATCATGGAGGCCAAGACCCTGGGCGACCAACAGGCCCGCGCCGAGCACTACGAGCAGGCCCAGGCCATCTTCAAGCAGCAGGCACCGTGGAACACCCTGGCGCACTCGGTGGTGTACATGCCGCTGAGCGAGAACGTCACCGGCTATACCATCGACCCCCTCGGTGGCCATAGCTTCGAAGGCGTCGATCTGAAGTGATCGTCCCTGCGTGGCGGGGCGGCCCCGGCGGCCCCCCCCCCCGTCTTGTTGTTCGACGGGGCCACGCCCGATGTTAAAGTTTATCCTGGTCAAGCTCGCGCAACTGGTCCCGACCTTCCTCGGGGTCACCGTCGTTGCCTTCGCCTTCATTCGCCTGCTGCCCGGCGACCCTATCCTGCTATTGGCCGGCGAGCGCGGCATCTCCGCCGAGCGTTACGCCCAGCTCGAGGCGCAGCTCGGCTTCGACCGCTCGCCCCTGGTGCAGTATCTCGATTTCCTGACCGGCCTGCTGCACGGCGATCTCGGCACCTCGCTGGTCACCCACGCGCCGGTGATGGACGAGTTCATGAGCCGCTTCCCGGCGACCATGGAACTGTCGTTCTTCGCCCTGCTGTTCGCGGTGCTCGTCGGCCTGCCCGCCGGCGTGATCGCCGCCACCAAGCGTGGCAGCACGCTGGACCACACCCTGATGGGGATCAGCCTGACCGGCTATTCGATGCCGATCTTCTGGTGGGGGCTGCTGCTGATCATGCTGTTCTCCAGCACCCTGGGCTGGACCCCGGTGTCGGGACGCATCTCCTACCTGTACTTCATCGACACGGTCACCGGCTTCATGACCATCGATACCCTGCTGGCCGGCAACTGGGCGGCCTTCAAGTCGGCCCTGCACTACCTGGTGCTGCCGTCCATCGTGCTGGGCACCATCCCCATGGCGGTGATCGCCCGCCAGACCCGTTCGTCGATGCTCGAGGTCCTCGGCGAGGATTACGTGCGCACCGCGCGCGCCAAGGGGCTCTCCAGCTTCCGGGTGATCATGGTGCATACCCTGCGCAACGCCCTGATCACGGTGATCACGGTGATCGGCCTGCAGATCGGGGTGCTGCTGGCCGGCGCCATCCTCACCGAGACGATCTTCTCCTGGCCCGGCATCGGCAAATGGATGATCGATGCCATCTCGCGGCGCGACTACCCCGCCGTCCAGGGCGGACTGGTGCTGATCGCCTTCATCGTCATGCTCGTCAACCTGCTGGTCGATATCGCCTACGGCGTCATCAACCCGCGCATTCGCTACTAGGAGCCCACCATGACCACGACTTCGCCTGTTGCGGCTCCCGGCACCCTGCGCCACCAGCTCGCCGAGTTCTGGGGCGACTTCAGCGCCAGCCGCGGGGCCCTGGTGGGGCTGCTGTTCATCTCGAGCATGCTGCTCATCGCCCTGCTGGCCCCCTGGATCGCCCCCCACGACCCGGCGCTGCAGAATCGCGAGGCCTTCTTGGTGCCGCCGGTGTGGCACGCCGAGGGCAGCTGGACCTACCTGCTGGGAACCGACGCGGTGGGCCGCGACGTGCTTTCCCGGCTGATGTTCGGCGCCCGCTACTCGCTGTCGATCGGCGCCATGGTGGTGGTGCTGTCGATGGCGGTGGGTATCTTCCTGGGACTGCTGGCCGGCTACTTCCGCGGCTGGGTCGAGACGCTGATCACCCGCGTCATGGACGTGGTGCTGGCCTTCCCCAGCCTGCTGCTGGCGCTGGGGTTGGTCGCCGTGCTCAGCCCCGGGCTGACCAGCGCGATGATCGCCATCGCCGTGGTACAGCTGCCCTACTTCGTGCGGCTGACCCGGGCCGCGGTGATCGGCGAGAAGAGCCGCGAGTACGTCACCGCCAGCCGCCTGGCCGGCGCCAGCCATCTACGCCTGATGTTCAACACCCTGCTGCCGAACTGCATGGCGCCGCTGATCGTGCAGGCCACCCTGTCGTTCTCCACCGCGATCCTCGATATCGCCGCCCTGGGCTTCCTGGGCATGGGCGTGCAACCCCCGACGCCGGAGTGGGGCGCGATGCTGGCCAACGCACGGGAATTCATGGGCAGCGCCTACTGGGCGGTGACCTTCCCGGGGCTGGTGATTTTGCTGACGGTGCTGATGATCAACCTGATGGGTGACGGCCTGCGCGATGCCCTGGATCCCAAGATGAAACGCTCCTGACAAGCGGCCCACGCTCTACTGCACGCGGAGATGCGGCGTTGGAATCGATCTCATGATGCGCATTTACGGCTCGTAAACTGCGCTTCTTCGATCCATTTCGCGCGGTGGCCTACATGGAGGCAGGAAATGCGTTAGCCCGCTGGGAGCGGGCTTGGCACTCTCCATCGTTCGTCACGAGCGTGAGCCGTTTTTTGATGACACTCGAATTGGCTTCGATAACGAGACACCACTATGGCACTACTGGACATCGCAGGGCTGGACGTGAGCTTTCGCACCACCGGAGGCCTGTTCCCGGCGGTCGAGGACGCCCATATCGCCATCGACCCCGGCGAGGTGCTGGCCATCGTCGGCGAGTCCGGCTCGGGCAAGTCGGTATCGATGCTGGCGACCATGGGCCTGCTGCCCTGGACCGCCGAGGTCGGCGCCGAGAAGATGCTCTTCGACGGTCAGGACCTGAGCCGGCTGACCTCACGACAACGGCGCCGCATCGTCGGCGGCGAGATGTCGATGATCTTCCAGGAGCCGATGAGCAGCCTCAACCCCTGCTTCACCGTCGGCACCCAGATCGACGAGATGCTGCGCCAGCACCGCGGCGGCTCCCGCAAGGAGCGCCGGGAGCGCACCCTGGAACTGCTCGCCCAGGTCGGCATTCCCGACCCCGCGAAACGCATCGGCGCCTACCCCCACCAGCTCTCCGGCGGCATGAGCCAGCGGGTGATGATCGCCATGGCGATCTCCTGCAACCCGCGGCTGCTGATCGCCGACGAGCCCACCACCGCGCTGGACGTGACCATCCAGGCGCAGATCCTCGACCTGCTTTTGCAGTTGCAGCAGGATACCGGCATGGCGCTGATCCTGATCACCCATGACATGGGGGTGGTCGCCGAGACCGCCCAGCGGGTGATCGTCCAATACGCCGGCCACCAGGTCGAGCGCCAGGACGTCAAGTCGCTGTTCGCCCATCCGCGCCATCCCTACACCGAGGCCCTGCTTTCGGCGCTGCCGGAACGCGCCGGCGAGCAGTCGCGCCTGCCGACCATCCCAGGCGTGGTGCCAGGGCTCCACGATCGGCCCAGCGGCTGCCTGTTCCATCCGCGCTGCCGCCATGCCACCGAGCATTGCCGGCAGGTCGCGCCTCGTGCCGAGGCCGGCGATCCCGCACGCACCCTCTGTCACTACCCGCTATGAGGCCTCCCGTGAACCCGCAACCTCGCGAGGAAACCGCCATGTCCGGCGATCCCGTCATCCATGCCGTCAACCTGACTCGGCACTACCGGGTCGCGTCACGCCCCTTCGCGGCCCCCTCGGTGGTCAAGGCGCTCAACGAGGCCAGCTTCGACCTCTACCCCGGCCAGACGCTGGCGGTGGTCGGCGAGTCGGGCTGCGGCAAGTCCACCCTGGCGCGGGTGCTGACCATGATCGAGCCGCCCACCAGCGGCGAGCTGACCATCAACGGCCGGCGCGTCGAACTGAAGGAAGGCGAGCCGCCGCCCAAAGACCTGCGCCGCGAGGTGCAGATCATCTTCCAGAACCCCTACGGCTCGCTGAATCCCCGCAAGACCGTGGCGACCATGCTCGAGGAACCCCTCAAGCTCAACCGTCGCGAATTGAGTGCCGACCAGCGCCGCCAGGCGGCGCTGGAGATGATCGAGCGGGTCGGCCTGCGCCCCGAGCATGCCGACCGCTATCCGCACATGTTCTCGGGCGGCCAGCGCCAACGCATCGCCATCGCCCGGGCGCTGATGCTCAACCCGCGCATCCTGGTGCTGGACGAGCCGGTCTCGGCGCTGGACCTGTCGATCCAGGCGCAGATCCTCAACCTGTTGAGCGACCTGCAGGACGAGTTCGGCCTGGCCTATGTATTCATCTCCCACGACCTGTCGGTGGTCAAGCGCATCGCCGACGACGTGATCGTGATGTACTTCGGCCAGCCGGTGGAGACCGGCCCCGCCGACGAGGTGTTCGAACGGCCGCGCCACCCCTACACCCAGGCGCTGTTCTCCGCGACCCCCATCGCCGACCCGAACCGCCACAAGGAGCGCGTCCGCCTCAAGGGCGAACCGCCCTCGCCCCTGGCCCCGCCGCCCGGCTGTCCCTTCGCGCCGCGCTGTTTCATGGCCACCGAGGCGTGTACCCAGGGCGACCCGCCCCTGGAGGCGGTGAACGAGCGAGTCAAGGTGGCCTGCATCCATGTCGAGAAGCCGGCCCAGACGGCGCCATAGCCCGCCCAGGCACCCCGGTTGGCGCCCGCCGGGGCCTCTGGCATGCTGGCCTCATGACCCGACACCTGCTCATCGTGGCCCATGCGCCCTCTCCCAACACCCGCCGGCTGCGCGAGGCGGCCGAACGCGGCGCCCGCCACCCGGACCTCGAGGCCGTGGAAGTGACGGTCAAGCCACCCCTGGAGGCCGGCCCGGACGACCTGCGAGCCTGCGACGGCGTGCTGCTCGGCACCACCGAGAATCTCGGTTATATGAGCGGCGCCCTGAAGGACTTCTTCGACCGCAGCTACTATGCGGTGTTGGAGGAGAAGCAGGGCCTGCCCTGCGCGCTCTACATCCGCGCCGGCCATGACGGCACCGGCACCCGGCGCGCCGTGGCGTCCATCGTCAGCGGGCTACGCTGGCGCTGGGTGCAGGAACCCCTGGTGCTGCGCGGCGAATGGCAGGACGCCTTCGAGGCTCAGGCCGAGGAACTGGGGCTCTACCTGGCCGCCGGGCTCGACGGCGGGATCCTCTGAGGCCCGCCACTCCGTCGCGACGATCGACGCACCCGATGGCACGGCTCCGCCAACGAAAACGACGGCACCCCGCGGGGTGCCGTCGTCGTAAGGGCCAAAGGATCGAGCGCGGGGATCAGCGTAGGCGTTCGAACACCGTGGCCACGCCCTGCCCCATGCCGATGCACATGGTGGCCAGGCCGAGGGTGGTATCGCGCTCGCGCATCACATTGAGCAGCGTGGTGCAGAGGCGCGCTCCGGAGCAGCCCAGCGGATGGCCCAGGGCGATGGCGCCGCCGTGCAGGTTGACCGCCTCGTCCATGCGCTCGCGCAGGCCGAGCTCCTTGAGCACCGGCAACGACTGGGCGGCGAAGGCCTCGTTGAGCTCGACGGTCTGGATATCGTCGATGGTCAGGCCGGCGGCCTTGAGCGCCTTCTTCGAGGCCGGCACCGGGCCATAGCCCATGATCGAGGCGTCGCAGCCCGCCACTCCGGTGGACAGTACCCGGGCCATCGGCTCGAGGCCCAGCGCCTCGGCGCGCTCGGCGCTCATCACCGCCAGGCCGCTGGCCCCCACCGACAGCGCCGACGAGGTGCCGGCGGTGACGGTGCCGCCCTTGGGGTCGAACGCCGGCTTGAGCTCGGCCATCGACGCCAGGCTGGCATCATCGCGAATCACCTCGTCGCGGTCGACGCGTACCCGGAAGCCCCGCGCATCGTGCCCCTCGACGCCGACGATCTCGCGATCGAAGCCGCCGCCGTCCCGCGCCTCTCGGGCGAGCCGGTGGGAGCGCACGCCGAAGGCATCCTGGTCTTCCCGGGAGATGCCGTGCATCTTGCCCAGCAGCTCCGCGGTCAGCCCCATCATCATCGCCGCCTTGGCGGCGTGCTTGCTGGCCGCCGGGTTGACGTCGACGCCGTGGGTCATGGGCACGTGTTCCATGTGCTCGACGCCGCCGATCACGTAGAAGTCCCCCATGCCGGCGCGGATGTTGGCCGTGGCGATGTGCAGCGCACTCATCGAGGAGCCGCACAGCCGGTTGACGGTCTGGGCCGGCACGCTACGCGGGATACCGGTCATGATCGCCGCATTGCGGGCGATGTTCATGGCCTGCTCCAGGGTCTGATTGACGCAGCCCCAGATGACGTCATCGACCTCGTTCGGGTCGAGCCCCGGGTTACGATCGAACAGCGCCTGCATGACGCTCGCGGACAGATCCTCGGCCCGCACGTGGCGAAAGGCGCCCTGCTTGGCCCTGGCCATGGCGGTGCGCACGCCGTCGACCACCACGATGTCTCTCGGATGCAAGTTCATCAACGATATCTCCCTGTGTCGCGGTGAATCAGGCCTGACCGGCGTGCGGATAGAAGCACTCGCCGTGCCGCGCCATCTCGCGCAGCTTGTCGGTGGGGGCGTAGAGCGGCCCGAGCTCTGCGGCCAGCTCGTCGGCCTGGGCGACGAAGGCCTCCAGGCCCATGGCATCGATGTAGCGCAGCGCGCCGCCACGGAACGGCGGGAAGCCGATGCCGTAGATCAGTGCCATGTCGGCCTCCGCCGCGCTGCCCACGATGCCGTCCTCCAGGCAGCGCACCGCCTCCAGGCACAGCGGCATCATCATCCGCGCGATGATCGCCTCATCGGAGAACGTCGCGGCCCCCTCGGCCAGCCGTTCGACGAGCGTCTGGGCCTCGTCGTCATCGACCTTCTGCGGCTTGCCCTTGCGGTCTTCCTCATAGGCATAGAAGCCCTTGCCGTTCTTCTGGCCGAGGCGTTCATGCTCGACCATCAGCGGGATCACACCCTGGCCGCGCATGTCGCCCATGCGCTCGGGGAAGCCCTCGGCCATCACCTCGCCGGCATGCAGTGCGGTATCCATGCCGACCACGTCGAGCAGGTAGGCGGGGCCCATCGGCCAGCCGAAACGTTCCATGACTCGATCGACATGACGGAAGTCGGCTCCCTGGGCCACCAGCCGGCTGAAGCCGCCGAAGTAGGGGAACAGCACGCGATTGACCAGGAACCCCGGGCAGTCGTTGACCACGATCGGCGTCTTGCCCATCTGCCGGGCATAGGCCACGGTCGCCGCCACCGCGGCGTCGCTGGTCTTCTCGCCACGGATCACCTCGACCAACGGCATGCGGTGCACCGGGTTGAAGAAGTGCATGCCGCAGAACTGCTCGGGGCGTTCGAGGTGCTCGGCCAGCCGGGTGATCGAGATCGTCGAGGTGTTGCTGGCGAGGATGGTGTCCTGCCCGACCGCCGTCTCGGCTTCGGCCAGCACCGCCCCCTTGACCTTGGGGTTCTCCACCACGGCCTCGACCACCAGGTCGACCGAGCCGAAGTCGCCGTAGGAGAGCGTCGGGCGAATATGGGTCAGCCGTTCGGCCATCTGCTCGGTGGTGAATTTCTTCCGCTCGACCTGCTTGGCGAATAGCTTGCGGGCTTCCTTGAGGCCGAGATCGATGGCCTCGGCCTTGATGTCCTTCATCAGGATCGGCGTGCCCTTGGAGGCGCTCTGGTAGGCGATGCCGCCGCCCATGATGCCCGCCCCCAGCACCGCCGCGCTCTCGACGGGACGCGCCTGTTTGGCGTAGCGCCCGCCGGCCTTCTTGACCGCCTGATCGTTGAGGAACAGGCCCACCAGGTTGTAGCAGACATCGGTCTTGGCCAGCTTAGCGAAGGCCCCGGCCTCGATCGATTGAGCCCGTTCGCGCGCCTCACCGGCGCCCTTCTGGATCACCTTGATGGCCTCGATGGGCGCCGGATAGTGAGGCCCGGCCTTGCCCGCCACATAACCCTTGGCGGTCTCGAAGACCATCATCTGCTCGATGGCATCCAGGCGCAGCGGCGAGGTCTTCTCGGCACGCCTCGCCGCGTGGTCTAGCTCGCCGCGATGGGCGCGATCGAGAAGGTCGCGGGCCGCCTCCAGCAACGCATCGCCGGGCACCACGGCGTCCACCGCGCCCATGCGCAGCGCCTCGGCAGACTTGTTCTGGGTGCCGCCGGCGATCCATTCGATGGCGTTGTCGGCGCCGATCAGTCGCGGCAGGCGAACGCATCCCCCCCAGCCCGGCAGGATACCGAGCTTGGTCTCGGGCAGGCCGAGCTGGGCCGTGTCGCTCATCACCCGGAAGTCCGTGGCCAGCGCCAGCTCACAGCCGCCCCCCAGGGCCAGGCCGTTGAGCGCGGTGACGGTGGGGAACGGCAGGTCCTCGAGGGTGTTGAAGAGGCCGTGCACACGATCGAGCATGGCCAGGATCTCGGCCTCTTCCTTCTCGAACATGGCGTGGAACTCGGTGATATCGGCCCCGACGACGAAGGCCTCCTTGGCACTGGTCAGGATCAGCCCCACGAGCCCGGACTCGGCGCGTAGCGCCTCCACGGCTTCGGCGAGCTCGCCGACCACCGCCGACGACAGGGTGTTGACCGACTCGTCGCGGTGGTCGAGGGTCAGGGTGGCGACGCCGTGCTCATCGCGCGCCACACTAATGGCAATACCTTGGTAGATCATCCACGAATCTCCATGCAGAAATTCATACGGCCGTTTGATTCCATCAGCTTGGGCCAGTCTGTCGAAGGCGTCAAGCCCCCGCCCGAGCGACCCGGCGTCGTCGCCTGACGACTCCCGCCGCGTGCGGCATCCTGCTAGGATGCCATCATGAATCCCGACCGCTTGCCTCCGCCCCCCGAATTCCCTGCCTCCCGCCTCGAGAGTTGGCAGCGTCGCCTCACTCGTCTGGCGGAACGCGCCCGCCCCTGGCACTGGCTGTGGCCGCCGGTGGCCTTCCTCGCCGGCATGGCGAGCTTCTTCCTGGTGGAACGCCAGCAGTGGCTGGGCGCCGCCCTGGCACTCGGTATGCTGGTGGCCTGGGTACTGCTGCTCTCGGAGAGCCTGATCGCCCGCTGGCTGACGCATCGCGGCTATCCGGCCCTGTCGCGCGGCATCACCACCTTCATCGCCCAGATGGTCCACCAGGAGACGCTGTTCTTCGCCCTGCCCTTCCTGTTGGCGACCACCGTCTGGACCAGTGGACAAGCGCTGTTCACGACGCTGATGCTGGGGCTTTCGCTGCTATCGATCCTCGATCCACTCTACTATCGCCTGGCCGACCGCCATCGCTGGCTGTATTTCGCCTTCCACGCCCAGTGCGTGTTCCTGGTGGTGCTGGTGACGCTGCCGACCGTGCTGCACCTGACCACCGGCGAGAGCCTGACCATCGCATTGGTCGCCATGACGGTGTTCAGCCTGCCGAGCCTGATGCAACTGTTACGGCCCATGAATACCGGCCGCTGGCTAGCCATGCTGGTGCTGCTGCCGTTGCTGGCCGGCCTCGGCTGGCTGGGGCGTGCCTGGGTGCCGCCGGCCAGCCTGTGGCTCTCGGGCCACGCGCTATCGCCTTCTTTCGACGAGAGTGCCCGCATGCCCGAGGGTAGCCTGCGGCTCACCCCCGAGGCCCTGACCGGCCATGGCCTGTATGCCTACACGGCGATCCATGCGCCGCGCGGCCTCGAGGAAAAAATCGTGCACGAATGGCGCCATGACGGCCAGCTGGTCGATCGTATCCCGCTCCAGATCCAGGGCGGTCGCGAGGCAGGCTATCGATCCTGGACACACAAGAGCCACTTCCCGCAAGACGCGTCCGGCGACTGGCGGGTCGATGTGATGACCGCCAGTGGCCAGCGCATCGGCGTGTTACGTTTCCGAGTCAGCGACACCCCGGAACAGGCGACCTTCGCCGATGGTCAGATTCACTCGCCGGCGGGGCTTCCCGGCCTGGATCTGCGCCGCTTGATCGCACGACCGACGGATATACCGTAGATCGCTAACGACTTGCATTACACTCCATAGCTCCGGACAATCCCATTAGATTCACCGTTTGCGCAGACACTCATGCCACAGAACATTGGTTTTACGCTTTCTCGCTTACCACGCCTATGGCGCGCGGTCATCGATCATCGTCTGGCCCCCGATGGGCTGACCCAGACGCGCTGGGTCACGCTCTATCACCTCTGGAAGATGGGCGATGACCAGCCGCAATGCGATCTGGCACGGACCATCGGCGTCGAGGCCCCTTCGCTGGTACGCACCCTGGATCAGCTCGCCGAACAGGGGTTGATCCAACGCTGCCCCTGCGACAAGGACCGGCGCACCAAACGCATCATGCTCACCGCCGACGCCATGCCGCTGCTCGAACGCATCGACGCCGTGGTCAGTCAGGCTCGGGAAGAGATGCTTCAGGGCCTCTCCAGCGAGGAAGTCGAGAAGCTCGGTGAGCTACTCGGCCGCATCGAGGCCAACGGGCTGGCACTGCAGGCCAAGGAAGAGGCCTAGGCGGCCACCGGCACGATGCACCACGCTAAGCGCGTGGCGCCTTCGGCTCGGTATGGCGCTCGGGGCGGTCCGGCCGCCCCGCCAGGCCATCGCGCAACTCACCCACACCATGCGCCATGGGCCTGAAGGCCTGGGCTTCCCACGATTCTCCCCACCACAGGGTCAGGGCCTCCGCGCTCGACTCCACGGCCAGCGTATCGGCGGGCAGGCGCGCCAATAGCGCCTCGAAGTCCTCGCGTACGCCCCTCGGCAGCTCGTGCAACGGTTCCTTCCGCCAGCGCCAGCCCTCGACGAAAGGCTTCAGGGCGTCGCTGGCCTCGGCATCGCGCAGCAGCATGAAGTCAGGCCCCGGCCGCCGGGGCGGATAGGCCCAACGATAGGCCGGCCACTTGTCGTCATCCTGGTGGCGCGGTGACGCGGCGAGCCGCACCTGAACCCCCTCCCCCTTGGCCACCTCGCGTAATGTCATGGTGCGCTGCTGGCGGGGGCTCGGCCGTAGCCACATGGCCGGTGCGAATATCAGCCCGACCACCACGGCGATGATCAACCAGATCATAACGGTTTTCTCTTCCTATACTTGAGGCAAGTCGTTGTCTTGTCAGATCGTGCGTCCTAGAGTGGAAGGTAGCCACTCACCCTGACCCTCTGCCGGAGGCAATGCCATGAGCCACGAGTATCATCACCTTCTGGTCGCCGTCGACCTGACCAAGGATTCCCACAAGGTGCTGGAACGGGCGATGCAGATCGCCGACCGCAACAAGGCCAAGCTCTCGATCATGCACACCCTCGAGCCGCTCGGCTTTGCCTACGGCGGCGACATTCCCATGGACCTCACCAGCATTCAGGATCAGCTCGACGACCATGCCAAGCAGCGCCTGGCGGAAATCGCCGACACCAACGTCGACAAGGAGAACCAGCACGTGGTGGTGGGCATGCCCGACACCGAGATTCATCGCTTCGCCGAGGAACAGAGCGTCGACTTGATCGTGGTCGGCTCGCATGGCCGCCACGGCTTCGCGTTGCTGCTGGGTTCGACCTCCACCGGCGTGCTGCACGGCGCCCAGTGCGATGTGCTGGCGGTGCGTGTCGGCAAGGACGGCGAGACGGCGGAATGATCCACGACGCTTCCCTGTCGCATGAACGAGGCGCCCCGAGGGGCGCCTTTGTGCTTTAGTGACACTCCGCTGGGTTCGTCGGGCAGAGTGCTAGATTCGCGTCATGAGCGAAGAATAGCGAACTCCTCAGGTCTCGCCTGCCGCCATCGCTTCCAACTCCATCCAGCGCTCCATGGCGGCCTCGAGCTCGGACTGCCGATCGTTCAAGGCCTGCAGCGTCTCGGTGACCTTGTCGTTGTCCTGCTGATAGAAGGCAGGATCGCCGACCTGAGCCTCGAAGTCGGCGACCGCCGTTTCCAGGCGCTCGATCTCCTTCGGTAGGCCATCCAGCTCGCGCTGTAGCTTGTAGGATAGCTTGACGCGCTTGGACGCGGTCTTGGCGGCCGGCTCGGCCTCCTGCCGGGCAGGGGCCGCCTCGACCGACGCCCCGGCCGGCGCCCCGGCGACCGGCTCGACCGCCTGGCGGGCGGCGCCTTCCCAGGGCGCCGGCGGCAGCTTGCCCCCCTGACGAATCCAGTCGCTGTAGCCGCCGACATACTCGCGGACACAGCCCTGCCCCTCGAAGGCCAGCACGCTGGTCACCACGTTATCCATGAAGGCACGGTCGTGGGAGACCAGCAGCAGGGTGCCGTCGAAGTTGAGCAGCAGCTCCTCGAGCAGCTCGAGGGTTTCCACGTCCAGGTCGTTGGTCGGCTCATCGAGTACCAGCACGTTGGCCGGCTGGGTGAACAGCTTGGCCAGCAACAGGCGGTTGGACTCGCCCCCCGAGAGTGCCTTGACCGGCTGGCGCACGCGCTCCGGGGAGAACAGGAAGTCCTGCAGATAGCTCATCACATGGCGATCGCGCCCGCCCACGGTGAGACGATCGCTGCCTTGGGCGACGTTGTCGTAGACGCTCTTCTCAGGCTCCAGCCCGGCGCGCAGCTGGTCGAAGTAGGCCACCTGCAGCTTGGTGCCCATGCGTACCTGCCCTTCGCTGGGTTCGAGCTCGCCGAGCAGGATCTTGAGCAGGGTGGTCTTGCCGGCGCCATTGCGGCCGATCAGGCCGATGCGGTCGCCGCGCTGTATCTCGAGATTGAGGTCGCGGATGACCGCCTGCTCATCGTAATACTGGGTCGCATGGGTCAGCTCCACCACCCGCTTGCCGCTGCGATCGCCGCGGTCCACGGAGAGGTTGGCCCGCCCCTGGCGCTCGCGGCGCTCGCCGCGGTCGCGACGCATCTGCTGCAGGGCCCGCACGCGGCCCTCGTTGCGGGTCCGCCGGGCCTTGATGCCCTGGCGGATCCACGCCTCTTCCTGAGCCAGCTTCTTGTCGAACTCGGCATTCTCGCGGGCCTCGACCTCCAGCTCGTGGGTCTTCTGCTCCTGATACTGGTCATAGTCGCCGGGATAGCGCCCCAGGCGGCCGCGATCGAGCTCGAGGATGCCGGTGGCCAGCCGCGACAGGAAGGCGCGGTCGTGGGTGATGAACAGTACCGAACCATTGAAGGCGGACAGCTGTTCTTCCAGCCAGGCGATGGTATCCAGGTCCAGGTGGTTGGTGGGCTCATCGAGCAGCAGCAGGTCGGGGTCGACCACCAGCGCCCGGGCCAGCGCCACGCGCCGCCGCCAGCCGCCGGAGAGATCGGCCATGGCGGCATCCTCGGGCAGCCCCAGGCGGGTCAGCACCACATCGATGCGTTGATGGAAGGACCAGCCTTCGATGGCCTCGAGCCGAGTCTGCAGCTGAGCCATGCGCTCCATGTCCGGCTCGGCTTCCTGCACCAGGTGGTGGTACTCGGACAGCAGCTCGCCGGCCTCGGGCAAGCCCTGGGCCACCACGTCGAAGATGGTATCGCCGGAGGCGGCCGGCAGGTCCTGGGCGAGCACGCCGATCTTGAGGCCCGGGGCGCGCCAGATATGCCCGTTATCGGGCAGGTTCTCGCCCGACACCAGCTTGAGCAGGGTCGACTTGCCGGTTCCGTTGCGGCCCACCAACGCCAAACGCTCGCCCTTCTCCAGCACCAGATCGGCGCCGTCGAGAAGCACATGGGTGCCATAGGCCAGTTGTAGCTGTTCCAGACGTAGCAGGGTCACGCATTCACCTCTTCGTTCGATCAAGCCGCCAGTGTAACGCATGGCCGCCCCGACGTGGCCCCACCCCACTCCAGACGGGTACAATACGCGCCTTCTCATTGACCCGGCGCCCTTTCAGCCGGATCGACGGCGGCACAGGAACGTGCCGCCGACGGCCGTCAGGCCCGCGCGAGCTCGTGCCACGCCAACCGATTCACGCATCTGCGCCAGCGTGGCGCGAGCAACGATCAAAGCGCTCAGGACGATCCCTTTGATTGCCAGGTTCATAGACAGGAGTGTTCGCCTTGGCCGACGCCACGCCCCCCTTCGACGACGTGCTGCCCGAGGCACTGAGGTTCCGCTCGCCGGCCCCACTGGTGGATATCGGCGCCAACCTGACCCACGCGAGTTTCGCCCACGACCTCGAGGCGACGATCCAGCGTGCCCATGCCGCCGGCGTCGAGACGCTGATCCTCACCGGCACCGACCGCGAACACGCCGAACAGGCCGTGGCCCTGGCCCGGCGTTATCCCGGCCTTTACGCCACCGCCGGTGTGCACCCTCACGACGCCAGCCAGTGGACGCCGGGGCTCGAGGCGGCGATGCGTGAACTGCATCGCCAGCCGGAGGTCGTGGCGGTGGG
Source organism: Halomonas borealis (assembly GCF_004798905.1). GTDB lineage: Bacteria > Pseudomonadota > Gammaproteobacteria > Pseudomonadales > Halomonadaceae > Halomonas > Halomonas borealis. The sequence goes on along the minus strand of NZ_SDMO01000017.1, from coordinate 9,230 downwards.
CGAATGCGGCCTGGACTTCAACCGTAACTTCTCGACGCCCGCCGAGCAGCAGCGCGCCCTCGAGGCTCAGCTTCAGCTCGCCGCCGAGAGCGGTTTGCCGCTGTTCCTCCATGAACGCGATGCCGGGGAGCGCATGCGCGAAATGCTGCACGCCTGGCGCGACGACATCTCCAAGGCGGTGGTGCACTGCTTCACCGCCGACCGCGACACCCTCTACGGCTACCTGGATCTCGACCTGCACATCGGCCTGACCGGCTGGCTGTGCGACGAGCGCCGCGGCCATCACCTGCGCGAGCTGGTCGGTGCGATTCCCGCCGCGCGGCTGATGGTGGAAACCGACTGTCCGTATCTGCTGCCGCGCAACTTACCTGCCAAACTCAAGGGCAGGCGCCACGAGCCGGCCCTGCTGCCCTGGATCGTGCGCGAAATCGCCCACTGGCGCGGCGACACGGACGCCGACCTGGCCCACGCCACCACCGCCACCGCCCGGGCCTTCTTCGCTCTCGAGGAAGCGGCCCGCGAAGAGGAACACCCCAATGGATGATCTGCCCGCTTTCATTGCCATCGAGACCGGCGACGACGGCGACCTGCCGCTCTCCATCGCCTGGACCCTGCCCGACGGCCGCGTCAAGCACACCCTGATCCAGCCCGACGATGCCTGGCTCGACGACGAGCTGGTCTCGCTGGGCGCCTACAGCCTGGAGGAACTCTCCAGCATGGGCGTGAGCCCGCTGGACGTGATCCGCGAGCTGGAGACCGACCACTTCAACGCCACCCTCTACACCGCCGGGGTCAGCGACGATGAGGCGGCGATCTCACGGCTTTTCGATACCTACGGGCTCGACCCCTTCGTCGAACTGGCCCCCGCCGAGAGCCTCTATGATCAGCTGGCCCCCGGCGACTGGGCCCGTGCCCGCGGTGAGATGTTCGGCGAATTGGGCCTCGAGCCGCTACGCCCCGAGGAAGAGATCCAGGTGATGCTGACGCTGCATCAGCGCCTCCATGACGGGGAGCTGTAAGCCCTCACGCGTTCAGACCGAGGCGCCGACGGGTTCCTCGGCCGCGGCGAGGCGCGCCCGGCCCGCGGCGACCGCCGCCACGACCGGCAGCCCGCCACCATAGAAGGCCGCCAGGGCGGTGCGGAAGGCTTCGGCCCTTGCCGGCAGGCCTGCCCGCTCGTAGCGCGCCGCACGCGCCGCGACGCGTGCGGCGAAGCCCTCGCGGTCGACCTCCACCTCGCCGAGGTTGTCCACACTGACCGCGAAGCGACGCCCACAGGCCGCCGAGAGCAGGCTTTCCAACGCCTGCGGCGCCACCTCCACCGCCTCGAAGTCGAGCTGCTGGTCGGCGTCGCGCCCGTCGGGCAGGTACCAGTAGCCGTAGTCCTCGAGCGCGCGGCGACGAGCCCCGGCGATGCACCAGTGGCTGACCTCGTGCAGCGCGCTGGCGTAGAAGCCGCGGGCGAAGATCACCCGATGCCAGGGCGTGTCAGCATCGGCGGGCAGATACAGCGGCTCGTCGCCGCCGCGCACCAGGCGGGTGCGATGGGTCGGCAGGAAGAGGCCGTCGAACAGGGCGATGACATCCTCGAGGCGATGGCTCACGCGGGCTCCGGCGGGGTCGTGGATGGGCGGCACAGTATAGCGAGACCGTCCCGGCGACGAAAACCTCCGCGGCGCAGCGCGGCCGACCGACTCGAGGGTCGACGATGCACACCCGGCTCGATGGCACGGATCGGCAGCGCCTCCCGCACGCCCTTGATAGACTAGGCCCAGCACCTCGCACGCCTGGAGCGCGGGGCCAACCCTCGGCATGGAGCTCACCCTTGGCCCAGTTCATCGCTAACCTGTCCGCCACCACGCGCACGGAAACCCGTCCGCTGATTCGCCTGGCCCTGCCCATCTGCGGCGCCCAGCTTGCCCAGGCCGGCATGAGCACGGTGGACGTGATGATGACCGGACGGCTCAGCGCCACCGACCTGGCCGCCGTCTCGGTGGGTTCGAGCCTGTGGATGCCGCTGATGCTGTTCATGACCGGCACGCTGATGGGCCTGACCCCGGTGGTGGCCCAACTGCTCGGCGCCGGTCGCCGCGGCGACATCCGCCTCCAGGTACACCAGGCACTGTGGATCGGCCTGGCGCTGGGCGTGCTCGCGGCCGGGCTGCTGTGGACGGCGGTCATGCCGATCTTCCGCTTGATGGCGGTGCCCCCGGCGGTCGCCGAGCACGCCGCCGGCTACCTCGCCGCGGTGGCCCTGGGCTTGCCAGGCGTAGGGCTGTTCATGGCGTTGCGCGCCTTCTCCGATGGCATGAACCATACCCGGCCCGCGCTATGGATCAGCCTGCTGGGGCTGGCCGTCAACATCCCCAGCAACTACCTGCTGATCTACGGTGGTGCAGGCCTCGAGGCGCTATTCGGAGGCTGGTTACCGGCCCCCGTGGCGGGGCTGCCGGCACTCGGCGCAGTGGGCTGCGGGCTGGCCACGGCCGTATCGATGTGGGTGATGTGCCTGGCCATGGCGGCCTACACGCGGCGCAGCCGCGCCTACGACGGCGTCGCACTGTGGCATTCACCGACGCCACCACGGCCGCGGCCGATCGGCGAACTCCTCTACGTCGGCGCTCCCATCGGCGTGGCGATCTTCGTGGAGGTGACGTTGTTCACCCTGATCGCGCTGTTCATCGCCAGCCTCGGCGAGGTCATCGTGGCCGCTCACCAGGTGGCGCTGAACTACACCAGCCTGCTGTTCATGCTGCCGCTGTCGCTGGGCATGGCGCTGACGGTGCGGGTCGGCAACACCCTGGGGCAGGGACGCCCCGAGGCCGCGCGTCTGATGGCTTGGCACGGCATGCTGATCGCCCTGCTGGTGGCGCTGATCAACTGCCTGCTGCTGTGGCTCACCGCCGAGCCGGTGATCGCCCTCTATACCCACAACCCGGACGTCGCACAGCTGACGCTGTCACTGGTGGGCCTGGCCATGCTGTATCAGGTCTCGGACTCCCTGCAGGTCAACCTGGCCGGTGCGCTGCGCGGCTACAAGGACACCCGAGTGATCATGCTGATCACCCTGGTCGCGTACTGGCTGGTCGGCCTGGGCGGCGGCCACTGGCTAGGCAAGCATGGCCTGTTCGGCCTGGTGGCGCCGCTCGGGGTCTATGGTTACTGGATCGGCCTGGTGGGCGGACTGACCGTGGCCGCCCTGCTGCTGGGCGAGCGCCTGAGACGACGGAGCAAGGCGGTAGCGTATGCGAATCGGCCGAGCGAGGACACGCCCTCTCGCGATTAGCGGGATCCTGCTGCTGGTGCTCGCCGGCTGCGGCGACGGGCCCGCCGAGACGCTGTTGAGCGACTACCAGCAGGAGCTGGCCGAGGCGCTCGAGCGGCCCCCGCCCGTGCGGCATGCGCCGGAGAATATCGGCGACTTCCCGGCCCCCGATGCCCGTCTGTTCCGCATCGCCGAGACCCGCGAGGGGCTGCTCGACGTCTTCGCCCTGCGCGGCTGCCACATCGCCCAGCTGGTCGCCGGGCGCAACAACCAGCTCGGCAAGGTGGCCACGCCCAGCCAGCGCTGGCTCTACGAGCTGGCCCTGTGGCGCCGCCTGAGCGGCTGCTGGAACGGCACGGCGCCGGAGGCCCTCGGCGAGACCGATCGGGCGCGCCTGAGGCGTCTCACTCTGCTCAAGACCGAGCAGCTGCCCCGCGCCAGCTGGAACGCGCTCTTCGCCTCGGAGGAGTGGGTCGACAGCTTCTCGCGAGCCAGCTCGCCGCTGCCCCCGGAGGCCCTGGGGAGTGTCAACGACCAGCTGCCGGCGCTCGCCTACCTGCGCGAGGCCACCCTTCATCAGTTCGATCGCCGCTGGGAGCCAGACTCCGCCCGCCTGGAAGGTCATCTCAAGACGCTGCGCGAGCGTCCGCTGACCGCCGAGCTGCTGCGCGCCCTGATGCTCGCCGCGCGGCGCCTTACGGAAAGCAACGAACTATTGGAGCGCGCGCTGGCCGACGGGCAGTGCGCCGTCTCGCCCGCGAACGCCGTCGAGCCCCCGTCGAGCCGCCGGATGACGGCCTGGCTCGAGCGGCTGACGCTTGAGTCCCGACGCTGGTTGAGTGCTCTTCAACACCTGCTCGATGCTCAGAAGGTCTCGCCACCATCGGCCATCGCGCGCTACCGGCAACGCTGGCTGTCACTGGAAACGCCCGCAGCGCCCTGGCCCGCCCTGCAAGCGGCACGACGGCATCATCGAGCGCTGCGCGCCGAGCTGATACGACGCTGCCGCTGATCAGCGGGACTTAACCTCGGTCATCGGTCTGTGCTATTGATGGGATGACAGTGACGTCATGCGCTGCCGACCGGCCCGAGGGCCAATGCCGTGATCAAGCCGCCGCTGGAGGGACTTCATGGGTATCCCGCTGTCATCTCGCTCCGCCCAGGTCATCGACCTGGAGACCATGCGCCAACGCCAGCAGGCTCGCAAGCGCCTGATTCGACTCGCGCCCGAACTCGATGGCCTGGAGATGGTGTACCAACTGCCCGACGAACCCGATGCCTACTACGGCATGCCCCTGCTCGCCTGGGGGCTGCGTGAGGATGGCGATATCGTCGGCCTCGTGCCGTGGATGGAACGCCTGACGCCCTGCCAGGCCCTCGACGACCCGGCACAGGGTCACTTCGTCGGTTACCGAGACCCGGAAACCGAGGAACTGTTCGAACAACCACCGGAACACAAGGTCCTGGAACTCGAGCAGGCCGCCGCCTACTTCGACTACGAGGATACCGAATCGCCGACGCTGATCCAGCAGCTTCCCGAGACCCAGGGCACCCATGCCCTGTGCATGGACACAGGCGATGCCCCCTGGCAGCTCAAGCAGGTCTTCGGCTGGCGGCTCTACAGCGACGGCGCCGTGGAGGCGTTGCTGGCCGACGAGCGGCGAATCGAGTCGACGCCGATCCTGCCCGGCGATGCCTGCCTCTATCCCGGGCACAGCCGCCATCGCGTGGTCTACTTCTTCCAGCGTCAGATCGCCAACCGCATTCGTCGCGAGGATCCCGCAACCCTGGAAGCCCTGGCGCTGATGGTGATGTCCGATCACCCGGAGGATGACGGGGCGTGACTCGCGACTCAGCCCAGGCGAATCAGGTACCGATACTGGCCATCGACCTCCTGCTCGGCCAGCAACGTATGGCCCAGGAAGCTGCAGAACTTGGGCACGTCACGGGTGGTCGCCGGATCGCTGGCGACTACCTTGAGCACCTCGCCTGGTGCCATGTCGCGCACCTTGTTGTGCATCAGCATGATGGGCTCGGGGCAGTAGAGCCCGGTGGTGTCCAGCTCGGCATGACAAGCCGGCAGGGAGTCCGTGGAATCGGCCATCGATGACCTCGCCTCGTGATACGGGATGAATGAAGACTCAACAACTAATGGGATGCTCGAGCGCCGGCGAGCACGACGTATCCGGACCGGCGCCGGGATATGAACCGTGCTCCCGGGGCTCGTATCCCGGCTCACCGCGACCAAGCCCATCCGTTGCTCGGCTATCGGCGGTGCCGAGCCTTCAGTTGAACAGCCGGACGTGAACCGTCACTTCCTCGCGATCGTGATAGAGATGGCGGCAGGCGATCTCGGCCTCCACCCCCGCCGCGGTCAGCGAACGATCGAGCCGGGCCAGTCCGTCCGCGACGGCCTCCCAGCGCTGCTTCATCGGCAACTTGAGATTGAACACCGCCTCGCGACACCAACGCTTCACCAGCCAGCGTTCGACCATGTCGATCACCCGAGCGGGCTTGTCGACGATGTCACAGACCAACCAGTCCAACCGCATCGGCGGCGCCCAGACGAAGCCGTCCTCGCGCAGGTGCTCGACCAGATCGGTGGCCATCAAACCACCATCCATGGGACCGTTGTCGATGGCGTATACCTGCATGCCACGCCGAACCAGCTGCCAGGTCCAGCCGCCCGGGGCCGCGCCCAGGTCCGCCGCCTGCATGCCCTCGGCCAGGCGGCTGTCCCACTGATCCCGTGGCACGAACTCATGCCAGGCCTCCTCGAGCTTGAGCGTCGAGCGGCTGGGCGCATCATGGGGGAAGCGCAACCGACGGATGCCGCCAGGCTGCTCGCTGCGGTTGCCGGGGAAGCTCATGCCCAGCTGCACCCGATCACCCTCGGTCCACCATAGATGCAGCCGCCGACCGCCCGCCTTGCGCCGCAAGGCGCCACGCTTCTTGAGCATCGACTCGAGTGGGCGCTGGAGCGCCTTGATCAGACCGGCCAGCGCCTTGGCGTCGTTGGTGTCCGGGGTTTCCTGCCACAGCGACTCGAAACTCCAGCCGCTTTCCAGCACCTGTTCGACGATGGGCGAGAGACGGTCTTCGCGAGACAGCTCCAGCGGCTCCAACGCCACCAGGCTCTGCCGGGCGAAGACCAGCGACGCAAGCGGCAGCGCCCGATGCAAGGCATTGGCGGGTCGCTCATCGGTCAACACGAAGCCGACATGGCCCACCTGAGGCCGAGGATAGCCTTGCCAACCGAGCGCGGCCGCCTTGGTGGCGATCTCGCCGGCCAGGTCGGGCTCGAAGCCGGGGCGACAATAGAACAGCAGCTGCTGGGGAATCATGGGGCCTCCTTGAAGGGCCGCTAGTCTAGCGGCGGCCATGCCGCGCTCACAAGTCGCGTGGCGTCTCATCGGCAGCACTAGAGGCATCGCAAGCGCGATGACGGCTCCCCAGCTCCAGATCGCGGAGCTGGACGTTCAAGGCATTGGTCGAGATATTCACCTCCCAGAGGGAGAAGAACAGCGAGACCGACAGGCTGATCAGGCTGATGCCGAACAACACCATGCCCGGCAACTTGAACGACAAGAACAAGGCGAACATCGACAGCGTGCACAACAAGAAACTCGAGACCCCGGCCATCTGCATCCACTTGGTCAGCGTGATGCGCCGACGCAGTAGCAGGATCTGTCGAACCGCCACCTCGTGGTGGGCATCGCGATCCTCCTCGGCGAGCTTGCGGATCAACTGCGCCAGGGTCAGGAAGCGATTGGTATAGGCCAGCAACAGCAACGAGATGGCCGGAAACAGCAGGGCCGGCGTGGTAAGCGTCAAGAAGAGCCTCCTTCAGGGTTAGCCTTGGTGTCGCATTATACGCGTTCGAGCGCCCATCACGGTCCTCTCGAAAACACGCCGGCCCCCGAACGAAGCATTCGGGGGCCGGCGTCTCTTACGGCATGGCGCCGTCACGCATCAGCTGTGCTTCGGCTGGGCGACGATGCCCTGCTCCCGCGCCATGGCGATGGCGGCCTGAGGGCCCGTCCACAGCGAGGGCAGCAGCACCAACGACACCGGAATCGCGGTAATGACGATGAACTGCTGCAAGGCGTTGACCTGGCCGGCGCCCATGTACAACAGGATCGCCGCCATCAGCGCCATGGCGATGCCCCAGAAGGCGCGCACCAGCACGTTCGGGGAGTCGTGGCCGGCACCGACGACCGAGATCGCATAGCTCATGGAATCGCCGGTCGTGGCGACGAAGATGGTCGTCAGCACCAGGATCGCGAGTGCCATCAGCGACCCGCCGGGCAGCGCCTGGGCCACGGTCAGGGTGGCGACATTGAACTGGAAGTCGTTGAGCGCCGACGTCAGATCGATGGCCCCGGTCAGCTGGTAATGGATCCCCGAACCGCCCAACAGGGTGAACCAGATCGTGGTGACGATGGGGGCCATGACCGCGACCGCCAGGATCATCTGGCGAATGGTACGGCCACGCGAGATACGCGCCACGAAGATCGCCATCAGCGGACCATAGCCGATGAACCAGGCGAAGAAGAACACCGTCCACCACTGCATCCACCAGGCCGGTGCGGTCTGGGTGGTCATGGTCGCCATGGGGAAGAAGGAGTTCAGGTACTCACCGAAGCCTTGGGTGAAGGCATTGATCAAGAACTGAGTCGGGCCGAACAGGAAGATGACCGCGGCGATGGCCATCGCCAGGATCACGTTGAAGCGGCTCAACCATTGGATACCCCGGTGCACGCCGGTCATCGCCGAGCTCACGTAGACCGCACCCAGGCCGATCAGGATCACCAGCTGGGTGCCATAGCCCTCGGGCAGGCCGAACAACTCGTGCAGCCCGAAGCTCACCTGGGTGGCCAAAAAGCCGATCGGGCCCACGGTGCCCGCCACCACGGCGATCACACACAGGCCGTCGACCACGCCGCCTAACCAGCCACGCATCAGACGCTCGCCGAGCACCGGCGTCAGCAGGGTGCGTGGCTGCAGCGGCAGGCCACGCACATAGTGCGCATGGGCCAGCACCACGGCCGTCAGCGAACCGAGCACCGCCCAGGCCAGAAAGCCCCAATGCATGAAGGACTGCGCCAGGGCGCTGGCGATCGCTTCCGCGGTGCCGGCCTCGGTATCAAAGGCCGGCGGCGTCACCACGAAGTGGTAGACCGGCTCGCCGGCGGCGAAGAACACACCGCCCCCGGCCAACAGGGTACACATGATGATCGACAGCCACTTGAAGGTGCTCATCTCCGGAGTGTCCCGATTGCCGACCTTCGCGCTGGCCGCCGGCGTAGTCACCAGCCCCATGGCCACCAGGAAGGTCAGCAACAACAACCACTGGAAATAGCTGCCCAGCGTCTTGGCGGTCCAGGCGAAGCCCGCGGCGATGCCATCGGCCACCATGTTGACGTCGTACAGCGACAGGGCGATGAACCCCAGGATGAAACCGATGCTCACGCCGAGCACGACCGGGTCCCCTAATCGTCTCACGGGCGTGGCGCTCATCGAATGGGAGTGTTGTTCACTCATACATTGCTGTCGGCCAAGATTGGCCGCTCTCTCCTCTTGGTCAGTCGAAAACTGTGGCTAAACACCGGTGGACCGGCACGGTGTGCCGATAGCTGAGTCGCTTATTCACAACGTGTTGGCGGGAAATTCGCCCCGCCGGGGCCTATATAGAATCGTGCCCTGCTCATGAGAAGCGGCCAGGCCGACAATCCATCGAGTATCAAGGCTAGGGGGTCAGAAGAATGCCGAATATCATCATGTTTCAACGGCATGCTAACGCGGGCCGCGCACATACGAGGCAGCCCCACAAAAGGCGGGGAAGCACGACCCGGGGACAAGCGGATAATGAAAAAACCCCGACTCATTGAGTCGGGGTTTTCTCGTAATAAGTGCCTGACGATGACCTACTCTCGCATGGGAACTCCCACACTACCATCGGCGC
>NZ_SDMO01000016.1 GCF_004798905.1 Halomonas borealis | reverse complement strand
TGCTTCTACCACCCATCACCGCCTGCAACGTTGCCCGTCGCCGGCAGCGGATGCGTACTTTACGGGCTACGGCGGAGGGACGCAAGGGCTAATTTCGGGACGGACGATGTCGTCGCGCTGACGCAGGTAATGAAGGCACGCCAACCGCCACGCCAAACCATCCACACCCCACCGCCAGAGCAACCGCCTGTGGATAGATGCGCAGGCGCGCCACTCGCCGCCCGGAGACGCGAACGCCCGCGCGAGGCGGGCGTTCTGCTCGGGACCTGTCGGCTGCGTCAGGCGAGAGTGACTCGCGCGTAGCGCTTCTTGCCGGCCTGGATCACATAGCTCTTGCCGGTATCGAGGCTATGCTCACGGTCGACGGCCTCACCATCTACCTTGACCCGACCATTGCCCAGCATGTCCTTGGCCTGGGCGCTGTTCTTGGTCAGGCCGGCACGGTTGAGCACCGCGGCGATGGGGGCCTGCTCGGCGCCCTCGAAGTCGACCGTCACCTCCGGCAGGTCTTCCGGTAGTTCGCCGTCGGCCAGCTGGTTGCCGGCGCTGCGGTGGGCATTGGCGGCGGCCTCCTCGCCGTGATAACGACCGATCAGTTCGCGCGCCAGCGTCATCTTCACGTCACGCGGGTTGGCCCCGGCCTCGATGTCGCGCTTGAGCGCCTCGAGCGCCTCGTTGCTCTTCAGCGACAGCAACTCGAAGTAACGCCACATCAAGCTGTCGGGCATCGAGACCAGCTTGTTGAACATGGCCCCCGGCGACTCGTCGACACCGACGTAGTTGCCCAGCGACTTGGACATCTTCTGCACGCCGTCCAGGCCTTCCAGCAACGGCATGGTGATGACGACCTGTGACGACTGGCCGTAGTGCTTCTGGATCTCACGGCCCATCAGCAGGTTGAATTTCTGGTCGGTGCCACCCAGTTCGACATCGGCCTCCAGCGCCACGGAGTCATAGCCCTGCACCAGCGGATAGAGGAACTCGTGGATGGAGATCGACTGACCGGCCGCATAGCGCTTCTCGAAGTCATCGCGCTCGAGCATGCGCGCCACGGTGCTCTTCCCCGCCAGCTCGATCATGTCGGCCGCGCCCATGGAGGAGAACCATTCGGCATTGAAACGCACCTCGGTCTTCTCGGGATCGAGGATCTTGAAGACCTGCGCCTTGTAGGTCTCGGCGTTGATCTTGACCTCTTCCTCGGTGAGCGGCTTGCGGGTGACGTTCTTGCCGGAGGGATCGCCGATGCGGCCGGTGAAGTCCCCGATCAGGAAGATGACCGTATGGCCGAGATCCTGGAACTGACGCATCTTGGTTAGCAGCACGCTGTGCCCCAGATGCAGGTCGGGGGCGGTCGGGTCGAAGCCCGCCTTGATACGCAACGGGCGGCCGGAGGCCAGCTTCTTCTCCAACTCGTCTTCCAGCAGGATCTCGTGGGTACCACGCTTGAGCAACGCTAACGCGTCGGCAACATCGGTCATGCTCTCCTCTCCACTCGGCAGGGCGGCCCGTTCCGGGCAACGATGGTCATTGGTGTTGGGCAGGATGTTACCATGCCAACCATCGACGGTTGAGTCCCAACGGGAGCCCTTAATGCCCTACTTCATCGGCCTGATGTCCGGCACCAGCCTCGACGGCATCGACGCCGCCCTGGTCGACATCTCGACGGGGGCCCCGGCGCGCCTGGTCGCGACCCATGACGAACCCATGCCGACGGCGTTGCGCGAACGATTATGGCGACTCTGCCACGCCGATCACGCGAGCTTCGCCGAACTGGCCGAGGCCGAGCAGGCCTTCTGCGAGGCCCAGGCCCGAGCGGTCGTCGGAGTGCTCGCCACCGCCGGCCTCTCGCCCTCCGCCATCGCCGCCATCGGCAGCCACGGCCAGACCATCGAGCATGCCCCCTGGGGCCATGACGGCGGCCCGGCCTACACTCTTCAGCTCGACAACCCCAGCCTGCTGGCCGAGCTCACCGGCTGCCGCGTGATCGCCGACTTCCGTCGCCGCGACCTGGCCGCCGGAGGGCAAGCCGCGCCCCTGGCGCCGGCCTTCCATCAGGCGCTGTTCCGCGACGCGCAGCAGTGGCGCCTGATCCTGAATCTCGGCGGCTTCGCCAACCTGACGCTGCTGCCGCCACAACAGGATGGCCGCGCCCCACTGGGTTTCGACAGCGGCCCCGCCAACGCCCTGCTGGACGCCTGGCATGCTCGCCATCGCGGCGGCGACTACGACGCAGACGGCGCCTGGGCGGCGTCGGGTCGGGTCGACGAGGCCTTGCTCGAGCGACTGCTCGCCGAGCCCTTCTTTCATCGGCCGCCGCCGCGCAGCACCGGCCGCGAGGTCTTCCATCTGGCCTGGCTGGAACGCCATCTGGCCGGCGACGAGCGGCCCGAGGATGTCCAGGCGACCCTGGCCGAGCTCACCGCCGCCAGCGTGACGCTGGCGGTGGAGATGGCCCGCGACGCCTACGGCGCCCCGCCCGCCGAGTGTCTGGTCCCCTGCGGCGGCGGCGCCCACAACCCCGACCTGCTGGCACGCCTCGCACGCCGCATGCCCGACACACGCCTGGAAGCCGCCGAGGCCTTCGGCTGGTCGCCGGACTGGCTCGAGGCGGCGGCCTTCGCCTGGCTGGCATGGCGTCGCCTCGAGGACCTGCCCGGCAACCTGCCGTCGGTCACCGGTGCCGCCGGCCCACGGGTGCTGGGTGGCATCTTCGCCCCCTGACATCGGCGACCAAGCCGGTCGACTCAGTAGTCATCCTCGCCGCGCAGCGATAGCTGACTGGCCGCCGCCTTGGCCTCGACCAGCCCCGCGCCGTTTTCATCGCCGTACTTGATCATCATGCGCAGGTCGTTGGCCGAGTCGGCGTGCACCAGCGCCACCTCCTCGCCGATCGCCCCCTGCCGGTAGAGCTCGTACAGCGCCTGGTCGAAGGTCTGCATGCCCTGATCACGAGAACGGGCCATGGCCGGCTTGATCTCGGCGATCTCGCCCTTGCCGATCAGATCGGCGATCCGCGGCGACCGGAGCAGGACCTCGATGGCCGGGCAACGGCTATCGTTCACTCCAGGCAGAAGCTGCTGGGCGATGATCGCCCTGAGGTTGAGCGACAGGTCGAGCCATATCTGATCATGGCGTTCGTGAGGGAAGAAATGGAGGATCCGCTCCAGCGCCTGATCGGCATTGTTGGCATGCAGGGTCGCCAGGCACAGGTGGCCCGTCTCGGCGAAGGCCAAGGCATGCTCCATCGTCTCTCGGGTGCGAATCTCGCCGATCAGGATCACGTCCGGCGCCTGGCGCAGGGTATTCTTCAACGCCACCTCGAAGGACTCGGTATCGATGCCCACCTCGCGCTGATTGATGATCGCGCGGCGATGCGGGTGTAGATACTCGATCGGGTCCTCGATGCTGATGATATGCCCGCCGACGGTCTCGTTACGGTGCTGGATCATCGACGCCAGGGTCGTACTCTTGCCGCTACCGGTGCCACCGACCACGAACACCAGGCCACGCTTGAGGTTGGCCAGCTCGCCGAGCACCGTTGGCAACGACAACTCGTCCAGGCCCGGTATCTCGAAGGCGATGCGACGCAACACCATGGCCGGCCGGTTGCGTTGCTGGAAGGCGCTGACACGGAAACGCCCCCGCCCCGATAGGCTGAGGGCGAAATTGGCCTCCTGCTCGGCGGCGAAACGCGCTCGCTGGGCCTCCGGCATCGCCGCCATCACCAGCCCCTCGGCCTGCTCCACGCTGAGCGCTTCCTCGCCCACGGGCATCAGGCTGCCGGCCCGTTTCAGCGTCGGCGCGGCGGCCACCGAGATCAGCAGGTCCGAGGCTTCCTCCTCGATCATCATGTCGAGCAATTGATACAGCCTGTCTTGGGCGGTCATCGTCATCCTTCCTGCTGCGTCACGGATTCACTCGGGCAGCACGGCCCGCGCCTTGGCCTGGGCCTCCTCCCGAGTCACGTCATTGCTGGCCACCAGACGGGACAACGCCATATCCAGCGTCTGCATGCCCAGGTTGCCGCCGGTCTGCAGGGCCGAATAGATCTGCGCCACCTTGTCCTCGCGGATCAGGTTGCGCACCGCGGGGGTGGCGATCAGTATCTCGTGGGCCGCCACCCGGCCGCCACCCTGACGCTTGAGCAGCGCCTGGGAGACCACCGCCTGCAGCGATTCGGACAGCATCGAGCGCACCATGGCCTTCTCGTCACCGGGGAAGACGTCGATGATCCGATCGATGGTCTTGGCCGCCGAGGTGGTATGCAGCGTGGCGAACACCAGGTGCCCGGTCTCGGCCGCGGTCAGCGCCAGGCGGATGGTCTCCGGGTCGCGCATCTCACCGACCAGGATCACGTCCGGATCCTCGCGTAGCGCGCTGCGCAGGGCCGGCGCGAAACCATGGGTATCGCGGTGCAGCTCGCGCTGGTTGATCAGGCAACGCTTGCTGCGATGCACGAACTCCACCGGATCCTCGATGGTCAGGATATGCTCGAAGCGATGATCGTTGATGTAATCGACCATCGCCGCCAGGGTCGTACTCTTGCCCGAGCCGGTCGGCCCGGTCACCAGCACCAGCCCGCGCGGCAGCATGGACAGGCGGCGAAACACCTCGCCCATTCCCAGACCTTCCAGGGTCAGCACCTCGGCGGGGATGGTACGGAACACCGCCCCGGCGCCGCGCGCCTGATGGAAGGCATTGACGCGAAAGCGCGAGACCCCCGGCACCTCGAAGGAGAAGTCCAGCTCCAGCGACTCCTCGAAGTCGCGCCGTTGGCGATCGGTGAGGACGTCGTAGATCAGCTGACGGACCTCGCGGTCCTCCATCGCCGGCACATTGAGCCGTCGGATGTCGCCATCGACCCGAATCATCGGTGGCAGACCGGCCGAGAGATGAAGGTCCGAGGCGTTCTGCTTTGCCGAGAATGCCAGCAGTTCGGTAATATCCATGCGGTTCCCTGCTTCCGGAGTATTAAGGTGTGCTCAGTGATGGTAGACCCTACGACATGACGGACCTGGCGCTTTGTGACGCCCTGGCCAACGCCCGGCACCGCCTCGAGGCGGCACTGGCTGCCGCCGACCGTACGCCGGACGACGCGACGCTGCTGGCCGTCAGCAAGACCCAGCCCGCCGCCATGATCCGCGAGGCGTATCGCCTCGGGCAGCGCGACTTCGGCGAAAACTACCTGCAGGAGGCCCTGGCGAAGCAAACCGAGCTCGCCGAGCTCTCGGCCATCGTCTGGCACTTCATCGGCCCATTGCAATCCAACAAGACCCGCGACGTGGCCGAGCATTTCGACTGGCTGCACAGCCTGGACCGGGAGAAGGTCGCCCGGCGCCTCGATGCCCAGCGGCCCGCGGGCATGGCGCCGCTGAATGTCTGCCTGCAGGTCAATGTCAGCGACGAGGCCTCGAAATCCGGCCTCTCGCTCGCCGAGCTGCCGGCCCTGGCCGAGGCGGTACTGGCCATGCCACACCTCAGGCTGCGTGGGCTGATGGCGATCCCGGCCCCGGCCACCGATCCCGTCGCCCAACGCGCGCCCTTCGCCCGCCTGCACGAGGCGCTGACCGACCTGCGAGAGCGCTTCCCGGAGGCGCGGCTCGACACCCTCTCGATGGGCATGAGCGGCGACCTGGAGGCCGCCGTGACCGAGGGAGCCACCCTGGTGCGACTCGGCACCGCCATCTTCGGAGCCCGCGACACCTCCGCCTGACCACCCACGACGACGCATTCGTCGACCCACACAGGATTGAACGCATGGCAAGCCAAGTCACCTTCATCGGTGCCGGCAACATGGCCGGCGCCATCATCGGCGGCATGATCGACAGCGGCTACCCCCGCGACGCCATCACCGCCACCTCTCGCGGCGACGAGCGACTCGCCCCGCTGCGCGAGCGGTGCGGCATCCACACGACCACCGACAACATCGCCGCCGTGGCCCAGGCCGACGTGGTGGTGCTGGCGGTCAAGCCACAGGTCATGCAGGACGTCTGTGGCGCCATGCGCGATGCCATCCAGGCGCGCAAGCCGCTGATCATCTCGGTCGCCGCCGGGTTGCCCGCCGAGACCCTCGAGGCCTGGCTGGGCGGCGACCTGCCGCTGGTACGCTGCATGCCCAACACCCCCTCGTTGGTCGGTGCCGGGGCCGCCGGGCTCTTCGCCAATCCTCGCGTCAGCGCGCCCCAGCGCCAGCTGGCCACCGAGCTACTCGAGGCCGTGGGCCTGGTCGAGTGGGTCGATGAAGAGCGCCTGCTGGAGGCCGTAACCGCGGTCGCCGGCAGCGCACCGGCCTATTTCTTCCTGATGTTCGAGGCCATGGAGGAGGCCGGCGCCCGCCTCGGCCTGCCCGCCGAGACCGCCCGCCGCCTGGCCATGCAGACCGCCTTCGGCGCATCGCGCATGGCCATGGACAGCGACAAGACGCCCGGGGAGCTCAAGCGCAACGTGATGTCGCCCGGCGGCACCACCGAGCGTGCCGTCACTCATCTGGAAGAGGCCGGCCTGCGCCATATCATGGCCGAGGCCATGGACAGCTGCGCCGCCCGCGCCCGCGAGATGGCCGACGAACTCGGCAAGCACTGACTCCGGTACGCCTCGGCGACCGAACGCACAAGACATGGAGGAGCCCCGATGGGCAGTCAACTGGGAAACGCCGGCCTGCTACTGGTCAACACCCTCGTCAATATCTACCTGTTCCTGCTGATGCTGCGCTTTCTGCTGCAGGCATCTCGGGCCGACTACTACAACCCGCTCAGCCAATCGGTGGTGAAGATCACCCAACCGGTGGTGCGCCCCTTCCAGAGCTTCCTGGGGCCGGTGATGGGGCGCTTCGACCTGGCCACCCTGGCCGCCGGCTTCGTGGTCAAGCTGGTCGCCATCATCGCCATCCTGCAGATCGCCGGCTATGGCATGGCGCCGGTCGCCGACCTGGCTATCGGTGCCGTGGCGGCACTCGCCAACGCCATCTTGAAGATCTACTTCTTCGCACTGATCGTGATGATCATCCTCAGCTGGGTATCGCCCAACGCCAGCCACCCGGCGGCCATCCTGGTCATGCAGCTGGTGGAGCCGATCATGGCGCCGGTACGTCGGGTGATCCCGCCGCTGGGCATGATCGATCTCTCGCCGATCGTGGTGTTCATCGCCATCAACCTGATCGACGGTGTCGTGGTGGGGTCGCTGATCCGCTCCGCCGGCACGGTCGGCGCGTTGGTGGGGCTCTAGAAGACACGTCGTCGACAAGCGGTGGCTGACGCTGAGCGTCGGGGACAAGGCTCCACACGACCACCGCACCGGCCTGCCCCGACCACCAACGACAACGACTGGACACGCCTGACAGATGACCGAACAGCCCCACGCTTCGGTCGGCCTGGTGACGCCGCAGACGGCGCACTTCGACGACCCCCTGGACCTGGCCTGCGGCAGAGCGCTGCCGGTCTATGACCTCGTCTACGAGACCTACGGCACGCTCAACGCCGAGGGCACCAACGCCGTGCTGGTCTGCCATGCCCTCTCCGGGCATCACCACGCCGCCGGCTATCACTCGCCGGACGATCGCAAGCCGGGCTGGTGGGACGCCCACATCGGGCCCGGCAAGTCGATCGATACCGAGCGCTTCTTCGTCGTCTCGCTGAACAACCTCGGGGGCTGTCACGGCAGCACCGGGCCGATCAGCGAGAACCCCGCGACCGGTACCGCCTGGGGGCCCGACTTCCCGATGCTCACGGTGGTCGACTGGGTGCATAGCCAGGCCCGGCTGGCCGACCGGCTGGGCATCGAGTGCTTCGCCGCGGTGGTCGGCGGCAGCCTCGGAGGCATGCAGGTGCTGCAGTGGACGCTGACCTATCCCGAGCGCATCGCCCATGCCGCGGTGATCGCCGCCACGCCCAAGCTGTCGGCGCAGAACATCGGCTTCAACGAGGTGGCCCGCCAGGCGATCCGCTCCGACACCGAGTTCTTCGACGGCCACTACGCCGAGCGAGATGCCCTGCCCCGACGTGGGCTGAAGCTCGCCCGCATGGTGGGGCACATCACCTACCTGTCGGAAGACGCCATGGGCAGCAAGTTCGGCCGCGACCTGCGCAGCGACGACTTCAACTTCGGCTATGGCGTGGAGTTCCAGGTCGAGTCCTACCTGCGCCACCAGGGCGACACCTTCTCGACCTCCTTCGATGCCAACACCTACCTGCTGATGACCAAGGCGCTGGACTACTTCGACCCGGCGGCCGCCCACGACGGCGACCTGGCGGCGGCCCTGGCCCCGGCCGACTGCCCCTTCCTGGTGGTCAGCTTCTCCAGCGACTGGCGTTTCCCGCCCACGCGTTCCAGGGAGCTGGCCAATGCCCTGCTGCGCGCCGGCAAGGCGGTCAGCTACGTCAACATCGACTCGCCCCATGGCCACGATGCCTTCCTGCTGCCCGAGCCCCGCTATCGGGCGGTGTTCGCCGCCTTCATGGAGCGCGTGGCCCGCGACCAGCGACTGGAGGAACGCTCATGATGCGCGCCGACCTGCAACGGATCCACGACTGGGTCCCCGAGGACGCACGGGTGCTCGACCTGGGCTGCGGCGACGGCGCCCTGCTGGCCGCCCTGGCCGAGAGCAAGAACGTCACCGGCTACGGCCTGGAGATCGACCCCGAGGGCATCACCGCCTGCCTGGCGCGTGGCGTCAACGTGCTCGAACAGAACCTCGATGCGGGGCTCGCCAACTTCGAGGACGACGCCTGCGACCTGGTGGTGATGACCCAGGCCCTCCAGGCACTGCGCCGCCCGGACCGCATGCTCGACGAGATGCTGCGGGTGGCCGGCGAGTGCATCATCACCTTCCCCAACTTCGCCTACTGGCGCCACCGGGCCTACCTCGGCCTGCGCGGCTACATGCCGGTCTCCAAGTCGCTTCCCCACGCCTGGTACGACACCCCCAACATCCACCTGTCGACCTTCAACGACTTCGAGCGACTGTGCCGCGACAAGGGGCTGATCATCGTCGACCGCGCGGTGGGCGTCGGCAGCCGAGGGGGCAACTGGGCCTCTCGGCGCTGGCCCAACCTGTTCGGCGAGATCGCGATCTTCCGCGTCACCCGGCGCTAGGCTTTGCCCGACAAGTCGGCGGGGCGCCGCTAGAGCACCACCGGCAGCGCCTCGCCCAGCCCCACGGCGACCGGCCGGCCCGCCTCCCGCCGGAAGCGACAGGCACGGGCCAGTATCTCCACGCCCTCGCCGGCCACTCGACGCAGCGCCTCGGCATAGCCCGGGTCCAGGTGGCCGGCCGGCGCCACCGAGCGGATGCCCTCGTGGGCCACGCAGAACAGCAGCACCGCGCGATGCCCTTCGGCGGCGAGCGCCGCCAGGGTCTCGAGATGTCGGCGCCCCCGTTCGCTGACCGCATCCGGGAAGTAGCCGTGGCCGTCATCCTCGCGCAGCGTCACCTGCTTGACCTCCACATACGTGCTCGCACCGGCCGCGCCGTCCAGCCGGAAGTCCAGGCGCGCGCGCTCCACCTTGGCCTCGCGCTTCAGCGCGCCGGCCCCGGCCAGCTCCTCGACGCCATCGGCCCGCAGCGCCTCCTCGACGATGCGGTTGGCACGCCCGGTATGCACCGACGCCAGGGCGACGCCGCCCTCCGCCTGGGGCAGCTCGATCAATTCCCAAGTCCAGGCCAGCTTGCGCCGGGGATCGTCGCTTGCCGACAGCCAGACCCGGCTGCCCGGCACGTTGACCGCACGCATCGAGCCGGTGTTGGGGCAGTGGGCGACGACCTCGCGGCCATCCTCGAGGCGCACATCGGCCAGAAAGCGCTTGTAGCGACGCAGCAGGGTGCCGGGCACCAGCGGTTCGGGATAGTCCATCAGGCGTCCTCTTGCCGGGCCAGAACTCGAGAGTACCCACGCCACAGCCGCCGGTTCAGGCCGTACTTTGGCTCGGCATGCTCCATCAGGCGCCCTCCTGCCGGGCCAGGAAGCGTTCCAGCCGCACGACGGCCTCCTCGAGCCGTGCGACGCCGGTGGTGAAGGCGATGCGCACGTGATGCTCGCCGCCGGTGAGGGCGAAGTCGGTGCCCGGGGTGATGGCGACGTTCTCCTCCTCGAGCAGGCGGCGGCAGAAGGCCTCGCTGTCGCGGGTATAGCGAGACACATCCAGCCACAGGTAGAAGGCCCCCTGGGGCGGCAGGTCGGGCGCCAGCCCCAGCCGTTCGAGGCCCGCCAGAAGCGCCTCGCGGCGCCGCGCCAGCTCGCGACGGCGGTCCTCGAGGAGCTCGCGACACTCGGGCTCGAAGGCCGCCAGGGCGGCGTGCTGGGCCAGGGTCGGCGCCGACAGGAAGACGTTCTGGGCCAGCCGGGTCAGCGGCTCCACCGCCGCCGGCGGGGCCACCAGCCAGCCCAGTCGCCAGCCGGTCATGCCGAAGTACTTGGAGAAGCTGTTGACCACGAAAGCCTCCGGCGCCAGCGCCGCGGCGGAAAGCGGAGCGATGTCATAGCACAGCCCCTGGTAGATCTCGTCGACCAGCAGCCGGCCGCCACGCCCGGCGACCGTCTCGGCCACCGCCGAGAGCCCCGCGGCATCGAGCATGTGCCCGGAAGGGTTGGAGGGCGTGGCCAGCATCGCCAGCCGGGTATCGTCGCGCCAGTGCTCGGCGATGGTCTCGGCATCGAGCTGCCAGCCGCTGGCCGGCCCCACCGGCACCGCATCGACCTCGGCGCCAGCCAGCGCCATGAAGTGGCGATTGCAGGGATAGGTGGGATCGGCCATCAGCACCCGGTCGCCGCCCTCGACCAGCAGCTGGCTGGCCAGCAGCAATGCGCCGGAGGCCCCGGGGGTGACGATGATCCGCGCGGGGTCGACGTCGGCCCCGAAGTGGCGCGCATAATGGCCGGCGATCGCCTCGCGCAGGACCGGCAGGCCCGCCGCCGGCGTATAGCGGGTCAGCCCCTCGGCCAGGGCCCGCTGCCCGGCGGCGACGATCGGCTCGGGCGTGGGGAAGTCGGGCTCGCCCACCTCCAGGTGGATGACATCGTGGCCCTCGGCCTCACGGGCCTGGGCGATCTCCAGCAGGCGCATCACACGGAAGGGCGCGACGGCGTCGAGTCGCGAGCTCCAGTTCATGGCTATCTCCTCTGCACAACACCCCATGGCAGGCCGCCTCGCGAGCCGCCAGGGTCACCGCTCACATGTTACGACTTTTGGGGTATCGACGCAGTCCGAGGCACCGGGGGATTGCAAAGGCGGCGTTTTTTCGCTAAACAAGCATCCCTTTGGCGTGAGATACCTTAGAGCAGCTCACCGGGTATTGATCAGCAGTCACACAAGACACGAGGTAGCCCCATGCCCGTAGCAGAACAGAAGATGGAAGCGCCCAAGAAATTCACCCCGTACGAGCCGGCCGCGGGTGAAGAGTACATGAACGAGAAGCAGCTCGAGCACTTCCGACAGATCCTGCTGGGCTGGAAGCAGGAGCTCATGGAAGAAGTCGATCGCACGGTACGCCATCTGCAGGAGGAGGCGAACAACTACGCCGACCCCGCGGATCGCGCCACCCAGGAGGAAGGCTTCAGCCTCGAGCTGCGCACCCGCGATCGCGAGCGCAAGCTGCTCAAGAAGATCAACGAGACCATCGAGAAGATCGACGAGGACGACTACGGCTTCTGCGACACCTGCGGCGTCGAGATCGGCATCCGTCGCCTCGAGGCGCGTCCCACCGCGACCCTGTGCGTCGACTGCAAGACCCTCGCCGAGCTCAAGGAGAAGCAGCTGGGCGGTTGATGCCCGGCCGCCATCGCTCCCGCGACGGGCACCGCCGGTGCCCGTCCTCTGCTCCTCGTTCCTTCCGGAGCCGCCCATGAGCCTCTATCGTGGCCGCTTCGCCCCGACCCCCTCGGGTCCGCTGCATCTCGGCTCGCTGGTGGCCGCGCTGGCCAGCTTCCTCGACGCTCGCCATGCTCGGGGCCACTGGGGGCTGCGCATCGAGGACGTCGACCCGCCGCGCTGCCCGCCCGGCGCCGCCGACACCATCCGCCGCCAGCTCGACGCCTTCGGCCTGCACTGGGACGGCCCCGTCATCCGGCAAAGCGACCACCACGACGCCTATGCCGCCGCCCTGGAGCGCCTCGCGACGCGCGGCCTGGCCTACCCGTGCAGCTGTTCACGCAAGCAATGGCGCGATCACGCCGTCTACCCTGGCTGGTGTCGCGACGGCGTCGTCGAGCCGCACAAGCCCCAGGCCTGGCGGTTGCGCAGCGACCTGGGGCTGCGCCCGGTCGCCTGGGAGGACCGCCAGCTCGGCCACCAGGCCTTCGACCCGGCGACGCTCGGCGATGTGGTGCTCAAGCGCAAGGACGGCCTCTGGGCCTATCAGCTCGCCGTGGTCGTCGACGATGCCGACCAGGGCATCAACCAGGTGGTACGCGGCGCCGACTTGCTCGACAACACCCCCTGGCAGCGCCAGCTGCAGCACGCCCTGGGGTTGGCCGAGCCGCGCTACCTGCATCTGCCGCTGGTGCTCGGTGACGATGGCCAGAAGCTCTCCAAGCAGAACCGGGCCCCGGCGCTGCCGGACACCGAGCCCGCGGCCCGTCCGCTGCTGCACCAGGCCCTGACGCTGCTCGACCAGGCGCCGCCGGCCGAGCTGGCCCAGGCCCCGGTGGAGGAGCAATTGGCCCGAGCCATCGCGTGCTGGACCCCGGGCCGGCTGCGCGCCGCCCCCGGGCGCCGCCTGACAGGCGCCACCGACTGAGGAGACACCGTGTACGTCTATCGCATCGTGCTGTTCCTGGTGTTCGGCGGTTACCTGTTCTCGCCGCTGCTGATGAGCGGCTGGGGCAGCCCCGGGGCCGCCTGGTACCGCCCCTTCCTGATCTGGGGCGTGTTGATCGCCCTGACCGTCTGGCTGGAACGCAAGCGCCGCCTCGATGAACAACACCGGGGGGGCGGCGAATGAGCCCCCTCGTCTTGCTGACCCTGGGCGTCGGCTACCTGTTGGTCCTCGCGCTGTGCGCCCTGGCGGTGGAGCGCGGCGGGCTGCCGACCCGCCTCGCCCGCCACCCGGCGACCCATACCCTGGCGCTGGGCGTCTACGCCAGCGCCTGGGCCATCCACGGCACCCTCGAGCAGGCCGAGCGCAGCGGCTATGGCTACCTGGCCTACTTCCTGGGGGCCGCCGGCGCCTTCCTGCTGGCGCCGATGCTGCTGGTGCCCATCCAGCGCATGGCTCATACCTACCAACTGGCCTCGCTGGCCGACCTGTTCGCCTTCCGTTTCCGCTCGCGCTGGGTGGGCACCCTGGTCACCCTGGTCAGCCTGCTGGCGGTGCTGCCGTTACTGGCGCTGCAGGTGCAGACCCTGGGCAACGCCCTCCGGCTGCTGTCCGGCAGTGGCGCAGCGGAGTGGCTGGCGCTGGTCTTCAGCGCCCTGATCGCGCTGTTCGCGATCCTGTTCGGCGCGCGCCATACCCATCTCCACGCTCGCCAGGATGGGTTGATGGCGGCGATCGCCCTGGAGTCGGTGGTCAAGCTCGGGGCCATGCTGGCGCTGGGGGCCTTCGCCCTGTTCGGCATCTTCGACGGCCCCGGCGACCTGCAGGCCTGGCTCGACGGCCCGGGCCACCTCGCCCAGGCCGAGACGCACCCGCTGGCCCCGGCCCAGTGGCGGACCCTGCTGATGCTGTTCTTCGCCGCGGTCTTCTTGATGCCGCACATGTTCCACATCACCTTCGCCGAACCCCTCGGCCGCCGCACCCTCTTGCGCGCCGGCTGGGTCATGCCGCTGTTCCTGCTGCTGATGGCACTGCCGGTGCCGCTGATCCTGTGGGGCGCCCAGCGGCTGGGCGTCGACGCCTCGCTCACCGGCGGCGCCTACCTGGCCTTCGGCCTGTCGTCCTCATGGTGGGTCGGCGCCCTGGCCTTCATCGCCGGCCTGACCGCGGCCAGCGGCACCATGATCGTCATCGCCCTGGCCCTGTCGGGGATGATCCTCAATCACCTGGTGCTGGTGGCGCATCCGCCCATCGCCCAGCCCGACCTCTACCGCTGGCTACGCTGGCTGCGCCAGGGACTGATCGCCGCGGTGATCGGCGGCGGCTGGCTGTTCTACCGCACCGTGGGCGTGCACCACGACCTCACGACCCTGGCGATGGCCTCCTTCGTCGGCATGGCCCAGTGCCTGCCAGGCATGCTGGCGCTGCTCTACTGGCCCGGCGCCAATCGCCGCGGCATGGTCACCGGCCTCGCGGTGGGCGTGGCGATCTGGCTGGCCGGGCTGTGGCCGTCGCTGCTCGGCGGCACCCCGGTGCTGCCGGCCCTGCCGGGGCTGGAGGCCCTGGCCGGCGAGCCCGACTGGTACCGGGTGACCCTGGTCTCGCTGGCCGCCAACGTGCTCAGCTTCATCCTGGTGTCGCTGGCCACCCGCACCTCGGCCGGCGAGCGGGCCGCCGCCGAGGCCTGTTCGGTGGATGCCGTGGTGCGCCCCATGCGCCTGCCCCTGGTGGCCGGCAACGGCCGGGAGATCCAGCACCATCTGGCCCGGGCACTGGGCGAGGAGGTCGCCGAGCGGGAGGTCGAACGCGCCCTGGTCGCCCTGCAGATGTCGCCGCTCGATGGTCGCCCCTACGCCCTGCGCCGGCTGCGCGATCGCATCCAGGCCAATCTCTCCGGGCTGATGGGGCCCTCGGTGGCCCAGGACATCGTCGACCGCTTCCTGCCCTACCGGCAGGACGGCCCCGGCGCCAACGAGGACATCCACTTCGTCGAGAACCGCCTGGAGGACTATCGTCCGCGGCTCAACGGCCTGGCCCGCGAGATCGACGGCCTGCGTCGCTACCATCGCCGCACCCTGATCCGCCTGCCGGTCGGGCTGTGCGCCTTCGGCGAAGACGGCGAACTGCTGATGTGGAACGATGCCCTGGCCGAGCTCTCCGGCATCCCCGGCGACACCGTCATCGGCGCCCACCGCGACACCCTGCCGGCGCCCTGGAACGAGCTGCTGGGCCGCATCCTCGCCGAGCCGGGCAGCCAGCTCTACAAGCAACCGGTGACGCTCAACGACGGCCAGCGCTTCCTGAGCCTGCACAAGGCCGAGCGCCACGGCGAACACGAGACGCATGGCGGCAACGTCATCCTGGTAGAGGACCACAGCGAGATGAAGTGGCTGGAGGACGAACTGGTGCACGCCGCCCGCCTGGCCTCCATCGGCCAGTTGGCGGCCGGTGTGGCCCACGAGATCGGCAACCCGATCACCGGTATCTCCTCGCTGGCCCAGAACCTGCGCTACGACAACGACGACCCCGAGCTGCAGGAGGCCGCCGAGCAGATCCAGCAGCTCACCGACCGGGTCTCGCGGATCGTCGGCTCGCTGGTCGGCTTCGCCCACGGCGGTCGCCACGTCACCGGCACGGCGTTCCAGCCGATCTCGATGGCCGAGGTCACCGACGAGGCCCTGAACTTGATCCATCTCGCCCGCTCGGGGGAGGATGTTCGTTTCGAGAACCGTTGCTCGCCGACGCTGCGGGTCGTCGGCGATGCCCAACGCCTGCAGCAGGTAATGATCAACCTGCTCGGCAACGCCCGGGACGCCAGCCACCCCGGCGGACGGGTCGTCGCCGCCACCGAGGCCGACGGCGAGCGGCTACGGGTCACGGTCACCGACGAGGGGAACGGCATCGACGAGCGCGTACGCGACCATCTCTTCGAACCCTTCACCACCACCAAGCCCCCCGGCGAGGGCACGGGACTCGGCATGGCGCTGGTCTACAGCATCGTCGCCGAGCACGATGGCCAGATCGACATCGAGTCCCCGCCCACCGGGCAGCCCCATGGCACGCGCATCCTGCTGTGGCTGCCCCTCCATCGAGAGGATGCTGAGAGTACCGATGAGCCGGATCCTGATCGTTGAAGACGAAGCCATCATCCGCAGCGCCCTGAAGCGCCTGCTGGAGCGGCATGACCACCGAGTCAGCGAGGCCGGCTCGGTGGACGCGGCGCTGGCCCTCGACCCCCAGGGCTTCGACCTGGTGATCAGCGACCTGCGCCTGCCCGGCGACCCCGGCACCGAGCTGATCGCCCGGGCCGCGCCGGTACCGGTGCTGATCATGACCAGCTACGCCAGCATGCGCTCGGCGGTCGAGGCGTTGAAGCTCGGCGCCGTGGACTACGTGGCCAAGCCCTTCGATCACGACGAGCTGCTCGAGACGGTGTCCCGAGTCCTCCACCAACGCGCACTACAACAAGGCGAGCCCCCCGACATCACCGCCCCCGGCGGCGAGCGCCAGCCGATGATCGGCAGCTGCCCCGCCATGCAGGCGGTCTATACCCGCATCCGCAAGACCGCACCGGCCGACGTCACCGTGCTGATCCAGGGCGAATCCGGCACCGGCAAGGAACTGGTGGCCCGGGCCCTGCACCAGCAGAGCCAACGCGCCACCGCCCCGCTGGTGTGCGTGAACTGCGCGGCCATCCCCGAGACACTGATCGAGTCCGAACTGTTCGGCCACGAGAAGGGGGCCTTCACCGGCGCCAGCGCCGCCCGCACCGGCCTGGTCGAGGCCGCCGACGGTGGCACCCTGTTCCTCGACGAGATCGGCGAGCTGCCGATGGATGCCCAGGCGCGCCTGCTGCGGGTCCTCCAGGAAGGCGAGATTCGCAAGATCGGCTCGGTGGAGACCCGCCACGTCGACGTGCGGCTGATCGCCGCCACCCATCGCGACCTGCACGCCCTGTCGCGGACCGGCGGCTTCCGCCTCGACCTCTACTACCGGCTCAACGTCATGCAGATCGACCTGCCGCCGCTGCGCGACCGGGAGGACGACATCCTGGAGATCGCCGATGTGCTGCTGGAGAAGGCCTGCCGGCGCCACAAACGCGCAGGGCTCAAGCTGTCGCGGGCCGCGCTGCGGGTGATCCGCGACTGCCCTTGGCCCGGTAACGTCCGCGAGCTGGAGAACGCCCTGGAGCGCGGCGTGATCCTCGCCGAGGGACACCTCATCCACCCTGACGACCTGGGGCTCGGCCTCGCCCCGCAAGCCGACCCGCCGCACACCGCGCCCCCCGAGCCCGACGGCGAGGCTCCCTCGGCCGACGACGCCGGACGCTCGGACGACGAGGAAGAGGATCTGTCCCTGGAAGACTACTTCCAACATTTCGTGCTCGAACATCAGGACCAGATGAGCGAGACGGAACTCGCCCAGAAGCTCGGTATCAGCCGCAAATGCTTATGGGAGCGTCGCCAACGCCTCGGCATCCCGCGCAAGAAGGGCCCTCGCCGCAGCGTCGGCTGAGGCGCCCCGCCCTACGACCAAAGCACTAGCGCCCGCGGCCGACACCGCGGGCGTCGTTTTTGGGGTGTCGGCCGGCGTGTGCGCACCATTTGTTACCTTCCCACACAGCCTCTGCCCCATCAGCGGGCAAGCCGGGTAACACTCCGCCGCTTACGATCGGGCGGCCTGACTAGAAAATATCTCAATATATTGTTTTTTATCATTTTTTATTCAACTGGCACGCAGGCTGCTACATACAAATCAAGAAAAACAATGCCGGATGCCACCCGCGGCCCCTAACAACAACAAGGCACGCGAGCGGTGACAGGCCCGACCCGACAACAACAACACACTCCGGGCCACAGACAGGCGAGCGCCATTGCCGACAACAAGCACAACAACGGCAGCCGGCGCGAGCGCTTCGAGACCACAACAACAAGACACTCGGAATCCGGACCAGGACGCGACGCACCCTAACGGCCACCCACAACAACAAGGGCCGACAGAGGTGCACCCCCGTCAACAACAACAAGACGTCGGGGGGAGGCAATCATTTGCCGTCGTGGTTGGATTATTGTTTTGAATACGAGACGGTCACTTTCGGGAACGTCCATAACGACAACAACACTGCTTGCCTGAGCTCCTTGATGACCGTGGTGCGTATTCAAGGCGATGTGCCATCACGAAGAAAAATCAGCAGCAGGGATGCTGCATCCTAGTTTCCGGGGAGGCTCACGAGCCTCCCCTTCTTCATGCTGGGCCGATGGATCAACGAGTCCCACGCTTTGCAAGGTGTCGGGTGTTCGCTACACTCAACGCTTTCGTATCCTCGCGAGTCGACAACGCCGCATGATCAAAGGTTTTACCCGCTTTCTGCAGAGCCCGGGCGAGCGCCTCCGGTCGCTGTTCGGCCCTCAGCAGGCGTCGGCCGGCCGCCCCACGCTGCGCATCCTCCCCCGCGACGAGCACCCGGTGTCGCGCCAGCACTTCAGCGACGCCGCCCTCAAGGTGCTGTACCGGCTGCACAACGCCGGCCATGAGGCCTTCCTGGTGGGAGGCTGCATCCGCGATTCCCTGCTCGGCCGCATGCCCAAGGACTTCGACGTGGCCACCGACGCCACGCCGGAGCAGGTGCGCGACCTGTTTCGCAATTCGCGCCTCATCGGCCGCCGCTTCCGCATCGTCCACGTGCGCTTCGGCCGCGAGGTGATCGAGGTCACCACCTTCCGCGGCAAGCCCAGCGACGACCACGCCGACCACATCGCCCAGCAGTCCGACGACGGCATGCTGCTGCGCGACAATGTCTGGGGCAACATCGAGGAGGACGCCATCCGGCGCGACTTCACGATCAACGCCCTCTACTACAACATCGCCGACTTCTCGATCCATGACTTCGCCGGTGGTGTCCAGGACATCGAGGATCGCACGATACGGCTGATCGGCGACCCGGCGACCCGCTATCGCGAGGACCCGGTGCGCATGCTGCGTGCGGTGCGCTTCGCCGCCAAGCTCGATTTCGACATCGAGCCGGCCACCGAGGCACCGATCCCCGAGCTCGCCGAGCTGCTGCTCCAGGTGCCCCCGGCGCGCCTGTTCGACGAGGTCCTCAAGCTGTTCATGAGCGGCCACGGCGTCGAGACCTTCCATCTGCTGCGCGACTACGGCCTATTCGCCATGCTGTTCCCCGAGGCCGACGAGGCCATGGAAGCGCTTCCCTGGGCGGAGGCCGTCATCGAACGCGCCTTGACCAGCACCGACCGACGCGTCCGCGACGAGCGTCCGGTGACCCCGGCCTTCCTGTTCGCCGCCCTGCTGTGGGCCCCCGCGCAACAGCGTCAACAGGCCCTGGAGGCCGATGGCATGCCGCCCATCCCGGCGCAGCAGGCCGCCTCCCAGCAGGTCATCTCGCGCCAGCTGCAGCATGTCGCCATCCCCAAGCGTTTCAGCCTGCCGATGCGCGATATCTGGGATCTCCAGCAGCGCTTGCCACTGCGCCGCGGCAAGCGGGCCTTCCAGACCCGCGAGCATCCGCGCTTCCGCGCCGCCTACGATTTTCTGCTGGTCCGCGAGGCGGCCGGCGAGATCGACCCCGGGCTCGGCGACTGGTGGACCGCCTTCCAGGACGCCGACGAGCACGAACAGCGCCGCCTGCTCGGCGGGGTCGACGCCGACCCCGCCGGCACCCCGGCGCCACGCAACAAGCGCCGCCGGCGGCGCCGTCGTCGCAAGCCGTCCAACAACGACTCATGAATCGCCCACATCGCGCCTGGATCGGGCTCGGCAGCAACCTCGACGATCCCCATGGGCACATCGAGCGCGCCCTGGCCGAGCTCGACGGCCTGCCGCTGACCCGGCGGCTCAGGGCCTCGCCGCGCTACGCCAGCCGACCGGTGGGCCCCGCCGACCAGCCCGATTTCGTCAACGCCGTGGCCGAGCTGGCCACTCGACTGTCGCCACTGGCCCTGCTCGATCAGCTGCAGGCCCTGGAACAGCGTCACGGCCGTGTCCGCGGCCGCCGCTGGGGGCCACGCACCCTGGACCTCGACCTGCTACTGTTCGACACTCATGACATCGAGATCCCACGCCTGACGCTGCCGCATGCGGAGATGACCCGCCGCGCCTTCGTGCTGGTGCCGCTGGCCGATCTCGAGCCGCGCCTCCGCCTGCCGGACGGCCGCGAAGTGGCGAGCCTGGCGGCCACCCTGGCCCCGGACGGGCTGCGCCAGGTGTTACCCGAGGCGCCCCAGTAACACCCTACTTGTTACCTATCGACACCCTTGTGCGGTTCGGGTAACAATGCGCGGCGATACTCGAGCGCGGCCATCGCCGAGCACCGGATAACGATACGAGAGCACGCCATGAAAACCGTCACTCTGAGCACGCTGCAGGCCGTCAAGCGCGCCGGTGAGACCTTCAGCTGCCTGACCGCCTACGACGCCACCTTCGCCCATGCCGCCGGCGAGGCCGGCATCGAGGTGCTACTGGTCGGCGATTCCTTGGGCATGGTCCTGCAAGGCCATAGCAGCACCCTGCCGGTGACCCTCGATGACGTCTGTTACCACACCCGCTGCGTGGCCCGCGGCAAGGGTGCCAGCCTGTTGATGGTCGACCTGCCCTTCATGAGCAACGCCACCACCGCGCGCCTGCTCGAGGATGCCGGGGCGCTGATGCGCGCCGGCGCGGAGATGGTCAAGGTGGAAGGCGAGGCCTGGATGGCCGACGGCATCCGCGAACTGTCGCGCCGCGGCGTGCCGGTGTGCGCTCACCTGGGGCTGACCCCGCAGGCCGTCCACCGGCTCGGCGGCTACAAGGTACAGGGCCGCGATGCCGAGCAGGCCGGACGCATCCTCGAAGACGCCCGCGCCCTGGTCGAGGCCGGCGCCTCGATGATCCTGCTCGAATGCGTGCCGGCGAGCCTCGGCCGCGCCGTGACGGAGGCCCTCGAGGTCCCGGTGATCGGCATCGGCGCCGGGGCCGATACCGACGGGCAGATACTGGTGATGCACGACGTGCTCGGCATCACCGCCGGGCACACGCCGCGCTTCGTGAAGAACTTCATGGCCGAGGCCGACGACATCCAGGGCGCCTTCCGCCGCTACCACGAGGACGTCAAGGCACGGCGCTTCCCCGCCGCGGAGCACGCCTTCTGATGCAGACCCTGAACGAGATCGCCGCGCTGCGCGAGACGCTGACCCGGCATCGCCGGGCCGGCCGCAGCATCGGCCTGGTGCCAACCATGGGCAACCTGCATGCCGGCCACCTGGCGCTGGTCGCCGAGGCCCGACGTCGCGTCGACGTGGTGGTGGCGAGCATCTTCGTCAACCCGATGCAGTTCGGGCCCAACGAGGATCTCGACGCCTACCCGCGCACCCTGGACGACGACCGGGCCCGCCTGGAAGACGCCGGCTGCGACCTGCTGTTCGCTCCCGAGGCCGGCACCCTCTACCCACGCGGCCTGGACGCCCAGACCCGGGTCAGCGTGCCCGAAGTCTCCGCAGGCCTGTGCGGCGGTGACCGGCCCGGACACTTCGATGGCGTGGCGACCGTGGTCACCCTGCTGTTCCACCTGGTGCAGCCCGACCTGGCCTGCTTCGGCGAGAAGGACTACCAGCAACTAGCGGTGATCCGCCGCCTGGTCGCCGACCTGCACCTGCCGATCGAGATCGTCGGCGTGCCCATCGAGCGGGCCGAGGATGGCCTCGCGCTGTCATCGCGCAACGGCTACCTCGACGCGGCCCAGCGGGCCGCCGCCCCCGAGCTTCAGCGCACCCTGCGTGCCCTGAGCGAGGCGCTGGAGGCCGGCGAGCCGGCCGAGCCGACCCTGGCGCGCGGCCTCGCTCGGCTGCACGCGGCGGGCTTCGCCCCCGACTACCTGGAACTGCGCGCCGCCGACCTGGGGCCGGTCGGCGCGACCACCCGCGATGCCGTGCTGCTCGCCGCGGCGCGCCTGGGCCCGACCCGTCTGATCGATAACCTGTCGCTGACCCTGCCCCGCTAAGGGGACGGCCGGCACCACGAGAGGAGAACTCCCTCCATGCTGACCATCATGCTCAAGGCCAAGCTGCACATGGCCCGCGTCACCCACTCCGTGCTGAACTACGAAGGCTCCTGCGCCATCGACGGTGAACTGCTCGACATGTCCGGCATCCGCGACAACGAGCAGATCCAGATCTACAACGTCGAGAACGGCCAGCGCTTCACCACCTACGCCATCCGTGCCGAGGAAGGCTCACGGATGATCTCGGTCAACGGCGCCGCCGCTC
The DNA here is from genome assembly GCF_004798905.1 of Halomonas borealis. Classification (GTDB taxonomy): domain Bacteria; phylum Pseudomonadota; class Gammaproteobacteria; order Pseudomonadales; family Halomonadaceae; genus Halomonas; species Halomonas borealis. The sequence goes on along the minus strand of NZ_SDMO01000016.1, from coordinate 42,052 downwards.
ACCTCGCCAGCGAAGGTCAGCGGGTGATCATCTGCAGCTACGCCCAGTATGAGCAGGCCGAACTCGACAGCCACCAGCCCTCGCTGGTCTATCTGCAGGAAGGCAACGTCGTCAGCCATACCAGCAACGCCATCCCCATCCAGCTCGCCTGAATCCGGTGCCGGGGCGCCCGCCCCGGCCGCTCGCCGCGCCCTCGGCGGGGATTGCCGCGGCGCACCACCGTCCCTATGCTGAACGGCATGCTGGTCTGCGTAACTTCAGGAGAACTCCCATGCAAGAAGTGGTCATCGTCGCCGCCCGCCGTACCGCCGTCGGCGCCTTCGGCGGCTCCCTCGCCGGCATCCCCGCCAGCGATCTGGGCGCCCATGTCATCAAGGACATCCTCTCCGGCACCGGCGTCGCCGCCGAGCAGGTCGACGAGGTGCTGCTCGGCCAGGTGCTGACCGCCGGTACCGGCCAGAACCCCGCTCGCCAGGCCGCCATCAAGGGTGGCCTGCCCGACGCGGTACCGGCCATGACCATCAACAAGGTCTGCGGCTCCGGGCTCAAGGCTCTGCACCTGGCCACTCAGGCGATCCGCTGCGGCGACGCCGAGCTGATCCTGGCCGGCGGCCAGGAGAATATGTCGCTGTCCCCGCACGTGCTGCCCCACTCGCGCACCGGCCAGCGCATGGGCGACTGGAAGGCCATCGACACCATGGTTCACGACGGCCTGTGGGACGCCTTCAACGACATCCACATGGGCATCACCGCCGAGAACCTGGCCGAGCGCTACGACATCAGCCGCGAGGCCATGGACGCCTTCGCCGCCGCCTCCCAGCAGAAGGCCGCCGCCGCCATCCGCGAAGGCAAGTTCAAGGGCCAGATCGCCCCGCTGGAGATCCCCCAACGCAAGGGCGACCCGCTGGTGTTCGACACCGACGAGAACCCCCGCGAGGTCAGCGCGGAGAAGCTCGGCGGCATGCGCCCGGCATTCAAGAAGGACGGTGCCGTCACCGCCGGCAATGCCTCCGCGCTCAACGACGGCGCCGCGGTGGTCATGCTGTGCTCCGCCGAGAAGGCCGAGGCCCTGGGCCTCACGCCACTGGCCCGCATCAAGGCGTACGCCAATGCCGGCGTCGATCCGGCGGTCATGGGCATCGGCCCGGCTCCGGCCACCCGTCGCTGCCTGAAGAAGGCCGGTTGGAGCCTCGACGATCTGGACCTGGTCGAGGCCAACGAGGCCTTCGCCGCCCAGGCCATCTCGGTCAACCAGGAGCTCGGCTGGGACACCTCGATGATCAACGTCAACGGCGGCGCCATCGCCCTGGGCCACCCGATCGGCGCCTCCGGCTGCCGCATCCTGGTGACCCTGGTGCACGAGATGATCGCCCGCGACGCCCACAAGGGCCTGGCGACGCTGTGCATCGGTGGTGGGCAGGGCGTGGCACTCGCCATCGAACGCTAAGCGTGGAAGCGGCGACGTCGCATGAAGGTCGCCAACCGCTCAATGCAAAAGCCCCCGCTCAAATGAGCGGGGGCTTTGCGTTCCTGGCCCGCGATTTCCGCCCGAGGAATCAGTCCTTGGGCGCGGCCACCACTCGTGAGGGCGTGCACGCCACCAGCGCCGCGGCCAGCACGAACAGGGCCCCGGCGCCGAGCAGCACGCCGTCAAGCCCCACGGCATCGACCACCCGGCCGCCGCCCATGGCGCCGATGCCGATCGACAGGTTGAAGACGAAGGCCATCAGCGCGGTGGCGGCCTCGGTATTGCGGGCACTCTTGATGATCCAGGTCTGCAGGCTGACCGAGATGCTGCCGAACATCGCTCCCCACAGCATCAACAGCGCGACCGCGCCGCCCGGCCCGCCTCCCAGCCAGGGGAAGCTCAGGGTCGCGACGGCGAGTAGCAGCGGGATCACCAGCACGGTGGCATAGGGCCGGCGCCCGGCCGCGGTGCCGGCGAGGAAGTTACCCATGAGGCCCGCCGCACCGAAGCACAGCAGCAGGGTGCTGACGCTTTGCAACGGGATATCGGCGACCTGCTGCAGGATCGGGCTGATGAAGGTGTAGGCGGCGAAGTGGCCCATCACGATCAGCGCGGTGGCGGCCACGCCGACGCGCACCCCACGGCTGGCGAACTGGCTGGTCAGGCTGGTCAGCCGCACCGGCTGTTGCGCCGGCAGGCGAGGCAGTAGCCGCCACAAGGCGATGGTCACCAGCAGGCTCAGCCCCGCCAGCGCGCCGAAGGCGACGCGCCAGTCGCTATGCTCGCCGAGCCAGGTACCCGCCGGCACCCCGAGCACCGAGGCCCCGGCCACCCCGCTGAAGATCAGCGACATGGCGCGCGGCACCTGCTCCAGGGCCACCAGCCGCGAGGCCAGGCCGCCGGCGATGGCCCAGAAGCCGCCGATGCATACGCCCACCAGCACGCGGGTCGCCAGCAGCATGGTGAAGCCTTCGGCCAGCGCACCGGCGAGGCTGGCCAGGGTCATCAACAGCATCAGCCCGGTCAGCAACCAGCGGCGGTCGAGGCGCCCCACCGCCACCGGCAGCAGCGGCGCGGCGAAGGCGGCGACCACCCCGGGCACGGTGATCAACAGCCCGGCGGTGCCGGGGGTGATGGACAGTGAGCCGGCCACCTGGGAGAGCAGCCCGATGGGCAGCTGCTCGGCGGTGACCAGCAGGAAGATGCCGATCATCACCGCGCCTACGCCCAGCCAGTCACGGCGCTGGGTGACGGTCTTGGCGGCGGGTGGCGGCGGATCGTTGGTGTGGCGTGTCATGGGTCGTCCCTGATCGGTGGCGGGGCTGGGCCCCGAAACGAGAACGCCCCCGCGGCGTGAGCCACGGGGGCGTTCGGCTCATGACCGCTCGGTTAGAGTTCGGCCTCGGCTTCCTTGGCCTCTTCGGCCTCGAAGGCGGCCTTCTCTTCCGGGGTGATCTCCTTGATGGTCAGCTTCACCCGGTTGCGGTTGTCGATGTCGAGCACCTTGACCACCGCCTCGTCTCCCTCGTTGAGGAAGTCGCGGACGTCGTTGACGCGCTCGGGCACGATCTGGGAGATGTGCACCAGGCCGTCGGTACCCGGCATGATGTTGACGAAGGCGCCGAAGTCGGCGATGCGCGCTACCTTGCCGCGATACAGCTTGCCGATCTCGGGCTCGGCGGTGATCGCCAGCACGGTGTCGATGGCCGCCTTGGCCGCGGTCTTGTCCTCGGCGTAGATGCGCACGGTGCCGTCGTCATCCAGGTCGATGGAGGCGCCGGTGTCCTCGCAGATCTTGCGGATGGTGGCGCCGCCCTTGCCGATGACGTCGCGGATCTTCTCCGGATCGATCTTCAAGGTGGCCATGGAGGGCGCGTTGTCGGAGACCTCGGTGCGGCTCTGGGCGATCACCGTGTTCATCTGCTCGAGGATGTTCAGGCGGGCCTCGTTGGCCTGCTGCAGCGCCTGCTCCATGATCTCCTCGTTGATGCCCTCGATCTTGATGTCCATCTGCAGGGCGGTGACACCCGCGGCGGAGCCGGCCACCTTGAAGTCCATGTCGCCGAGGTGATCCTCGTCGCCGAGGATATCGGTCAGCACGGCGAAGCCGTCGTCATCCTTGACCAGCCCCATGGCGATGCCCGCCACCGGCGCCTTCATCGGCACACCGGCATCCATCAGCGCCAGCGAGGAGCCACACACGGAAGCCATCGAGCTCGAGCCATTGGACTCGGTGATCTCGGAGACCACGCGGATGGTATAGGGGAAGTCGTCCTCGGCGGGCAGCATGGCCTGGACACCGCGGCGCGCCAGGCGGCCGTGACCGATCTCGCGACGCTTCGGGCCACCCATGAAGCCGGCCTCGCCCACGCTGTAGGGCGGGAAGTTGTAGTGCATCAGGAAGCGATCCTTGCGCTCGCCTTCCAGCGACTCGATGAGCTGGGAGTCGCGCAGGGTGCCCAGGGTCGCCACCACGATGGCCTGGGTCTCGCCGCGGGTGAAGGTCGCCGAACCGTGCGTCTTGGGCAGGCCACCGACCTCGATGTCGAGCGGACGCACGGTCTTGTGATCGCGGCCGTCGATGCGCGGCTCGCCCTTCACCACGCGCGAGCGCACCACGCGCTTCTCGAGCCCGGCGAAGGCGCCCTTGATCTCGTCGGCGTCGAACTGGCCTTCCTCGTCACCGGCCAGCTGCTCGACGGCCTCGGCCTTGAGCGCGGACAGCGCGTCCTGGCGCTGCATCTTGTCGGTGATCCGGTAGGCCTCGCCGACCTTGGCATCGAAGCCCTGGGCCAGGGCCTGCTTGAGGACGGTGTTCTCGGCGGCCGGCTGCCAGTCCCAACGCGGCTTGCCGGCCTCGGCGACCAGCTCGTTGATGGCGCCGATCACGCTCTGCATTGCCTGGTGGCCATAGAGCACGGCGCCGAGCATCTCGTCCTCGAGCAGCTCACTGGCCTCGGACTCGACCATCAGCACGGCCTTCTCGGTACCGGCGACGACCATGTTCAGGTCGGAGCCGGTGAGCTCTTCCACGCTGGGGTTGAGGAAGTAGCCCTTGTCCTCGGTGAAGCCGACGCGGGCGGCGCCGATCGGGCCGCTGAAGGGCACGCCGGAGATGGCCAGCGCCGCGGAGGTGCCGATCATCGCGGCGATGTCCGGGTCGTGGTTACGGTCGGTGGAGAGCACCGTACAGATGACCTGGACCTCGTTCATGAAACCGTTGGGGAACAGCGGGCGGATGGGACGATCGATCAGCCGCGAGGTGAGGGTCTCCTTCTCGGTGGGGCGCCCCTCGCGCTTGAAGAAGCCACCGGGGATCTTGCCGACGGCGTAGGTCTTCTCCTGATAGTGGACAGACAGCGGGAAGAAAGGCTGACCAGGCTTGGGGTCCTTCTTCGCCACCACGGTGCATAGCACCACGGTGTCGTCCATGGTGACCATCACGGCACCGGAAGCCTGGCGGGCGATACGCCCGGTTTCCAGGGTGACGGTGCTGCGACCGTACTCAAACGTTTTCTTGACCGGATTCACGGCGACTTCCTTTAACGTTACTTTTCTGTGTTTGGGTCGTTTTGACTCGCCGACCATTTTAGGGCGTGACGCTCTCCGGGACCACCAGGCGGCGACATTTCCGAGACACCGCCTCCTTCATCGCTCGAGCCTGGGCTGGGGGCAAGCCTGCGAGGAGGCGCTGTGACTACAGCCCTGTACGCTACCGACGCCATACCCTGGCTGGCGTAGGACCTCCTCTCCGGCTTGCCCCAGCGCCCCCTTGCTTGTTTCTTTCCATCGACGCAAAACGGGCAGCCCCGAGGGGCTGCCCGTTTCACGTCTACGTCAGCAAAGAAGACATTCGCGTCACGAGCGAATGACCCTTTCCCTTAGCGACGCAGGCCGAGACGCTGGATCAGCGACTGATAGCGCTCGAAGTCCTTGCGCTTCAGGTAGTCCAGCAGCTTGCGGCGCTGATTGACCATGCGGATCAGGCCACGACGGGAGTGGTGATCCTGCTTGTTGGTCTTGAAGTGATCCTGCAGGCCGTCGATGTTGGCGGTCAGCAGGGCCACCTGGACCTCGGGGGAACCGGTGTCGCTCTCGCCACGGCCGTATTCGTTGACGATTCCAGCCTTCTGCTCAGCGGTAAGTGCCATCTGTCTCTCCAGTCAGCAATATGCCTGAATGATATGAATGTCGGAGACCACGCATATTTGCAGTCTCCACGCCGACCCCGGAGGGTCGGATCATGCCGAGTCCGCCTCGGCGGTACTCAGCAGGCGGCGCGGAGAAACTTCCCTCGCCGCTCTCACCACGCCGAGCCCCAGGAAGGCCTCGTCGCGATAGAGTCTGGCCAGGCTATCGACCGGCAGATCGCCGGTATCGAGCCTGGCACTCTGGCCATGCAACAGGCGGCTCGCCGCCTGCTCGTCCAGTGTCAGCCGGGGCAGGTCGGCCACCAGCACGTCCATCGGCAACAGCACGCCCTCGCGGGCGGCCTGATCCGGCAGCGCCTCGAGGGCCTCCGGCGTCAGCATGCCATCGCCATCGAAGGGGCCGGTCGCCAGCCGTCGCAGGGCGCTGATATGGGCGCCACAACCGAGTGCCTCGCCGATATCCTCGGCCAGGGTACGGATGTAGGTCCCCTTGCTCACCCGGACCTCCAGTTCGAAGGCGTTGCCCTCGAACGACAGAAGGCGCGCATCATACACCGTCACGCGGCGCGCTGCACGCTCGACGGTCTTGCCCTCGCGGGCCAGTTCGTAGAGCTTGCGACCCTGGTGCTTGAGCGCCGAATACATCGGCGGCACCTGCTCGATCTCGCCGCGGAAGCGCTCGAGCACGCCGCGCAGGTCGGCCTCCTCGAGCGGCGGCACCTCACGGCGCTCGACCACCTCGCCCTCGGCGTCGCCGGAGTCGGTGATCGTCCCGAGCTCGACCCGGGTGCGATACGTCTTGTCGGCATCCAGCAGGAAGGCCGAGAACTTGGTGGCCTCGCCGAAGCACACCGGCAACAAGCCGGTGGCCATCGGATCGAGGGTCCCGGTGTGGCCGGCCTTCTGCGCCTGGAACAGGCGCCGGACCCGCTGCAGGACATGGTTGCTGGACGCACCCTGAGGCTTGTCCAGCAACAACACGCCGTTGACCGGCAGTCCGCGACGGCGACGCGCCATCAGTCACGCTCTCCCTGACCCGGCTCGCCGTCATCCCCAGCGTCGGCATCGTCGAGGCGTTCGCGATCGCTCGCCACCGCCTCGTCGATCAACGCGGAAAGATGCTGGCCGCGCACCACGCTCTCATCGAAATGGAAACGCAGTTCCGGCACATGACGCAGCTTGATGCGCCGCGCGATCTGGCTGCGCAGGAAACCGGCGGCGCGCTTGAGCACCGCCAGGTTTTCCTTGATGCGCTCGGCATCCTGCTCGCCGAGCAACGTCACGTGGATGTCGGCATAGCCGAGGTCACGGCTGACCGTGACCCCGCTGATGGTGACCATGCCCAGGCGCGGATCCTTGATCTCGCGCTGGATGAGTACCGCCAGCTCCTTCTGGAGCTGGTCGGCTACCCGGTCGGTACGCTTGAACTCGCGCATGATCGGCTCCTCGCGGTCAGAGCGTCCGCTCGACCTTGACCTGATCGAAGACCTCGATCTTGTCGCCGACCTGGACGTCGTTGTAGTTCTTCACGCCGATACCGCATTCGATACCGTTGCGAACGTCGTTCACGTCGTCCTTGTAGCGGCGCAGGGATTCGAGCTCGCCCTCGTAGATCACCACGTTCTCGCGCAGCACGCGGATCTTCTTGTGGCGGTAGACGGTGCCCTCGACCACCATGCAGCCGGCCACGGCGCCGATCTTCGGAGCCTTGAAGACATCGCGAACCTCGGCCACGCCGACGATCTCTTCCTTCCACTCCGGCGCGAGCATGCCGCTCATCGCCTGCTTGACCTCATCGATCAGCTGGTAGATGACGCTGTAGTAGCGCAGGTCGAGGCCTTCACGCTCGATGATCTCGCGAGCGGCGGCATCGGCACGCACGTTGAAGCCGACCACGATGGCATCACTGGCCAGCGCCAGGTTGGCGTCGGTACCGGTGATACCGCCCACGCCGGAGGACACCACGGCGACCTCGACTTCGCTGGTCGACAGCTCTTCCAGTGCGCCCTTGATGGCCTCCAGGGAACCCTGGACGTCGGCCTTGAGGACGATGTTGAGCTTGGCGATCTCTTCCTGGCCCATCTGGGAGAACATGTTCTCCAGCTTGGCCTTCTGCTGGCGAGCCAGGCGCACCTCGCGGTACTTGCCCTGACGGAAGTTGGCGACCTCGCGTGCCTTCTTGTCGTCGTCCAGCACCATGAAGTCGTCACCCGCTTCCGGGGTGCCGTCCAGGCCCTGGATCTCCACCGGCATGGCGGGACCGACTTCGTCGACCTGCTTGCCGAGCTCGTTGGTCAGGGCGCGCACGCGGCCATAGTGCAAGCCGGCGAGCACGATATCGCCCTTCTTCAGGGTGCCATTCTGGACCAGTACGGTGGCCACCGGGCCGCGGCCCTTGTCCAGGCGGGACTCGACGACCACACCCTTGCCGGGCGCCTCGGGCACGGCCTTGAGCTCGAGCACCTCGGAGACCAGCTGGATCGACTCGAGCAGGCCCTCGATGCCTTCGCCGGACTTGGCGGAGACGTGCACGAACTGGGTGTCGCCACCCCATTCCTCGGAGATCACGCCGCGCTGGGACAGCTCGTTCTTGACCCGGTCCGCGTCGGCACCTTGTTTATCGATCTTGTTGACCGCGACCACCATCGGCACGCCAGCGGCCTGAGAGTGCTCGATGGCCTCGATGGTCTGGGGCATGACGCCGTCATCGGCGGCCACCACCAGCACCACCACGTCGGTGGCCTTGGCACCGCGCGCACGCATGGCGGTGAACGCCGCGTGGCCCGGGGTATCGAGGAAGGTCACGCCGCCGTGATCGTCCTCGACGTGATAGGCGCCGATGTGCTGGGTGATACCGCCGGCCTCACCGGTGGCGACCTTGGCACGACGGATATAGTCGAGCAGCGAGGTCTTGCCGTGGTCGACGTGGCCCATGACGGTCACGACCGGCGAACGAGTGATCTCCTCGCCTTCGTAGGAGATGTTCTCGAGGACCTCGGTCTCCAGCGCATCATCCTTGACCAGCTTGGCCTTGTGGCCCATCTCCTCGACCACGATGGACGCGGTGTCCTGATCGATGGTCTGGTTGATGGTCACCGCGGCGCCCATGGTGAACATGGTCTTGATGACCTCGTTCGCCTTGATGGACATCTTGTCGGCCAGGTCGGCGACGCTGATAGACTCGGGGATCGAGACCTCGCGGACGATCGGCTGCGTCGGCTTCTGGAAGCCGTGCTTGCCGCCACCCTGGCTGCCACCGCGGCGGCCGCCACGACGCTCGGCGCGCTTGGCCTTCTTGCCGCCACGACGACGCTCCTCGCGATCGCCACGGTCGTCTTCACGCTCGTGACGGCCTTTCTTGCCGGCCTTCTTGCCGGCGGGGGCGGCGCGGCGGTCGGTGCGGCCTTCCTTCGGCGGCGCCGGCGGCTGATCGGACGGCGCCGAGGTGTCGAGCTCCGGCACCGGAATCTCCGGCTCGGCCTTGGCGGCGGCATCGGCGTCGGCCTTGGCCTTCTCGGCCTGGGCCTTTTCCTCGGCGGCGCGCGCGGCCTGTTCGGCGGCGCGCTTCTCTTCCTCCGCCTGGCGCTTGGCCTCGGCCTGAGCCATGTCACCGACCAGCTGACGCGGCCCGTGATCCTGGGCCTTGGGCTCCTCGGCGGGCTGCTCTTCCTCACGCTTGACGTAGGTGCGCTTCTTGCGGACCTGGACCTCGATGCTCTTGCCGCGGTCGCCGCTCTTGATGCGGCTGCGCGTCTTGCGGGTCAGGGTGACACGATCCTTGGGGGCGGCCTTCTCGGCATCCCCGCCGTGGCTCTTGGTCAGGTAGTCCAGCAACTGGCGCTTGTCCTCTTCGGACACGGCGTCGCTATCGGACTTGTGCTTAAGCCCGGCTTCTTTCATCTGTTCCAGCAGACGAGGCACTTCGCGCCCCACCTTCGCTGCAAAATCCTTAACGGTCATTTCTGACATTACGACCCTCCTCAGCCCGTGACCCGTTTACTGTTCGCTCTCGAACCAAGGCGCACGGGCAGTCATGATCAGTGCCGCGGCGCGCTCCTCGTCCAGTTCCTCGATATCCGTCAAATCGTCGACGGATTGTTCGGCGAGGTCCTCCATGGTCTTGATGTCCCGGCTGGCCAGAATATAGGCCAGGTGACGTTCCATGCCGTCCATCCCCAGCAGATCTTCGGCCGGCTCGGCGCCGTCGAGTTCCTCCTCGGAGGCGATGGCCAGGTTCAGCAGCTCGTCCTTGGCACGAGCACGCAGCTCCTCGACGAGATTCTCGTCAAACTCTTCAATCTCCAGCATTTCCTCTACCGGGACATAGGCGACCTCTTCCAGGGAGGTGAAGCCTTCCTCGACGAGCAGGCGTGCCACATCGTCGTCGAGGTCCAGATGCTGGATGAAATGCTCGACCAGGCTATCGACCTCCTGGTCGCGCTTGGCCTCGGCATCGGCCTCGGTCATGACGTTGAGACGCCAGCCGGTGAGCTCGGAGGCCAAGCGCACGTTCTGCCCGCTACGGCCGATGGCCTGGGCCAGGTTATCCTCGCCAACCGCCACGTCCATGGCGCTGGATTCCTCGTCGACGAGGATCGAGGCGACGTCCGCCGGCGCCATGGCGTTGATCACCAGCTGGGCGGGGTTGTCATCCCACAGCACGATGTCCACACGCTCGTTCTGCAGCTCGGTGGATACCGCCTGAACCCGCGAACCGCGCATGCCTACGCAGGCGCCGACCGGATCGATGCGGCGATCATTGGTCTTGACCGCGATCTTGGCCCGCGAGCCCGGATCGCGGGCCGCGCCCTTGATCTCGATGAGCTGCTCGGCGATCTCCGGCACCTCGATGCTGAACAGTTCGATGATCAGCTCCGGGCAGGTGCGCGACAGGATCAGCTGGGCACCGCGGGCCTCTGGATCGACCTGGGTCAGCAGCGCGCGCACGCGCTCGTTCATGCGGTAGCGCTCGCCGGGAATCATCTCGCTGCGCGGCAGGAAGGCCTCGGCGTTCTCGCCCAGATCGATGATCAAACCGTCGCGGGTCGTCTTCTTGACGATGCCGGCGACCAGCTCGCCTTCGCGGTCGGCGTAGAGGCGCACCACCTCGGCGCGCTCCGCTTCGCGCACCTTCTGCACGATGACCTGCTTGGCGGTCTGGGCCGCGATGCGACCGAAGGCGGCGTTCTCGATCTGCTCCTCGACCACGTCGCCCAGGCCCAGCGGCGGATCGCGACGCTCGGCGAAGGTCAGCTTGATCTCGGCGTCCGGCCCCTCGAAGTCGTCGTCCTCGACGACGACCCAGCGACGGAACGTCTCGTAGTCACCGCTGATGCGGTCGATATGGACCCGCACGCTGGCTTCTTCGTCTTCGAAACGCTTGCGTGACGCGCTGGCCAGCGCCGCCTCGACAGCCTCGAAGATCACCTCGCGGGGAACCCCTCTCTCGTTGGAGATCGCATCGACGACCGCCAGAATCTCTTTACTCATGCCTTAGCCTCGCCAGAAAACCCGTCCTTGCGCATCGACCTCAGTCTTCGAACTGTGGCACGACCCGCGCCTGATCGATGCTCTCGATGGGAAAGCAGTATTCCTCGTCGTCGAGCCGCACCAGCACCTCGTCGCTCTCGACCCCGGCCAACAGGCCCTGGAACTTGCGCCGTCCGTCGAACGGCACGCGCAGCTTCAAGGCCACCTTGTGGCCGGCATAGCGCGCGAATTGCTCGAGCGTGAACAGGGGACGATCCATCCCCGGAGAGGACACCTCGAGACGATATTCGCCGTTGATGGGGTCCTCGACGTCGAACACCGCACTGACCTGGCGGCTGACGTCGGCGCAGTCGTCCACACTCACGCCATCGGCGTGATCGATGTAGACCACCAGACGAGAGTGTTTGCCTTGGGACAGATAATCGATGCCCCACAGCTCGAACCCCATGGCCGAGACCACCGGCTCGATCAGCGCATGCAGCGCAGCATCCTTGGTTGCCACGGAAGAAAGCTCCTACAGCCGTTGCATCAGGCACCTGGCCGGGAGTGAACAGGAAAGTCAGGTGGCTGATTGGCGTTGCCCGGAACAGCGCCACCGGTGTCTGCCGGCGAGCTGGCCGCTAACAAAAAGCCCCTTCGCAGGAAGGGGCTTTTCAAGAAACCTGTATACCACTTCTCGACGCCTGGCATGCCCCTAAGAGGTCCTGCATGCCCGACAGGAAGATGGTAGCGGGGACCGGATTTGAACCGATGACCTTCGGGTTATGAGCCCGACGAGCTACCAGACTGCTCCACCCCGCATCAATCTAGGTCGGTGATTCTATGCTGACTCGGCACGTTCGTCAAGCCGCATCACACCGTTTTCGCCAATCCTGCTTTGAAGATCCGAGACTTAGCGATGAGATCGCCAGACCGGCTTCAGGAATGGTGCCGAAGGCGGGACTTGAACCCGCACGACCGTAAGGTCACTACCCCCTCAAGATAGCGTGTCTACCAATTCCACCACTTCGGCATCAGGGGAGGCCGGATTCGCGACTCAGTTGCCGTCGCTGCTCTCCAGCACTGGCGCAGCATTATCCATGTCGGACGAGCCTTCGTCAAGGGTCGGCCCGGCATTCTGTTGCTGCTCGATCAATTCGGCATCGGGAATGCCCGCGTCTTCCGGCGCCTGACCGGCCCGAGAGGCGAAATACGCCAGGGTCAGAGAGGTCACGAAGAAGGCCGCGGCCAGCAGGCCGGTGGCGCGCGACAGGAAATTGCCGCTGCCGCTGGCGCCGAACACGGTCTGGGAGGCACCACCACCGAAGGAGGCGCCGGCATCGGCGCCCTTACCCTGCTGCAGCAGGATCAGGACAACCAGGGCGATGGCGATCGCCACATGAATCATGAGAATGGCAACTTGCATGGGTTCAACCTGCTGACTGGCAAATGGCTAGGAATTCGTCGATTTTCAGGGAAGCACCGCCCACCAGGCCGCCGTCGATATCGGGCTGGACGAGCAGTTCGGCGGCATTGTCGGCCTTCATGCTGCCACCGTAGAGCACCTGCATGGCCGCGGCCAAGCCGGCATCATAACGCGCTAGACACGTCCGGATGGCGCCGTGCACCGCCTGCGCCTGCTCGGGTGTCGCGGTACGGCCGGTACCGATGGCCCAGACCGGCTCGTAGGCCAGCACCAGTTGGCCACGCTGCGCGGCATCCAGGCCATCGAAGACGGCCTCGAGCTGACCGAGCACCACCGCTTCGGTACGCCCGGCATCGCGTTCTTCGAGGGTCTCGCCCAAGCACAGCACCGGCGTGAGGCCGGCGTCGAGCGCCGCCTGGACGCGGGCCAGCACGGCCGCATCGTCCTCGCCGAACAGGCTGCGCCGTTCGGAATGGCCGACCAGCACCATCCGAGCACCGCATTCGCGCAGCATCTCGCCGCTGACTTCCCCGGTGAAGGCTCCGCTCGGGTGCTGGCTCAGGGTCTGCGCGCCGAGCGCCAGCGGGCCGCCCTCGAAGGCCCGGCCGGCGGCCTCCAGGCAGGGAAAGGGCACCATCAGCGCTACCGCCACGCCCTCCGGCAGGGAGGCATCGCGAAAGGCACGACCGAATTCCTCGGCCAGTGCGCGGGACCCATTCATCTTCCAGTTGCCGGCGATCAGCGGCGTAGGCATGCAGCTTCCCTCTTTCAAGGTGGAGCGAAATGGTATAGGAGCGGCCCTGTCAAGACAACCGACCCCGCTCAGGACAGCAGTCCCTCGACGTCGGCCGCCAGACGCCGGGCCAGGCCATCCACATCCAGGTGCGGGCGCCCTTCGACCATCACCCTGATCAACGGCTCGGTCCCGGAGGGGCGCAACAGCACCCGCCCTGCGCCTTGCAGCTCCGCCTCAACCTCGGCCACGGCAGACTGCAGGGCGGGCTCATCCATCAGCGAGCGGGCATCGGTGCCCGGCGTAAGGCGCACATTGACCAGCGCCTGCGGCGCCTTCTCGAGGCCATCGAGCAGGCGCTTCAGTGGCTTGCCTTCGCGCACCATGATCGCCAGCACCTGCAGGGCGGAGACGATGCCATCACCGGTGGTCTGCACGTGGCCACAGACGATGTGCCCGGAGGACTCACCGCCGAGCTGCCAGTCGTTGGCGGCCAGGCGCTCCATGACATAGCGGTCGCCGACCTTGGCCCGCTCGAAGGGGACCTCCATCGACTCGAGCGCGGCGGCCAGGCCGAAGTTGCTCATCAGGGTGCCGACCACGCCCCCACCCAACTCGCCGCGGGCATGGCGGTCGCGGGCGATCATGTAGAGGATGTCGTCGCCATCGATCTCGCGACCGTCGGCATCGACCATCAACACCCGATCGCCGTCACCATCGAAGGCCACGCCCAGGTCGGCGCCGCTACGGATCACCGCCGCACGCAGCGCGGCGGGGTGCGTCGAGCCGACATCGCGGTTGATGTTGAGGCCGTCCGGCTCGGCGCCGATGACCTCCACCTGGGCATCCAGTTCGCGAAACACGCTGGGGGCGATGTGATAGGTGGCGCCGTGGGCGCAGTCGATCACCATCTTCAGGCCATGCAGGTCGACCCGGTCGGGAATGGTCGACTTGCAGTACTCGATGTAGCGCCCGGCGGCATCGTCCGCGCGGCGCACCTTACCCAGTGCGTCGGGCGCCACGGTGGTCAGCGGCTCGTCGAGCATCGCCTCGATACGCTCCTCGACGGCATCGCCAAGCTTGGTGCCGGCGGCGGAGAAGAACTTGATGCCGTTGTCGGCGAAGGGGTTGTGCGAGGCCGAGATGACGATGCCCGCGTTGGCGCGGAAGGCCCGCGTCAGGTAGGCGATACCCGGCGTCGGCATCGGGCCGAGCAGGATGACATCGACGCCGGCGGCTGACAGCCCGGCCTCCAGGGCCGACTCGAACATGTAACCGGAGATCCGCGTGTCCTTGCCGATGACCACCCGCGCCCGACCGACCTTGTCGGCCAGCACCCGGCCGGTGGCCCAACCCAGCTTGAGCATGAAGTCGGCGGTGATGGGGGGCTCGCCCACGGTGCCGCGGATGCCGTCGGTACCGAAATAGCGTCTAGTCATTGTCACAACCCTCTCTGAGAACGGCCCAGGCCATATTGACGGCATCCACGTGGGGCGCCACATCGTGAACACGCAAGATCCTCGCGCCGCGCTCGACGGCCAGCGCCGACAGCGCCAGCCCGCCGGGGAGGCGCTCCTCCACCGGGCGATCCAACACCTTGCCGATCATGCTCTTGCGCGACATCCCCACCAGCAGCGGCAACCCAAGATCCTCCAGGCGCCCCATCCGGTTGAGCAGGCGCAGATTATGCTCGACGCTCTTGGCGAAGCCGAAGCCGGGATCGAGCAGCAGTCGCTCGCGACGCAGCCCGGCGGCCTCGCATTCCGCTACGCGTCGTTCGAGGAAGTCGACCACCGCCTCTTCGACCGGCACGTCGTAGCGGGGGGCATCCTGCATGTCACCGGGCTCCCCGAGCATATGCATCACGCAGGTCGGCAGGCCACTGGCCGCGGCGGCACGCAAGGCGCCCTCGCGGCGCAGGTTGCGCACGTCGTTGAGCATGCCGGCGCCGGCCTCCGCGGCTGCGGTCATCACCTCAGGAGCGCTGGTATCCACCGAGACCAACGCGTCGAACTCGCGCACCAGCGCCTCGACCACCGGCACCACACGGTCGAGCTCTTGCTGCATCGGCACCGTCACGGCACCGGGCCGCGTGGACTCGCCACCGACGTCGATGATCGCCGCGCCTTCGGCCAGCATGCGCTCGGCGCGCCGCAGGGCATCATCGAGGGTATTATGCCGGCCGCCATCGGAGAAGGAATCGGGGGTGACATTGAGGATCCCCATCACGCGGGGGAAGGAGAGATCGAGCCGGTGTCGGCCACACTGGAGGGCAGTCGGAGCGCTGTTGTGCATCGTTGTCCTGAACGTGTTCGGGTCTCGGGGAGCGGCGCACCCCGCCACGGCAAGGGCGCCCCGCAGGGCGCCCGAAGATCCATCAGCTTGCGGTGATTCAGCTGCCGGCCGGCCCACCGAGGGGATCGGAGGGGCGCCGCCCCGGGGATGCTTCCTCGTCGCCGTCCTCGTCGTCGGCGGGCGGGGCATCCCCCTGCGGGGACTCGCCGATCGGCGCGCCGGGACCGGGGCCATCATCGTCCCACCCCTTGGGCGGACGCGGCGTGCGGTCGTTCATGATGTCCTTGAGCTGTGCGGCATCGATGGTCTCGTACTGCACCAACGCCTCGGCCATGGCATCCAGCTTGTCGCGGTTGTCCTCGAGGATCTGCTTAGCCTGGGCATAGCAGTCATCGATGATGCGCCGCACTTCCTTGTCGAGCCGAGTCGTGGTCTCGCCGGATTTCAGCATGCCGCTCTGGCCACCGCCGCCGAGGAACTGGTGTGACTCGTCCTCGTCGTACATGATCGGTCCCATCTCCTCGGACAGGCCCCACTTGGCGACCATGCTGTGGGCCAGCTCGGTGGCACGCTTGATGTCGTTGGAAGCACCGGTGGTCACGCCGTTCGGGCCCAGCGTCATCTCCTCGGCGATACGGCCACCGAACAGCGAGCAGATCTGGCTGATGATCTGCTGGCGCGACAGGCTGTAGCGATCCTCCTCGGGGAGGAACATGGTCACGCCCAGGGCTCGGCCACGCGGAATGATGGTCACCTTGTAGACGGGGTCATGCTCCGGCATCACCAGGCCGATGATGGCATGGCCCGATTCGTGATAGGCGGTGTTGAGCTTGTCCTTCTCGGTCATGACCATGGAGCGGCGCTCGGACCCCATCAGGATCTTGTCCTTGGCCATCTCCAGCTCTGCCATGCCGACCAGGCGCTGATTGCGACGCGCGGAGAACAGCGCCGCCTCGTTGACCAGATTGGCCAGGTCGGCGCCTGAGAAACCAGGCGTGCCACGCGCGATCAGCGACGGCTTGACGTCATCACCCAGCGGCACCTTGCGCAGGTGCACATTGAGGATGTGCTCGCGGCCACGGATATCGGGCAGCGGCACGGTGACCTGACGGTCGAAGCGGCCCGGGCGCAGCAGCGCCGGGTCGAGCACGTCGGGACGGTTGGTGGCGGCGATGACGATGACACCCTCGTTGGCCTCGAAGCCATCCATCTCGACCAGCAGCTGGTTCAGGGTCTGTTCGCGCTCGTCGTTTCCGCCGCCCATGCCGGCACCGCGCGAACGGCCCACGGCATCGATCTCGTCGATGAAGATGATGCACGGCGCCTGCTTCTTGGCCTGCTCGAACATGTCGCGAACACGCGAGGCGCCCACGCCGACGAACATCTCGACGAAATCGGAACCGGAGATCGAGAAGAACGGCACCTTGGCCTCGCCGGCGATCGACTTGGCGAGTAGCGTCTTACCGGTACCGGGCGGGCCGACCATCAGCACGCCGCGGGGAATGGTGCCGCCCAGGCGCTGGAACTTGGTCGGATCACGCAGGAAGTCGACCAGCTCTTCGACCTCCTCCTTGGCCTCGTCGCAACCGGCCACATCGGAGAAGGTGGTCTTGATCTGATCCTGGGACAGCAGCTTGGCCTTGGACTTGCCGAAGCTCATCGGCCCGCCCTTGCTGCCACCACCGCCGCCCTGCATCTGGCGCATGAAGAACATGAAGATGCCGAGGATCAGCAGGATCGGGAAGCTGGCGATCAGCAGCCGCATCCATAGGCTCTGCTGCTCGGGCTCCTGCCCCACCACGGTGACGTCGTGAGCCAGCAGGTCATCCATCAGCTTGGGGTCTTCCGCCGCCGGCCGGATGGTCTGGAACTGGGAGCCGTCATTACGCTCGCCATTGACGGTATAACCGTCGATGGTCACGCTCTGAATCCGCTCGTTCTGCACCTGCTCGACGAACTGGGAATAGTTCATCGTCTGCGGTGTGTTGTCGACGCTGAAATTGTTGAACACCGTCAGCAACACCGCCGCGATGACCAACCACAGAATCAGGTTCTTCGCCATATCGTTCAAGGGACTACCCTCAATTGCAAGAATCTGTCGGCCGTAACTGCTTGGCCTTTCGACACTACCCTACCACGCCTGTTCAGCCAGCAGGCCAGGCACGGCGCCTGCCCTCACTGTGACACAGACATACGATGATGTCCGGCCATGGCAGCGTTAGCCTGAAACTATCGCGAGCCGCCCCGCCGGGCCGGCTCAACCACGAAACCCTTCCGCCAGCAGGTAGACCTCGCGGGAGCGCGCCCGGGATGCCTCCGGCTTGCGAGTCACCACCCGCTTGAAGCCGCCGCGCAGCTCCTTGAGGTAGGCATCGAAGCCTTCGCCCTGGAAGACCTTGGCCAGGAAGGTCCCGCCGGGCGACAGGGTCTGGCGCGCCAGGTCAAGGGCCAGTTCCACCAGATACATCCCCTGGGGCTGATCGATGGCGGCCATACCACTCATATTGGGGGCCATGTCCGACATCACAAGGTCTACGGGACGATCGCCAAGGCGGGCGAGGATCTCGTCCAGCACATGATCCTCGGTGAAGTCGCCCTGCACGAAGTCGACGCCGG
This sequence comes from Halomonas borealis, assembly GCF_004798905.1. Taxonomy (GTDB): domain Bacteria; phylum Pseudomonadota; class Gammaproteobacteria; order Pseudomonadales; family Halomonadaceae; genus Halomonas; species Halomonas borealis. The sequence continues at coordinate 23,894 of NZ_SDMO01000016.1, read as the reverse complement.
CCAGGGCATCCATCTCGAGGATATCGGAGGCGATGACCACCCCCTTGTCGCCGACCTTCTCGGCGGCGATCTGACTCCACCCTCCGGGCGCGGCGCCCAGGTCGATGATCGTCATGCCCGGACGCAGCAGGCGGTCCTTCTCGTCCAGCGCCAACAGCTTATAGCTGGCCCGCGAACGATAGCCGTCCTGCCAGCTCTGCTGGACATAGCGATCGTCGAAGTGTTCCTTCAGCCAGCCGGCGCTGCTCTTGCTCGCGCCATGCCGCTTGGAGCCCTTATTCCGGGCGTCATGGGAAGATGCCACGGCATCACCTGCGAAAAGTCTGGATGACAGAGGGGTCGAGCGGATTCCGGAATGCGGGGATGGGGATGCTGACCTGCGGTCCGATCGAGGAAGCGGTGAAAGCCGGCCGCGCTTTCGCCGCGAGGCGATTCACCGTACCATGTGCGCTGAGCGCCAACCGGGAAGAAGCAAGATACCATGAGCTTGTCACAGGCACAAAAGAAAGCATTTCGCAGCATCGGCCACCATCTTGACCCCATCGTCATGGTGTCCGAGAACGGCCTCTCCGAGGGCGTGCTCGCCGAGCTCGACCGGGCCCTGCGCGACCACGAGCTGGTCAAGGTCAAGCTGGCCCTGCCCGAGCGCGAGGACCGCGCCGCCATGCTTGAGGCTCTGGAGGCCGAAAGCCACGCCGAGCTGGTGCAGAAGATCGGCAAGGTCGCCCTCTTCTACCGCCACAACCCCCAGGCCAACCCGAAGCTCTCCAACATCAAGCGCTTCGAGAACCATCACGGCCGGCGCTGAGCCGCGAGCGGCCAAGCGGCCAAGCGGCCAAGCGGCCAAGCGGCCGAAGATAGAGCACGATGACAACGAGAAACCCCGCCGACTCTCCAGTCCGCGGGGTTTCTTCTTGCCTGCTGCCTTGGCGCCCGCCGCCCGTTACCGAGCGGCTGGGCGCCTACGGCCGGGCGCTATCACAGGTGCTCGACGCTTGAGATCTCGTACTCGACGTCGCCACCCGGCGTGCGCACCAGCACCACCTCGCCCTCTTCCTTGCCGATCAGGGCGCGAGCGATGGGCGAGGTCACGGAGATCTTGCCGGACTTGATGTCGGCCTCGTCCTCGCCAACGATGCGGTAGGTAACCTCTTCGTCGGCTTCGAGGTTCACCAGCGCCACGGTCACGCCGAAGATCACCTTGCCGGTCTGGGGCAACTTGGTGACATCGATGACCTGCGCGCTGCCGAGCTTGCCCTCGATCTCCTGGATCCGCCCCTCGATGAAGCCCTGCTGCTCGCGGGCCGCATGGTACTCGGCGTTCTCCTTGAGGTCGCCATGCTCGCGAGCCTCGGCGATGGCAGCGATCACCTCCGGACGCGACTCGCTCTTGAGATGTTCGAGCTCGTCGCGCAGACGCTGCTCACCGACGACGGTCATCGGGACCTTGTTCATGGACTGACTCCTGCATGCTGTTCCTGTAGCCGCCGCACGGTGATGGCATCACCGTACTCGAGCGCCAGGCAAACGGCCTTGGCCCCTGCCAGGGTCGTGGCATAGGGAACCTTGCGGGCGAGAGCGGTGCGGCGGATCACCGAGGAGTCATTGATGGCCTGACGCCCCTCGGTGGTGTTGACGATGTAGGCGATCTCGTCGTTCTTGAGGAGATCGACTATGTGTGGACGACCCTCGTAAACCTTGTTAACGACCTCGACCGGCAGATCGGCCGCCTGAAGGGCTGCCGCCGTGCCGCGAGTTGCGCAGAGGGTAAAGCCCAATGTTAACAGAGAACGGGCCACCTCGATAACACCCGCCTTGTCCGGCTCGCGCACGGACAGGAACGCCTTGCGCTCACCGGTCAGCGCCGGGATCGCCTCGCCGGCCCCTAGCTGGGCCTTGTAGAAGGCCTCGGCGAAGGTCTCGCCCGACCCCATCACCTCGCCGGTCGACTTCATCTCCGGCGACAGGATGGGGTCGACCCCCGGGAACTTGTTGAACGGGAAGACCGCCTCCTTGACGCTATAGGTCGTCGGCACGATCTCCGCCTCGAAGCCCTGATCGGCCAGGCTGATGCCGGCCATGCAGCGCGCGGCCACCTGGGCAAGCGAGGTGCCCGTGCACTTGGAGACGAAGGGCACGGTCCGCGAGGCCCGCGGATTGACCTCGATGACGTAGATCTCGCCATCCTGCCAGGCCAGCTGCACGTTCATCAGGCCGTTGACGCCGAGCTCCACCGCCATGCGCTTGACCTGCTCGCGCATCTCGTCCTGCACGTCGGCGGGCAGCGAATAGGGCGGCAGCGCACAGGCCGAGTCGCCGGAGTGCACCCCGGCCTGCTCGATGTGCTGCATGATGCCGCCGATCACCACCTGCTTGCCGTCGGACACCGCATCGATGTCGACCTCGACGGCGGCCTTGAGGAAGTGATCCAGCAGCACCGGCGAATCGTTCGACACCTTGACCGCATGCGTCATGTAGCTCTCGAGCTCGGAGGCGTCGTAGACGATCTCCATGGCCCGGCCGCCGAGCACGTAGCTGGGGCGCACCACCAGCGGATAGCCGATCGCCTCGGCCTTGGCGAAGGCATCGTCGAAGCTGCGAGCGGTGGCGTTGGGCGGCTGCTTGAGGCCCAGCTTGTCGATCATCCTCTGGAAACGCTCGCGGTCCTCGGCGCGATCGATGGCATCCGGCGTGGTGCCGATGATCGGCACCCCGGCGGCCTCGAGCTCGCGAGCCAGCTTGAGCGGCGTCTGGCCGCCGAACTGCACGATGACGCCGGCCGGCCGCTCCTTGTCGGCGATCTCCAGCACATCCTCCAGGGTCACCGGCTCGAAGTAGAGGCGGTCGGAGGTATCATAGTCGGTGGAGACGGTCTCGGGGTTGCAGTTGACCATGATGGTCTCAAAGCCGTCATCGCGCATGGCCAGCGCGGCGTGCACGCAGCAGTAGTCGAACTCGATGCCCTGGCCGATGCGGTTCGGACCACCGCCGAGCACCATGATCTTCTGGCGATCGGAGGTCTCGGCCTCGCACTCCTCCTCGTAGGTGGAGTACATGTAGGCGGTGTCGGAGGCGAACTCCGCCGCGCAGGTGTCGACCCGCTTGTAGACCGGGCGGATGCCGGCCTTCTGCCGCGTCTTGCGGAACTCCTTCTCGGCCACGCCGAGCAGCGTCGCCAGCCGGGCATCGGAGAAGCCCTTGCGCTTGAGGCGGAACAGCTCCCGGGCATCCAGCTCGGAGAGCGAGCGCCGGGCCAGCGCCTGCTCGGCCAGGATCAGGTCCTCGAGCTGGACCAGGAACCAGCGGTCGATGTTGGTCAGGGCGAACACGTCCTCGACGCTCATGCCGGCGCGCATGGCATCGGCGACGTAGAAGATACGCTCGGCGCCGGCGGCTTGCAGCTCGCCCTTGATGTGCGCCATGGCCTCGCCGGTGAAGCGGGTCACCTTCGGGTCGAGGCCATCGTTGCCGGTCTCCAGGCCACGCAGCGCCTTCTGCAGCGACTCCTGGAAGGTCCGGCCGATGGCCATCACCTCGCCCACCGACTTCATCTGGGTGGTCAGGCGGTCGTTGGCCTGGGGGAACTTCTCGAAGGTGAAACGCGGAATCTTGGTGACCACATAGTCGATGGCCGGCTCGAAGGACGCCGGGGTACGGCCGCCGGTGATGTCATTCGACAGCTCGTCCAGGGTGTAGCCCACGGCCAGCTTGGCGGCGATCTTGGCGATCGGGAAGCCGGTGGCCTTGGAGGCCAGCGCCGAGGAGCGCGACACCCGCGGGTTCATCTCGATGACCACCACGCGGCCGGTCTGCGGGTCGACGCCGAACTGCACGTTGGAGCCACCGGTCTCGACGCCGATCTCGCGCAACACCGCCAGCGAGGCGTCGCGCATGATCTGGTATTCCTTGTCGGTCAGCGTCTGGGCCGGCGCCACGGTGATGGAGTCGCCGGTGTGCACGCCCATGGGGTCGAAGTTCTCGATGGCGCAGACGATGATGCAGTTGTCGCTCTTGTCACGAACGACCTCCATCTCGTATTCCTTCCAGCCCAGCAGCGACTCGTCGATCAGCAGCTCGTGGTTGTTGGAGAGCTCGAAGCCGCGGCTGCAGATCTCCTCGAACTCCTCCTTGTTATAGGCCACGCCACCGCCGGAGCCGCCCATGGTGTAGGAGGGGCGAATGATCACCGGGAAGCCCAGCTCGCCCTGGATCTCCCAGGCCTCGTCCATGCGATGGGCGACCTTGGCCTTGGGGCATTCCAGGCCGATGCGCTTCATGGCCTGGTCGAAGAGGTCGCGGTCCTCGGCCATGTTGATGGCGTCGGCATTGGCGCCGATCATCTCCACGCCGTGCTTGTCGAGCACCCCATGCTTGTCGAGCTCGAGGGCGCAATTCAGCGCGGTCTGCCCGCCCATGGTGGGCAACACGGCATCGGGCTTCTCGGCCTCGATGATCTTCTCCACCGCCTGCCAGGTGATCGGCTCGATGTAGGTGGCGTCGGCCATCACCGGGTCGGTCATGATGGTGGCCGGGTTGGAGTTGACCAGGATGACCCGATAGCCCTCCTCGCGCAGGGCCTTGCAGGCCTGGGCACCGGAGTAGTCGAACTCGCAGGCCTGGCCGATGACGATGGGGCCGGCGCCGATGATCAGGATGCTCTGGATGTCGGTACGTTTTGGCATGACGATTCCCGCGGCTAATCGGTGTAAAGAAGGACTCGAGGGTGACTGAGGATCAACGCTTAGCGGCGTTCCTTCATCATGGAGATAAAGCGGTCGAACAACGGCGCGACGTCACGGGGCCCCGGGCTCGCCTCCGGGTGGCCCTGGAAGCTGAAGGCCGGACGATCGGTGCGCTCGATGCCCTGCAGGGTACCGTCGAACAGCGAACGATGGGTCGCGCGCAGGGTGTCGGGCAGCGTCGACTCCTCGGCCGCGAAGCCATGGTTCTGGCTGGTGATCATCACCTGGCCGGAATCGAGCTCCTGGACCGGGTGGTTGGCGCCATGGTGGCCGAACTTCATCTTCATCGAATCGGCCCCGCTGGCCAGCGCCAACAGCTGGTGGCCGAGGCAGATACCGAAGATCGGCACCCCGGTCTCGAGCAGTTCGCGGATGGCCGTGATGGCATAGTCACAGGGTTCCGGATCGCCGGGGCCGTTAGAAAGGAAGATGCCGTCCGGCTTCAGGGCCATGACCTCGTCGGCCGGCGTCTGGGCCGGCACCACGGTCAGGCGGCAGCCGCGCGACGCCAGCATGCGCAGGATGTTGCGCTTGACCCCGTAGTCGTAGGCGACCACGTGATAGGGGCGTTCGGCCTTTCCATCAGGGCCGGCGGCGTCGGCATAGCCCTCGCCCAGGGTCCACTCGCCCTCGCTCCACTCGTAGGGTGACGGGCAGGAGACGACCTTGGCCAGGTCCATGCCCTTGAGGCCGGGGAAGGCTTTGGCCGCGGCCAGGGCGCGCGCCTCGGCATCCTCACCCTCGGCGTCCGTGCCGGCCAGGATGGCACCGTTCTGGGCACCCTTGTCGCGCAGTATGCGGGTCAGGCGACGGGTATCGATGTCGGCGATGCCCAGCACGTTGTGGCTCGCCAGGTAGTCGGAGAGCGACTGCTCGGAACGGAAGTTGCTGGCCAGCAGGGGCAGGTCGCGAATCACCAGCCCGGCGGCGGCGATGGCGCCGGATTCGACATCTTCTGCGTTGATGCCGGTGTTGCCGATATGCGGATAGGTCAGGGTGACGATCTGTCGGGTATAGGAGGGGTCGGTGAGGATTTCCTGGTAGCCGGTCATGGCCGTATTGAACACTACCTCACCACTGGTTTGCCCATCGGCGCCAATGGCAGCGCCATGAAACACACTGCCATCTTCCAAGGCCAGTATCGCGGGTTTGTTCAATGCAACGTCCTCCCAAGTGTTAACAGACAGCTCGTCCAGGCATGCGGCGCGGCCAGCACCCGACGAGAGATTCGACCCGCCGCCCTTCGGCCCGTAAAAAAGCGGGACGAAACCCGACAGTAAAGACCGGTTTCATCCCGCTTGTTGTCATTCTCTCGGAATGCTGGACCGACGCAACAAGCGCTTGCGCGGCGATGGGCCGTCGCCCGGCCAAAATTTGGTGGATTTTAAAGCATCGAAGGCCTTTCGACTACCCCTTCAGGACAGCCCGATGACATCCTGCATGTCATAGCGCCCCGCCGGTCGCTCGGCCAGCCAACGTGCCGCGCGCACCGCACCCTTGGCGAAGGTCATGCGGCTACTGGCCTTGTGGGTGATCTCGATACGCTCGCCCTCGGTGGCGAACATCACGGTATGCTCGCCGACGATGTCGCCGGCCCGCACGGTGGCGAAGCCGATCTCGTCGTCGCTGCGCGGGCCGCACTGGCCGACGCGCTCGAACACGCCGTATTCCTTGAGCGGACGCTCCAAGGCATCGGCCATCACCTCGCCCATCTTCAGGGCGGTGCCCGAGGGCGCATCGACCTTATGCCGGTGATGAGACTCGATCACCTCGATGTCGTAGCCCTCATCGCCCAGCGCCTTGGCGGCGGTCTCGAGCAGCTTGAGGGTGAGGTTCACGCCGACGCTCATGTTGGGGGCGAAGACCAGCGGCACCCGATCGCGGTAGGCATCCAGCTCGGCCTGTTCGTCGTCGGACAGCCCGGTGGTGCCGATGACGATGCGCTTGCCATGCTCGGCGCAGAACGCCAGGTTGTTAAGCGTCACCCGCGGCGCGGTGAAATCGATCAGCACGTCGAAGTCATCGACGATAGTGGCCAGGGAGTCGCTGGCCATCACGCCCTGCTTGCCGACGCCGGCCAACTCACCCAGATCGGCCCCCGCCAGCGAGCTGCCCTGCTCGACGATGCCTCCGGCCAGAGTGGCGTCGGCGTCCTGCTGCACGGCATTGACCAGGGTGCGACCCATGCGGCCGGCGACACCGACGATGGCGATACGAGTCATGCGGAAACTCCTGACGTTGGCGGATCGAAAGATGCTCGGAGTATACCAGAGGGCCGAGGGCGCCGGCGCCGTCAGCCCTCCGCACCCGCATCGCCCCGTGCCAGCAACAGGCCGATGGCCAGCACCACCAAGGCACCGCCCGGCAGCCACACCCAACCGAGACGCGACGGCGTCTCGAGGAACAGCCACAGCATGGAGACGAAGGGCACCAGGTAACCATACGCAGTGATGCTGGCCGGCCCGAGCACCGCGGTGGCACGCTGCATCAGCCAGAACGTCAGGGCGCTGGAGCCGAGCCCCAGATAGACGATCAACAGGGCATCGCGCGCACTCATGGTCGCAAGCCTCGCCACCGGCTCCACGGCGAGCCCCAGCGCCCCGACCAGCACCCCGCCCAGCGCCAGGCTCCAGAAGGTCCGCACCGCCGCCGAGGTGGGTAGGCGCCCGGATACCAGGCCACGGCGTGACAACACCGGATACAGCGCCGAACAGAGGCAGCCGACAAAGAACACCGCCTCGCCCGCGCCGAAGCGCCACTGACCGCCACGCTGCCAGGCCTCCGCCGCCGCCAGCCCCAGGGCGCCCAGTGCCCCCAGGGCAAGAATCGCCGGCAGCCGCCAGGCCAGGCGCTCCACGCCGACCGCCAGCCCCAGGCCGTAGGCCAACAGCGGCACGCTGACGTAGAGGGTCGACATGGACAGCGCAGTGGCATGCTGAGCGGCCCAAAACATGGCGGCGAAGAACCCCGCCAGGCAGGCCCCCATGGCGGCGAACCAGGGCAGGGCCCGGCGGCCGGGCCACGCCTGCGGGGCACGGCGCACCAGCCACCACAGCCCCAGGCAGGCGATGGCGAAGCGCAGGGCGGTGAGCGAGAGTGGCGGCAGCTCGCCGAGCCGCCCCACGACGGGAAACGACACGCCCACCAGCAGCGCCCAGACCAGCATGCCGAGGTGGGCGCGGCGCGCCGGCGAGGCGGCGGCCATCAATTCTCCCAGATGATATCCAGCGGCTCCTGGCCGGCCATGCGCTCGAGGTGATTCGCCACCACGCCCTCGAGCCGATCCAGCTCCGCCTCGTCCAGCGCCTCGACGGCCACGGTCAGCCGGCCCGGCTCGGCCGTCATCAGGCAGCTGCCCGTATCGAAGACCACCCGCCCCTCGCCTTCGGCCTGTTCCACCTCCAGCTTGTGAGCCCAATGCTTGCACAGTCGGTTGATCAGCTTGTCGCCCGATTCGGTGACGATCTCGGCTCGTGAAATTGGCATCTCGGCTCTCCGCGCTCCAGGAAGGTGAACCCCCAGCCTATGACGACGCTACCCACGAGCGCCAGCCCCAACCCGGCAACCTCGCGTTCGACGCCGCGGATCTCGGCGGGCCGTCGGTGCCATGGCCAGACACGACGAGGCCCCGCCTCCTTGCGGAGCGCGGGGCCTCGAATCTACCGGCGAGGAAGATGCCCTAGGGCTTCATGTCCTCGAAGAACTTCTTCACGCCGTCGAAGAAGTTGCTCTTCTTCGGCGAGTGATGGCTGTTGCTGCCTTCCAGGCTGTCCTGGAAACGACGCAGCAGGTCCTTCTGGTCCTCGCTGAGCTTGACCGGCGTCTCGACGACCACCCGGCACAGCAGGTCACCGGCGGGGCCACCGCGGACCGGCTTGACGCCCTTGCCCTTGAGCCGGAACAGCTTACCGGTCTGGGTCTCGGGCGGGATCTTCAGCTTGACCCGACCATCGAGCGTCGGCACCTCGAGCTCGCCGCCGAGGGAAGCGTCGACGAAGTTGATCGGCACCTCGCACTGCAGGTGACGGCCGTCGCGCTCGAAGATCGGGTGCGACTTGATGGCCACCTGCACATAGAGGTCGCCGGGCGGCCCGCCGTTGACCCCGGCCTCGCCCTCGGCATTGAGCCGAATGCGATCGCCGGTATCGACGCCGGCCGGGATCTTCACCGACAGGGTGCGGGTCTCGCGCACCCGGCCCTCGCCGTTACAGCCATGGCACGGCACCTTGATGTGCTGGCCGCCGCCATGGCAGGTCGGGCAGGTCTGCTGAACGGCGAAGAAGCCCTGCTGCATGCGCACCTGGCCCATGCCGGCACAGGTCGGGCAGGTCTCCTTGCTGGAGCCCGGCTCGGCGCCATCGCCATCGCAGCGCTCGCATTCCACGTGACGCGGCACGCGAATGTCGACGCTGGTGCCGGACACCGCGTCCTCGAGATCGAGCTCGAGGTTGTAGCGCAGATCGCTGCCGCGCTGCGGGGCATTGGGATGACGGCGTCCGCCGCCGCCCCCGCCGAAGATGTCGCCGAAGACATCGCCGAAGATATCGCTGAAGCCGCCGGCCCCGGCACCACCGAAGCCGCCGCCACCGCCGGCCTGGCCGTCGACGCCGGCATGGCCGAACTGATCGTAGGCCGCGCGCTTCTCGCCGTCGGTCAGGACCTCGTAGGCCTCGGACACCTCACGGAACTTCTCCGCCGCGGTGTCATCATCCGGATTGCGGTCCGGATGAAATTTCTGGGCCAGGCGTCGATAGGCCTTCTTGATCTCTTTCTGATCGGCCCCACGCTCGACGCCCAGTACCTCGTAGTAATCACGCTTGGACATGGGTCTGTCCGCCTCCGTCGCGACGCTGCGGAAACACCAACGCGGGAGTCGAGCCCCCGCGCTGGCATCACCTAGGTTTCAGGCGTCGTGGTTACTGCTTTTTCTGGTCGTCGTTGACTTCTTCGTACTCGGCGTCGACCACGTCGTCTTCCTGCTTGGTGTTAGCCTCGCTTGCGGCCTCGGCACCTTCGGCGGCCTCACCCTGCTCGGCATACATCTTCTGCGCCAGGTTGCCGGACGCCTCGGTCAGCTTGTCGAGCTTGGCCTGGATGTCTTCCTGGTCGTCGCCCTTGGACGCTTCCTCGAGATCGCTGGCGGCGCTCTCGATGGTTTCCTTCTCTTCCTCGGTGGCCTTGTCGCCGGCTTCCTCGAGGGTCTTGCGAGCGGCGTGGACCATGCCGTCGGCCTGGTTACGCAGCTGGACCAGTTCCTCGAACTTCTTGTCCTCGTCGGCGTGCGCCTCGGCATCCTCGACCATCTGGTCGATCTCTTCGTCGGACAGGCCGCTGGAGGCCTTGATGACGATCGACTGTTCCTTGCCGGTGGCCTTGTCCTTGGCGGACACGTTGAGGATGCCGTTGGCGTCCAGGTCGAAGGCGACCTCGATCTGCGGCACGCCGCGCGGCGCCGGCGGAATGTCAGCCAGGTCGAAGCGACCGAGCGACTTGTTGCCGCTGGACTGCTTGCGCTCGCCCTGCTGCACGTGAATGGTCACGGCGGTCTGGTTGTCATCCGCGGTCGAGAAGGTCTGGGTCTTCTTGGTCGGGATGGTGGTGTTCTTCTCGATCAGCGGGGTCATCACGCCGCCGAGGGTCTCGATGCCGAGCGTCAGCGGGGTGACGTCGAGCAGCAGCACATCCTTGACGTCGCCGCCCAGCACGCCGCCCTGGATCGCGGCACCCACGGCCACGGCTTCGTCCGGGTTGACGTCCTTGCGGGCGTCCTTGCCGAAGAACTCGGCGACCTTCGCCTGGACCATCGGCATGCGAGTCTGGCCACCGACCAGGATGACGTCGTCGATCTCGGAGGCGGACAGCCCGGCGTCGGACAGCGCGGTCTTGCAGGGCTTCAGCGAGCGGGTCACCAGCTCTTCGACCAGCGACTCCAGCTTGGCCCGGGTCACCTTGACGTTGAGGTGCTTGGGACCGGTGTTGTCGGCGGTGACGTAGGGCAGGTTGACGTCGGTCTGCTGGGCGCTGGACAGCTCGATCTTGGCCTTCTCGGCGGCTTCCTTGAGGCGCTGCATGGCCAGGTTGTCGCCGGACAGGTCGATGCCGCTGTCGGCCTTGAACTGCTCGACCAGGTAGTTGATCAGCGACAGATCGAAGTCTTCGCCACCCAGGAAGGTGTCGCCATTGGTGGCCAGCACCTCGAACTGAGTCTCGCCGTCGACGTCGGCCACCTCGATGATGGAGATATCGAAGGTGCCGCCACCCAGGTCATAGACCGCGAGGGTCTTGTCGCCACGCGACTTGTCCATGCCATAGGCCAGCGCCGCCGCGGTGGGCTCGTTGATGATGCGCTTGACCTCGAGACCGGCGATGCGACCGGCGTCCTTGGTCGCCTGACGCTGGCTGTCGTTGAAGTAGGCCGGCACGGTGATGACCGCTTCGCTCACTTCCTCGCCGAGATAGTCTTCGGCGGTCTTCTTCATCTTCTTCAGCACTTCGGCACTGACCTGGGGCGGCGCCAGCTTGTTGCCCTTGACCTCGACCCAGGCATCGCCGTTGTCGGCCTCGGTGATGGTGTAGGGCACCATCTTGATGTCCTTCTGGACGACATCGTCCTTGAAGCGACGGCCGATCAGGCGCTTGATGGCATACAGGGTGTTCTCGGGGTTGGTGACCGCCTGGCGCTTGGCCGCCTGGCCCACCAGCGTCTCACCGTCGTCGGTGTAGGCGATGATGGACGGCGTCGTGCGTGCGCCTTCGGCGTTTTCGATTACCTTGGGGCTGTCGCCGTCGAGCACGGCCAGGCAAGAGTTGGTGGTCCCCAGGTCAATACCGATGATGCGTCCCATAGGAAATCCTCGTAAATATAAGGTGTGACGTGATTCGTTTGTTCGCGGCGTTCACCGCGGGATGACGTTTATCTGGGGGCCCTCGCCCCTATTTCAAGGGGGCGGGGCCGAAATCGCCGCGCCTCAGTCGGCGGCCTGGCTCACCACCACCATCGCCGGGCGCACCAGGCGGCCATTGAGCAGGTAGCCCTTCTGCATCACTTCCATCACGCTGTTGGGCTCCATCTCGGGGTTCGGCACCATGGCCACGGCCTCGTGGTATTGCGGATCGAAGGGCTCGCCCTGGGGATCCACCGCCTCGACGCCGAACTTGCCCAGCACATCCTGCTGCATCTTGAGCGTCATCGAAACGCCTTCGCGGTGCGCCTCGGTGGCGTCATCGCCCATCGCCTCGAGCGCCTTCTCCAGGCTATCGATGACCGGCAGCAGCTCCTTGACGAACTTCTCCAGCGCGAACTTGCGCGCCTTCTCGGTTTCCTGCTCGGCACGACGGCGCACGTTCTGAGCCTCGGCGGCGGTGCGCATCGACTGGTCCTTGGTCTCTTCCAGGGCCTGCTCGAGCTCTTCGACCTTGGCGGCCAACATCTCGGCTTCCGGGTTATCGGCCTTGGCCTCGGCGCCCTCCTCGGTCGTCTCGGCGGCGCCTTCCAGCTCGCCCTCGACGGGCTCCGGCTCGACATGGGTGTCGGCGTCGCCCTGTTGGCGGGCCAGCTCGTCGTCCAACGGGGTCTGTGGATCTTTGGCCATGCGTCTCTCCTGAATGCCGGCCGGCGGCAGAGCCGCCAGCGAGACTGATCGATGATGAAACAATGTCGTTGACAGCTATATGGGGCTGGCCGTGTCGATCTCAAGGGAAGAGCATCGCGGGAAATGGGGCGTGCGTTGTGAGACCCGCTGAACTACTGTATAAACACACAAAATAGTGGATAAATAACCAGTCGTTCCGCCGTCATTTCGATACCGGCCACCGGGAGGCACCATGCTGACAGAGCTCGCCATTCGTGACTTCGCCATCGTTGACCACCTGGAGCTCGAGCTCGGCGGCGGCATGACCGCCATCACCGGCGAGACGGGGGCCGGCAAGTCCATCCTGCTCGGCGCCCTGGGGCTGTGCCTGGGCGAGCGCGCCGACGCCGGCAGCGTTCGCCACGGCTGCGAACGCGCCGATCTCAGCGCGCGCTTCGACATCCAAGCCCTGCCCGACGCCCGGGCCTGGCTCGCCGGCCGCGAACTCGCCGAAGACGACTGCCTGCTACGCCGCGTGGTGACCCGCGGCGGACGCTCCAAGGCCTGGATCAACGGCCAGCCCGCCACCGTCGCCGACCTCAAGGCGCTCGGCGGCCACCTCATCGAGATCCACGGCCAGCATGCCCATCAGGCACTGCTCGGCGAGGACACCCACCTGCGCCTGCTCGACGATTTCGCCGGCCATGCCACGGCGGTGAACGAGCTCGGCGCGACCTTCGCGACCTGGCGCGAGACGCGCCGGCGCCTCAAGCGCCTGGCCGAGGACGGCGACGAACTTCGCGCCCGCCGCCAGTTGTTACGCTACCAGGTAGAGGAGCTCGAGACGCTGGCACTGGCCGATGACGAGTTGTCCAGCCTGGAAGCCGAGCAGGAGGAACTGGCGCATGCCGAGGAGCGGCTGCGTGAGGCCCAGTTCGCCGCCAGCTGCTGCGATGGCGAAGAGGGCGGCGCCCTGCCGCTGCTGCACCAGGCGGTCAACCACCTCTCCGCGTTGCCCGGCAGCGAGCGGGGGTCGCTGCATGAGGCGCTGACGATGCTCAATGATGCCTGCATCCAGGTCGAGGAGGCCGGACGCGAACTCAACCACTTCGCCAGCGGCGTGGAGCTCGACCCCGAGCGGCTGGCTTGGGTCGAGGAGCGGCTCGGCGAGGTGCATCGCATCGCCCGCAAGCACCATGTCTCCCCCGAGGAATTGACCGACCTTCACCAGCGTCTCGCCGCCGAGCTCGCCGAACTGGAGGGCGGCGGCGACGACCTCGAGGCGCTCGCCACCGAGGTCGAGGCCATGGAGGCGCGCTGGCGCGAGCAGGCCGAGGCCGTGAACGCCACCCGACGCGCGGCCGCCGCGCGTTTCGGCAACGCCGTGCAGGACCAGCTGGCCTTCCTGGCCATGGGCAAGGCGCGCTTCGAGGTCGAGATCAGCGAACGCGAGACCCCGGCCCCGGACGGATTCGACCGGGTGCGCTTCTTGATCAGCGCCAACCCCGGCCAGCCGGCACGCCCACTCGCCAAGGTCGCCTCCGGCGGCGAGCTGTCCCGCGTCAGCCTCGCCATCCAGGTGGTGGCGGCCCAGCATTCGACCATCCCCAGCCTGGTGTTCGATGAGGTAGACGTCGGCGTCTCCGGCGCCACCGCCGAGATCGTCGGCCAGCTGCTGCGCCGCCTGGGCGGGAACGGACAGGTCATGACCGTGACCCACCTGCCTCAGGTGGCGGCCCAGGCTCATCAGCACCTGCACATCGCCAAGCAGGCCGAAGACGACACCACCCAGACGCACATGGCACTGCTCGACGAGGCCGGCCGCGTCGGCGAGCTGGCCCGCATGCTCGGCGGCATGACGCTGACCGACCAGACCCTGGCTCACGCCCGGGAGATGCTCGACGCCAGCCAGCACGCGCGTCACTGACCCCCTCCCTGCCCCACAAACGACAACGGCCCCGATCCAGTGGATCGGGGCCGTTCGCTGTTCGGCGACGATGCGCCGGAAGCGGGGCGCCTACTTCTTGAAGTTCATTTCCTGACGCGTCGCCTTGGAGCCCTTGGGGCGCACGTAGAGCACCAGCGCATGGTCGACGAGTTCAAAGCCATGCTCCTCGGCGATCTCCTGCTGGCGGCGCTCGATGGTCTCATCGAAGAACTCGACGATCTGGCCGCTGTCCAGGCACACCATGTGATCGTGATGCTCTTCCTGGGTGAGCTCGAAGACCGCATGGCCGCCATCGAAGTTATGGCGCGTCACCAGGCCGGCTGACTCGAACTGAGTCAGCACCCGATAGACGGTGGCGAGTCCCACGTCTTCCCCCGAATCCAGCAGGGTCTTGTAGACATCCTCTGCACTCAGGTGGTGTTGATTGGTGGCATTCTCGAGGATATGCAGGATCTTGACGCGCGGCAGGGTCACTTTGAGACCGGCCTTGCGCAGTTCATGGTTCTGGTCGGCCATGGTTGCTCTTCGCAGTATCGGGTAGGGTCGGTTATGATCGACCGAAACCACGATAGTGAAGAACGGTCGCAAATGCAAAAGCTGAGCAAAATTGTCACTCTTTCCCTCGCCCTGACGCTGATCAGCGGCTGCAGCTACTTCGGCGTCTACAAGCGCGATCTGGCCCAGGGCAACCTGGTGACCCCGACGATGACCGAGCAGCTGCACGCCGGCATGACTCGCCAGCAGGTGATCGACCTCATGGGCAGCCCGCTGCTCGAGGCGCCCTTCGAGGCCGACCAGTGGGACTACGTCTACCACCTGGACGAGGCCTATGGCGACATCGAGCAACGCCGCCTGACGCTGACCTTCGAGGGCAATCGCCTGGCCTCCATCGAGCCTCAAGGCGACTTCTCTCACCCGCCGGCGTTGATCTCCAAGCAGGGCATCGGCCCTGCCGGCGAGTCCGATGACGCGCGCGGCAACCTGCTCAATGTGATGCCACTCGACGAATAACCGCGCCTCGTCTCAGGAACGCTGCGACGCACGGGCGGCCCTGGCCGCCCGTGCCGCCTTGGGGTCGATCTCGAGGGGTCGATAGACCTCCACGCGGTCGCCCTCCCGCAGTGCGTAGGCCTCGGGATCGCGTAGCGCCTTGCCGAAGATGCCCAGGGCGGCCTCATCGAAGGTCGTCGCCGGCACCTCGGGGAACAGCGCCTCCAGCCCCGCCTGCGCCACCGCCTGGCGGGGCGTGGTGCCCTCGGGCACGGTCAGCGCGACGATACGCTGGCGCTGCGGCAGGGCGAAGACCACCTCGACGCGCAACACCTCAGGACCGCCCCTGGCCGTAGAGCGCATCGGCACGGCGGGTGAAGGAGTCGACCAGCTGACCGGTGACCTGCTGGAAGAGCTTGCCGAAGGCCATGCCGAGCAGGCGGTTGGCGAACTCGAACTCCATTTCCAGGCTGACCTTGCAGGCGCCGTCCCCCATGGGCAGGAACTGCCAGCGCCCGCGCAGCCGCTTGAAGGGCCCGTCGACTAACGACAGTTCGATGCGCTCGGGCTCATGCAGGTCATTGCGCGTGGTGAAGCTCTGTTCGATGCCGGCACGCCCCAGGGTCATCTCGCCGACCAGGTGCGCCTCGTCTCGCTCGACCAACCGGGCGCGCCGACACCCCGGCAAGAACTCCGGGTAGCGTTCGAAATCGTTGACCAGATCGAACATCTCCTGGGGGGTGTGCCGCACCAGGGCGGACCGATTGACCGTTGGCATTGACCTCTCCGCTGACTTCAAGGGGCCCAGGGCGTATCATGAGCGGTTATTTCGGCCTTGAATGGTATCATGCTTCCCCCCATATCGGAGGGGCAGGCCACCACCGGCAAGCTACAGACACGAGGTTCCATGGCCAGCAAGAAAGGTAAAGGCAAGGGTCCCGGCAGCAACGCCATCGCGCTGAACAAGAAGGCGCGGTTCGAGTACCACATCAACGAGACCTTCGAGGCAGGCCTGTCACTGGCCGGCTGGGAGGTGAAGAGCCTGCGCGCCGGCAAGGCGCAGCTCACCGACACCTACATCCTGATCAAGAACGGCGAAGCCTGGCTGCTGGGCAGCCACGTGACGCCGCTCAACACGGCCAGCACCCACGAGGTGGCCGACCCGACGCGCACGCGCAAGCTGCTGCTGCATAGGAAGGAAATCGCCAAGATCTTCTCGCGCACCCAGGACAAGGGACACACCTGCGTACCGCTCAAGCTGTACTGGAAGGGCAGTAAGGTGAAGTGCGAGTTAGCGCTGGTCTCCGGCAAGAAGCAGCATGACAAGCGCGCCACCGAGAAGGACCGCGACTGGCAGCGCCAGAAGGGGCGCGTCATGCGCGAACAAAACCGTAGCTGAGGTGTCATAAGCCTTACCAGCCTGATAGGATGGTGACGTTTTGGGGGCGACATGGCTTCGACGCTGATGACAACCCCTGAGGTGCATGCCGAGAGCGTGATGTATCTCGTAAATCCAACATCACGATTAAATAGTCGCAAACGACGACAACTACGCTCAGGGCGCGCTGGCAGCCTAAAGACTGCTAGCTTCTAGTCCGACCTGGAGGTGATGTGCCCATTCATCACCGAAGGGCATGAGCTCCGATTGATGGGACCGCGGTTGGCTTTGTCTTCGCGTCAACCGTTAAATCTTAGAGGAATCGCGTTTCTGGATCCTGCCCGTCGGAGCCAGCGATGCTAAAACAAATGACGGAACTAAGCATGTAGAGCCGATGGGCGAGTGTCGGCGGACGCGGGTTCGATTCCCGCCGCCTCCACCAATATCCGAGAAAAGCCACCCCGACGGGTGGCTTTTCTCGTTTATGACACTCCGCCGCCTAATGACGCCCCCGCGAGCTCCGCCTCGCTCACCGCACGCACCGAGATCACCGCCGAGACTGGCAGCTCCGGTATCCTGGCCAGCGGCCGCGCCCAGGGCTCCTCGGGCAGCGGCGCCCGCCACTCGATATGCTCGGCCAAGCCCGCGGAATCCACTTCCAGCACCACGGGCCGCTCCTCGCGCACGAAATAGCGATGGACCGTATAAGGCACGGCCTCGGCGAGGTTCAGATTCACGCCGTCGGCGCGATGGTCATTGCCACAGCGCGGCACCACGCCGGACCGGCAAGCCGCGTCCCACGCCGCCTGCGGTAACACACGATATAATGACGCCATTCCCGCCTCCCTGTTTCATGGTGAACGCCATGAGCCTAGCCGATGGCGGAGCCATCCACCCCTGCCCTGGAGGCTTGATGCTCAACCAGCGCGCCCTGGCCTATCTCAGCGAAGTGCTCCGCCGCGGCTCCTTGCGCGGCGCGGCGACCCATCTTCACGTGGATGTCTCGGCCATCAGCCGGCAGATCAAGCTGCTCGAAGAGAGGCTCGACGTCGCGCTGCTGGAACGCCACCCCGGCGGCGTCAAGCCCACCGAGGCGGGGCGCCTGCTGGTCGATCATCATCACGCCCAGCGCTGCGCCGAAGATGCCATGGTCTCTCGCCTCCGCGCCCTGCAGCAGCTGGCCAGCGGCCAGGTTCGCATCGCGGTGGGCGAGGGCTTCATCGCCGACCTGATCGATGCCCCGCTGCAGACCTTCATGACCGCCTACCCCGGCATCGATATCGCCGTCGAGATGGCCGGCGTCAACGAGGCCATGGCCCTGATCAAGGCCCGCGAAGCCGATCTCGCCCTGCTCTACGCACCGCCCATCGATCCCCAGCTGTATTGCCATGTGGAGACTCGCCAGCCGCTGGACCTGATCGTGCCGGCCGGCCACCCGCTGTCCGAACGAACCACACCGGTCTCTCTGCACGAGTTCGCCGATTGGCCACTGGCCCTGATGGACAATCCCTTCGGCATGCGCCAGATGGTCAATGCCGTGGCCCACCAGGAGCGCCTGCATCTGCATGCACGCCTGAACACCAATTCCGTGGCGGTGCTGAAGAACTTCGTGCGCTCGGGCATCGGCGTGACCTTCATGCCTGAGCTGAGCGTGGCCGAAGAGGTCCGACAGGGCCACATCGCCGTGCTGCCGCTCGCGCACCGGGTCTTGAGCGGCGCCCGGGCACAGATCGTCAGTCGCACCGACCGAGAGCTGACCGTCGCCGGCCGCGCCTGCCTGGAGCACTTGAGACGCGGTATGCGCTTCTTTCGGGACGACGCCCCGAGGCTATCGAGCCAAGCGTTGCCGTAAAGACAACGCCCTGGGGTTTGAATAGTCAACGTGACAACGCCTAATCTCATTGCGTACCGGTCGCTCACCGGCATCAGATAACCCAATAACAACCCCGCAGGAGAAGCCCCATGGCCGCCTCTCGTCCCACTCTTTTCCGTCCCGCTTCGCTCATCACCGCCGGCCTGCTCGGGGCCGCCGCCCTGAGCGGCAGCGTGCAGGCCGCCACCACCGTCAACCTTGGCTACAATGGCGCCCCGGATCCCGAGAAGAATGCCGTCCATGCCTTTGCTACCGACCTCAAGACACTGGTCGAGGAAAAGACCGACGGCGACATCGAACTCAAGCTCTACCCGAACAGCATGCTCGGCGAGGAACAGGAGCGCATGGAGCAGGTCATGAGCTCCCCCGGACTCAACATCGCCTCCTTCGCCGGCATGTCACCGGTGGTGCCCGAGATCTACGCCAGCGCCATCCCCTTCCTGTTCGACGACTTCGACGCGGCCCGCCGATTC
This sequence comes from Halomonas borealis, assembly GCF_004798905.1. Classification (GTDB taxonomy): domain Bacteria; phylum Pseudomonadota; class Gammaproteobacteria; order Pseudomonadales; family Halomonadaceae; genus Halomonas; species Halomonas borealis. The sequence goes on along the minus strand of NZ_SDMO01000016.1, from coordinate 4,919 downwards.
TTCGATGAGGGCGAATATTGGCAAGCGGTAGAGGGCGACCTGCGCGAACGCGCCGGCCTGGAACTGCTGGCGGTGGTCGAGGAAGGCGGATTCCTGGCCTTTACCAACGATGAGCACCCCATCGCCTCACCGGACGACTTCGAGGGCCTGCGCTTTCGCGCCATGGACCCGAGCCAGGTAGCGCTCTACGAGGCCTTCGGGGCATCCGGCACGCCGATCCCCTGGACCGAGGTCTACATGGCCCTGAAGACCGGCGTGGCCGACGGCCAGATGAACCCGCCGATGTACATCATCCTCGGCAGCCTCCATGAAGTGCAGGACTACCTGACGCTGGCCAACATCCAGTACTCGGACCAGTTCCTGGTCGGCAACGCCGCCATGATCGACGGCTGGGACGAGGCGATGCGCGACGCCTTCCAGGCAGCCGTGGCCGAAGCCAACCAGATGGCCCGGGAGCATAACGAAAGCCAGGTCGACGAGCGTATCGCCTTCCTCGAGGAGCAGGGCATGGAGGTCATTCGCCCCGACGAGGAGCAGCTGGCCGCCTTCCGCGAACAGGGCCAGCCGGCCTACCTCGACTGGCTCCAGCAGCAGGACATCGCACCGCGCTACATCGACATGGCGCTCGAAGATGCCGGCTTGTCCCCGCAAAGCGAATAACGCCTCATCCTGGCCCGGGCGCACATCGCCCGGGCCCACCGCACGGACCCATCTATGCTCCCCCATCTTTCCCGGCTGCCGGCCCTGACCCGGCGGCTCGCCCTGACGCTGGCCAGCACCCTGCTGTTCATCGATCTTCTGGCGATGCTGTATGGCGTCGTCATGCGCTACCTGGTCGGCGGTGCCCCTATATGGAGCGATGAACTCGCCCGTTACCTGATCATCGGCAGCGTCATGCTGGCGGCCGGCGCCGTCTGGACCGAGGGCGGCCACATGCGCGTGGCACTCATCGAGCGATTGCTGCCACGCCCGCTGTGCCGCCTGCTCAACGTCTACCAATGGCTGCTGACCATCGTGCTCGCCGTGGCCGGCGCCATCTTCAGCTATCGCTACGCGCAATCGGTGTCGATGTTCACCAGCCAGGGACTCGGCATCAGTCGCACCATCCCGGTGATGGCGCTACCGATCGGCTTCGTCCTGCTCGCCTGGCAGGCACTGTGGCATGGCCCGACGCCGTTGCCGACCGCGGAGGATCCGTCATCATGATGACGCTGACCATGTTCGCGGTCTTCCTGGCACATGTGCTGCTCGGCCTGCCCCTGTTCATCGCCCTGCTGGCCACCGCCGTGGTCGGCTTCCTGTTCGTCGACCCGTCGATGATCCCGCGCATGATGCCCCAGCAGTTCTTCGGTGGCATCAATGCCTTCTCGCTGATGGCCATCCCACTGTTCATCCTCGCCGGCAACCTGATGAACGCCAGCCGCCTCACCGATCGACTGCTGACGCTGGCCCGCCTGCTGGTCGGCTACCTGCGTGGTGGCATGGGGCATGTCAACGTGGTCTCGAGCGTGTTCTTCGCCGGCGTCAACGGCTCGGCGGTGGCCGACACCTCGGCGTTGGGCTCGCTGCTGGTGCCTCCCATGCGCAAGGAAGGCTATTCCACCGCCTTCGCCGCCGGCCTCACCGCAGGGAGCTCGCTGATTGGCCCGATCATCCCTCCCAGCATCTTCATGATCCTCTACGCCTCGCTGACCAACACCTCGGTCGGCGACCTCTTCCTGGCGGGGGTTATCCCTGGCCTGCTGCTGGGAGCCGCCTTCATGGCCATGAATGCCTGGTACGCCCGGCGTCGCGGACTCGAGCGGCGCGGCGGCTGGCCCAGCGGCACCGAGCTGGGCCGCGCTGCCCTAGGGGCACTGCCGGCCCTGATCGCGCCCTTCATCATCGTCGCCGGCATCGTCATGGGCTTGGTCACACCCACCGAATCCGGCGCACTCACCACCCTCTACGTGGCGTTCTACGGCCTGGCCATGGGCAGCCTCGGCCCACGTGGTTTCTGGCGCGCCATCGTCGACACCACGCGCCTGACCGCCGCCATATTCATCATCATGGCCGCCTCGGCCACGGTCAGCTGGCTGCTCTCCTACGCCCAGGTCCCTAACCAGTTCGTCGAACTGCTGACGCCTTATATCGAACACCCTGTGGTGATCCTGCTGCTGCTCAGCGCCATCACCTTCATCACCGGCATGTTCATGGAAGAGGTTTCGGCCCTGATGCTGCTCACTCCCATCTTCGCGCCGGTGGCGATGATGGCGGGCATCGACCCCGTGCATCTGGGTATCATCATCACCCTCAACATCACCATCGCCCTGATCACCCCTCCCATGGGCGCCTGCGTGTTCGTGGCGGCGGCCGTCAGCCGGCTGGAGATCACCGCCCTGTTTCGCACCATATGGCCCTTCGTGGTCATCGCCTTGCTGGTGCTGGCGGCCCTTATCCTGTTTCCGCCCCTGACCCTGTGGCTCCCGACGCTTCTTGGATGACTCGATGACTCGACCCGACCCCGGCGCCTCTCACGCCGACACGCCGATTCCCCACCGCGCCGAACCCGACTGGCCGGCGGTCGCTCGCCTGCCGATCGCCGGCCGCGATGAACCGCTGGTGCCGATGAGCCTGGCGCCGCCTCCGATCAAGGTCTTCCCGGCCTATGCGCGGCTGGGCATTCCCGGCGCCATCGATGAATGCTATGTGCGCGAGGGCGTCTACCGTCGTCTGCTGGCGGTGGCCCGCGCCCTGCCCGACGGCCTGAGCCTGTTGGTAATGGATGGCTGGCGCCCCTGGCGCGTCCAGCAGCATCTGTTCGAGACACTGCAGGGGACGATCCAGGCCCGCCATCCCGAGCTCGATGAGCCGGCACTCGTGGCCCGCACCCGCGAGTTCGTCGCCCAGCCCAGCACCGATCCGACGGCGCCGAGCCCCCACCTGACCGGCGGCGCCGTGGACGTCACCCTGTGCGACGCCGACGGCCTGCCGCTGGACATGGGCACTCTGTTCGACGAGGCCACCCCCGCATCCCATGCCGATGCGCTGGAGAGCGACCCGGGCCAGGACGATGCCCACCGCCAGGCCCGACACAACCGGCGCCTGCTCTATCACGCCATGCACGCCCAAGGCTTCACCAACCTGCCCAGCGAGTGGTGGCATTTCGACCTCGGCGACCAGCTCTGGGCCCATTACGGCGGTCACGCGAACGCCCTCTATGGCCCGGCGGAGCTGGATACCATCGAGAAGCGCTGGCGACGCCAGCTCTGACAACGGGAAGGAGCCATAGGCACGGACGCCCCGCAGAGCGGGAGACGAACCAGGCGAAGGGAGCGCCGCGGCGCCAAGCCGGCCCGATCAAGGCGGAGCAACCGCCACACACGACGACGCCGGAGCGATCATCGCTCCGGCGTCGGGCCGTTCGATGGCAGGCGTCGGTCAGGCGGCGCCCTGACTCGTCGCGTGCATGGCCAGGGCGGTATCGAGCATGCGGTTGGAGAAGCCCCACTCGTTGTCGTACCAGGCCATGACCTTGACCAGGCGACCATTCACCCGGGTGTGGTTGCCGTCGAAGGTGGAGGAGTTGGCGTCGTGGTTGAAGTCGATGGACACCAGCGGCTGCTCGTTGACCGCCAGTACCGGTGACGCCTGCGCCGCCTCGGCGACGATGGCATTGATCTCTTCCTCGCTGGTGTCGCGGCTAGCGGTGAAGGTCAGATCCACCAGCGAGACGTTGATCACCGGCACACGCACCGCCAGGCCATCGAGCTTGCCATCGAGCTCCGGCAGCACCAGCCCCACCGCCGCCGCGGCACCGGTCTTGGCCGGAATCATCGAATGGGTCGCGCTGCGCGCCCGGTAGGGATCCTTGTGGTAGACATCGGACAGGTTCTGATCGTTGGTGTAGGCATGCACCGTGGTCATCAGGCCGTTCTCGATGCCCACCGTCTCGTTGAGCACCTTGGCCACCGGGGCCAGGCAGTTGGTGGTGCAGGAGGCGTTCGATACCACCCGATGATCGGCGGTCAGCACGTCCTCGTTGACGCCAAAGACCACGGTGGCGTCGGCATCCGGGCTCGGCGCCGAGACCAGCACACGGCCGGCACCGGCCTCGAGGTGCTTGCTCGCATCCGCGCGCTTGGTGAACAAGCCGGTGCTCTCCATCACCAGATCCACACCCAGACGCTCCCAGGGTAGATCACCCGGGTCACGCTCGGAGAGGATCTCGATGCGGTCGCCATCGACCGTCAGGCTGTTCTCGTCGTGGGAGACCTCGAACGGGAAGTGACCGTGCACGGTATCGTGGCGCAGCAGGTGGGCGTTGAGGCCGGGGTCGCCCAGGTCATTGATAGCCACGACCCGCACCCGATCGCGATACCCACCCTCGTAGAGGGCCCGGAACACGTTGCGGCCGATGCGTCCGAAACCGTTGATGGCGATCTTGAGTGTCATGGCGTGATCCTCTCGAAACCAGTTGCCGACTTGTCGGGTGGGAGCCGGGCGACGCGGAAAGCGGCGGCGCGATGCCGACGCGCCATCACCACGGCGCCCCTAGGCTCATCTGCCCTTCAATGTGGATCAGGACAGCCTTCGAGACAAGATTTTTTTCGTAATTTTACAACAACACGGGTTTGGGAACCCCCTGAGCACCCCGTGCCCGTCTTATACGAAAGGAAATGACAGGGAAACATCGCCTAGAGCCGCGATATTCACGCCCGGTCGGCCGTGATTTTTCGTAATATCACCACCACTGCGTTATCTTGATCCTTCCATTAATCCGCCGCACCGACCGCGCCCACAGGAGAATCGGCATGCCTGATCGCCCCACCCCCCTCCGCCGTACCAAGATCGTCGCCACCTTGGGCCCCGCCAGCGACCGGGAGGGCGTGCTGGAGCGGATGATCGCCGCCGGCGTCGACGTGGTGCGCCTCAACTTC
>NZ_SDMO01000158.1 GCF_004798905.1 Halomonas borealis | reverse complement strand
GGTCAAGCCAACGCTGGCCTCAACGCCATCGGCCAGCTCACTGGCGTCGATGGTGCCGTCAGCGGCCTCGGCAATCGCCAGCGTCGGAGCGTCGTTACCGTCATCACCGCCCGGGCTGGTGGTATCCACGCTGAAGTCGATGTTGTTGGAAGCCACCGAGCTGTTGCCGGCGTCATCGGTGATTACCGCTTCGACACTGT
>NZ_SDMO01000157.1 GCF_004798905.1 Halomonas borealis | reverse complement strand
TTCCCCGATAGCTCAGTTGGTAGAGCAAATGACTGTTAATCATTGGGTCACAGGTTCGAGTCCTGTTCGGGGAGCCAGCTTCGTCCCAGAGCAACGAGCACCGTAGTCGCAAGTTGTACGAAAAGGTTATTCCCCGATAGCTCAGTTGGTAGAGCAAATGACTGTTAATCATTGGGTCACAGGTTCGAGTCCTGTTCGGGGAGCC
>NZ_SDMO01000015.1 GCF_004798905.1 Halomonas borealis | reverse complement strand
CATCGACGAAGGCGTCGTCGATATAGGCGCGGGTCTCGAGGCTCGCCTTCAGGGAGTCGGCCTCGTCCTGCCAGTCGTCGCGAGTCTGGGGGGCTTGGTTGATATCGGTCATAGGGGGCTCCCGTGTTCAGGCCGGCCGGTCGGCGCGGTCGAGCATGGCGTCACACAGCACCTGGGTACCCAGGCGGCAGTGCTCCGGCGTGGCGTACTCGGCCTCGTTGTGGCTGATGCCGTCGCGGCAGGGGATGAAGATCATCGAGGTGGGGGCGACGCGCGACACATACACGGAATCGTGCCCGGCGCCGCTCATCATGCGCCGATAGGGCACCGCCTGGGCCTGGGTGGCGGCCTCCACCGCGGCGATGCACCCGGCATCGAACTCGACCACCGGCGAGGCCCAGATCCGCTCGGCCGCGGTGGCCACGCCGAAGGTCTCGCCACAGGCGGCAAGCTCACGCTCGAACAGCGCCTGGAGGCCATCCAGCTCGCGTTCCACCACGTGGCGCAGGTCGACGGTCAGGCGCACCTCGCCGGGAATCACGTTGCGCGAGGCCGACTCGATGTCCAGGCAGCCGCAGGTGACCTTGGTGTCGCCGCTGGCATCAAGCAGGGCGTGGGCCTGCAGGCGGTCGATCAGGCGCGCCGCCGCGGCCAAGGCGTCGTGGCGCAACCGCATGGGGGTCGGGCCGGCATGGGCCGACTGACCGGAAAAGCTGACATCGAACCAGCGCATGCCCTGCACACCGGTGACCACGCCGATGGTTTCCCGGGCATCCTCGAGCACCGGCCCCTGTTCGATGTGCAGCTCGAAGAAGCCGTCCAGCCGCGGCTCGCCCACCGGCAGGTCACCGGCGTAGCCGCAGGCCTCCAGGGCCTCACCCAGGGTCACGCCGTCGGCGTCGCGACGTTTCAAGGTGTCGTCGACGGCGAACTCGCCGGCATAGGTGCCGGAGGCGACCATCGCCGGGGCGAAGCGGCTGCCTTCCTCGTTGGTCCACACCACCAGCTCCAGGGGGCGTTCGGTGACGATGCCTTGATCGTCGAGGGTGCGAAACACCTCGAGCCCGGCCAACACGCCGAGGATGCCGTCGAAGCGGCCGCCCTTGGGCTGGGTGTCCAGGTGGCTGCCGGTGGCGACCGGGTCGAGGTCATCGCGCTTGCCGGCTCGGCGAATGAACAGATTGCCGACCCGGTCGACCCGCCAGGTGCAGCCGATCGCCTCGCACCAGTCGAGCAGCAGCCGCCGGCCGGCGGCGTCGTCGGGGGTCAACGCCAGGCGGCAGCTGCCGCCGTTGGCGGTGGGGCCGATCTCGGCCATGGCCATCAGCGTATCCCACAGCCGCTGGCCGTCGATGGAAATCGTCATGGTGCGCCTCTCCGGTCGTTATTCGTCATGACGGAGACCTTACGAGGGCGACACGATCCCCCGATATACCCCAATCAGGATATGTCGCCCACGACCCCGAGCTGGCTAGTCTGGTTGCCACTCGATAGGAGGTATTGCCATGACCACAACAAGCACCCGTCCGACGACCGAACGCCCCGTCCTCGATGCCCAATCGCTATGGCAGAAGGACAAGGATCACTTCATCCATCCCTTCACCGACTTCAGCGTCTTCAAGGACGAGGGCTGCGACCTGATCACCGATAGCGATGGCATCTATGTCCAGGATGCCAAGGGCAACCGTTTCATCGACGGCATCGCCGGGCTGTGGTGCGTCAACGTCGGCCACGGTCGTCGTGAGATCGGCGAGGCCATGGCCGACCAGGCCACCCGCATGGCCTACTTCTCGACCTTCAACAACCTGTCCAACGCCCCGGCCGCGGAGCTCGCCGCCAAGCTCGCCGAGCTGGCGCCTTCGCACCTCAACCATGTGTTCTACAGCTGCGGCGGCTCGACGGCCAACGACGCGACCATTCGCCTGGTGCACTACTACTTCAACCGCCTCGGCAAGCCCGAGAAGAAGCGCATCCTGTCGCGCAACAACGCCTACCACGGCACCACCTACCTGGCCTCGACCCTGACCGGCATCGCCAGCAACAACTGGGAATTCGATACCCTCGACCACCTGGTGACCCACCTCAGCGAGGCCAACTGCTATCGCCGCCCCGAGGGCATGAGCGAGGCCGAGTACTGCGATCACCTGGTCGAGGAATTCGAGGCCAAGGTGGCCGAGATCGGCGCCGACAACATCGCCGCCTTCATCGCCGAGCCGATCATGGGTGCCGGTGGCGTGCTGGTCGCCCCCGAGGGCTACCATGCGCGCATTCAGGCGGTGTGTCGCGCCAACGATATCCTGTTGATCGCCGACGAGGTGGTCACCGCCTTCGGCCGGCTCGGCCACTTCTTCTCCTCCGAGGCGGTATTCGGCATCCAGCCGGACATCATCAACTGCGCCAAGGGACTTTCCTCGGGCTATGCCCCGCTGGGCGCCACCCTGATCTCCGACGAAGTCTACGAGGTGCTGTCCACGCCCCAGGGGCCGGGCGGCGTGCTGAGCACCGGCTTCACCTACTCCGGGCATCCGGTGAGCTGCGCCGCGGCGCTGAAGAACATCGAGATCATGGAGCGCGAGGCGATCTGCGAGAACGTCCGCGAGGTGGGGCCGTATCTCGAGCAACAGTTGAAGACGCTGTCCCACCACACCACGGTCGGCGACGTACGCGGCAGCCACTTCATGATGTGTCTGGAGAACGTCGCCGACAAGGACACCAAGACGCTGCTGCCGGTGGAGGCGCGGGTCGGTGACCGGGTCGCCGCCGAGGCCCAGAAGCGTGGCCTGATCATCCGTCCGGTGGGACACCTGAACATCGTCTCGCCGCCGCTGATCTGGAACCGCGAGACCGTCGACCGGGTGGTCGCCATTCTCGACGAGGCCCTGGCCGCCACCACGGCCTCCTTGAAAGAGGATGATTACCTGTAACCCAACCCTCGCCTCGGCGGCGTTCCGACACGTCCGCCGAGGCCTCCTCCTTTCCAGATCAACAACCACAAGAGAAAGCTCATGGAAACCTATGGCGCCTGGAGCCTGATCCCCACCCTGGTGGTGCTGGGCATGGCTCTATTGACCCGACGCACCATCGAGTCGCTGTTGGCCGGGACCGTCGTCGGCCTGCTGATGGTCGATCCGACCTCGGTCGTCACCCAGGGCTCGAATATCCTGCTCGGCGTGCTGGGTAACGATACCGTCACCTGGATCATCCTGGTCTGCGGCCTGTTCGGCAGCCTGATCGCCCTGCTGGTCAAGACCGGCGGGGTGCTCAGCTTCGGCGACACCATGACCCGACGTATCCACGGCAAACACCACAGCCTGCTGGCCACCTGGGTGCTGGGCCTGATCATCTTCGTCGACGACTACCTGAATGCGCTGACCATCAGCTCCTCGATGAAGAAGATCACCGATCGCTTCGGCATCTCCCGGGAGAAACTGGCCTACATCGTCGACTCCACGGCGGCGCCGGTGTGCATCCTGGTGCCCTTCTCCACCTGGGCGGTGTTCTTCGGCGGCCTGCTGGAGGAGAACAACGTCACCGGCAATGGCATGGGCCTGTATATCGAGGCCATTCCCTACATGTTCTACGCCTGGGTGGCGGCGGCCATCGTGCCCCTGGTGGCGCTGGGCTGGATACCCGATATCGGCCCGATGAAGACCGCCGAGGCCCGCGCCGCAGGCGGCCAGCCGATTCCCGAAGGGGTCGACGACGATACCCTGGAGGTAGACGAGAGCAAACCGCGCCCGCATCTGATCAACTTCCTGCTGCCCATCGCCACCCTGATCTTCTTCACCTGGTACTTCGACATCGACATCCTGCGCGGCGTCATCGTGTCGCTGATCGTGCTGCTGGTGATGATCGGCGCCCAACGGCTGTTGAGCTTCAACGAGACCTTCGACACGGCCCTGGACGGCTTCAAGGCGATGATCATGCCACTCGGCACGCTGGTGGCGGGCTTCACCCTCAAGGAGGTCAACGACCTGCTGGGCCTCACCGACTTCGTCATCGCCACGGTGCAGCCGCTGATGACCCCGGGAATGCTGCCGGCGGTGGTCTTCGTGACCATGGCCTTCCTGGCCTTCGCCACCGCCTCCTTCTGGGGTCTGTTCGCCGTGGCCATGCCTATCGTGCTGCCGCTGGCCATGAGCGTCGACGCCAACATGCCGCTGGTGGTGGGTGCACTGATCTCGGCCAGCGCCTTCGGTAGCCACGCCTGCTTCTACGGCGACTCCACCGTGCTCTCCGCCCAGGGTAGCGGCTGCACACCCATGGCCCATGCCCTGACCCAGCTCCCTTATGTGCTGATTGCCGCCACCATCGCCACCGGTGTATTCCTGGTGGTCGGCCACCTGTGAGACCCGCCATGACGATGACATCTGCCCAAGGCGCCCCGAGGGGCGCCACTCCCGAGAGCCCGGCGGCCCAGGGCTTCGCCATGCCCGCCGAGTTCGCTCCCCATGACGCCTGCTGGATGCTCTGGCCGCAGCGCCCCGACACCTGGCGCTACGGGGCCAAGCCGGCCCAGCAGGCCTTCGTCGAGGTGGCCACCGCCATCGCCGACAGCGAGACGGTGTTCGTCGGCGTCAACGACGAACAGTACGAGAACGCCCGCATCCAGCTACCCGAGCACGTGCGGGTGGTCGAGCTTTCCAGCAACGACGCCTGGATGCGCGACGTCGGCCCGACCTTCCTCACCCATGCGGATGGCCGCCTGGCGATGGTCGACTGGGAGTTCAACGCCTGGGGCGGCCTCGAGGGCGGGCTCTACTTCCCCTGGGACAAGGACCGCCGCATCCGCACCAAGATCGCCGAGATGCTCGGCATCGAGCGCTTCGTGGCGCCGGTGGTGCTGGAAGGCGGGGCCATCCATGTGGACGGCGAAGGCACCCTGATCACCACCGAGGAATGCCTGCTCAACGCCAACCGTAACCCGGGGCTGTCGAAGGCCGAGATGGAGCGGATGCTATGCGATACCCTGGGCGTGGAGACCATCATCTGGCTGCCCCGCGGTTGCCACCTCGATGAGACCGACGGCCACGTCGACAACCTGGCCTGCTTCGTCGCCCCCGGCGAGGTGGCCCTGACCTGGACCGACGACGAGGCCGACCCTCAGCACGCCATCTCCCGGGAGGCGCTGACGGTTCTGGAGAACGCCACCGACGCCCGCGGCCGGCCACTCAAGGTGCACAAGCTACCCCAGCCCGGGCCGCTGCATATCGCCGAAGACGAGGCCAGCGGCATCGACCGCCTGAGCCATTCCCACCCGCGGCGCCCCGGCGATCGCATGGCCGGCTCCTACGTCAACTTCTACATCGCCAACGCGGTGGTGGTGATGCCGCTGCTCGACCCGGCGCGTGACGACGAGGCCCGCGCCCTGCTCCAGAACCTGTTCCCGACGCGCCGGGTGATCGGCGTACCGGCCCGGGAGGTCCTGCTCGGCGGCGGCAACATCCACTGCATCACCCAGCAGCAGCCGCGCTCCTGACCCTGGCCCTTGGGCGTGCGGCAGACAAGGCCCCGTGCGGGCATCTATCCTGTGGGCAACGCGGCGTGCCGACGGCCCGCCGAAAGATCCCCTCCAGCGGGGACATCACCATCGGAAGGAGACACACCATGAATCGGACCATGATGCTTAGCCTCTGCGCCCTCCTGCCCCTGGCTCTCGCCGGTTGTGGTACCACGACCGGGGAGCGCGCCGCGAGTGGCGCAGGTGTGGGCGCCGCGGTCGGCGCCGGGGCGGCCGCCGTCACCGGCGGCGATGTCAGTGAGGGTGCGGTGATCGGTGGCGGCGTAGGAGCGGCCACCGGGGCGGCGACCGATGAGGACGACATCGACCTCGACCGTTAACTCGGCACGCTCAACGGCAGACGCGATAGCCGCCCACGCCGAGATGGAAATGATCGGCGTGGGCGGTGTTGTAGTCGGGGCCCAGCACGCTGCCGAAGGCATCGCAGGCACCCTGGCGGGCCCGCCTCAAGAACTTCCCTTCGGCATCATCGTCGCCCCAGTCGCGACGCACCTCGATGCGCCGGCCATCATCGAGCCGATAGGCCGCCACATCCAACGCTTCCGCCGTGGCATGCAGGCTACGACGCCCCTGCTCGCGCCCATAGATGTTGCGACAGGCGAAGCTGCCGTAATGCTCGACCGCCGCCACGGACCGGCCGAACAGTTCCCGAGCGGCGGGCTGCAGGCGATGACGCTCGTAACGCAGCCAGGCCACCGCCAGCGGGCAGGCGGCCACGAAGCTCGAGTCGAAGGCGACCCCGGCCCGCTCGATCCGCACCACGTTCTCGAGCGGGCAGTCCGCCACCGGGGTGTGATCGGCCAGCGGAGCATAAGCCAGCACCGACTCGGGCACCCGCGCCAGCACCGCCAGGCACGCCTCACGGTCGCCTTCGAGCCGGCCGAGTTTCCAGCGCGTCACCGGCGTCAGCGGATCCTCCACCGCCAGCGGCTGCCAGGGATTCCAGCCGGCGGGTAACGTCCATGCGCCCTTGTCGAAGGCGATGCCGGCGCCGATCAGGGCCATCAGCACGATCAGGATCATCCCTCGCATATCGCTCTCCCGTAGCACCCATGCCCGATAACGCCGGCGGCCTCCCCCCGAGCTACAGCATCAGGCTGACGATCAACGCCGATCCACCGACCAGCAGCGCCGTGATCACGGCCAGGGTCACCAGGCGGTCCAGCCAACGGTCGAAGCGCGTCCCGTCGACGCGTCGCGCCGCGTACCGGTGCCGCCGGGTGGCACCGCGTCGTCGTGACGATGTGGCGTGGCGCTTCGACGGCATGGGCGACGTTCCTTTGGCATCCTGTCCTTAGAGCTTAAGTGGACGACCACGACGAAGCCAGCCACCGCGACCATTGCGCCGAACCTCGATCGCCCCCATATGGTATTGAGCAAGCTAACCACTGGAGCCCCTATGCCCCGCCTCAACGAGACCCCGCTATCGGTACTCGACCTGGCACCGATTCGCCAGAACGGCAGCGCCGCCGACACCTTCGACGACAGCGTGGCGCTGGCCCGACTGGCCGAACGCCGTGGCTTCGAGCGCTTCTGGCTGGCCGAGCATCACAGCATCGATGGCATCGCCAGCGCCGCCACCTCGGTGCTGATCGGCCATATCGCCGAGCAGACCTCGCGCCTGCGGGTCGGCAGCGGCGGTATCATGCTGCCCAACCACCCGCCACTGGTGATCGCCGAGCAGTTCGGCACCCTGGAGACCCTCTATCCGGGGCGTATCGATCTGGGGCTGGGGCGCGCCCCCGGGGCCGATGGCGCGACCATGGCAGCCCTGCGCCGCGATACCTTCGCCGGCGCCGACGACTTCCCTCAGCGCCTGGCCGAGCTCGCGGGTTACCTCGACGACGAGCGTCCCGGCCAGCGGGTGCGCGCCGTGCCCGGCCAGGGCACCAACGTGCCGCTGTGGCTGCTCGGCTCCAGCGACTACAGTGCACGGCTGGCGGCCCGCGAAGGCCTGCCCTTCGCCTTCGCCGCGCAGTTCGCCCCGGCCCGGCTACACGAGGCGCTGCGCGTCTACCGCGACAACTTCCAGCCCTCGGCGCGGCTCGAGGCGCCCTATGCCATGGTCGGCCTGCCGGTGGTCGCCGCCGACAGCGATGACCAGGCCGACTACCTGGCCAGTACCGCGCGCCAGAAATTCCTGGGCCTGATCCGCGGCCAACGCATCCTGGCTCAGCCGCCGACGGAGCACCTGGACGCCTCGCCCCTGGAGCGTTCCCAGCTCGAGCAATTCCTCGGCGCGGCGGTGATCGGCGGGCCGCAGACCGTGCGCGAGGGCCTGGAGGACTTCCTCGCCTCCACCGGCGCCGACGAGCTGATGCTGCATACCGATGTCTACGCCCTCGAGGATCGCCTGAGAAGCTACGAGATCGTCGCCGACCTGTCGCAGGCCGGCGAATAAGGGACAACGCGCGGGAGCGCGCGCCAGCCAGGGCGGCGGCTCAGGCCGGCCCGCCGAGCGGTAGCCGGATGCGTGCCGCCAGGCCCCCGAGTTCGGCCGCCTCGAGGGTCAATCGGCCATCGTAGAGCGCCATCAGGTCCTCGACGATGGCCAGCCCCAGGCCGCTTCCCGAGCGCCGCTCGTCGAGGCGTGCTCCCCGTGCCAGCGCGGCTTCGCGCTGCTCGGGAGGCATGCCGGGGCCATCGTCTTCGACCTCGAGGCAGGCCGCGCCGTCCCGCGTGGTCAGCCTCAGCGTCACGCGGTGGCACGCCCAGTGCAGGGCGTTCTCGAGCAGGTTGCCGACCATCTCCTGCAGGTCCTGGGCATCCACCCGCAGGGCGAGCGACGGCGCGAGTTCGACGTCGAGCTCGATGCCGCGCCGTTCGGCGAGCCGGCTCAGGCCATCGACCACCGGCGCCAGCGCCTCATCGGCCCGCACGCGCCCGGCCAGCGAGGCGCCGCCGGCCGCCGAGGCACGCGCCAGATGATGGCGCACCGCCTCGTCGAGGCGCTTCAGCTCGGCCCGCAGGCGTGCGGGCTCGGGATGCCGACCAGACAGGGTGCCCAGCACGCTGATCGGTGTCTTGAGGGCGTGGGCCAGATTGCCGGCGGCAGCACGACCGCGCTCGATCAGCCGGCGATCGCGGGTCAGCACCTCGTTCATGGCCCCGGCCAGCTCGGACAGCTCGGCGGGCAGGCGGGTGCCGAGACGCTCCGCGCGCCCGGCCTCCACCTCTCGCAGGTCGGCGTGAAGCCGGCGCAGCGGCGCCAACCCCCAGCGGATCTGCGCCGCCAGGCCGCCCAACAACAGCAGGCCCAGCGCCAGCAGCGACAGCCACAGCAGCCACTCGAAGCGCGCGACCTCGTCGTCGAGGGCTTGGCGCGATACCGCCAGCCCGACCCGCAACGGCCGGGGATCGCCCGCCACACGCACTCGGCGCTCGATCAGCCGCAACGGCTCGCCGCGCGGCCCACTGATATCGCGGTGTGTCACGCCGGCACTCGCGTCCGCGAGAGGCAGGCGCTGATCCCATAACGAGCGCGAGACGCGGGTCTCGCCCCGACCATCACCGACCTGCCAGTACCAGCCGGAGAAGACGCGCTCGAAGCGAGCATCTCCCAGCGCCGGCGCCGCCCGCAGCCGGCCACTCCGCGGGTCACGCTCCACCGCCGCCAGCAGCACCCGCGACATCGAGTCCAGGCGCTCGTCGAAGGAGGCGGTGACCGTCTGGCGGAAGGTGTAGGCGAGCCCGCCCCCGGCCAGCGGCAGTATCACCAGCACCAGCACCCCGGCGGCCAACAGCAGGCGTCGCGCCAGGCTCCAGCGCGCCGGGATCACGTCGCCTCCCCCTCCGGCGCCACCAGGCGGTAACCCTGGCCGCGCCGCGTCTCGATGCGTTCTCCACCGAGCTTGCGGCGCAGCCGACTGACCTGGACATCGATGACATTGGAGTCGGGCTCGTGATCTCGATCATAAACGTGCTCGGCCAGCTCGCTGCGGCTGACCACCCGCGGCGTGGCATGCATCAGGTAGGCCAGTAACCGCGACTCCTGGGCGGTGAGCGAGACCGGGCGGCCGGCCAGGGTCACGCTGCCGGTATGCGTATCGTAGGCCAGCGCGCCGCTCGACAGCACCGGATGGGCATGGCCATGGCTGCGCCGCACCAAGGCATGCAGGCGGAACAGCACCTCGGCGGTCTCGAAGGGCTTGGTCACGTAGTCGTCGGCCCCGGCGGAGAAACCCGCGGCCTTGTCGGACCAACGCTCGCGGGCGGTCAACACCAGCACCGGCAGGTCGATGGCATCCTCGCGCCACTGCGCCAGCCAACGCGTCCCGTCGCCATCGGGCAGGCCCAGGTCGAGTACCACGGCGTCATAACGCTCGGTGCGTAGCAGGTAGTCGCCTTCGCCACCGGTGCCGGCGACCTCCACCAACAGACCGGCCTCTCCCAATGCCTCGCCGAGCGCCTCGGCAAGCGCCCGGTCGTCCTCGATCAACAATACCTTCATGGGCGTCGCATGCCTTCGATGTTCACTCCCTCGATTTCCATCAGCTCACCATTCGCGGCATCGAACTCGAACTCGACCAGCTGGCCCTCAGGGCCCAGCATCTCGATCTCGTAGCGGCGCCCCCCGTCCTCGTCGCCGAGCTCGACCTCCAGCACCTGGCCGCGGTAGTGCGCCTGGAGCCAGTCGAGCACCGCGGGCAACGGCACCACGCGGCCGTCGCGCACCGCCTCGTGCAGCGCCCGCCACGCCGGCGTATCGCCATCATCGGCCTGGGCGGCCGCCCCGCCCAGGGTCGTGGCCAGCAGCAACGCGGCGAGCGCCCCGTGCCGAGAGTATCGTGGAGTGGATAACATCTTCATGCCGACAGCGTGCCAGAAGGTGCATGAATGCACCATTAACGCCGCCAGCGATGCGACGCCGCTCTCGGCGATCCATGACATGAATCGAACATGAACGGCAGCGTCAGCCCACGGCAAGATGCACGGTGCGATAACGGATCACGAGGCGACGGTCGACACGCGACTCGCCCCGACGACACATCACCGAGACCCGGAGCACCACGATGAAGATGCTGACCCAATGGATCGCCCCACTGACCCTGGCCGGGATGACCGGCACCGCCCTGGCCGACGGCGGCGGACTGAATCAAGACGACCTGCTGCGACTGCTCGACGGCGCCGATGCTTACGGCTTCAGCCACTACGCCGAACTCGACCTCGACGACGGCCAGCGCCTCGAGCTCGAGGGCTGGCGGGATGACGGCTGGCGGCTCGAGGTCGACATGCAGACCGAGGATGGTACGCTGCTGCATGAGACGCAGCGCCGCGACGAGATCCCCGACTGGAGCCTCACCGGCGACCAGCTTCGCCAGGCGCTGGCTAATGCCCAGCGAGCCGGCCTGCAACGATTCTCCACCCTCGATGTCGATGAGTTCGAGGACATCGAGATCGAAGGCCTCGATGGCAATGGCCGCGAGATCGAGCTACGCCTCGATCACGAGCTGAAGGTCACAGGAGTGGAACATGACTGATCGACGCCAAGGGCAAGACCATAACGCCGCCTGGCAGGCGGCCCGGCAATGGCGGGAACGGGCGCGCCAGACGCGCCCCTCCGGGGGCATGAGCGGCCCCCGGCTGATTCTCACCTGGCTGCTGTTCGGCGCCATGATGATCGTCGGCACCGTCATCGGCCTGGTGTTCCTGCTGATCGGCTGGCTGATGCTGCCCTTCCTGCGCCATCGCATGAAGAAACGCATGGAGGGCATGCGCGCCGAGCAGGCCCAGGACGTGGGCGGCGGCGCGTACCGCGAGGCCCCCTCGCGCCAGCGCGAGGCGCGCCAGGGTCGCGACGGCGAACACGACACCCTGGAAGGCGACTACCGGATCAAGGACGACGAGCGCTAGTTCGAGCGACGCTCGTCGGCGAGGCGCCCGCCCTCCCGGCGACCGAGTTCGCCGCGTAATGCGCCCACCTCTTCGCGCAGGGCGCGCACCTCGCCGTGCAGCTCGCGAATCAGGTCGCGATTGGCCCGATGCAGGCGCGACTGCTCGGTTTCCTGATCATCGACGAACAGCGAGCCGACATAGGCGGCGAAGCTGCCGAACAGCCCCACCCCGGCGACCATCAACGCCACCGCCACCACCCGCCCCAGCGTCGTGATCGGGTAGAAATCCCCGTAGCCCACCGTGGTCACGGTCACGAAGGCCCACCACAACGCTTCCTCCGCGGTATCGATGGAACTCGCGGGATTGGGCCCCTCTACCAGCAGGATCGTCATCGAGCCGAAGGCCACCAGCAGCAGGGTCGCGGTGGCCGCCGAGGCGAAGATGCCCTCGGCGCGGTTGCGAAACAGTAGCCGCCAGATCATGTGCAGCGACTTGATCGCCCGTAGCAGGCGAATCACCTGCACCACCCGTACCAGGCGTCCGGCGAAAAGCACGCCGGCGGGAATGCTCGCCACCAGGTCGATCCAGCCCCAACGCATGAAACGCCACTTGTGCGGCGCGGCCCGAAAGCGCACGCAGAAATCGGTGAAGAAGAACAGGCAGGCCACCAGGTCGAGGTAGTGCAGCAGCCGTGAGACCTCCCGCGGCAGGTCGAACAGCACATCCACGGCCAGGGCACCGACCACATAGAAGGACAGCACCAGGATCAGCAGCTGGAAGGGGGTGAAGCGATCGTTCATGGCATCGGGGTCGGCGTTGGTGGCACGGGCTTCCGAACCTTACGCGTCCGCCACTCGCTTGTCGCCCCTCGTCCACGGCGGGTCATCAACCATGAGCCGGCGGGATACCCGTCACGGTCGCGCCCCACGCGATGCCATCCTCGACCTGCCTTGAAGGCGACTCACCCTGGCCGGCAACGCAAAGGCCCCTCGAACGAGGGGCCTGAAGGCCGCTTGACGGGGGCTCTCCGCGAATCATCAGAACGTTGCGCGGGAAAGCTAGTGCGTCAGCATTTCCTCGGCTATCGACCGACCATCCAAGTCGGCAGAATAGTAGGTCGGCCAGTGCTCGACCTCGTCCAGCAGCGCCTGGCGGTCATCGCCCCAATACAGATGGAAATGCTCGGCATCGTGCGGGGCAATCGCGTGATCGCTGAACTGGATGAACTCGGGCATCGCCGCGCCCCCGGCCTGCCGCTCGAAGATATAGCGGACGCCGCGATTGCCGGCCTCATAGGTCAGGATCTCGTAGCCGTCGTAGGCATACTCACCGCTGCGCATCCCTTGCGGATCATGAAAGGTGACGTTACTGCCGTCGATCACGATGCGTTCGATGTCGGTTCGGTAGCCCTTCTGGTAATACGCCCGATAGTCGTCGGCCGTCTTGTCGGCACTGTCCGCCGCCTTGGCGGCCATCACCTCGTCGAGGGTGCCGTCCTGGAGATACGGATACACCGACTGCCAGTCGCCCTGCCAGTCCGCCAGCGAGCGGTCCTCGACCTGATCGTCGTCGAAGTAACCGGCGTAGATGTCCTCGTCATGGTGATGCTCATGGGCATGATCGTGCTCATGATGATGATGCGCGTTCCCATGGTCGTGCTTGCCGTCGGACGACTGGGCAAGGGCCCATTGGCTGGCCGTCACCGACAGCATGCCGATGGCCACCACGCTTAGCGGCTTCGAATATCGTGTGCGCAAGGTATTTCCTCCGGGGTCGATGCATCTATGAGCGCACTGTCATCGGCGCCTTATAGAATGTTATAACATAACTACATCATGGTGTGCGATACCGATCCACGGCCATTATCCGCCGACCACTCGCCTGCCCCAGCAGCGGACTGCACGTCGAATCGGCGCCGCGGCCAGGGAGGCTCGCTTGATGCCGGGCGGCGCCATCCCGGCGGGCGCTTCACGCTCCCCGACGGCGCGGGCCCTCAGGCGTCGGCCATCACCGCCTCGAGCGCCAACCCATAGCCCCGACTGCCGAGCCCGGCGATCACGCCATCGGCACGCAGCGAGACGTAGGAATGGTGGCGGAAGGCTTCACGCCGGTGCACGTTGGAGAGGTGTACCTCGATCACCTTGCCGTCGAAGGCGTTGAGGGCATCGAGGATGGCCACCGAGGTGTGGGTGTAGGCGGCGGGGTTGATGACGATCCCCGCGGTACCATCCAACCGGGCGGCATGGATGGCATCGATCAACTCGCCCTCGTGGTTGCTCTGCCGGGAAACGAGCTCCCAGCCCGCCTTCCGGGCCTGCTCGCGCAGGGCCGCGTCGATGTCGGCGAGGGTTTCGCGGCCGTAGATCTCCGGCTGACGAGTCCCCAGCAGGTTGAGGTTGGGCCCGTGCAGCACGAGTACCTTGTTCATTGCATGATGTCCTTGATCGGTAGCCAGTGTCAGGAGGTCGGCTCGAGTAGTCGTTGCCAGGCGTCGATGACCGCCCGGCGATGCGCCTCGAAGTCGGCATGGCGAGCGCGCGCCGGCTCGCGGGTCAGGGCCGTGCGATGGGCGGCGGTACGACAGGCCAGGTAGGCCTCGCGCAGCCGCCGGCCGTCCTCGGCGGACAGCCGGCCGCTGCTCTCCAGGGTCTCGAGGAGGCGCATGTTATCGCTCCACTCGAGCAACGCCGGCGTGTCGTGTGACATCGCCAGCACCGCGTACTGGCACAGGAACTCGATGTCGACCATCCCGCCCGGGTCCTGCTTGAGATCGAAGACGTCGCCTCCGCCCTGGGTGGCCAGGTGCTTGCGCATCTTGTCGCGCATCGCCACGACCTCCTCACGCAACGCCTCGGCATCGCGCTCGCGGCCGAGGATCTCGCCGCGCACGGCGTCGAAACGCTCGGCCAACGCGGGATGACCGGCCACCACCCGGGCCCGCACCAATGCCTGATGCTCCCAGGTCCAGGCCTCACGGCGCTGGTAGTCGGCGAAGGCATCGAGGCTCGACACCAGCAGGCCGGCGTTGCCCGAGGGCCGCAGGCGCATGTCGACCTCATAGAGGCTGCCCGACGGCGTCACCGCGGTCAGCAGGTGGATGACCCGCTGGCCGAGCCGGGTGAAGAACACCGCGTTGTCGATCGGCCGCCCGCCGTCGGTGCTGCCCTGGGACGCGCCATCGTGCAGGAACACCAGGTCCAGGTCCGAACCGTAGCCCAGCTCGATGCCGCCGAGCTTGCCGTAGCCGACGATCAGGAACGCCGGCTCGCGGCCGCAGCGTTCGCCATCGCGACGCGTCGGGAAACCGTGCTTGCGGGTCAGGTGCTTCCAGGCCATGGCCAGCACCGTTTCCAGCACCACCTCGGCGATATAGGTGAGGTAGTCGCTGACCTTCATCAGCTGGCGTGTGCCGGCGATATCCGAGGCCGCCACGTGCAGCACCTGGGCATGCTTGAAGACCCGCAGCGCCTCGATCTCGGCCTCCTCGTCGCCCTCGGGAATCCGCCCCAGGGCCTGACGCAGCTCGTCGGCCAGGCGGGTCTTGTCGGCCGGGGTATAGAGCGTGTCCGGGGTCAGCAGCTCATCGAGCAGGATGGGATGGCGCGCCAATTGCTCGGCGATCCATGGGCTGGCGCTGCACAGGTGCATGAGGTGTTCCAGCGCCTCGGGGTTCTCGCGCAGCAGCGCCAGGTAGGCGGTGCGTCGCAGCACCGCCTCGACCAGCGGCAGCACCCGTTCCAGGGCCACGTCCGGGGCGGCGCTGGCCGCCGCGGCATCGAGCAGCAAGGGCATCAGCGCCTCCAGGCGCTCATAGCCGATGCGCTGCATGGCCTGCACCTGACGCGAATCACGCAGCGCACGCAGCCGGCGATAACCCGCGTCCGGGTCGGCGAAGCCTGCCTCCTCGAAACGCGCCAAGGCCTCGTCCTGCTCCTGGATGTCTCGCCACAGCACCCGCCACTCTTCCAGCTCGACGACGCCCGCCTCGGCGGCGGCCTCTTCGGCCACCTCCTCCTCGGGCTCGGCGATCACCGCGTCGAAGTGGCGGCGCACCCGGGCGCGCGCCTCGTCGAGCCGCGCCATCAGCGCCGGCCAGTCCGCCATGTCGAGCGCCAGCGCCAGGCGTTCGCGATCATGCGCCTCGGCCGGCAGGGTCTGGGTCTGACGATCCTCCTGGGCCTGCAGGGCATGCTCGATGTCGCGCAGCAAGACATAGTCGGGCAGCAGTTCGTCGACCACCTCCTCGGGCAGCAGGCCGAGCGCCGGCAGGCGTTCCAGGGCGGCCTTGAGCGAGGTGACCTGCAGCTCGGTGTCGCGGCCGCCGCGGATCAGCTGGAAGGCCTGGACCACGAACTCCACCTCGCGGATGCCGCCGGGGCCGAGCTTGATGTTGTCCTGCATCCCGCGGCGGCGCACCTCGCGGTTGATCATCGCCTTGAGCTCGCGCAGCGACTCGATGGCGCCGAAGTCCAGGTACTTGCGATAGACGAAGGGACGCACGCCGGCCAACAGCTCGGCGCCGGCCCCCCGGTCGCCGGCCACCGGGCGGGCCTTGAGCATGGCATAGCGTTCCCACTCGCGGCCCTGGTCCTGGTAATAGCCGGTCAGCGAGGCGAAGCTGCCGACCAGCGGCCCGCCGTCGCCCAGCGGGCGCAGCCGCATGTCGACGCGGAAGGCGAAGCCCTCGGCGGTCACCGCATCCAGGGCGCCGATCAGCTTCTGGCCGAGCTTGGTGAAGTATTCCTGATGGTCGAGGGCCTTGCGCCCGCCCCGGGTCTCGCCCTTCTCGGGGAAGGCGAAGATCAGGTCGATATCCGAGGATAGATTCAGCTCACCGGCGCCGAGCTTGCCCATGCCGAGCACCACCAGGCGCTGCTCGCTGCCATCGGCGCGCGGTGCGGGACGCCCCCAGCGCGCCTCCAGGTGATCCTCGAGCCAGGTCAGGGCCTGTTCCAGGCAGGCTTCGGCGAGCCGACTGACGGCCGCGCTGGTGGCCCACATGTCGAGGCCCGGCGGGCGCGTCAGGTCGCGCCATACGATGCCCAGCATGCGTGCGCCGCGGAAACGGCGGACGACGGCCTGCATCGCGGCCTCGTCCTCGGCGGCCGCGAGGCGTTCGGCCAGGTCCTCGTGCAGCGCGGCGGCGTCGGGCGCCGCCTCCAGCTCGCCGGCGGCATCGAGGTGCGACAGCCAGTCGGGATGGCGGATCAGCGTCTCGGCGGCGAAGTCCGAGACCGCCAGCACCCGGGCCAGCTGCTCGCGCCGGTGCGGCGCCAGCGCCGCCCAGCCCTCACCGGGCCCGTCCTGTTGCTGCAGGGCGGCGAGATTGTCGGCCTGTTCGATGGCCGTGGCGAGGCGCTCCCGGGCATGGCGCAGCGGCGCCATCAGCGGCTCGGGAATGGCATCCAGCGGCAGGAAGTCATCGGGCAGGGCCATGGGCATCTCGCATCCGGTTGTTCGATCCTCTCAGCATACCCAAGCCGGGGCAGACCACACTAGCCATCCTCAGCCCGACACGCGGTCCCAGGCGATCAGCCCCCAGCTCAACCCGGCGATCAGCAGTGACAGCATCACCGCCGCCGAGCCGATGTCCTTGGCGCGCCCGGAAAGCTCATGATGCTCCGCTCCGATGCGGTCGACCACGCTCTCGATGGCGCTGTTGAGCAGCTCGACGACCAGCACCAGCAGGCAGCTGCCGATCAGCAGGATCCACTCCACCGGCGCGCGTCCGAGCCACACGGCCAGCGGCATCATCACCAGGCACAGGCTCAGCTCCTGACGAAAGGCGGCCTCGTGGCGGTAGGCCGCCACGAGGCCCTTGAACGAATAGCGGCTGGAGTGCAGCAGGTGGCGCCAGCCGGTGTGTGCGGATTTCATCGGTACCATCTCTCCATGAGCGGCGCGAAGGCGCCAAGGGTAGCGGGCTCGGCCGAGGCGCCTTGCCCGCCAGCCGGGCCATTCAGTTCGCCCGGATCATCGCCGCCAGGTCCACTGACAGCCGATCCAGCACCTGCGACCAGCTCAGGTAGGGCGTCGAGCCGGTACCGTTGACCAACACGCCGAACACGCCCCAGCGCCCGGAGAGGGTACGGAAATAGCCCGCCGCGGCACGCACCGACACCGGCTGGTTGAGGGTGCCGGTCTTGAGCATGACATGATCCTGGAAGACCTGGGGGCCACGACGAATGAAGCGCATCACCCCGTTGCTCGGCGATTGCAGGGCGGCCACGAAGCTCGGAAACAGCGAAGGCTGGCGGAACATGTGCTCCAGCAGCACGTTCACCCCGGCGGCGCTGGTGCGGTTCTCCGGCGTCAGGCCGCTGCCGCTGTCCAGCTGCAGCGGGCCGTGGCCGGGCAGGCCCGCGGCGAAGGCCTCGATGGCTTCGCCACCTTGGCTCAGCGACGGCCGTGCGGCCGTCGCCAGGTCGAGGGTCAGCACATCGGCCATGAAGTTGTTGGAGTAGTTGAGGGTGCGCAGCAATAGCTCCTGCAGCGGCTTACCGTCCACCGCGGCGAGGCGATGGCCGGTGGCCGGCGGCTCCAGGGTGGTCGTCGTGTGACCGCCGGCCACCGGGATGTCGGCCTGCTCGAGCATCGCCATCAGGGTGCGGCCGGCCTGCTCGGCGGGGTCGGAGCTGGTGCGGTAGAGCTCGCGCGGGTAGGCATTGGTGGAGATCTGGCCGGACACCCGCATCACGTCGCCCTGGCCATCGGTCACCCGCAGCGCCGACAACTCGGTGCCGCTGTCGGCGGGCCGGGTCTCGATGCGGTTGTCGATGCGCACGAGGTCCGCCTGGCCGTCGCAGGCGGTGACCACCGCCGGCGCACCGGTGGTGCCTGCCGGGGCCACGGTCACGCACCAGTTGCCGTAGTTGACCGCCGCCGAGGACAGCAGCGCGCTGTAGGCATTATCGACCCGCCGCTTACCCTCGCAGCGGTCGGTGGTCTGGCAGGCCACCGGCCCGAATCGCCACTGACTGACGACCAGCTGGCCGGTGACCTCACGCACCCCGGCCTGATGAAGACGCTGTACCAGCCGCCACAGGTCCTCGGTGGTCAAAGCCGGATCACCACCGCCGTCGAGGATCAGGTCACCGTGCAGCACGCCGGCGGCATCGGGTTCGGCGGTACCCACCAGGCGTGTGGTGAAGCGATGCTGGGGCCCGAAACGCGCGAGCGCCGCCGCCGCCGTATAGACCTTGGAGACCGAGGCCGGCGCCAGCTGGCGCTGCGGCGACAGGCGGCCCAGGGTCTCGCCCGGCTCGCCGTTACCGATCAGGCGCGCCTCGGCACTGAGGCGAAAGCCGTCATCGGCCAGTTCCTGGAGATGCGAGAAGCCCTGCCCCAGGGCGGTCAGGGGCAGCAGTAGCAACAGGCAGGGCAGCAGGCGAGACAACATGGGCGTCAATCCGTGACAGGGTGGGAAACGAGGCGGGCAACATGGGAGCCTGAACGCAGTCTACCCTCGCCCTCGACACGATTCGACCGCCGTCATGTCAGTGAGCGGAGACCCGCGAGAAGACCTGGATCACCGCCACGCCACCGATGATCATCGCCAGCCCCAGCGCCGCGGGGAGGTCGAGGCGCTCGCCGTAGACCAGGATGCCGATCAACGTGACCAGCACGATGCCGAGCCCCGCCCAGATGGCGTAGGCGATGCCCACCGGCAATGTGCGCAGCGCCAGAGTCAGCAGGTAGAAGGCGATGACATAGCCGACCACCGTCAACAGGCTCGGCCACAGCCGGGTGAATTCCTCGGAAGCCTTCAGCGAACTGGTGGCCACCACCTCGGCGACGATCGCCAGCGCCAGGTACAGATAGGCCATCAGGCACCTCCTCGCGCCAAGTAGCGGCGCATCACCCGATCGAACAGGGTATTGAAGACCATGGCATAGACCAGGAAGAACAGCATGAAGCCCAGATCCAGCCAGAAGGCCTCCACGATGCCGATGCCCATCCACCAGGCCACCGCCGGCAGGGTCATCACCAGCAGCCCCAGCTCGAAGCCGAAGGCCTGGGCGAAACGCTGCCCCAGGCTGCGCTGGCGGGTCGGCACCAAGGCATCGAAGATCCGGTTCCAGACCAGGTTCCAGAGCATGGCGGCCGTGGCCAACCCCACCGCCAGCACGCCGATCTCGCCCATGTCGTGGCCGCTCAGCCAACTGGCCAGCGGCGTCACCATCGCCAGCCCGCCGGCCTCGAAAAGCAGCATATGCGTCAGCCGTTCCTTCCAGGAGCGCATCATGACCTCCCCTGATCCTGTCGTCGCGAGGCCATCGGGGCCTCGACCTGGAACGCCATTCTCGCCATTATGGCGATGGATACGAGTTGGATTCCATCTAGAAACCCGATAGGTGCACCATGCGCTGGACCCTCGATCAACTGGAGGTGCTCATTGCCTGCGCCGAATGCGGCTCCTTCTCCGCCGCGGCACGCCACCTGGGCCGGGCCCAGTCGGCGGTGAGCACCGCCATCGCCCACCTGGAGGCCGACCTGGCCTGCACGCTGTTCGACCGACACGGCCGGCTGCCGCGGCTCACCGAGGCCGGCGAAGGGCTGCTCCACGAGGCACGGGCGGTGCTCCGACAGTGCCAGCGGCTGGACTCCCGCGCCCAGGCCATCGCCCAGGGCGAGGAGGCCCGCCTGGTGCTGGCCATCGACGAGGCCCTGGTCGAGATGCCCCCGGTGGACGAGACCCTCGAGGCCCTGGCGCACCACTATCCGGCCCTGCAACTGACCTTGCTCTACGGCGCCCAGGGCGATATCGCCGGCTGGGTCGAGGACCGCACCGCCGACCTGGGCATCCTGCTCGGCCGGCTCGGTCGTGGCCCGCTGCTCGAAGGCATGCCGATCGCCCACCTGCGCCAGTCGTTGGTGGTCGGCCGCGACCATGCGCTGGCCGGGCACGACGCCCCCTCCCACGGCGAGCTGGCCGGCCATCGCCAGATGCTGATCGCCTCACGCTCCAGCGGCGAGGAAGAGGCTCCGCTCAGCGCCCAGTTCTGGCGCGTCAACAGCTTCTACTCGATGGGCGAACTGGTCACCCGCGGGCTGGGCTGGGCGCTGGTCCCCGAGCATATCGCTCAGTACCCGCCGTTTCGCGAGCATCTGGTCGCGCTGTCGGACACCGCGCTGGGCACCCTCCCGATCATCGAGGTAGAAACGGTATCGCGGCGTGATGCGGCCCAGGGGCCGGTCGCGCGCTGGCTACGTCAAACGCTCGGCGAGCGCTTCCGCGATCGTCGCCAGCGCTAGCCAGGCCACGCCTGCCCCGCATGGCGCCCCGTCAGGCGCTCGGCAACAGCTCGGGGCGATGCGGCAGCTCGGCCACTAGCCGCCACAGCGGCTGGCCACTCAGGTGATACTTACGCTCGAAATGGGTCAGGAAGTCGCCCTCGGGCTCATGGGCCATCACCGGCGCGGCGCGGCCGGCCGCCTGCTCGACCGCCAGCGCGAACTCCTCGACATACAGCCTCCAGTTGGAGCGCAGCTCCAGGCGCCCGCCCAGCGCCAGGATGGTCGGGAATACCGGATGCCCCTGCCAACGCATCTTGAGGTGTGCCGCCTTGGGGTAGGGATTGGGGTAGAGCAGATAATGGCGCACCGGTCGCCAGCCCGCCGTCAACGCCAGCCGCCAGAAGTCCACCAGGTCGGCACGTACCAGCCGGGCGTTGCCGGGCAACTCGCCATGCTCGCGGGACAATCGATCGGCGCTGCGATCCACACCGATCACCACACAGTCAGGATGGGCCTCGGCCAGCCGCCGCGTCGATAACCCCACGCCGCAGCCGGCATCCAGGATCAGCGGCGCCTCGGCCCGCGCCGCCCGCCAGGCGTCGGCCGCGGCGAAGGCCTGGCGGGTGTGCTCGGCCAGCGGCTTGCGCAGCGGGTGAGTCAGGGCACGTTCGACACGGCGCGCCAGGTCATGATGCGGACCGGGCTGGTTGGAGGTGATGACGCGGGAAGATTCGGACATGAGGGTGATCGATCGGAGCTTCGGAAGCCGCGCATTCTACCAGTCATGGGCGGGCTCGCACGTCGATTGTGCGGCCTTTCGGCCAGCCCATGGGAAGCCCCGCCATGCCCCGCATGACGCCGCACCGGACCGGGTGCTATGATCTTTAGCCAAAAGGACAATAGCAGCCCATATATCAACCGCACTACGAGGAACCCGGCTTGTCACATTTACCGGTGATCGTGGGCATGGGCGGCGTCAACCCCGCCGGCCGAGCCTCGGGGCATCAGGCGTTTCGCCGCACCGTGCTCGACGCCTTGCCCAACGACGTCCAAGCCCAGACCCTGCTCGGTCTGGCGGCCATGATGCGCCTCGCCAGCGCCCAGGCGGACGATGCCTGGCACGACGCCGACGGCCATCCCCTCGATGCCGCGGCCATCATCGAGCAGACACGCCAGTGGGTGCTCGACCATACCCTGGTGCGTCGCAACGAGGACCCACGGTTCAACGCCGAAGGGCTGCCCGCCAATCGTCGTGCCAGCCTCGATCTCGAGGCGCCGATGACCTTCCGGGTCCGCCGCCGCCAGTTGCCTGACAGCCTGCCGCCCAGCTGGCAGGTGGTCGAGGTCGATCGCCGCCATCTGGACGTCACGGTGCCGGCCGGTGAAATGGACGTGATGCTGCCCGAGAACCGCCCGGCCCAGGTGCGCGCCGCCGGCCAGCTGCCCTCCGGCTTCGAACCCGGCCAGCTCTACCGCAGCGTGCATCACCCGCGGGGCCTGTCGATGGCCATCTTCGCCGCCAGCGACTGTCTCGGTGACAGCGGCCTGGCCTGGCAGTCGCTGCATGACCGGCTCGACCCCGATCAGGTCGCCGTCTATGCCGGCAACTCCATCGGCCAGCTCGACGATAACGGCTGGGGAGGGCTGCTCAAGAGCTTCGCCACCGGCAAGCGCGCCACCTCCAAGCAGATGCCGCTGGGCTACGGCCAGATGCCCGCCGACTTCCTCAACGCCTATGTGCTCGGCAGCGTGGGCAGCACCGGCGCGGCGCTCGGCGCCTGCGCCAGCTTCCTCTACAACCTGCGCCTGGGCGTCGACGACATCCGCGCCGGGCGCCGCCGGGTGGTGATGGTCGGCACCGCCGACGCGCCCATCACCCCCGAGATCATCGAGGGCTTCCGCACCATGGGGGCCCTGGCCGATGACGAGAGCCTCAAGGCGCTGGACGCCTTGGAGCTGCTCGGCGATCGGGACTATCAGCGCGCCTGCCGTCCGTTCGCCCGCAACTGCGGCTTCACCATGGGCGAATCCAGCCAGTTCGTGATGCTGATGGACGACGCCCTGGCCCTGGAGGTCGGCGCCGAGGTGCTGGGCAGCGTGCCCGACGTCTTCGTCAACGCCGACGGCTGGAAGCGCTCGATCTCGGCGCCCGGCATCGGCAACTACATCACCCTCGGCAAGGCCGCCTCGCTGGTCCGCGACATGCTCGGCGAGACCGCCCTGCGCGAACGCACCTTCCTGCACGCCCACGGCACCAGCACGCCGAAGAACCGCGAGACCGAGTCCCACGTCTTCGACACGGTCGCCCAGGCGCACGGCATCGAGGACTGGCCGGTGGTCGCGGTCAAGGCCTACGTCGGCCACGCCCAGGGCAGCGCCGCCGGCGATCAGCTGGCCAGCGCCCTGGGCAGCTTCGCCCACGGCCTGCTGCCGGGCATCCCCACCCTGGACCCCACCCAGCCGGCGCCCGACGATCTCCACGCCGAGCGTCTCCGGCTGTTCCAGGAACCGCTGCGCTTCTCGGCGGATGCGTCCTTCATCAACGCCAAGGGCTTCGGCGGCAACAACGCCACCGGCGTGGTGCTCTCCCCCGACGTCACCGAGCGGCTGATGGCCGCCCGGCACGGCGAGAGCGCGATGCACGAGTGGCGCAGTCGTCGCGAGGCCACTCGCCAAGCCGCCGCCGACTACCGCCACGAGGCCGACCACGGCCGCTTCCAGCCTCGCTACCGCTTCGGCGAAGGCGTGCTGGAGGGCCCCGAGCTCGAGGTCGCGGCGGACAGCATCCGCATTCCCGGCTACGCCCAGCCGGTGTCGCTGGCCGCACACAACCCCTTCGGTCGCCTCAACGACGGAGAAACGTGATGAACGTCGCCGTCTACCCCGGTACCTTCGACCCCATCACCAATGGCCACTTCGACCTGATCGAACGCGCCTCGCGGCTGTTCGACAAGGTGGTGGTCGCCATCGCCACCAGCCCCGGCAAGGGGCCGACGCTTGCGCTCGACGTGCGGCTCGCGCTGGCCCGCACGGTCGTGGCCGACCTCCAGAACGTCGAGGTGATGGGGTTCTCGGGGCTGATGACCGACTTCATGCACCAGCAACAGGCCCGCGTGTTGCTGCGCGGGCTGCGGGCAGTCTCCGACTTCGAGTACGAGCTGCAACTGGCCAACATGAACCGCGCCCAGATGCCCGACCTCGAGACGGTCTTCCTGACACCGGAAGTGGAGAATTCGTATATCTCCTCCAGCCTGGTGCGCGAGATCACCCGGCTCGGCGGCGACGTCTCCAAGCACGTGCATCCCGAGGTCGCCGAGGCGCTGCAGCGCCATTACCATACCTGACCAGGGGGCGCGGGCATGATGCCCGAGCCCGCCGGCCACGATTTCCGTGAGGTACCCATGGCCCTGATGATCACCGACGAGTGCATCAACTGCGACGTCTGCGAACCCGAATGCCCCAACGACGCCATCTCGCCAGGGGAAGAGATCTACATCATCGACCCCGGCCTGTGCACCGAGTGCGTCGGCCACTACGACGAGCCACAGTGCCAACAGGTCTGCCCGGTGGACTGCATCCCGCTCGATCCCGAACGCGAAGAGAGCAAGGATCAGCTGATGGAGAAGTATCAGCGCATCACCGCCGCCTGACCGCTGCCACACTAGTGCCGCCACATCTCGATGAGCCGCCCCCGAGGGCGGGGCGAGCTCGCCCTGCCCTCGGGGCGTTGCCATGCCCCTCTTGCCACGATGAGGCCGACGGCCACCCTGCCGGCGGTGCCCCCGAACCGGAGCCGACGTGACCGCGACCACCCCCGCCACGACCGCCCAGCCCTCACAACGCATCTGGGCGCTGGCCTGGCCGATCATCCTCTCCAACATCACCGTACCGCTGCTCGGCCTGGTCGATACCGCCGTGGTCGGCCACCTGCCGGATTCCCGCTATCTGGCCGCGGTGACCCTCGGCGCCACGCTGTTCGGCTTCCTCTACTGGGGCTTCGGCTTTCTGCGCATGGGCACCACCGGGCTGACCTCCCAGGCGGCAGGCCGCGAAGACGACGAGGCGGTGAAGACCCTGCTCGGCCAGTCACTGTTGCTGGCCGCGGTGATCGGCGGGTTCTTGATCCTGGCCGGCGACCCGCTGATCGCGCTCGGCCTCAAACTGCTCGACGGCAGCCCCGAGGCCACTGCCCTGGCCGCGGAATACGCCGGCACCCGGTTGCTCTCGGCCCCGGCGGTACTGGCCAACTACGCCATTCTCGGCTGGTTCCTGGGCCAGCAGAACTCACGGGTGACCCTGGCGCTGCTGGTGCTGACCAACGGCGTCAACATCGCCCTGGACCTGCTGTTCGTGGTCGGCCTGGGGATGACCAGCGACGGCGTGGCCTGGGCCACGGTGATCGCCGACTACACGGCGCTGACCTACGGCCTGTGGCGGGTACGCCACCAGCTCACGGTTCTCGGGGGGCACTTGCGCCGCTCGCGTCTGCTGCGGCTATCGGCCTACGGCGAGCTGTTCCGGATCAATGCCCATCTCTTCGTGCGCACCCTGGGATTGCTATTTGCCATGGCCTTCTTCACCTCGCAGGGAGCCGCCCAGGGCGATACCGTGCTGGCGGCCAACGCCGTGCTGTTGCAGTTCATCATGCTGACCTCCTATGGCCTGGATGGCTTCGCCCATGCCACCGAGGCGCTGACCGGCCGCGCGGTGGGGCGCGGGCACTGGGGCGAGTTCGCCGCCTCGGTCCGTGCCGCGGCGCGCTTCTCGCTGCTCACCGCCGGGCTCGCCGCCCTGGCCTTCGCGCTGGGCGGGCCGTGGCTGATCGCCCTACTCACCGGGCTTGCGGAGGTGCGCGACACCGCCGCCACCTACCTGCCGTGGATGGTCGCCATGCCGCTGATCGCGGTCTGGAGCTACCTGCTGGACGGCGTCTTCATCGGCACCACCTCCACCCGCGAGATGCGCAACAGCATCTTCATCGCCCTGGCGGTCTATCTGCCCGCCTGGTGGCTGACGCGTGGGCTCGGCAACCATGGCTTGTGGCTGGCCTTCACCCTGTTCACGGCGGTGCGCTCGGGGGTACTGATTGCCTACTACCATCACTATCGACGCACGCGCTGGTCAGGTCACGACGCCTGACGGTCGCCGGTCGCCGGTCGCCGGTCGCCCGGTTCATCGTGGTGCGCCCCGGGGGGGCTGATCGCCGCTATTTCTGCCATCACTATCGCCGCACGCGCGGGTCAGGTCACGACGCCTGACGGTCGCCGGTCGCCCTTCCCCCGATTCAGCGTGGTGCGTTCGGGGGATATTGATCGCCGCCCATCGCTTCTACCGTCACGACCGCCACACACGCGGGCCGGACGAAAAACTTAGACATTCGTCGCATTTGCCGACTTTTCGGCTTTACGCTGACCTCGTTTGCCCCGAGGCTTGCTCTCCCGGCCGCCGCTGCGGCCCTCCCTCCACCAGCGTAAAGGGATGTCACCATGCTGAAGGTAATCTCGCGCCCGGCCGTCAAACTGGTCGAACGCTACCTGCCCGACCCTTATATCTTCGTGTTGCTGTTGACCGTGATCGCCGCGGCGGCGGCCATCGCCGTGGAGCGTCAGACGCCGCTGGCGGTGCTGCGCTTCTGGGGCGACGGCTTCTGGAACCTGCTGACCTTCTCGATGCAGATGCTCTTGGTGCTGGTCACCGGCTACATGCTGGCCAGCTCGCCGCCCGTCAAGCGCCTGCTGCGGCGCCTGGCCGGCCTGGCCCATAACCCCGGCGCGGCCATCGTGCTGGTCACCCTGGTATCGCTGGCCGCCAGCTGGGTCAACTGGGGCTTCGGCCTGGTGGTGGGGGCGCTGTTCGCCAAGGAACTCGCCAAGCAGATCCGCGTCGACTACCGATTGCTGGTGGCCAGCGCCTACTCGGGCTTCATCGTCTGGCACGGCGGCCTGGCCGGGTCGGTACCGTTGACCATCGCCACCGAGGGTCACTTCAGCGTCGAGCAGATCGGCGTGATCGGCACCTCCGAGACCATCTTCTCGCTGTTCAACCTGCTGATCGTGCTGGCGCTGTTCGTCGCCGTGCCGCTGTTCAACCGCCTGATGCTGCCCGACGAGAAGGACAGCGTGTACATCGACCCGAGCCTGCTCGAGGAAGACGACGACACACGCGTGCGCATCAATCGCCCCGCGGAGCGCCTCGAGAACAGCATGACCCTAGCCTGGCTGGTCGGCATCCCGGGGCTGTTGTTCCTGGTCGACCACTTCGTGCTGCAGGGCGGCGGGCTCAACCTCAACGTGGTCAACTTCCTGTTCCTGTTCCTGGCCATCGTGCTGCACCGCACGCCGCGCAGCCTGCTGGAAAGCCTGCACGAGGCGATCAAGGGCGGCGCCGGCATCGTCATCCAGTTCCCCTTCTATGCCGGCATCATGGCCATCATGGTGCAGTCGGGGCTGGCCGAGACGCTCTCTCAGGCGCTGATCTCGCTGGCCACCGAGACCACCCTGCCGTTCTGGACCTTCATCAGCGCCGGCATCGTCAACGTCTTCGTGCCTTCCGGCGGCGGCCAGTGGGCGGTGCAGGCGCCGGTGATGCTACCCGCCGCCGAGGCGCTAGGCGTCGACGTGCCACGGGTCGCCATGGCCGTGGCCTGGGGCGATGCCTGGACCAACCTGCTGCAGCCGTTCTGGGCCCTGCCGGTGCTCGGCATCGCCGGGCTCAAGGCCAAGGACATCATGGGCTTCTGCCTGGTTCAACTGCTGCTCACCGGCATCATCATCGCCGCGGGCCTGACCTGGCTCTAGGCCACGCGGCCCGTCGGCCTCCCCCCGGCGACGCCCGGCCTCGCGACGCCCAGCGATGTCGGGGCGCCACTCCGTCCTGCGAACACGCCTTGTCCCCATCGCGGGGGCAAGGCGTTATGCTATGGGGGACAATCGCGCATAAGGACCTCACCTCGATGGACGAACACGCCCTTTCCGGCCAGCATGAATTGACCATGACCGTGCTGATGACCCCCGACATGGCTAACTTCAGTGGCAAGGTGCACGGCGGCGCCATCCTCAAGAAGCTCGACGAGGTGGCCTACGCCTGTGCCAGCCGCTATTCCGGGCACTACGTGGTGACCCTGTCGGTGGATCAGGTGCTGTTCAAACAGCCGATCCATGTCGGTGAGCTGGTGACCTTCCTGGCCTGCGTCAACCACGTCGGCCGTTCCTCCATGGAGATCGGCATCAAGGTGGTGGCCGAGGACATCCAGAACAAGGTGATCCGCCACACCAACAGCTGTTACCTGACCATGGTGGCGGTCGACCAGCAGGGCAAGCCGGGGCTGGTACCGAAGCTGACACTGGAAACCGACGCCCAGAAGCTGCGCTTCGAGAAGGCCGAGATGCGCAAGACACGGCGCAAGCAGGCCGAGGAAGAGGAGCGCCGTGCCCAGCTCGAGCACGGCGCCGAGTGACGCCTTACGCGGAAGACTGCTGGATGGCCTCACCGCCCTGTTCGATGTCCTGGCCCACGCCGCGCACGGTATTGCAGCCGGCGAGCAGGGAGAGGGTGAAGAGGGCGGCGATCGAGAGCAGAAGGGTCCGTTTCATGGGGGCTCCTTTCCAAGGGTCGTGAAAAACCGTCTGTGCCGGTTCAATCTAGCAAAACCTGTGCGTTGAGCCATCCCCTTTTCAGGTCAATAGCAGACGCAGCATGATCGCCACGATCACCGCCACGGTCAGCCACTTCACCCACAGCGCCCCCTTGGGACTCACATTGACCTTCACCGCCAACCAGGCCCCGGTCATGCTGCCGGCAGCCAGGGCCAGGCCGTAGCCCCAGCGCACCTGCCCCTCGAACACGAACACCGCCAGCGCCGGCAGCGTGTAGACCAGCACGACCAGTACCTTGAAGACGTTCACCTGGGCCAGGTCGACCTTGAGCAGGCGATAGAGCACCACGATGAACAGGATGCCGACCCCGACCTGAATGAAGCCGCCGTAGACGCCGATGCAGAACATCGCCAGGTAGACCGTCGGGGTGAGCCGCTCCGCGCTCAGCGGGCGCGTCTCGAGCCGTGGCTGCGGCAACAGCATCAGTAACGCCGACAACGCCATGACCGTGATCAGCAGCGTCTCGAAAAGCGCCTCACTCACCTCGAGCGCCAGATACACCCCGAGCAGGCTGCCCAGCATCGCCGGCACCGCCAGGCGCAGGCTCAGCCCCAGGTGATGCGCCCCGGCGCGGAAGAAGTGGAACACCGCCGAGACGCTCTGCAGGACCACCGACACCCGGTTGGTGCCATTGGCGGCCTGGGGCGGCAGCCCCAGGAAGATCAAAAGCGGCAGGGTGAGCATCGAGCCCCCCGCCGACAGTACGTTGATGAACCCGGCCAACCCACCGATGGCGAACAGGGTCAGTAGCTCGAACGGCGTCATGATGGCATCCCTTCCGATCCGTGACGCGCCCGGGGCATCGCCGAGCGCCGCGCTGTGCCATCATACCCTTTCACGCTCGACCGGATGCCACCAGGAGCCCCCATGACGGATATCGCGCTGGATCCCCGCCTGACCGAGGACACTCATCCGGTCACCGAACTACCGCTGTGCCAACTGCGGCTGATGGACGATACCCGCTATCCATGGCTGGTGCTGATCCCGCGCCGTCACAACGTCGTCGAGGTGTTCGACCTCGACGACGCCGACCAGCAACGGCTATGGCGGGAAGCCAGCCTGGTCGGCCGCGCCCTCAAGGAGAGCCTCGGTGGCGACAAGCTCAACATCGCCACCCTCGGCAACATGGTGCCGCAGCTGCACCTGCACGTGGTGCTACGCCGCGAGGGCGACGACGCCTGGCCGGGACCGGTCTGGGGGCAAGGCCAGGCCGAGCCCTTCGACCTCGACGCCCTGGCGGCGATGCGTGACCGCCTGCTGGCGTTGATCGACGGCATCGACGAGCTGCGCGGCTCGTAAGACGGGGCGCTAGGCGTTGTCTGAACAGTCGGCGAGCAAAGGCTAGACAAGGCACGAATCAGCGAGAAGCCGGAGCTTAAATGAGGACTTCGAGCTGATTTTTAACGTGGTATAGCCGAGCGCAGGCAGTTTTCAGACATTGCCTAGTGGCCCAGGCGCTCGCTCAGCTCGGCCAGCAGCGGCTCGACCAGCCTCGGTGGTAGCGGCCGCGAGCCGCGATACGCACGCATCGCCAGCCGGCTCTCGCCCTCGACCGCCTCGACCTCCAGCAGCACACGATAGCCGGGCCAGCGGGCGATGACCGCCTCCAGCCGACCCAGCGCGACGTCGGCATGACGGATCACATAGCCACGCTCCATCAGCAGCGCCATCGAGGCCTCCAGCACGCTCGCCGGCCCCGCCTCGTGGGTGCGCGTGGCGGGCACCGACGGCGCCGGCGTCACGGCGCAGCCCGAAAGCCACAGCAGGAGTAGCACGACCAGCGCGCCTGACCCTCGACCGGTGCGTCTCATGCGCCCTCCTCCGCCTGCCGTCGCATGGCCTCGCGCAGCGCGCGGCAGAAGGCGGCGTCGCTGGCGGTACGCGAGCGACGCGGTTCTCCCCGCCAGTCGAACAGGCGCAGGTCTCGAGTCACCCGGACCGTCCGCTCGCCGACCGCCACCGAAACCCGCTCGACCTCGGTGGCCTCGTCGTCGAACATGCCGAAGCCGCCGCCACGCCCCCGAATGGCACCCAGCCCGAAGCGATCCGGCTCGGGCAGGCCATGCAGGACCGTGCGCCGGGAACGCTCGGCACTGACCAGCCCCAGCGCGACCTCGGTGTGGCGAATCGCAAAGCCCTCGCTCTCCAGCACCGCCACCACGCCGCCCAGGTTGGCCGGCGACGCCGCATCGTCGTGTGCCCAACGGCACGCTTCGGCTGGCGGCGGCTCGGCCACCGGCAGCCGCGACGGCAACGCCTGGCAGCCGGCTAACCCCACGAGCAGGATGATTCCCCATGAACGCCACATGCCGTTATCTCCTCATATTGCCTCGAGTCTAGCAGCCCCCGACGCCTCGCTCCTCGCACGACACCGCTTGAAAGCCCTTGAAAGACGGCGACGCCGCCTCGATATCATGCAACAAGGCTATGAAGGCGATACGCTAAATTCGCTTATCCCCCATGTGTCACTCGCCTACACTGGGCGGCACAACGATCAAGGAGGCTCTCGCATGAGCGATACCAACAGCATCGGTCTACATGAAGGCAGCGCCAGCCAGCTCGCCGAACGACTCAACGTCCTGCTGGCCAACTACCAGACCTTCTACATGAACGTGCGCGGCTATCACTGGAACGTGAAGGGCCAGGACTTCTTCCAGCTGCACGCGAAGTTCGAGGAGTTCTATACCGACCTGCTGGCCAAGGTCGACGAGGTCGCCGAGCGCATCCTGACCCTGGGCCACACCCCGGTGCATGCCTACAGCGACTACTTCAAGATCGCCAGCATCGAGGAAGACAAGAACGTGCACGACGGCACGGCCTGTGTGCGTGGCGTGCTCCAGGGCTACCAGCACCTGCTCGAGCTGCAGCGCGAGATCCTCTCGCTGGCCTCCGACGCCGACGACGAAGGCACCGCCGCACAGGTCGGCGACTACATCCGCGAGCAGGAAAAGACCGTGTGGATGCTCAACGCCTACCTCGGCTGAGCCCCTCCGGCCAAGCCAGGTAATGCAACGCCGCCCCTCGGGGCGGCGTTCGTGATTGAGGCGAGGCTCAGCGGTGCTCGGCTTCCTCGGGGGCGTCGTCCGCCGAGTCTCCCTCGGCGGCACGCACCAGCTCCTCGGGCAGCGGCTTCTTCATGCGCACGCCCAGCCGCTCCAGCTCGCGGGCCTGGGCCACCAGGCTACCCTGCCCCTCGGAGAGCCGGTTGACGGCGCGACGGTGGCTGTCGCCGGCGCGCTCCAGGTGGCGCCCCACCTCCTGCAGGCTCTCCACCAGGCCGCCGAACTTGGTCAGCAGCCGCTCGGCGCGCTCGCCGATCAGCCGGGCATTGTCGTTCTGGCGCTCCAGGCTCCAGAGTCCCGCCACGGTGCGCAGGCTGGCCAGCAGCGTGGTCGGGGTGACCATCACCACCTGGCGGTCGAAGGCCTCCTGAAACAGCGTCGGGTCGCGCTCGAAGGCCGCCGCGAAGGCCGGTTCCACCGGCACGAACAGGAACACGAAGTCCGGCGAATGCAGCCCCGGCAGGCCGGGGTAGTCCTTGGCCGAGAGCCCCCGCACATGGCTGCGCAGCGAACGCAGGTGTTCGCTCATGGCCGCCTCGCGTGAGGCTTCATCCTCGGCGTTGACCACCCGGTTCCAGGCCACCAGCGAGACCTTGGCGTCGACGATCAGGTGGCGGTCCTCGGGCAGGTAGATGATCGCGTCGGGGCGCCGCCGGCCGGCCTCGCCCTCGATCGACACCTCGCGACGATACTCGATGTCGCGGCGCAGGCCGCTACGCTCCAGCACCGTTTCCAGGATCAGCTCGCCCCAGTTGCCCTGGGCCTTCTGGTCACCCTTGAGCGCCCGGGCCAGCGTCGCCGCCTCGTCGCCGAGCCGCGCGTTGAGTCCGGCCAGCTGGTCGAGTTGGGCCTTGAGCGAGCCGCGCTCACGCTGTTCCTGGCCGTGCAGCGTTT
The DNA here is from genome assembly GCF_004798905.1 of Halomonas borealis. Classification (GTDB taxonomy): domain Bacteria; phylum Pseudomonadota; class Gammaproteobacteria; order Pseudomonadales; family Halomonadaceae; genus Halomonas; species Halomonas borealis. The sequence goes on along the minus strand of NZ_SDMO01000015.1, from coordinate 47,445 downwards.
CCACCCGCTGACGGAACTGCTCGACCTGCTCGCGAAACGGCTGGAGCAGCGTCTCCAGGCTCTCGCGGCTCTGCGCGCTGTAGGCCTGCTGACGCTCCTCGAAGACCCGGCCGGCGAGCTGATGGAATTCCTCCTTGAGCCGCTCGCGGGTCTCCTCCAGCAGCGCCAGCTGCTCGCGGTGACGCAAGGCCGTCTGCTCACGTTCCGCCTCCAGCCGGGCCGAGCGTTCACGCTGTTCGGACAGCCGGTCGCGGGCCTCGCCGAGCGCCGCCTCGAGGCCTTCCAGGCGCTCACGGCAACCGTCGAGCTGGGCGTCGCTCTGGGTGAGCTCCTGCTCCAGCCGCGCGGTCGTCGCCTGGCGCTCGGCCAGCTCACCACGCGCCTCACCCAGTCGACGTCGCTGGGTGAGGCCCCAGCCGACGGCCCATAGCGCCAACAGGCCACCCGCGAGCCCCCAGGCAACGCCCTGACGTGCCATCTCCTGCCAGTCGAACATGGTCATCTCCGCAATGCCTCGGCGAGTGGTGAACGCGGTCGACGTCCCCCGAGCCTCGAGACCGACGAGAGCCCCCTCAGCGAGGCGGCACCGCCAGGTCCTCGATCAACACCCGCAGCAGCCCCCAGAACTCCTCCACCGAGGCCAGCTCGACCCGCTCGTCCGGCGAATGGGCGCCGCGGATCAGCGGCCCGAAGGAGATCATCGACATGTCCGGGTACTTGGCGCCGAGGATCCCACACTCCAGGCCGGCATGGATCACCTTGACCTCGGGCTCGACGCCCAGCCGCGCCGCATGCAGCGCACGGAAGCGGGCCAGCAGCGGGCTCTCGGGGTCCGGCGTCCAGCCCGGGTAGGCATTCTCGACCCGGGTGCGGGCGCCGGTCAGGTCGAACAGCGCGCGGAAGCGGTCGGCGAGGTCGTGAACGGCGCTGTCACGCAGCGAACGCACCAGCGCGCAGAGGTGGAAACGCCCCGCCTCCAGCGACACCACGCCCAGGTTGTTGGAGGTTTCCACCACCCCGGGCACGGCCACGCTCATGCGCTCGACGCCACAGGGCGCGGCATGCAGGGCGGCGATCAACAGCCGACTGGCATGGCCGCTCAAGGCCTGTGCCTCGGGGGGCGGCACGCGTTCCAGGGTCAGCGCCAGCCCATCGTCGACGCCGGCCAGCTCGTCACGCAGCGTCGCCTCCAGGACCGGCAGCCGCTCGCGGGCGGCATCGACCGACTCGGCGGGCAGCGCCAGGGTGGCGAAGGCCTCGCGTGGCAGGGCATTGCGCAGGGTGCCGCCTCGATAATCGATCAGCCGTGCATCGAGCGCCGCCAGGTCGCGCAGTATGCGCACCAGCAGGCGGTTGGCGTTGCCCCGCCCCTTGTCGATGTCGATACCGGAGTGCCCGCCGCGCAGGCCGGTCAGCGAGAGGCGCATCGCCGTCTCGTCGTCGCCGAGCGGCGAGGTCGGCAGCTGGGCATCGACCTCCACGTCGGCCCCGCCGGCGCAGCCGATATACACCTGGCCGCGATCCTCGGAGTCCAGGTTGAGCAGCAGCCGCCCGTCCAGCCAGCCTTCGGCCAGCTGCAACGCCCCACCCATGGAGGACTCCTCCTCGAGGGTGAACAGCGCCTCCAGCGGGCCATGCGACAGGCTATCGTCCTCGAGCACCGCCAACGCCGCCGCCACGCCCAGGCCGTTGTCGGCGCCCAGGGTGGTGTGGCGGGCGTGCAACCAGCCGTCCTCGACGACGGTGTCGATGGGGTCGCGGGTGAAGTCATGGGGGTGCTCGGCATTGGCCTGGGCCACCATGTCGAGATGGCCCTGCAGGACGATGCCCGGCGCGGCCTCGAGGCCCGGCGTCGCCGGCTTGCGCAGCCGCAGGTTGCCGTAGGCGTCGCGGTCGCGGGTCAGGCCGCGGTCGTCGGCCCAGGCCTCGAGGATGGCCACCAGGGCCGCCTCATGGCCGGAGGGGCGTGGTGTGTTGCACAGGGTGCGGAAGTGCCGCCACAGGGGGTGCGGCGAGAGCTGCTCGAGATGTGCGTTCATGAGGCTTCTGTATCGACAATGACCCGGGCACTCTACCCCTCGCCTCGCGACGAGGAAAGTGCCGGCCCGGCCAGCAGGCGCGCCACCGCCTCGCGCCGCCAGGCATCCACCGCCTTGCCGCCGGAGAGCCCCAGCCGGGCGGCCAGCCAGGCCGTGTCGCGGCCCTGGAAGGCCCAGGCGGCGAGCGCCGCCAGGGTCTCGTCGTGCTCGCCCCTCGCGGCGGCGACGATCAGCGCCTGTACGGCGGGCCGGACCAAGGCCGCCTCGCGATGGCCGTAGGCCACGTCGGCGAGATCGCGGCGCGCCGCCTCATCGAGCGGGCGAGGCTCGTCCTCGGCCAGCAGCGCCAGCGCCACCCACGGATCGAGCGTCTTCAGCTCGAAGGCCAACAGCGTGGGCAACAGGGCCTGGAAGCGCCGCGCCAGCCGCTCGGCCAGGGCGAGACCCGCATCATCGGTGGGCGACACGACCATCACCGCATGCTCGCCGGTGGCCGCCTCGCGGGTCAGGCCGAGGCGCACCACGCGAAAGCCCTGGGAGCGCCAGAAGGCCAGCAGCCCGGCTTCGGCGCCGAAGCTCGCGCCCAGCAGCTCGATGCCCGCCTCGCGGGCCGCCGCACGCTCGACTTCCAGCAGCCGCCGACCCAGCCCCTGGCGCCGCACGGCCGGATGCACGGCGATGCGCAGCACCCGGCGCAGGCGGCCGGTCAGCGCCTCCCGCGAGCCGGCATGGGCGGCCAGCGACTGGGCCATCAGGTGGCCACGGGGGCGGCGCTCGCCCCGCGCCACCCGTTCGGCCAACGCCGCGTCGAAGCCGCCCTCGTCGGCGACCACCGCCACCGCGCCGGGGCCGGCGGCATCTCCCAGGGTGGCGAGCCGCGTATCGGGGCCATCCAGCAGGCGCCGCAGGTCACCCGGCGTGGTGCGGTAATGGGCCTGTACCAGCAGGCCGAACAGCGCCCGCAACCGCGGCTCGTCCCGGGCCAACGATGCGGGCGACTCACGCCGCCAGTCGACTTCGGCGGCCGACGGCGGCGCCGGTTCGGCGTCGAGCATCAGCAGCTTTGAGGTCAGCGCCTCCAGCGGGTCGTCCTCGGCCCAGCGGATCGGCGCGGCCAGATGGAACTCGCGCCATTCGGGGGTGAGGCGATCCAGGCGCTCGCGAAAGCGCAGCGCGAAGCCGCGCCCGGCCCCCTCGTAGCCATGCACGGTAGTGGCGAAGGCGATGCGCGGGAAGGCCGCGAGCCACCGGCCAAGCAGGCCGGCGGGGATCGCCGCGGCCTCGTCGACCAGCAGCCAGGCCCCGGCGCCGCCGGCCTCACCGCGCTCGACCCGGGCACTCAGCTCGTCGGGCGCCAGGAAGACCACTCGCCCGCCGTGGTCCTCGAAACGATTGGCATGGCGCCGGCCTTGAGGCCGCAGCGCGGCGAGCCGCTCGAAGAGCCCGGCCACCGCCGCCGGACGCGGCGCGGTGACCAGGATCTCCCCCTCACCCCGCGCCAGCAGTCGGGCGCAGGCGACGCCCAGCGCCGCGGTCTTGCCGCGGCCACGGTCGGCGGTGAGCACCAGCGGCCGGCGTCGACGCAGCCTGACCAGCCGCGCCACCGCCTCGCCCTGATCGACGGTCAACACCTCCGGGTCGTCGGGCTCCGGCCGCGGCGCCCTGGCCTCCGACCATTCGAGGATCACCGGCGGGCCGGCGGGCGGCCAGCGCAGGGTCTGCGGCGACGCCTCCAGCAGGCGGGCCAGCCGCGCCAGGTAGTACGACGAGAGTGCCTCGGTCGCCCAGGGGTGGGCGGCGAGCCGCGCGTAGTCGTCGTCGGGGCGCGCGCCCCAGTCGTCGGGGGTCATCAGCACCAGCAGCCCGCCGGCTCGCAGCGTGCCGGAGAGCGCGCCGAAGGCGTCAGGATCGAACCCGGCCCCGGGCGAGCAGGCATCGAAGACGATCAGGTCGTGCTCGCCGCCGAGCCGGGTGCGGGCCTTGGCCGCGGGCAGCCAGGCCGCATCGTCCAGCCCCTCGGGCGGTTCGGGGCCGACCCATAACGGCGCCTGGCCGCCCCGGGCACGCCACAGCGCCAGGGCCCGCGCGCGGGCGTCCTCGGCGCCGCCGGTCAGCCACACCAGGCCTCGCCAGCGACGCTCGATCAGGCGCTCCTGGCAGGCCAGTAGTTCGCCCGGCACGCAAGCTTCCATCGGTATCCTCTTCGATCGCTGAACTTTGGTCTAAGCGGACGACGCCCTTTCAACGCCCGGCCTCCCTTCGGCGTCGCAGCATAGCATTCGCCATTCCGCTTTATCGCGCTGAAATTCAAGGCCTTTTAGGGCGGAAAAACGGTCATCGTCGAACCGACCGCCGGCTACTTCGACGTTCGGAGGCCTTCTCCCGATCCCCGGGCCCCATGCTAGCGTGTTTTCAGGGTCGCCACGCCATGGGTGCCATCGTGCGGGCGACCACGAGCCTTGTGCCCCGCTTTCATCCCCCACAATCAGAACAACCCCCGGGAGAGAATCGCCATGACATCGACCCGCCTTGCCCTCACCGGCCTCGCCGCCGGCATCGCCCTGGCCGGCCTGAGCACCACCGCCCAGGCCCAGGAATCCTGGACCATGACCACCACCTGGCCGGACAACCTCGACCTGATCCAGATCGATCGCCACTGGGCCGAGCTGGTCAACCAGCTGGCCGGCGACGAGCTGAACATCGAATTCTACGCCGGCGGCACCCTGATGCCCGGCACCGAAGTCTTCGACGCCACCGAGACCGGCAGCATCCAGGCCGCCGGCGACTGGCCGGGCTACTGGGCCGGCCGCAGCCCGGCCTTCTCGCCGCTGGCCACTACCACCAGCCTGTTCAACGGCGTGGACTACCTGAACTGGATCACCCAGTGGGGCGGCTTCGAGCTCTACCAGGAGGTCTACGGCCAGTACAACATGGTCTACCTGCCCTACGGCATCACCAACAACGAGTCCGGCTTCCGCGGCGGCACGCCCATCGAGAGCCTCGCCGACCTGGAAGGCAAGCGCCTGCGCCTCTCCGGCCGCGACCAGGGTCGGGTACTGGAGCGTCTCGGCGGCTCCCAGGTGACGCTGGCCGGCGGCGAGATCTATCAGGCCATCGAGCGTGGCGTGGTCGATGGCGCCGAGTTCTCGACCCCCGGGGTCGACTACAAGGCCGGTTTCTCCGAGGTCGCCGACTACTGGATGACGCCCGGCTGGCATCAGTCGGCCAGCGTGTTCGGGGTGATGATCAATCAGGACGCCTGGGACGCGCTCTCCGAGGAGACCCAGGAGACCCTGAAGATCGCCGCCCAGGCGACCATGTCCTGGTCGCTGGCCTGGTCCGAGAAGCAGTCCACCGAAGGCACCGCGAAGTTCCTCGAGGATGGCACCACCATCAACCAGCTGTCCGAGGAAGACCTGGCCGAGATCCAGGACATCACCAACGAGGTGATCGTCAAGGGCGCCTGCGATGACCCGATGCACGCCAAGATCTATCACTCGATGATCAGCTACCTGCAGGACTACGCCCAGTGGCGTGATGTCTCGGTGCCCTTCAACATGAGCCGAGTCACCGACAACCTGCCGCCCCTCGAAGAGATCGAGGCCTGCATGAACCGGTAAGGTTCACGCGCCGATCCACTCGCCGGCCGGCGGTGCCACTCGGCCCGCCGGCCTCGTTCGTCTTGCCGAGGAGGCTTACTGGATGCATGCCATCGCCCGGGCCATCGATGCCCTCAACGAGGGCTTCGGTCGCCTGATCGCCCCGTTGATCGCGATCATCACCGCCGTGGTGATCTACGACATCGCCATGCGCTTCTTCGTCGGCCGGCCCAGCGACTGGGCCTTCGATGTCACCACCATGCTGTTCGGCAGCCACTTCATGCTGATGGCCGCCTATGGCCTCAGGCACCACGTCCACGTCGAGGTGGACGTGCTCAAGCGGCTGCTCTCGCGGCGCGGCCGAGCCCTGATCGAGCTCGCCGGTTACCTGCTGTTCTTCACCCCCTTCATCCTGATGTTCATCACCTACGGGTGGCGCTTCTTCGAGCGCTCCTGGAGCCGTGGTGAATCCACCTACGGCATCGTCTCGATCCCGGTCTATCCGGTGAAGGCGGTGCTGGTCATCGCCGGTGTGCTGGTGCTGCTGCAGGCCATCGCCATCGTGATCCGTGCCATCGGTGAGCTGACCGCCACCCCGTCGTCAGCGGAGGACGCCCCATGAGCCCGGAGATACTCACCCTGTTCATGTTCGGCGGCCTGCTGGTGGGGCTGTTCATGGGCCACCCGCTGGCCTTCGTGCTGGGCGGCACCGCGGTGCTCGGCGCCTGGTTCGGCCCCGGCCCCCAGGTGCTCGGCATCATCATCAACAACATCTACGGCCGCGCGATGGACAACTACGTCCTGGTGGCCATCCCGCTGTTCATCCTCATGGCGCGTTTCCTCAACGATTCCGGCGTCACCGAGCGGATGTTCGAGAGCATGCGGCTGCTGCTCGGGCGGGTCCGCGGCGGCCTGGCGCTGACCGTGGTCATCGTCTCGGTGCTGCTGGCCGCGACGACCGGCATCGTCGGCGCCTCGATCGCGGTGATGGGGCTGATCGCCCTGGCCCCGATGCTCAAGTACGGCTACCACAAGGGGCTGTCCGCCGGGGTGATCATGGCCAGCGGTTGCCTCGGCATCCTGATCCCGCCGAGCATCATGCTGATCCTGATGGCCAGCTACTCGCCGGTCTCGGTGGGGGCGCTGTTCGCCGGCGCCCTGGTGCCGGGCCTGCTGCTAGGCTCGCTCTACGCCGGCTACGTGCTGCTGATCTGCTTCATCAAGCCCGGCTACGGCCCCGCGGTGGCCGCCGAGGAGCGCGCCGACCTTTCCACCGGCGAGCTGGCGGTGCGGCTGGCCAAGTACGTGCTGCCACCGATGAGCCTGATCCTCGGCGTGCTGGGCGCGCTGTTCACCGGCATCGCCACCGCCACCGAGGCCTCGGCGATCGGCGTGACGCTGGCCTTCGTGCTGTTCCTGATCTTCGGCGATCGCAAGCTCGCGACCTGTTATCGCACCTTCATCGAGGCCGGCAAGACCACCACCATGGTGATGTTCGTGCTGGTCGGCGCCACCGCCTTCACCGGGGTGTTCTCGATCGGCGGCGGCATGGACGTGATCAGCGACCTGGTGCTGGCGATGCCCGGCGGCACCACCGGGGCCTTGATCCTGATGTTCCTGCTGGTGTTCGTGCTGGGCATGTTCCTCGACTGGACCGGCATCGTGCTGCTGAGCTTCCCGATCATGCTGCCGATCATCGATGCCATGGGCGTCGACACGCTGTGGTTCGTGGTGATGGTGGCGGTGGTGCTGCAGACCTCCTTCCTGACCCCGCCCTTCGGCTACGCGCTGTTCTACCTCAAGGGCGTGGCCCCGCCGGAGGTCGGGACCCTGGACCTGTACCGGGCGGTGATCCCGTTCTGCGCGCTGATCCTGCTGGCCTGCCTGCTGATGGCGGTGTTCCCGGCCCTGGTGACCGGGCTGCCATCGCTGTGGCTGGGCTACTGACCCGCCGCGTGCCCTGAAACGCTCGCGGCGCCCGGCCTTCCGGGGGCGTCGCGGGCTGGCTGCGGCCTCGTCGCGCAACTGATACTATCTTGCATTCGTTATGCCATCGCATCCGTTGAGCGTGTCACCGCTCACCGGAAGGAGAACCCGCGTGCCCCGTTCCCTCACCCAGCGGCTCGGCTCGTCCGCCTTGCGGCCGAGGCTGCGCCTCGATACCTGGAGCGTGCTGACCCTGCTCATCGCCGCGGTCGTCGCGCTACCGGTGCTGACGGTGCTGGCCCATATCGTGCTACCCGCCGGCGACGTCTGGCAGCACCTGGCCAGTACCGTGCTGGGTCGCTACCTGGCCAATACCCTGTTCCTCGTCGTCACGGTAGGGATCGGCACCCTGGTGATCGGCACCGGCACGGCCTGGCTGGTGGTGATGTGCCGCTTCCCGGGGCGCCGGCTGTTCGAGTGGGCGCTGCTGTTGCCGCTGGCGGTACCGACCTATGTGATCGCCTACGCCTATACCGATTTCCTGCAGTATGCCGGCCCGCTGCAGGGCGCGCTGCGCGAGGCCTTCGGCTGGGACCGGGGCGACTACTGGTTCCCGGATATCCGCTCGTTGGGCGGGGCCGCGACGCTGATCACCCTGGTGCTCTACCCCTACGTCTACCTGCTGGCGCGGGCCAGCTTCCTCGAGCAGTCGGTATGCGTGCTCGACGTGGGACGCACCCTGGGCCGCGGCCCTTGGCGACTGTTCACCGGCGTGGGCATTCCCCTGGCGCGCCCGGCGATCGTCGGCGGCGTGTCGCTGGCGCTGATGGAGACCCTCAACGAGTTCGGCGCGGTGCAGTACTTCGGCGTCGACACCTTCACCACCGGCATCTACCGCACCTGGTTCGGCATGGGCGAGCCGGTCGCCGCCGCCCAGCTGGCGGCCTGCCTGCTGGCCTTCGTGATCGTCTTCGTGCTGCTCGAACGCGCCTCGCGGGGCAAACGGCGCTACTTCCATACCACCGGTCGCTACCAACAGTTGCCCGAATTCCGACTCGGCGGCCTACGCGCCGTGGCGGCGACCCTGGCCTGCCTGATGCCGATCCTGGTCGGCTTCTTGATTCCCAGCGGCCTGCTCGGCTACCTGTCGTTCAAGGGCGGAGACGCGCTGTTCGGCGCCAGGTTCCTGGAGTTCGCCGGCAACAGCCTGTTGCTCGCGGGGATCGCGGCGGGGGCCGCGGTGGGGCTGGCGCTGATGCTGAGTTACGGGGCGCGGCTCAACCCGGGGCCGCTGACCCGCACCGCCACCCGGGTGGCCGCCATGGGCTATGCGGTGCCCGGCTCGGTGGTCGCGGTGGGCATCCTGATTCCCTTCGCCTGGCTGGACGACACCCTGAACGGCTTCCTCAGGACCCACTACGGGGTGATGGCCGGGCTGATCTTCAGCGGCTCCGCGTTCATCCTGATCTACGCCTACGTGGTGCGCTTCCTGGCGGTGTCCTTCAACGCCCTGGAGGCCAGCCTCGGCAAGGTGACGCCGAGCATGGACGCGGCCGCCCGCACCCTCGGGCAGACCGCCGGCGGCACGCTGCGCCGCGTGCACACCCCGCTCATGCGCGGCAGCCTACTGGCCGCCGCCATCCTGGTGTTCGTCGACGTGATGAAGGAGCTGCCGGCGACCATCATCCTGCGCCCCTTCGACTTCGACACCCTGGCGGTGCGAGCCCACAACCTGGCCGCCGACGAGCGCCTCGCCGAGGCTTCCACCGCCTCGCTGACCATCGTCGCGGTGGGCATCATCCCGGTGATCCTGCTCAGCCTGGCGATGCGCGGTTCACGCCCCGGCAGCGGCGGGGAAGACGAACACCTGTGACGGGTCCAGGCGGATCGTGACCGGCTGACCCTCCGCGGGCAGAAAGACCCCAGGCACCCGCGCGTGCAGGTGCGACTCGCGGCCGTCGCCGCCGTGGGCGCAGATATGCAGCAGGCTGGTGCGCCCCAGCAGCTTGGCCATGATCACGTGACTGTGGTGACCCGCCGGCGGATCCTCCAGGGCCACCACGCGCAGCGCCTCGGGGCGGATCATCACCCGCACCCGCCGACCCTCCTCCATTCCCGAGGCCGTCACCTCGCCGACCGGCGTCGCGACGCGCCCCTGATCGACAACGCCTTCGAACTCGTTGACCTCGCCGAAGAAGGTCACCACGAAGGGATCGGCCGGCGCGCAGTAAAGCTCCCGAGGCGTGCCCATCTGCACGATATGGCCGTCGCGCATCAAGGCGATGCGATCGGCCATGAACATCGCCTCCTCCGGGTCGTGGGTGACCAGCAGGGCGCCGGCGCCGACCTTCTTGAGCACGTGCAGGGTGTCGTCGCGGATGCGATCACGCAATCGGGCGTCGAGGCTCGAGAACGGCTCGTCGAGCAGCATCAGCCGTGGCGCCGGCGCCAGCGCCCGCGCCAACGCCACGCGCTGCTGCTGGCCACCGGACAGCATGTGCGGATAGTCGTCGGCATGGCGCCCCATGCCCAGCAGGTCGAGCAGCTCCATGGCGCGGCGGCGGCGCTCTCGGGCGGGTAGCGCCTCGAGACCGAATCCGACGTTCTGGCGCACCGAGAGATGCGGGAACAGCGCCGAGTCCTGGAAGGCCAACCCGACGTTGCGCTTCTCCGGCGGCACGTGGGCCTGGCCGGGGCGCCCGATGGCACGGCCGTCGAGGTCCACGCTGCCCTGCTGGAGCACCTCGAGGCCGGCGACGATGCGCAGCAGGGTGGTCTTGCCACAGCCGGAAGGCCCGAGCAGGCAGACCACCTCACCCGGGTGCACCTCCAAGCCGACGTCCTCCACCGCCGGGTGGTGGCCGTAGGCATGGCGAATGTGCTGCATCGCGAGCACCGGAGCCTGCTCCGAAACGGCATCGGCGGGGGATAGCTGAGCGTGAAGGTTCATGGGCAAGCACCGGCACAGACGTGACAAAGTCTTCATGGTAACGCGAAACCTTCGCCTTTTCGTCGCCAGCTGCCGATACAGCGATGCCGGTTGACGCCACGGCGGAGAGGGGCTTAAATGGCAAGACTAATACAATTTATTATCATTCAAAGCCTTAGCCGGCTTTCATTCTCACGAGGTCTCCCATGCATCAGCATCGCCGTCTCGCCCTGCCCTTCGCCGCCCTGATGGCCGGCGCGACCTTCGCCTCCCAGGCCGCCGCGGACGAGGTGAACCTCTATTCGGCTCGCCACTACGATTCCGACCAGGCGCTCTACGACGCCTTCAGCGAAGCGACCGGCATCGAGGTCAACGTGCTCGAGGGCGGCTCCGACCAGCTGATCCAACGCATCGAGCGCGAAGGCCAGGCCAGCCCCGCGGATGTGATGATGACCGTGGACGCCGGCCGCCTGTGGCGCGCCGAGCAGGCCGACATCTTCGCCAGCGTCGATTCAGAGGTCCTCGACGAGCGACTGCCGGCGAACATGCAGCACCCCGAGGGCAAATGGTTCGGCTTCAGCCAACGCGTGCGGGCCATCTTCTATAACCCCGAGGCGGTCGACGCCGATGAGATCACGAGCTACGAGGACCTGGCCGACCCGCGCTTCGAGGGCGAGGTCTGCATCCGCTCCTCGAACAACATCTACAACCAGTCGCTGCTGGCCTCGATGGTCGCCCACCACGGCGAGCAAGAGGCCGAGGCCTGGGCCCAGGGCGTTGTCGACAACATGGCCCGCGACCCCGAAGGCGGCGACACCGACCAGATCAAGGGCGTGGCCAGCGGCGAGTGCGACGTGGCGGTGGCCAACCATTACTACTACGTGCGCCTGCTCCAGTCCGACGATGCCGGCGATCGCGAGGCCGCCGAGAAGGTGCAGATCCTGTTCCCCAACCAGGACGACCGCGGCGCCCACGTCAATGTCGGCGGCGCCGGCGTGGTCCAGGGGGCCCCGCACCACGACAACGCCGTGCGTTTCCTGGAGTTCCTGGCCTCCGACGAGGCCCAGGCGATCTTCGCCTCCGGCAACCACGAGTTCCCGGTGGTCGACGGCATCGAGGTCGACGAGGTGCTGGCCGATTGGGGCGACTTCAAGCGTGACGAGCTGAACGTCAGCGTATTGGGCGAGAACAACCCGCAAGCGGTGCGGATCTTCGATCGCGTCGGCTGGCGTTAAGGCGTCACCGAGGTATTACGGCGCTCGCGGTAACAAGCGGCGCGCCTGAAGGCGAATTGAGCCAAGCACCACACTCTGAAACACCACAGGGCCCGCGGCATTGCCGCGGGCCCTGTGGTGTCAGCGTCGTTGCCGACAGGCGCTCGGGCGCCGGCCAGGCTTACTCGTCGCCCGGCCGTGGCGCGGCGTCACGGGCGTCCTGATACACGCCCAGCGTGCCCATGCGGCGCCCGCGGTCGTTGAGGAAGCTCTCGAGCACCACCACCGGCTCACGGCCCTGGCGGGTGAACTCGAGGCGGTCCGGCGCGGTGCGCTCCGACCGCCAGCCTTCGCCCAGGCACTGGCCGAGGGCCTCGCCACCGGCCACCAGCGCACCACGCGGGTCGTCGGTCGACAGCGAGCCGAAGCACAGGTAGTGGTCGGGCCGCCGGGCCGAGGTGATCACGCAGGCATCATGGAACGCCTGGGTATCGGTCTGCCAGGTGCGCGTCAGGTTGGTGGTTTCCAGGCGCCCCTTGATGTCGCCGAAGCCCGTCTCCGCGCTCGCGATCGCCCGATCCAGGGCGGCACAATCAAAGCGCTCCGCCGCCGTCTGTTCGGTGGCCTGGCTCGCGCACCCCGAGAGCAGGACCACCCCCGCACCCGCCAGCCATGTCCTCATCGTCCTTCGCATCCTCGTCTCCTCGCTGGATTCGGGCCGTCACGCCCCGGATACAGGCACCATAACACTCCACGGCCGCGCCATCTCATCGCCGCGACGCACTGCGGCCGGCCCGGGGAAGCCAGGCCGGCCCGCATCAACACAGACTCAGTGTGCCTCGTCCCAGTTGGCGCCACTCTCGGCCTCGACGGTCAGCGTCACATCGAGCTCGGCGGCGGCCTGCATGCGACGCTTGACCTCGGGAATGAAGGCCTCGACGGCCTCCTCGGCGACCTCAAAGACCAGCTCATCATGCACCTGCATGACCATCATCGCGTCGACATCGCCCTCGGCCAGCCAGGCATCGACGTCGATCATGGCGCGCTTGATGACGTCCGCCGCGGTGCCTTGCATGGGGGCGTTGATGGCGGTGCGCTCGGCACCCTGCCGGCGTGCACGGTTCTGGGAGTGGATCTCCGGCAGGTAGAGACGCCGGCCGAACACCGTCTCGACGAAGCCATCTTCGGCCGCCTGTGAGCGGATGCGCTCCATGTAGCGGGCCACCCCGGGGTAGCGGTCGAAGTAGCGGTCGATATAGATCTTGGCCTGCTTCTGCTCGATGTGCAGCTGGCGGCCCAACCCCCAGGCGCTCATGCCGTAGATCAGCCCGAAGTTGATCGCCTTGGCGCTGCGGCGCTGCTCGCCGGAGACCTTGTCGAGGCCCACGCCGAACACCTCGGCGGCGGTGGCGGCATGGATGTCGCGCCCCTCGGCGAAGGCCTCGAGCAGCCCCTTGTCGCCGGACAGGTGCGCCATGATGCGCAGCTCGATCTGCGAGTAGTCGGCGGCGACGATGCGATAGCCGGGCCGCGCCACGAAGGCCTGGCGGATCTTGCGCCCCTGCTCGGTGCGGATGGGGATGTTCTGCAGGTTGGGATCGGAGGACGACAGCCGCCCGGTGGCGGTGACCGCCTGATGATAGCTGGTATGCAGCCGGCCGGTGGCCTTGTTGACCAACCGCGGCAGCTTGTCGGTGTAGGTGGAGCGCAGCTTGGACAGGCCGCGGTGCTCCATGATCACCTTGGGCAGCGGGTAGTCCAGCGCCAGCTCCTCGAGCACCGCCTCGGCGGTGGACGGCGCGCCCTTGGGCGTCTTCTTGAGCACCGGGATCTGCTGTTCCTCGAACAGTATCTGGCCGAGCTGCTTGGGCGAGCCGAGGTTGAACTCGCGCCCGGCCAGCTCGAAGGCCTGCTGCTCCAGCTCGCCGATGCGCCGCCCGAGCTCCTGGCTCTGGGCATGCAGGCGCTCGGCATCGAGGGCCACGCCGCCACGCTCCATGCGCGACAGCACCCGGATCAGCGGGCGCTCGAGGCGGTCGAGCACCTCCGCCAGGCGCCCCTCGGCCTCGACCCGCGGGCGCAGTTCGCGGTGCAGGCGCAGGGTGATGTCGACGTCCTCGCAGGCGTAGGGCGCGGCCTGCTCCAGGGCGACCTGGTTGAAGGTCAGCTGCTTGACGCCCTTGCCGGCGATCTCCTCGAAGCCGACGGTCTTCTCGCCCAGGTACTTGAGCGCCAGCGAGTCCATGTCGTGGCGGGTGGCGGTGGAATCCAGCACGTAGGACTCGAGCATGGTGTCCTCGAGGGCGCCTTCCACCTCGATGCCATGGCGCGCCAGCACCGAGATGTCGTACTTGAGGTTCTGGCCGGTCTTGGCCTTGCCGGCATCGGCCCACAGCGGCGTCAGCGCCTCGAGCACGCGCTTGCGGTCGAGCTGCGCCGGGGCGTCCAGGTAGTCGTGAGCCAGCGGGATGTAGGCGGCCTCCCCCGGCTCGAGCGAAAGCCCCACGCCGACGATCTCGGCCTCCATGTAGTCGAGGCTGGTGGTCTCCAGGTCGAAGCAGAAGGCCTCGGCGTCGTTGAGTCGCGCAAGCCAGGCGTCGAGCTCGGCCTGCTCGAGGATCACGACGTCTTCACGCTCGCCGCCGCCGCTTTGCCCCTCGGCCCCACCATCGGCCGCCGCCGTGCCGCCGGCGGCATCGTCGACGCCCTCGTCCTTGCCTTCCAGCAGCTCGGACAGCCAGGCCTTGAACTCGAGGCGACGATACAGCTCGCCCAGCGCCTCGCGATCGGGCCGGGCGATGCCCAGGTCGTCGAGCCCCACCGGCAGCTCGCAGTCGGTCTTGATGGTGGCCAGCTCATACGAGAGGAAGGCCTCGTCACGGTGCGCCTCGAGCTTCTTGGGCAGCGTCTTGGCGCCGCGGAAGCTCAGCGTCTTGACCGTCTCCAGGTCAGCATAGACGCTCTCGAGACCGCCTCCCATGCCCTGCAGCAGCCCCAGCGCGGTCTTCTCGCCGACGCCGGCCACGCCCGGGATGTTGTCGACCTTGTCGCCCATCAGCGCCAGGAAGTCGATGATCCGCTCCGGCGGCAGGCCGAACTTCTCCTCCACCCCGGCCACGTCGAGGGTCTCGTCCTTCATGGTGTTGACCAGGGTGATGTGGGCGTTGACCAGTTGCGCCATGTCCTTGTCACCGGTGGAGATCACCGCGTCGCGGCCGGCCTCGGTGGCATGCCGTGCCAGGGTGCCGATGACGTCATCGGCCTCGACGCCCTCGATGCACAGCAGCGGCAGGCCCAGCGCGCGTACGCAGTCGTGCAGCGGCTGCACCTGGACGCGCAGGTCGTCCGGCATCGGCGGGCGCTGCGCCTTGTATTCGGCATAGAGCGCGTCGCGGAAGGTCTTGCCTGGCGCATCGAACACCACCGCCATGGGGCTTTCGGGGTAGTCCTTGAGCAGCCGCTTGAGCATGTTGAGCACGCCCTTCACGGCGCCGGAAGGCAGCCCCTCCGAGGTCGTCAGCGGCGGCAGGGCGTGGAAGGCGCGGTACAGGTAGGAGGAACCGTCGACGAGAACGATGGGGGTATCGGCCATGAATCGGCATCCCTTGCAGGCTGGGCGATGAAGTGTGAGTGATGAGGGGAGCGGCGGCGGGCGAACCACCGGCCCCTGATCCTGATGCCGATCATGATACGCATTGACGAGGCGATTTGCCGCGCAAAGCATGCGTCGTCGGCCTATCCCGGCATACACTGGGGGCAACCCCATGGTCAGGAGAACACCATGAAGCGTATACGCCCCGCCCTGCTCGCACCGCTGTTCGGCCTGGCGCTGTTCACCGCGGCCCTGCCGGCCCTGGCCCAGTCCAGCACCGACGTCGAGCCGGATGTCACCATCCGTCAGGAGGCCGACCGCACCATCCGCGAGTACCGGGTCAACGGCGCGCTCTACGCCATCGAGATCCAACCCGCCAGCGGCCCCGCCTACTACCTGGTCGACCGCGACGGTGATGGCGACTTCGAGCGCCAGAACGGCCAGCGTATCGCCGTCCCCGAGTGGGTGATCAAGCGCTTCTGATGGGCGTATCCCGCGCCATCCGGTTCGTGCATCGCACCGCCAAGCCGCTACAATAGGCGGCTTGGCATATCCGGGCGAGAGACACATGGCCGTATTCACACCGCTGACCGACTCCCAGGTGGAGGCGTTTCTGAGCCGCTTCGATGCCGGCGCCCTGATCGCCTGCCGGGGCGTGCCTGCCGGCACCGAGAACAGCACCTTCTTCGTCACCACCGAGCGTCGCGAGCTGGTGCTCACGCTGTTCGAGCAGGGCGAGCACGCGGAGCTGCCGTTCTTCGTCGAACTGCTGGATTACCTGGACGAGCACCGCCTGCCGGTGCCCGGCCCGCTCCACGATCGCGACGGCATCGCCCTGCACAGCCTGGCCGGCAAGCCGGCGCTGTTGTTCCCGCGCCTGCCCGGCAAGCATCCCGAGGCACCCAACCTGGCCCAGTGCCGGGCGCTGGGCGATGCCCTGGGCCGCATGCACAAGGTCTCGCGACGCTTCCCGGGCCATCGTCCCAACCCGCGTGACCTGCACTGGCTGCTGCCGATGCACCACCGGGTGCTGGCCTATCTGTCGCCCGACGACCAGACGCTGATGAAGGACGAGGTAGAGGTCTACCAGGGCTTCTTCGGCGACGCCCCGACGCTGCCCCAGGGCGCGATCCACGGCGACCTGTTCCGCGACAACACGCTGTTCGACGGCGACACGCTGGGCGGGCTGATCGACTTCTACAATGGCTGCACCGGCGACCTGCTGTTCGACCTGGCCATCGTGGTCAACGACTGGGCCAGCGAGGCCGACGGCCGGCTCGACCCGGCGCGCTACGCGGCGCTGCTCGGCGCCTACCAGGCGCGTCGTCCGCTGGAAGACGCCGAGCGCGAGGCCTGGCCGATGATGCTGCGCATGACCGCGCTGCGCTACTGGCTGTCGCGGCTGCTGGTGGTCTACGTCGACCCGCCGGCCCACGACCTCACGCCCCACGACCCGTCCGTGTTCCGCGCCATCCTCGAGCGACGCCTCGCGGATGGCGCCCCGGCGCTGCCCGAGGCCAGCCAATGAGCCTGGCCATGAGCAGCATGGCCGGGCCCGCGCAGCGTGCCCGGCACACCTGGAACATCGACCAGTGGGGCGGCGGCTACTTCGATGTGGCCGATGACGGCCAGGCCCTGGTGCGCCCACACGGCGGCGAGGACGACGGCCCCGCCCTCGCGCTGTCGCCGCTAGTCGCCCGTCTGCGCGAGGCCGGCCTGCGGCTGCCGGTGCTGATCCGCTTCACCGACATCCTGCACGACCGCGTCGAGCAGCTGTGCGCCGCCTTCGACGGCGCCATGGACGAGGAAGGCTTCGGCGGCGGCTATACCGCGGTCTACCCGATCAAGGTCAACCAGCAACGCCGGGTGGTCGAGGAGATCCTGGCCACCCGGGAACGCGGCCACGACCGGGTCGGACTGGAGGCCGGCAGCAAGCCGGAACTGCTCGCGGTGCTGGCGCTGTCCGGCGACGGCCCCTCGCTGATCGTCTGCAACGGCTACAAGGACCGCGAATACATCCGCCTGGCGCTGATGGGCGAGAAGCTCGGCCATCGCGTCTACCTGGTGGTAGAGAAACTCTCCGAGTTGCCGCTGATCCTCGAGGAGGCCGACCGCCTGGGCGTGACGCCACGCATCGGCCTGCGCGCCCGGCTGGCCTCGGTGGGCAAGGGCAAGTGGCAGAACACCGGCGGCGAGAAGTCCAAGTTCGGCCTCACCGCGGGCCAGATCCAGACCGTGGTGGAACGCCTGCGCGAGGCCGATGCCCTGGCCAGCCTGCAGCTGGTGCACTTCCATCTGGGCTCGCAGATCGCCAACATCCGCGACATCCAGCGGGGCCTGCGCGAGTGCGCACGCTTCTACCAGAGCCTGGTGGCGCTGGGCGCCCCGGTGGACACCGTGGACGTCGGCGGCGGGCTCGGCATCGACTACGAGGGCACCCGCTCGCGGAGCTTCTGCTCGATCAACTACTCGATGCGCGAGTATGCCCGCAACGTGGTCGCGGCCTTCGCCCAGGTCTGCGAGGCCGAGGGGCTGCCCCACCCGCACCTGATCAGCGAATCGGGGCGCGCCCTGACCGCCCATCACGCGGTGCTGGTGACCAACGTGATCGGCGACGAGCGCGCCGATACCCAGGCCCCGGCGGCCCGGGTCGAGGGCGACCCGCAGGTCGCCGAGCTGTGGCGAGTCCACGACGCGCTGGAGGCCGCCCAGGCGCCGCGCGGGCTGGTCGAGGCCTGGCATGACCTGGGCCAGGCCAGCGGCGAGCTGCAGGAACGCTTCGTGATGGGGCTGGCCGGGCTCGAGGCGCGCGCCGAAGGCGAGGGCGTCTATACCGCCGCCTGCGCCCGGCTGCGCGAGCGCCTCGACTCGCGCAACCGCGCCCATCGCGAGATCCACGACGAGCTCGCCGAGAAGCTGGCCGACAAGCTGTTCGTCAACTTCTCACTGTTCCAGTCGGTGCCCGACGTGTGGGGAATCGACCAGATCTTCCCGGTGCTGCCGCTGAGCGGCCTGGACCGCCCGCCCACGCGGCGCGCGGTGATCCAGGACATCACCTGCGACAGCGACGGGCGCATCGATGGCTACGTGGATGGCGAGGGCGTCGAAGCCACCCTGCCACTCCCCGAATGGGGCGCCGACGAGGAGCGTCTGCTGGGCTTCTTCCTGGTCGGCGCCTATCAGGAGATCCTCGGCGATCTCCACAACCTGTTCGGCGACACCGACTCGGTGGACGCGGCCCTGGACGCCAACGGCGAATGGCGCCTCGAACACCAGCGCCGCGGCGACCGGGTGGCCGACGTGCTGGGCTACGTGGACTTCGACGCCACGCGGCTGCGCCGGCAACTCGCCGACCAACTCGCCGCCAGCGGCCTCGCGGCCGATGAGCAGGCGCGCTTCCTCGACGACCTCTCCGAGGGGCTCGAGGGCTATACCTACCTCGAATGACTCGCCGTTAACCGACCTCGCCTGACGACCTTCCTTCATTAGGCCATAGTGAAAGGGGGAACCGTGTTGTCGGGGTCGACACAGGGCGGCAAGCGGTCAACGCCATTTTTATTTGCATCCTAATGTTTTATCATGGGTGCATTGTTTGTTATTCGCAAGGAGCATGGGCTCATGATCATACTCTCCCTCATTTTCTGGCTGGTGGGGCTGGCCCTGCTCGGGGGTGGTCTATGGCTGATCACCCTCGACGGCAGTTGGTACTACGCCCTGTCCGGCATCGTCTTGATCGCGGTCGGCGCCATGACCCGCTCGCGCCGCCCCAAGGCCCAGCTGCTGTATGCACTGTTCCTGGTGGCGACCGCCGCCTGGTCGCTGTGGGAGTCGGGCTATGACTGGTGGGCCCTGGCACCGCGCCTCGGCCTGTTCCTGCTGCTCGCCATCCCGCTGCTGTGGCCCGCCAAGGGCGGCAGCCGCATGGGCACCGCCGTGCTGCTGCCGGCCTGGGCGATCATCGGCGTGGGCCTGCTGGGCAGCATCGCCGTCGATCAGCACCGCATCGACGGTGAGCTGAACCGCGAGGTGGTCAACGAGACGCCGGACCTCGGCGACAGCCCGGAAGATGGCTGGCACGCCTATGGCCGCAGCAACATGGGCCAGCGTTTCTCACCGCTCGACCAGATCACGCCCGAGAACGTGGCCGACCTGGAGCCGGCCTGGCAGTACCAGACCGGCGACCTGAAGGGCCCCAAGGATGTCGGCGAAACCACCTACGAAGCCACGCCGCTGAAGGTGGGCAACTCGCTGTTCTTGTGCACCCCGCACAACTGGCTGATCGCCCTGGACGCCGACAGCGGCGAGGAGCAATGGGTGTATGACGCCAAGGTGCCGGCCGAAAGCTCGCGCCAGCACCAGACCTGCCGTGGCGTCGCCTACCTGCCGCCGGCCTCCGGCGAGGCGGATGCCATCGACGTACAGGCAGCCAGCGGCCCGGCCGAAGACCAGGCGCCCGTGCAGTGTGACGCCCAGCTGTTCATGCCGACCTCCGACGCCCGCCTGGTGGCCGTCGACCCGGCGACCGGCGCCCGTTGCGCCAACTTCGCCGATAACGGCGAACTCGACCTGATGCACAACATGCCGTTCAAGCAGGCCGGCTTCTACTACTCCACCTCGCCCCCCGTGGTAGCCGACGGCAAGGTCGTCGTGTCCGGCTCGGTCAACGACAACTACGCGGTCAACTCGCCGTCCGGCGTGATCCGCGCCTACGATGCCAAGAGCGGCGAACTCGAGTGGAACTGGGACGCCGGCAATCCGGACGAGACCGCACCGATCGCCGACGGCGAGACCTATACCACCAGCTCGCCCAACAGCTGGTCCATCGCCAGCGCCGATGAAGAGCTGGGGATGATCTACCTGCCGATGGGCAACCGTACCCCGGATCAACTGGGCATGTACCGCAGCCCGGCCGAAGAGAAGTACGCAAGCTCGGTCGTAGCGCTGAGCCTCGACACCGGCCAGGTGGAATGGGTCCAGCAGTTCGTTCACCACGACCTGTGGGACATGGACACCCCGGCCCAGCCGAGCCTGCTCGACCTCGACACCGACGAAGGCACGCAGCCGGCGCTGGTGGTCCCCACCAAGCAGGGCGACGTCTATGTGCTGAACCGCGAGACCGGCGAGCCGATCCACCCGATCTCCGAGCAGCCGGCGCCCCAGAGCGGCACCATCGAGGACGACTACACCGCCGAGACGCAGCCGATCTCGAGCCTGAACTTCCGTCCGCCGACCCTGCGCGAGGCGGACATGTGGGGCGCCACGCCGTTCGACCAGCTGATGTGCCGCATCCAGTTCAAGTCGCTGCGCTACGACGGCCAGTACACGGCGCCGTCCGAGCAGGGCACCATCGTGTTCCCGGGCAACTTCGGCGTCTTCAACTGGGGCGGCATCGCGGTCGACCCCAAGCGTCAGGTGATGTTCGGCATGCCGCTCTACCTGGCCTTCACCTCCACCCTGGTGCCCAAGGAAGGGGCCGACATGGCCGGCGCCAACCAGGGCGAGCAAGGCCTCAACTCCAACGCCGGCGCGGACTATGCCGTCGACATGAAGCCGTTCCTGTCGCCGTTCGGGGTGCCCTGCCAGCAACCGCCCTGGGGCTATGTGGCCGGCACCGACCTGCGCAGCGGTGAGGTCGCCTGGCAGCACAAGAACGGCACCATCGAGGACATGACGGCCCTACCGCTGAAGATCCGCATGGGCGTGCCCGGCATCGGTGGACCGATCATCACCGACGGCGGTGTGGCGTTCCTCGGGGCCACCGTGGATGACTACCTGCGCGGCTACGACCTCGAAACCGGCGAGCAGCTGTGGGAAACCCGCCTGCCCGCCGGCGGTCAGGCCACGCCGATGACCTACCTCAACAGCCAGGGCGAGCAGATGGTCGTGCTGGTGGCCGGGGGCCATGGTTCCATCGGCACCACCATCGGTGACTACGTGATGGCCTACAAGCTGCCCCAGCAGTAACGGCCCGGGTGCCGCCTTCCCGGCGGCGCTCACACGCGACAAGACCCCCGCCGGCATCACCGGCGGGGGTCTTGTCGTTTGCGGCCCGGGGCACGCCCGCTCAGTCGATGACGCGGGTGGTGATGCGCAGCCCGCCGCTCAGCGCCAGGCGCAGCTCGGCGCCACGGGGCAGCTCGCCCACCCCGGCCGGCGTACCGGTGAGAACCACATCGCCCGGCGCCAGGGTGAAGTGGCGGCTCATCTCGGCGACCAGCTCGGGCACCGAGAACAACATGTCGGCGCCGTGGCCGTGCTGGCGCTCCTCGCCGTTCACCGCCAGGGTGAAGGACAGGGCACTCCAGTCGGGTGCCTCGTCGAGCGGCAGGAAGGCCGACAGCGGGCAGGCTCCATCGAAGCCTTTGGCCATCTCCCAGGGCTGGCCCTGCTCCTTGAGCCGGGCCTGGACATCGCGCAGCGTCAGGTCCAGCGCCAGGCCGATGCCGACGATGGCCCGCTCCGCCTCGGCGGCATCGGCGTCGGTCAGCGCCTCCCCCACCAGCAGCGCCAGCTCGGTCTCGAAGTGCACGTCGCCCCGCCGGAAGGGCGCTGCGACCGGCGCCTCCAGGCTCACGGCGCTGGTCGCCGGCTTGATGAACAGCAGCGGCTGGCGAGGTACCGGGTTACCGAGCTCCCGGGCATGTTCGGCGTAGTTGCGACCGACGCAGACGATCTTGCCCAGCGGCTGCGGGAAGGCCCGACCATCGGTGAAACGGGGAACGAAAGGCATGACGATGCGACTCCTGGCTGGCGGAACGGGAAGACGGTTGACCCTCCAGTCTACGCCCAGGACAGGAACGGCGTCAGGCCTAGGCGTTGCCTGAACAGTCGGCGAGCGCAGCCGGTTTTCGGACAGAGCCTAAGGCGTCCAGTCCTCGTCGGGCGCATGGGCCAGGAAGCGCGGACGGCGCCGGCTGGCGGCGAAGGGCTCGCCGCAGCGATTGTCGCGACGGTTATAGACGAAGAAGACGTTGCTGCGCGGGTCCGGCGACATGTTGGCGTTGGAACCGTGCAGGGTGTTGCAGTCGAACAGCAGCAAGCCGCCGGCGGCGCCGGTGGGTGCCTCGATACCCTGGTCGTCGATCAACCGACGCAGTGCCTCGCGCCCCGGCACCCCGAACTCCTGTGACTTGAGCGACTGCTTGTGGTGATCCTCCGGGGTCTCGCCCAGGCAGGGCACGAACACCCGGTGAGAACCCGGCACCAGCATCAGCGGGCCATTGAAGGTGTGATTGTCGGTCAACACGATCGAGGCGCTGACCGCATGCATGGCCGGCATGCCGTCCTCGGCGTGCCAGGTCTCGAAGTCCGAGTGCCAGTTGAAGCCTCGGCCCTCGAAGCCCGGCTTGTAGTTGATGCGCGACTGATGCATGTAGGGCTCACCGCCGAGCAGCTGGCGGGCACGGCTCATCAGGCGGGGATCCTGGGCCAGATGAGCGAAGACCCGCGACAGGAAGTGCACGGCGAACAGCGAGCGAATCTCGTTGCCCTGCGGCTCGGTGATGCTGAAGTCGCGCTCGCGGTAGGCATCATGCTCCAGCAGCCGTCTGAGCTCCCGGCGCAGCGCATCGAGCTCCTCGCCCCCTAAGAAGTTCGGTTCGAAGAGAAAGCCCTGGCGTTCGAACGCCGCGAGCTGCGACGCGGACAGTGGGCCCTCCCGGTCATGGCCCTTGACCACCGGCTCCCGGCGATTGAGCCAGGGCAGGTCGAGGGGCTCGGCGAGCCGGGTGGGATAAGGGTCTGCACCGGGCAGCGGCGCACTGCGCGCTCGGCTCCGAGGGGCCAGGGAGTCGACGTGATCGAACAGGGTCGCTGGTTCCAGCGGTCGGTCAGACGATGTCTGCACTGACATCCACTACCTCCTTTGCAGTCGGAAGGGTTTCAGATTCGAACTCGTTACCGACGGCGAATCAGCCGCACGGCGCGGGCCATGAAAGACCCACACCCGTCACATGGCGATGCCCCGGCGGGGTTTCAAGGATCGACTCCCCCGGGCGGGACGAGCCGCGCAATGGACGCCCGCCCTCGATCGGGGCAGAGTAGTGAGCATGGATCCATGCATCGACAAGGGAGATGGGGTGCCGTGACACAACCTGCCTGGTGGGAAGAGGTCTTGAGCCTCTCGCATTCCGCCTACCTGCATATCTCGCGCGAGCAGCGTATCATCGACGCGCTGGGCGATACCCAGACGCTACTGGAGCGGACACCGACGGCGCTGGTCGGCATGGCGCTGAGCGATCTCAAGGACATCCGGGCTCAGCTCGGCGCGGCGGTGGCCGAGAGCCTGGCCCGGCGCGAGATTCGCCCCGGCGAGACCTGGGGCTTCGAGGACGGCGCCGGCAGCTACTATGGCCTGGCCGACGGCAGCTTCGTGATCAAGCTCACCTCGGCGATGAAGGTCGACCAGGGCATCGTCGGGCGGCTCGCCGATCAGCTGCCCATCCTGGTGACCTATATCGATGCGGATCTCCGCTTTCGCCTCACCAACCAGGCCTACGTGGACTTCATCGGCATCGCCCGGCAGACGCTCTACGGCCAGCCCATCGCCATGGTGGTCGACGACGCCTCCTTCGAGCGGATCCAGCCACATCTGCAAACGGTGCTCGCCGGCCAGGACGTCACCTTCGAGGATCGCCTGACCCTCTCCGATGGCCGCACCTGCTACTTCAAGGTGCACTACACCCCCGACTTCCTGGAAGGCGAAGTGGTCGGTTTCTACGCCATCGTGCAGGACATTTCCGAATACCGCGCCATGATCCAACTGCTGCGCGACGTGCACAGCGGCGTGAACCGCACCGACATCGCCACCGACGAGATCATCCACCAGCTGCTGCGCGACGCCCTCGCCTACCTCTCGCTGGATATCGGCCTGGTCAGCCGCATCATCGACGAGCAGTACATCATCAAGTGGGCCACCTCCGATGTCGCCGACATCGCGCCGGATGACACCTTCGCCCTGGGCGATACCTACTGCCGCCTGATGCTCGACAGCGGAGACATCTTCCACACCACCACCGCCGGTGAGGACACCCGCGTCAACGGCCATCCCTGCTACCAGGCCTTCGGCCTGGAGACCTACATCGGCACCCCGCTGCGACTCAATGGCGAGGTGTGGGGCACCCTCAACTTCTCCAGTGCCCACCCCCACCCACAGCCCTTCACCCAAGTAGAGATCGAACTGGTACGGCTGATCGCCGATGCGGTGGAGCGTGTGATCACCGACGCGGCGGAGATCGAACAGGTGCGCCAGGAACTCGATCGCATGGCCGACAAGGCATTGCGCGACTACCTGACCGGCCTGCCCAACCGCGCCTATCTGGACCAGCACGTCGAGACGCTGATCCAGGCCCATGATGCACGCGGCGCCGCCTTCTCCCTGGCCGTGGTCGATATCGACCACTTCAAGCGGTTCAATGACCAGCATGGCCACGATATCGGCGATAGCGTGCTCCAGTGGCTGAGCGGCCGAGTCGCCGAGTGCCTGAGGGATGGCGACATGGTCGCCCGGGCGGGCGGCGAGGAATTCGTGGTGGTAATGCGCGACACGGACGCCCTGGAGGCGAGCGCTGCCATGGAGCGGGTGCGCCAGCATATCGGCGCGGGCAACATCACGCTCGAGGACGGCCAGCGGCTCCACGTGACCGTCAGCATCGGCGTCGGCGAACACCTCAAGGGCGAATCCTACGCGCAGCTTTTCAAGCGCGCCGACACCGCCCTCTACTCGGCCAAGCGCAACGGCCGCGACCGCGTCGAGCGCCTCTAAGCGGCCCGAGGGCCCCTTCGGCGACGGCACGCAGCCCAAGAGTCATGATGAGGTTCGTGATCAGGCGCCGAAGGCACTCCGCACGCCATCCTCCCAGGAGGGAACCGGCCCGCATGGCCGCGGGCGTCAACACGCTAGCGATAGACACAAAAAAACCGCCTTCATCGGGCGGTTTTAATGTCGCTATAACGTATTGATTGCAAAATGCGTTAATGGTGCCGGCACCAGGAGTCGAACCCGGGACCTACTGATTACAAGTCAGTTGCTCTACCAACTGAGCTATGCCGGCAGTAACGCCTTCAACCAATGCCGGGAGGCAACAGCACCCTCCCGAGCGAGAAAAACCGCGAACCTTCGTCCACGGCTTTTCGAAAACTTATGTTGGCATGGCTGGGGTAGCAGGATTCGAACCTGCGCATGCCGATACCAAAAACCGGTGCCTTACCGCTTGGCTATACCCCAACATGGTGGCCAGAGACGGAATCGAACCGCCGACACGGGGATTTTCAATCCCCTGCTCTACCGACTGAGCTATCTGGCCCCTTGCCAACGGTGCGTATTAAACCGTAATGGCCTGCTTTCGTCAACTCTTTTCGATTCAAAAAGTTGGAGGAAAGCCGAGGCCCCGCCGCGCCTATTGTTCGGGGGGAACGAAGCCTTCCGCCTGGTCGGTCTCCTGGTTATCGAGGAAACGCTCCAGCTGTTCCATCAGGTATTCCCGCGCCTGGGGCTCGAGCATATTGAGGTGCTTCTCGTTGATCAGCCGGGTCTGCAGGGCCTGCCACTCCTCCCAGGCCGGCTTGGAGACACTGGCCTGAATCTCCTGGCCCTTCTTGCCGGGCAGCGGCGGGAACGGCAGGGCCTCGAGCTCTTGCTGGTACTTGCGGCAGAAAACGGTCTGGCTCATCGGTCATGGCTCCTGGGGTGTGGGGGAATGGGGCGCGTCCTGAACGCTCAGGGTGAAGGGCCCGAGCGCGTCCAGCAAGCCCTTCACCGGTGCGGCCAGGCCGATGCTGTCAGGCGCGGCGGGATCGAACCAGCGCCGCGTCTCGCCCACCCCATCGCCATGCGCCACGCGCGCCGGCTGCGGAGTGATCTCGAGACGGAAATGGCTGAACACATGGGTGAAGGCCTTCCAGGGCGCCTCCAGGCTCGCGCCGGGTGCATGCTGGTCGAGCCAGGCGCGCAGCTCGAGCGAGCTATCGAACTGCGGCAGGCTCCACAGCCCACCCCACAGCCCGCTTGAGGGGCGCCGCTCGAGCAGCACCCGCCCGTCTCCGTCCTGCAGCAACAGCATGGTGGTATGGCGGGTGGGGATGGCCTTCTTGGGCTTGGATTCCGGGAAACGCTTCGGCTCGCCCTGGGCATGCGCCAGGCAGACGTCGCCGAAGGGGCAACGCCCGCAGTCGGGCTGGCCGCGTCGACACAGGGTGGCGCCGAGGTCCATCATCGCCTGGGTGAAGTCGACCACGCGATGCGCGGGCGTGTAACGCTCGGCGAGGCCCCACAGCTGGCGCTCCACCGCCGGGCGCCCCGGCCAGCCTGCCACCGCATGCAGCCGCGTGAGCACTCGCTTGACGTTGCCATCGAGGATCACCGCCCGCTCACCGGTGCTCTGGGCGATGACCGCCCCGGCGGTAGAGCGGCCGATGCCCGGCAGCGCGGCCATGGCCTCGAGGCTGTACACCGGAAACTCGCCGGCATGCTCGTCCACGACGACCCGGGCGGCCTTGTGCAGGTTGCGCCCGCGGGCATAGTAGCCGAGCCCGGTCCACAGATGCAGCACCTCATCCTGCTCGGCGGCGGCCAGCGAGCGCACGTCGGGGAAGCGTGCCATGAAGCGCTCGAAGTAGGGAATCACGGTGGCGACCTGGGTCTGCTGCAACATGATCTCCGAGACCCACACCCGATAGGGCGTGCGATCGTGCTGCCAGGGCAGATCGTGGCGACCGTGGGCGTCGAACCACTCGAGCAGGCGCCGCTGGAAGGTCTCCGCGGGCAGGATGGCGGGGGGCGTCTCCGTCATGGGCGTTCTCGGCACGAAAAAAAGCGCCGACTATATAAGTCGGCGCAGGGACTGGCTATTGCTTGCTCACTTAAAGAGACCCTCGAGGGCGTCACGAAGTTCCCCACTCGATTCTTCTCCGATGCGTTCATCGAGTTTTTCCACCGCATTACCAAGGCTTTCGTTCAGCTTGTCGTTGGCCCGCTGGGTGGCTTCCTCGCGCAACAGGTCGCCCAGGGTGGACTGGAAAGCCTCGCGATCGAAGCGGCACCACTCGGCGCTGTCGCCGTCCAGCCGGCCCTCGCAGTGCACCGGGAAGGGCACGTCGACCAGCCGTGGATTGACCTCGCAGGCGGCGTCCACGTCTTCGCCGGTGAAGCGGGCGTCGGCGCGCAGGTCGAAACGCTCGCTGGTCAGGTCGAAGCTGCCGTCGCCGCCCAGGCCGATGCCCGGGACGGCGACGCTCAGGTCATCGCTCTTAGCCACGCCATCGCGGATGCGGAAGCTGGCCTCGGCACGCTGGAAGCGGGTATCGGGGGACCAGTCGCGGCGGGTGCTCTCCCCTTCCAGGCGCGCCGTGGTCGTGCACAGCTCCTCGGAGACGTTGACGCCGGGGATCCGCCCCTCGGCCAGCCGCGTGGAGAGCCGCCCGTTCAAGGCACGCTTGAGCTCGGGGACGCTGTTGCCACGGGTCGTCAGCTCGCCCTCGGCGTTCAGCCGCCCCTCCAGTGGCGCCGGCTCGTCGCCCAGCGAGGCGAGCAGCGCCCCCAGGCGTAGCGACTCGACGCGCGGCGACAGCTGCCAGCGCAGCGGCGTCTGCCGGGCATCCAGCTCGCCGCTGGCCGACAGCCGGCCCTCGTGGAGGCCGGACTCGAAGTTCACCAGGCGTTGGCGGCCGTCGTCGCCGGCCAGTGTCAGGCTGACGTCGCTGAAGCTCTGGCCCATCAGGATCAGCTCGTCGATGCCAAGCTTGGCATCGAGGGAGAGCGTCGCCAGCCAGTCGGCCGGCAGCAGCGCTGCCTGGTCGCTCTGTGCCAGCGCCCGGCCCACGCCGGGCAGGCTCGGGCCGCCGGCGGTCTCGGCGGACGGCTCGCCGGCAGGCAGATAGTCGTCCATGTTCAGGCGATCACCCTTCAGGTCGGCCTCCAGGCGGGTGCCGTCGAGACGCCCTCCCAGCCGGCCATTGAAGGTGCTGCCGTCCAGCGCCAGATTCAGGCCATCCAGGGTCACTCGCTGCAGGTCGCCCTCGACCGGACTGGTCAACGCCACCCGGCTCAGGGCCTCGTCGGAGGCCATGTTCGGCAGGGCATCGAAGCGCTCGAGCCAGGGCCTAAGCGACAGCTCGGCGAGCCGCAGCTGCCCCTCGTAGGCCGGCGCCTCGGCCAGCCCAGAAAGCGCCAGGCTACCCTCGAGGTCGAGGCCATCGGGGCCGCTCAGCACAAGCTCGCTCAGCCGAGCGCTGTGCTCGGCGAGATCGGCATCGAGCAAGAAGGCCAGCGACAGCGACAGGCGCTGCTCGCCCAGCCGTGGGTCCCGCAGGCCGGCGTCGAGCTGGCCGGCGTCGACCTTCAAGCGCTCACCGCTCAAGTCGAGTACCAGCTCTTCGGCGGCGAGCTGTACCTGCTGCTCCGCCTCGGCGCCATCCAGGCGCGTGCTGGACGCAAGCGTCAGCCCCTCGAGCACATGGCGCCCCTCGGCCAGCCCCAGGCTGACCCGGGTATCGAGCTCCAGCTGGCTTTCCAGCCGCGGGGTCTCGGCGTCGAGCGCGTCGCGCATGGCAACCTCGAGGCTGGCGCTGAGCGGGAAGGGTTGGCCGGGGTTGACGTTGCTGCCGGTCATCTCGATACCCGAGAGCGTCAGCTCGCGCCCCGCCTGGGCATCGCGATAATGGATCCGGCCATCATGCACCTCGACGCTGGCGATATTCAGTGCCACATCCAGGCCGCCATCGGCGCCGGGGTTGGGGCCCGCACTGGCCGGCGCCAGCACGGCCTCGGCCTGTTCCCCGCGGCTGCGCAGCCGCTCGATCAGCGCCTCCCAGTTGCCGCGCCCGGCGGCGTTGCGCGCGAGGTTCAGGTCGAAGCCATCGAGGGTCAGGCCGTCGATGGCGATCTCGCCGCGCAGCAGCGGCGCCATCGCCAGGCTGACCCCGGCACGATCGAAGGCGGCGAAAGGCGCATCATCGGTGGACTGATCGGGCAGGCGCGCCTTGGCGGCCTCGACGCCGACCCCCAGGCGTGGATAGAACGACCAACTCAGCGGGCCATCCAGTTCCAGCTCCAGCCCGCTCTGCTCGCGCACGACATCGACCAGACGCGGCTTGAGGTCTTCGAGGTCGAAGAAGGTCGTGATGAACACCACGGCACCGACCAACACCAGGCCGAGGACCCCGACGGCGGCCAGCAGGGTTCGCAAGATTCGTTTCATTGCCCGGCTCCTTTGGGCGAGAGATCCATTTCGAAATAGTCGCCGGCCTGGGTCAACCGGTAACCCATGCGGCTAAGCAGCACCCGATCGGGCATCGCCAGCTGTGAGGCCAGCACGCGAAGCCGGCGACCATCGGCATGGGCGGCCTCGCCGGTGAGGGCCAGCAGCCTCGCGCCGACGCCACGGCGTCGGGTGGTCTCGCGCACGCAGAAGTGCGACAGCCACCAGGTCTGGTCGTCCGGCGACACGGCCAGCGCCCCCAGCAGGCGATCGTTGAAGCGGGCACAGAAGAAAAAGCGCTCGCCGAACAGGTGAGCGTCGACGAATGGCTCGGGCGAGGCCGGCAGGCGCTCGGCGGGAGCATCGGCATAGATGCGGTGCAGATCGTGTCGTACCTGGGCGTCCGCCTCCCAGGCCGCTCGATCGACACGCTGTAGCGTGACCGGCATGCAGGTATCTCCCTGAACGAGAGGCAGGCCCGGCCTGCCACATGATGGGACCATTGTAGCGAATGGGGGCAGCGTTTCACTATAATGGCCACCTTGCAACGACGGGGCCGCCCCGTCCCCCCGCCCGACGGCGGCCCCATTCGACACGCGCCCAGGCGCTGGAGACCCAACATGTCCGAGCGTATCGCCACGGTGACCCGCAACACCAAGGAAACCCAGATCACGGTGACCGTGAACCTCGACGGCGAGGGCCGGCTGACCTGCGAGACCGGCGTGCCCTTCCTCGACCACATGCTCGATCAGGTCGCCCGCCACGGCATGATCGACCTGGAGATCCGGGCGGTCGGCGACCTGCATATCGACGATCATCATACCGTCGAGGATCTCGGCATCACCCTGGGTCAGGCCTTCGACCAGGCGATCGGTGACAAACGCGGCATCTATCGCTATGGCCACGCCTACGTGCCGCTCGACGAGGCGCTGTCGCGGGTCGTGGTAGACTTCTCCGGTCGCCCGGGGCTGTTCATGGACGTCGAGTTCACCCGCGCCAGCATCGGCCGCCTGGATACCCAGCTGTTCTGGGAGTTCTTCCAGGGCTTCGTGAACCACGCCAAGGTCACCCTGCATGTCGACAACCTGAAGGGCTTCAACGCCCACCATCAGGCGGAAACCATCTTCAAGGCCTTCGGCCGAGCGCTGCGCATGGCGGCCGCCGAGGACCCGCGCATGGCCGGCCAGATGCCGTCCACCAAGGGCAGCCTGTGATCCCGCCGACCGACACGAGGAGCGTCCCATGACCATTGCCGTCATCGACTACGGAATGGGCAACCTGCACTCCGTCGCCAAGGCGCTGGAGCACGTCACCCACGAACACGTGGTGGTGACCCGCGACGCCCGTCGCATCCTGGGCGCCACGCGCCTGGTGTTGCCCGGCCAGGGCGCCATTCGCGACTGCATGGGCGAGCTCGAGCGCACCGAGTTACGCGGCCTGGTTCAGGAACTGCTCGACCAGCAGGCCAAGCCGCTGCTGGGGGTCTGTGTCGGTCAACAGATGCTCCACGACCACAGCGAGGAGAACGGCGGCATCGGCTGCCTGGGCTTCATGAGCGGCGAGGTGCGGCGCTTCCCCGTCGACATGCGCGACGACCAGGACAATCGCCTGAAGGTGCCTCACATGGGCTGGAACCTGGTGCACCAGCGCAGCGATCACCCGTTGTGGCAGGGCATCGACGATCAGGAGCACTTCTACTTCGTGCACAGCTACTACGTGGAGGCCGGCGACGACGCCCAGGTGTTCGGCACCACCGGCTACGGCCGGGTCACCGCCCACGTGGCCACCGGCCG
This sequence comes from Halomonas borealis, assembly GCF_004798905.1. Classification (GTDB taxonomy): domain Bacteria; phylum Pseudomonadota; class Gammaproteobacteria; order Pseudomonadales; family Halomonadaceae; genus Halomonas; species Halomonas borealis. Next base: position 16,158 of record NZ_SDMO01000015.1, on the reverse strand, counting down.
CGACGCCACCTTCGCCGTGCAGTTCCACCCCGAGAAGAGCTCCCGGGCCGGCCTCAGGCTGCTGGAGAACTTCGTGCAGTGGACGCCCTGAACGGCGCCGCGCCCCGACGAGCTTCCGGGCGCCCGCTGCCACGCCCCGACAACATTTCAGGGCGCCTGCTGCCGCGCCCCAACAACATTCCAGGGCGCCCGCTTCCGCGCCCCGACAACAGGGCCTTTTGATGCGCCCGTAGAGGACTGGACATGCTGGTAATTCCCGCCATCGATCTCAAGGACGGTACGTGCGTCCGCCTCAAGCAGGGCCGGATGGACGATGCCACCACCTACGGCGACGACCCCGTGGCCATGGCCGCGCGCTGGGTCGAGGCCGGCGCTCGCCGGCTGCATCTGGTCGACCTCAACGGCGCCTTCGAGGGCGCGCCGGTCAACGGCGAGGCGGTCACCGCCATCGCCCGCGCCTATCCCGACCTGCCGATCCAGATCGGCGGCGGCATCCGCTCGGCCGCGACCATCGAACACTACCTGGAGGCCGGCGTGTCCCAGGTCATCATCGGCACCCAGGCGGTCAAGCAACCGACCTTCGTCACCGAGATGTGCCGGGCCTTCGCCGGCCACGTGATCGTCGGCCTCGATGCCCGCGACGGCTTCGTCGCCACCGATGGCTGGGCCGAGGTCTCGACCCAGAAGGCCACCGAGCTGGCCAAGCGCTTCGCCGACGACGGCGTGTCCTCGATCGTCTACACCGACATCGCCCGTGACGGCATGATGGGCGGCGTCAACGTCGAGGCCACCGCCGAGCTGGCCCGCGAGGGCGGCCTGCCGGTGATCGCCTCCGGCGGGGTGACCAACCTCGACGACCTGCGCCAGCTGATCGAGGCCGGCGAGCCGGGCATCCTCGGCGCCATCACCGGCCGCGCCATCTACGAAGGCAGCCTGGACGTGGCCGACGCCCAGGCGCTGTGCGACCGCCTCACCGGCCAACGCGACGGGAGCTGACATCATGGGACTCGCCAAGCGCATCATTCCTTGCCTGGACGTCGATGCCGGCCGGGTGGTCAAGGGCGTCAACTTCACCGGCATCCGCGACGCCGGCGATCCGGTCGAGATCGCCCAGCGCTACAATCACCAGGGCGCCGACGAGATCACCTTTCTCGACATCACCGCCAGCCACGAGGACCGCGGCACCACGGTGGAGATGGTCGAGCGCATCGCCGGCGAGGTGTTCATACCGCTGACCGTGGGTGGCGGCATCCGCACCTGCGACGACATCCGCACCATGCTCAACGCCGGTGCCGACAAGGTGTCGATCAACACCGCCGCGGTACACCACCCCGAGTTCGTGTACGAGGCCGCCGAACGCTTCGGCAGCCAGTGCATCGTGGTGGCCATCGATGCCAAGCGGGTCTCGGAAGAAGGCGAGACACCTCGCTGGGAGATCTTCACCCACGGCGGCCGCCGCCCCACCGGCCTCGATGCCGTGGAGTGGGCGCAGAAGATGGTCGAGCTGGGCGCCGGCGAGCTGCTGCTGACCAGCATGGACCGCGACGGCACCAAGGCCGGCTTCGACCTCGGCGTGACTCATGCCATCAGCGAGGCGGTGAGCGTGCCGGTGATCGCCTCCGGCGGTGTGGGCAACCTCGACCACCTGGTGGAAGGCGTCAAGGACGGCGGCGCCGATGCGGTGCTGGCGGCCAGCATCTTCCACTTCGCCGAATACACCATCCCCGAGGCCAAGCGGTACATGGCCGAGCACGGGATCGAGATGCGCCTGTAGGAAAGGGGAGTTCTTGCTGCGCTCGACGACCGACAGGGATGCAGGAGGTGCGTAGGGTCGTCGGGAACGCACCTAGCCTGGCCTTTTCTTGAAGCAAACGAAGGGTTCCCCATTTGGTGAGCCCTTCGCGTCCTGGCCGGCGCGCGGGCTACTCCTCGCCGCCGAGCCCCAGGTTGCTGACCCCTTCGTTGCGACCCAGCCGGCGCAACGCCTTCAAGCCATCGCGGTCGAGCTCGCCCTCCACCGCCTCGAGCACCGCATCCTGGAAGCCGTTCTCGTCGGCCATCAGCGGATGCTCGCGCACCAGGGCGGCGAGGCGCTCGCCATCCACCTCGCCCTCGGTCAGTTCGATGAAGGCACGCACGCCGCCGCGCGAGGTACGGCTGACTTCCAGCACCGCCTCGGGTGACTCGCCACGCAGGGTGTCGAGCAGCGACGAGATCGCCACCACCGCCTCCAGGGCGCGACGCGCGCCGAAGCTGTCGTCCTCGGCCGGCGGCTCCAGCTCGGCCAGCTTCTCGGCCTGGCGCTCGAAGTCGATGCGGGCGTCCTTGACCGCGAGGCGCTCCCAGACCAGGTCGAGCACGGCACGCAGCGCCAGGGGATCACCCTGGCCGGTGGCCTCGGCATAGAAGGCGTAGTTGGGCCGCAACCGCTCGCACAGAGCCGCCATGAAGGCCTGCTGACGACGCGCTGGAAGCGCCTGCAGGCGCTGAAAGAAACCGCTCATGAATGCTCCTTGGAATATCGCTGCCCCGCCGCGTCATCAGGGCCACATGCGTTGCGCCGACACCCGTCCCTTCTCATCGAAGGCCACGCCCTCGTCGATCAGCCGGCGGCGCTGCTCGTCGGCGCCGCCATGGTCGGCCAGCTTACGCGAGGCGGTGATCACCCGGAACCACGGCAGGCCATGCCCGGCAGGCAGCTCACGCAGCGCCCGCGCCACCAGCCGTGGCGTGCCGCCTTCGGTCATGGCGGCGATGCGCCCATAGGTGGTCACTCGTCCCGCGGGGATCTCGGCCAACACGGTCAGTATCTGTTCCTTGAGGGCCGTTTTCATGTCACTCAGCCCTCGCCTGTCTGGCCGTGCTCGGCGACCCAGTCGCGGGCGAAGGCCAGGCAGCTGTCCCAGTCGCCCACGTGCAGGAAGCGTTTGTCGTCGTGCTTCTCCAGCTGGTAGCGATACATGGGGTCGTAGTATTCGGTGAGCAGCGGCGCCAGCCAGGCCTCGTGAGCCTGCCAGTTGCCGCGCTCGTGCTCGCGGAAGGCCAGCCGCTGCAAGCGCTGCAGGCGCGCCAGCCGGGCGCTGCCGAGGCGTTTCTTGAGACGCCCCAGGGCGCCCGACAGCTGCTTGCGCATCAGCGACCAGCCCAGCCAGTCGCCGAACTGATGGCGATAGACCGTCCACAGGTCGTCGATGTAGTCCTTGTGGATCTGCGCCAGCCGCCAGTCCAGCGGCATCTCAACGCGCACGCGCGGGGCGGCCTCCATGCCGTGCCAGAAGGTCAGCGGCACGTTGGACGCGCCGATATGGCGCGACTCGTCCTCCAGCACCAGCGACGCCGGCAGCTCCAGCAGGCGTCGCCCCATGGCATGCTCGAAGTCGATCTGCGCCGGCGCCGGCAACGGATGGCGACCGAAGGCCGAGCCCTTGTGACGGGCGCAGCCTTCCAGGTCCAGACCCTGGTCGAGGGCGTCGATGAGCGAGGTCTTGGCACAACCGGTGAGCCCACCGACCACCAGCATCGGCTGCTCGGCGGCGGCATCGATGCGCGTGCACAACGCCTGGCGCATGGCCTTCCATCCGCCACGGATGCGCGGCCGCGTGATACCGGCATCGGCCAGCCACTGCTGGGCGACCTGGGAGCGCAGCCCACCACGGAAGCAATAGACGATGGCATCGGGATGCGCCTCCAGCTCGCGTCGCCAAGCCGCCACCCGGGCGGCCTTGATGCCACCGCTGACCAGCCGCTCGCCCAGTTCGATGGCGGCCTTCTGACCTTGCTGCTTGTAGGCGATGCCGACGCGATGGCGCTCTTCGTCGTCCATCAGCGGCAGGTTGACCGCCCCGGGCAAGGCGCCCTGGGCGAACTCCACCGGGGCCCGCACATCGATCAACGGCCGCCCCTCGCGCAGCAGCGCGAGGTTCGGCTCGACCAGCGGTAGGGTCATCCTTTCACCTCGATGCGCGCCTCGCCCCGCTCGGCGACGATCTCGCCGAACGGCTCGAGCTCGAGGCCATGCTGCCGGCCGATCCGCTCGACGTCGTCCTCCCAGGCGGGATGCACCGACAGTAGCAGGCCGCCGGAGGTCTGGGGGTCGCACAGCCACTGCCAGTGGGCCTCGTCCATGGGCGGCAGCGCCGCGCCCAGGGCATCCCGGTTGCGGGCGCTGCCGCCGGGCACCGCCCCCTGGCGGCGATAGGCCTCCGCCTCGGCGAGGCGCGGCAGGCGGCGGAAATCGATCCGCGCGGCGACGCCGCTGGCCGCGCAGACCTCGCTGAGATGGCCGGCCAGGCCGAAGCCTGTGACGTCGGTCATGGCGTGCACGCCGGCGATCTTCGCCAGCTCGGTGCCGATGCGGTTGGATTCGAGCATGGTGCGTCGCGCCAGGCCCTGATGGCCGGGCTGGATCAGGCTCTTCTTCTCGGCGGTGGTCAACAGGCCCACACCCAGCGGCTTGGTGAGGTAGAGCAGGTCACCCACCTGGGCGCCCTTGTTGAGCTTGAGGTGCTCGAGGTCGACCAGGCCGTTGACCGACAGGCCGAACATCGGCTCGGGGGCGTCGATGGAATGCCCCCCGGCCAGCGCCAGGCCCAGCTCGCGGCACACCGCTTGGGCACCGCCCACCACATCGCCGGCGATCTCGGGGCCGAGCTGGTCGAGCGGCCAGCCGAGGATGCCCAGCGCCATGATCGGCGTGCCGCCCATGGCGTAGACATCGCTGATGGCATTGGTGGCGGCGATGCGTCCGAAATCGAAGGGATCATCGACGATAGGCATGAAGAAGTCAGTCGTGGCGATCATGCCCCGGCCGTCGCCCAGGTCATAGACGGCGGCGTCTTCGCGCCCCTGATTGCCGACGATCAGCCGCGAGTGGCTGGCGCCGGGTCCGGCCTTGGCCAGGATGCCGTCGAGGACGTCGGGGGCGATCTTGCAGCCACAGCCGGCGCCGTGGCTGTACTGTGTCAGGCGGATGGCACTCATCATGGTCTCCTTGGCGTCGTTTTCGGTATTCTACAGCACCGCACCCGCGTATCGTTGCCGAGCGCCGGGTTCCCGAGCGGCGGGGCCTGACATGCCCGAGGGCTCGCGACGCCGAGCTCGATGCGCGCTATGCCGAGCGCCGCCTCACAGGGCCTCCAGGGCGTCGGCCAGCTTGTCCACGGGCACGATCTCCATGCCCTCTGGCGAGTGCTTGGGCGCATTGGCGCGCGGCACGATGGCGCGCCGGAAGCCATGCTTGGCGGCCTCGACGATGCGCTCCTGGCCACTCGGCACCGGACGGATCTCGCCGGACAGCCCCACCTCGCCGAACACCACCAGTTCGCGGGCCAGCGAGCGGCTCTGCAGGCTCGACACCACGGCCAGCAGTACCGCCAGGTCGGCGCTGGTCTCTAGCACCTTGACCCCGCCGACCACGTTGAGGAAGACATCCTGATCGCCGGTGAACAGCCCTCCGTGGCGATGCAGTACCGCCAACAGCATGGCCAGGCGGTTCTGGTCGAGGCCCACCGCCACGCGCCGAGGGTTGCCCATCGCCGAGTCATCGAGCAGCGCCTGCACCTCGACCAGGATCGGCCGCGTGCCTTCCCAGACCACCATCACCAGGCTGCCCGGCGCCTGCTCTTCGGTGCGCGACAGGAAGATGGCGCTGGGGTTCTTCACCTCCTTGAGGCCATGCTCGAGCATCGCGAACACGCCCAGCTCGTTGACCGCGCCGAAACGGTTCTTCTGGCCCCGCAGGGTGCGAAAACGCGAATCCGCCCCGCCCTCGAGCAGCAACGAGGCATCGATCATGTGCTCGAGCACCTTGGGGCCGGCCAGGGTGCCATCCTTGGTGACGTGACCGACCAGCAGCAGCACGGTGCTGGACTGCTTGGCGAAACGGGTCAGCGCCGAGGCGGATTCACGCACCTGGGCCACGCCCCCCGGCGCCGAGGAGACGTCCTCGAGATGGGTGGTCTGGATGGAGTCGATGATCAGGATATCCGGGCGTTCGCGTTCGGCCACGCCAAGGATGGTCTCGATGCTGGTCTCGGCGAGCATCTGCAGGCCCCGGGTAGGCAGCTGCAGCCGCTGGGCACGCATCGCCACCTGGGACAGCGATTCCTCGCCGGTGACATAGAGCACACGGCGCTGCTGGGCCAGCTTGCAGGCGGCCTGCAACAGCAGGGTCGACTTGCCGGCGCCGGGGTGGCCGCCGAGCAGCACCGCCGACCCCGGCACCAGGCCGCCGCCCAACACCCGGTCGAACTCCTCGAAGGTCGAGGACAGCCGCGGCACCTCGCTGAGGTCGACGTTGGCCAGGTCGATCACCTCCCGGGAGACCATGCCGGCATAGCCACCGCGCGTCCCCGAGCCCCCGCCGCCATCGCCGGCGCCGGGCCGGGCGGCCGATAGCCGCACCTCGCTCAGGGTGTTCCACTCGCGGCAGCTGGTGCACTGCCCTTGCCACTTGCGGTACTCGGCACCGCACTCGGTGCACACGAAGGCGCTTTTCGCTTTGGCCATGGGATGTCCGGCAACGGTTTCTCTGGAGGATGGGCGCGGGCCCAACGACGAGGGGCGACCCATCGGCCGCCCCTCTGTGCTACGTGATCGACTGCCTTACAGGCGGTTCAGGCGCAGCATCTCGTTGTTCTGGAAGCGACGACGCTGGGGGTCGATCAGCTCCAGGGTCTGCGGGTCGAGACGCAGGAAGTAATAGGTCTGCCCCTCGCCTTGCGGCGTCAGCTCGTAGACGGTGGCCTCCGGATTGTCGGCGGTGCCGTCGAGCAGCTCCCAGTTACCCGCATAGTTCTCATCCGACGGATTCTGCGGATGACCCCGATAGGAGGCCTGAAGATCGAAGGTGCGATCGCTCGCGGAGCTCTGGGCATCCCCCGCCATGGTCACGTTCAGGTCGATCCCCTCGCAGTTACGGCAGGGCAGCGTTCCCTGATAGGTCTCCTCCGCGGAGTCCATGCCGGGGCCGGTTCCCTGCCCGCCGGGGCCGCCTGCACAGCCTGCCAGCAGGGCAAGCATCGCGGAACCGACCAGCAACGTCCTGATTTGCATATTCGTCCTCCTAACCAATGGGCATGACGCCGCCATCGCGGCAGCCTGACTCACAGCATAACCGCTAGTGCGAGCAGCGGACAGCCCGAACGCCATCGGGTTGTTGTTCCCACGCCACATCGAGCCGCGGCGCGGCTTGCGCAGCCGACACCGGCGAGCGAACATGGCCGAATTGCCCCGCGATCCGAGACCTCAAGATGAGCAAGTTCTGGAGCCCCAAGGTCCGCGAGCTGACGCCCTATGTCCCCGGCGAGCAGCCGCGCGAGCGCCTGATCAAGCTGAACACCAACGAGAACCCCTACCCACCGGCGCCGGGCGTCGAGGCCGTGCTGCGGGAGTTCCCGGCCGACCACCTGCGCCGCTATCCCGACCCCGAGTCCCGGGGCCTGCGCGAGGCCCTGGCCCGGGAGTTCGGCGTCGAGGCTGAGCAGGTGTTCGTCGGCAACGGTTCCGATGAGGTGCTGGCCCTGGCCTTCCAGGCCTTCTTCGGCCATGGCCGTCCGCTGGAGATGCCGGCCATCACCTACAGCTTCTACCCGGTGTACTGCCGACTCTACGGCGTGGAGCGCCGGACCCTGCCGCTGGACGCCGAATGGCGGATCGACCTCGAGGCCTTCTCGCCGCAGGCCGGCGGCGCGATCTTCGCCAACCCCAATGCGCCAACCGGCCACGGCCACGAGCGCGCGGCGATCGCCGGCCTGCTCGAACGTCTCACCGAATCGGTGGTGCTGGTCGACGAGGCCTACGTGGATTTCGGCGCCGAGAGTGCCGTGCCACTGATCGATCGATTCCCCAACCTGCTGGTCACCGGCACCTTCTCCAAGTCGCGCAGCCTCGCCGGCCTGCGACTCGGTTATGCGGTGGGCTCGCGCGAGCTGATCGAGGGGCTCGAACGAGTCAAGGACTCCTTCAACTCCTACCCCATCGACAGCCTGGCCAGCGCCATCGGCATCGCCGCCCTGGAGGACCGCGAGCACTTCGACGCCTGCCGCACGGCGGTGATCACCACCCGCGAGCGCACCCGCACCCGCCTGGAAGGCCTGGGCTTCCGGGTACTGCCATCGCAGAGCAACTTCCTGCTGGTCAGTCATCCGGGGCAGGACGCCGCCCAGCTGTTCGTCGGCCTGCGCGAGCGTGGCATCCTGGTGCGCCACTTCAACACCGAAGCGCTGAATGGCTGGCTGCGCCTGTCCATCGGCACCGAGGACGAGATGGATAGCCTGGTCGAGGCCTTGGAAGGGCTTTGCCACTAGTCCCTCGCGCCGGGCGTTGCCCGCGGCGCCCGGCTCTCTTGCCTTGCCCCGTCCCGTCCACCGACGAGTTCATGCCATGCCCGAGGAACGATTGCCGCTGGTCGGCGTTCACCATGTCGCCCTGATCACCGCCGACTACCCGCGCGCCAGACGCTTCTACCTGAAGGTGATGGACGCCGAGATCCTCCACGAGACCTATCGCGAGTCGCGGGACAGCCACAAGCTCGACCTGCGCCTGCCCGGCGGTATCCGGCTCGAGCTGTTCTCCTTTCCTTTTCCGCCGCCGAGGCCCAGCTATCCGGAGGCCTGCGGCCTGCGTCACCTGGCGCTCGCCACGCCGGACCTCGATGCCTGCGTGGCCGGCCTCGAGGCCCGCGGCGCGGCTCCCGAGCCGATCCGCGTCGATGAGATCACCGGGGCCCGCTTCGCCTTCCTCAGCGATCCGGACGGCACCCCCATCGAGCTGTACGAAGTCGGACCATGAGCCGACCGACCCGCGTGACTCGGCCCTGGAGGATGGCCCTGTTGAGCGCCGCCGGCCTGCTGGCGGCCACCCTGTGGTGGTGCGTGTGGCAGTGGCAGTTGCAGCAGTCGCTGGACGTCGCCCGCCAGCATGCCGATAACCGACTGTCGCTGTATTCCACCACCTTGGAGGGCGCCCTGGCGCGCTTCTCCTACCTGCCGAGGCTACTGGCCGGCCAGTCCCGGGTCCGCTCGGCGGTGGATGGTGACTCCTCAGGCGAGGCCGAGCGCGCCAGCCGCTATCTCGAACGAGTCGCCGAGGATGCCGGGGCCGAAGCCATCTTCCTGCTCGACCGCCGGGGCGTCACCGTGGCTAGCAGCAACCACGCCAGCGCGGACAGTTTCATCGGCCATCACTACGCTTTTCGCCCCTACTTCCAGGACGCCATGGGCGACGGCGAGGGCGAGTTTTTCGCCATCGGCAACACCACCGAACGGGCGGGTTACTTCGTCTCGGCGCCGGTGGCCTCGACCGCCGACGGCCAACCGCTGGGGGTCGTGGCCGTCAAGGTGGCGCTGGAGTCGCTCCAGGCAAGCTGGCGGCAGGCCGGGGAAACCGTGCTGCTCTCCGATGCCAACGGGGTGGTGATTCTGTCCAGCCGACCCGGCTGGCGGTATAGAACGCTCGCCCCGATCGCCGATACGGCTATGGGTGAGATCCGCCAGCAGCGCCAGTTCCTCGATCAGCCTCTGGAGCGCCTCGGCCGGAGGCTGGCCGACGACTCCCTGACGATCGGCGACGCCTCCATCAGCAAGCGTTACCTGGACCTCTCCCGGGAGCAACGGCGGCTGGGCTGGACCATGCACTACCTGGTGCCGATGCGACCGCTGTACCTGGACGCCCGCAACGCCTTCCTGGCGGCGGTAGGCCTCACCCTGGTGCTGGTGCTACTCGGCCTGTGGCTGCGCGAGCGCCAGAAGCGCCACCGCCTGCGGGATCGCGAGGCGCGGATCATCCACGAGGCCAATGAGAGCCTCGAGTCGCGGGTCATCGAGCGCACCCAGGCGCTCCAGGAGGCCCAGGAAGAACTCGTGCAAGCCGGCAAGTTGGCGTCGCTGGGCACCATGGCGGCGGGCATCGCCCACGAGCTGAACCAGCCGCTCTCGGGCATTCGCACCTATGCCGCCAATGGCGCCCGGCTGCTGGCCAAGGGCCGCCAGGACGCGGCTGAAAGCAACTTCTCGCGCATCCAGGCGCTGTGTGACCGTCAGGATGCCTTGATCCGCCAGCTCCGGCTGTTCGCCCGCCGTGGCGGTGATCGCGAACCCATCGATCTCGAGGAGCGCCTGACCTTCGTGCTGGAACTGCTCGCCGATCGCCTGCATCACCAAGGTGTCGACGTGGAGATCGAGCGCGCCGCGTTACCCTGCCCGAGGGTGCTCGGCGACACGCTACGCATCGAGCAACTGCTCACCAACCTGATACGCAACGCCCTGGATGCCCTGGAGACGGTCGAGCGGCCACGGCTGGTCATCGGCCTGGCGGCCGGCAAGGAGAACGCGGTGCTGAGGCTCACCGACAACGGTCCGGGGATCGACGCGGCGATCCTCTCGCGCCTGTTCGACCCCTTCTTCACCACCAAGGCGGTCGGCGACGGCCTGGGGCTCGGCCTGTTCATCTGCTATGGCATCGTGCAGGACCTGGAAGGCCGCATCACCGCCACCAACATCGAACAAGGCGGCGCCTGTTTCGAGGTCACCCTGCCGCTCGCCGAGACGCGGAGCCCAGCCGAAGGAGAACGCCAGGATGCCGACTGAAGACACCCTCCCCATATGGCTGGTCGACGACGACCCCGATGTGCGGGAATCGCTGAGCCAGTGGCTGGAGGTTTCGGACCTGGCGGTGCGCACCTTCGACGCCGCGACACCGGCCCTCGAAGCCCTGCGCGACGATGCCCCTTGCGGCGTGCTGGTCAGCGACGTCAAGATGCCGGGCATGGATGGCCTGGCGCTGCTCGACGCGGTGCAGGCGCTCGAGGCTCCGCCACCGGTGGTGCTCATCACTGGCCATGGCGACGTGCCCATGGCGGTCTCGGCCATGCAGGCCGGCTGCTGGGACTTCGTCGAGAAACCCTTCGCACCGGAGCGCCTCGAGGAGTGCGTGCGTCGCGCCCTCCGGCAGCGTCGCTTGGCGCTGGAGAACGCACGCCTCCGGGACGCCCTGCGCGAGGGCGATCTGGCGGGCCGGCTGCTGGGGCAAGCGCCGGCCATGGTGGCCCTGCGCCGGCAGATCGCGACCCTCGCCCCGGTGCGCGCCAATGTCCTCGTTCAAGGTGAAACCGGCAGCGGCAAGGAGGTGGTCGCCCGCTGCCTGCATGACTTCGGCCCCGGTAGCGACGCCCCCTTCGTGGCCCTGAACTGCGGCGCCCTGGCCCCCGAACTGATCGAGTCGGAACTATTCGGCCACGAGAAGGGCGCCTTCACCGGCGCCCACGGCCGGCGTCTCGGCAAGCTTGAACATGCCAGCGGCGGTACCCTGTTCCTCGACGAGGTGGAGTCTCTGCCGCTGAGCGCCCAGGTCAAGCTGCTGCGGGCCCTCCAGGAGGGGGAGATCACGCCGTTGGGCAGCAATGCGGTGCGCCCGGTGGCCCTGCGCGTGGTGGCGGCCGCCAAAACCGACCTGCCAGTCCTGGCCCGGGAAGGCCGGTTCCGGGAAGACCTCTATTATCGGCTGGCCATCACCGAGCTGCGCCTGCCACCGCTGCGCGAGCGACGCGAGGACATCGCAGCGCTGTTCGGCCATTTCTGTCGACAGGCGGCCGCGGTCCACGAGCGTGATGCCCCCGAGGTATCAGCCACCCTGTTCCAGGCCCTCGAACGGCAGCCCTGGCCCGGCAACCTGCGACAGCTGCGCAATGCCGCCACCCGCTTCGTGCTGGGGCTCGAGATTCCTGGCCTCGAGGACGGCGAGGAAGCCGAGCACGGCTCGCTGAACGCCCAGCTTGCCGCCTTCGAGTCCGCCCTGCTACGGGCCACCCTGGGTCGCCACGCCGGCAACATCCAGGCCGTGATGGAAGAGCTGGAACTGCCCCGACGCACCCTGAACCAGAAGATGCTCAGGCACGGGCTTCGCCGCGAGGCCTTCCTTGCCCCCGAGGACCGCGAGCCCCCTGGCCCGAACGAAGCCTGACGGGCATCGGCTTTTGATGGCCGACGGCGCCGTTGAGTGTCGGCAAAAAATGGCCGATAGCCCGGCGACAACGCCTCTCCGGCTCCCCCTCGAACACTCCAAGTCACTGAACAAAAAGCCAAAGCCTCCCCTTGGCAAGCTTATCGCTAGGTCAACGAGCCAGTCATCAAAATAACTCGCTTGCGACGGAGGCTCGTATGCAAAAACGCCAGTTCCTGAAACTCGCCCTGACCCTATCCACCGCCACGGCGCTCGGCCTGGGTGCCTCCGCGGCATCCGCCCAATCCGAGGCAGGCGATGGCCAGTACATCATGGGCACGGCCACCACCGGCGGCACCTTCTACCCGGTCGGCGTCGCCCTGTCGACCCTGGTACGGGTCAAGCTCGAGCCTACCCACGACCTGTCGGTCTCGGCCATCAGCTCGGCCGGCTCGGCGGAGAACCTGCGCCTGATGGATACCGACGAGGCCCAGTTCGGCATCATTCAGGCGCTCTATGGCGCCTGGGCCTGGAACGGCAACGGCCCGGTGCCCAAGGCCTACAAGGACATCCGTTCGGTGTCCATGCTGTGGCAGAACGTCGAACACTTCGTGGTCCGCAACGACCTGGTCGACACCGGCACCATCGACGATCTGACCGGCCTCTACGACCAAGGCTTCTCCATCGGTGCACGCAACTCCGGCACCGAAGGCTCCGGTCGGCAAATTCTTGCCGGTCTCGACATCGACCCCGAGCGGATGGACCTGGCCTACCTGGGCTACAGCGCCAGTGCCGGGGCCATGCAGAACGGCAACATCGATGGCATGAACATCCCAGCCGGTGCCCCGGCCTCCGCGGTCACTCGCGCCTTCGCCAACATGGGCGACGATATCAGCGTGCTGGAGGTGAACGAGGACCAGCTAGCCCGCATCAACCAGGAATACCCGGTGTGGAGCCCCTACGAAATCGACGCCGAGACCTATCCCGGGCAGGACGAGGTCATCCACACCATCGCCCAACCCAACATCCTGGTGGTCAATGCCGACGTGCCCGACGAGGACGTCTACCAGATCACCAAGGCGATGTACGAGAACCTTCCGTTCCTCAACAACATCCACCCGGCCACCAAAGCGATGGCGCTGGAGAAGGCCCTCGACGGCCTGCCGGTACCGCTGCACCCCGGCGCGGCGCGCTTCTTCGAGGAACAAGGGCTTGAGATCCCGGACACCCTGACCGCCGACTGACCACCTTCCCGCGCCCCACCGCGCCCCTTTCCGTCCGGGTCGCGGTGGCCACCGGGCATTGCCGACGGCCGCCCCTCCTGCCCCCGACCCGGCCGTCCGCTCCAGGAGAGCTTCCATGAACACCACCCCCGCAAGCGAGGGCCGAGACGAGTCGGTCAGCGAGGCCACACCCCGCTTCGAACACCCCTGGCTGGGACGCCTGCTGTTCGGCCTGACCCTCGTCATCGCCCTGACCCACCTCTACTTCAACACCTTCAGCACCCTCTCCGAAGTGTGGACCAGTGCATTGCACTTCGGGCTATTCGGCCTGTTGTGCGCGCTGGCCGTGCCGATGCTCCAGACCGCCAAACCGTCGCGTCGACGACTGGTGCTGCTGGTCGACATCCTGCTGGGGCTCGCTGCGGTGGGTTGCGCCCTGTACCTGATCGCCTTCGAGGACGACCTGTACGACCGCGGCGTGCGCTTCTCGACCACCGACTGGATCGTCTCCATCGCCGCCCTGGGGCTGGTACTGGAGTTCGCCCGACGCACCACCGGTTGGTTCATCCCGGCGCTATGCCTGGTCGCCCTCACCTATGTGGCCTGGTGGGGCCAGTATGTCGGCGGCGTGTTCAACTTCCCGGGGTTGAGCTGGGAAACCGTGTTGTTCAGGAGCTACATGGGGGGCGAAGGAATGCTGGGCTCCATCGCCCGCATCTCCTGGTCCTATGTCTTCATGTTCATCCTGTTCGGCGCCTTCTTGGTGCGCTCCGGGGCCGGCGACTTCATCATCGAGCTGGCGCGCTGCGCCGCCGGGCGCTTCGTCGGCGGCCCCGGCTTCGTCGCCGTCTTCGCCTCCGGCCTGATGGGTTCGGTCTCCGGTTCCAGCGTCGCCAACACCGTTTCCACCGGTGTGATCACCATCCCGATGATGCGCAAGGCCGGATTCCCGGCACGCTTCGCCGCCGGCGTGGAGGCCGCCGCCTCCACCGGTGGCCAGCTGATGCCGCCGGTGATGGGGGCAGGCGCCTTCATCATGGCGTCTTATACCCAGGTCTCCTACCTCTCGATCATCGGCATCGCGGCCCTGCCTGCGCTCCTGTACTTCATTTCCGTCGCCATGTTCGTGCGCATCGAGGCCAAGCGCAGCCATGCCCACCAGTTGGTAGACGAGGATGCCCCGAGTCTTGCCAGCGTGCTCAAGGACGGCTGGCACTACCTGCTGCCACTGGTCGTTCTGGTGGCCGCCCTGATCTATGGCTTCACGCCCACCTATGCCGCGGGTATCGCCATCCTCTCGGTGGTCGCGGCCTCCTGGCTGTCGAAGACGCCGATGACCCTCAATGCCATCCTCGAAGCCCTGTCGCTCGGCGCCCGCAACATGATCACCACCGCCATCCTGCTGATGACGGTGGGACTGATCGTCAATGTGGTCTCCACCACCGGGATCGGCAACGTCTTCTCGCTGATGATCGCCGACTGGGCCGGCGGAAGCCTGCTGATCACCCTGGTATTGATCGCCGTGGCCTCGCTGGTGCTGGGCATGGGCCTGCCGGTCACCGCGGCCTACATCGTGCTGGGCACCCTGTCGGCGCCGGCGCTCTACGGCCTGATGGCACAGGATCAGTTGATCGACCTGCTGATGAGCGGCCAGCTCCCCGAGCAGGCCAGGTCCATCTTCATGCTGGCCGCGCCGGATCAACTGTCTGCCCTGAATGCACCGATGGATGCCGCCTCGGCCAGGGAACTGCTGTCGGTGGTGCCGGACAACTTCCGCAGCCAGCTCTACGAACAGGCGCTGTCCCCGCACACCCTGACCATGCTGCTGGTCGCGGCGCACATGGTGATCTTCTGGCTGTCTCAGGACTCCAACGTCACCCCGCCGGTGTGTCTGACCGCCTTCGCCGCGGCAGCCATCGCCGAGACACCACAGATGCGTACCGGCTTCACCGCCTGGAAGATTGCCAAGGGGCTGTACATCATTCCTTTGCTGTTCGTATGGTCGCCACTGATCACGGGGTCGGCACTCGACATGGTCACGGTGTTCGTCTTCGCCGCGTTCGGGATCTACGCCATCATCGCCGGGCTCGAGGGCTACCTAGAGCACGAGCTGCCCTGGTGGTTACGCCTCGGCATGTTCCCACTCGGCGCGCTGATGCTGTGGCCCCATGGCTACCTGGCCCTTGACCTGCTCGGCCTGGCCATCTTCGTCGCGGTGCTGCTGTGGAGCTATCGACTCGGCAAACACAGCACTCCCCTGGCGACGGTCACCCAGCCCGGTTGAGCAACGTGGAAGGGCTGCCGGCGGAGATCGGTGGCCCCGGTAGCGGCCTGAACGAACGCCCTGCCCTCCTACGAGGGCGGGGCGTTTTCGTATCGAGGCCGAGGGAGTCGTGGGGGAAACAGCGCCGCCATGAGGTCGGCCAGGAGGCGAGGAAGGCCGGTGATGTGTAGCGAGACGGTCCCTGGCCTTGCATAGCCAGGCACAAGAAAGCCGAGCCCGGAGGCTCGGCTTTCACGTCGTCGGGTGCGGGGCTCGGGCAGGCCCCTGAGCTCGATGAGTCCGCCCCCATCGAGCGTCCTGACATGAGAAAACCCCGGCTCAATGAGTCGGGGTTTTCGCGTCATAAATGCCTGACGCCTCTGCGGCCACCGCGTGACCTCGAGCCTGGGCTCGGGGCGCCACTTCGCGGCTTTGCATCCCCCGCCCGTTCGCACCTGACAAGGCCATGCCTTGCCTGGACGACGCGCACCCTAGCCTCCCCTGCCCGACCGCCTCTTCGACATAGCCAGGCACAAAAAAGCCGAGCCCGGAGGCTCGGCTTTCACGTCGTCGGATGCGGGGCTCGGGCAGGCCCCTGAGCTCGATTAGTCCGCCCCCATCGAGCGTCCTGACATGAAAAAACCCCGACTCATTGAGCCGGGGTTTTCTCGTAATAAGTGCCTGACGATGACCTACTCTCGCATGGGAACTCCCACACTACCATCGGCGCTGAGC
>NZ_SDMO01000156.1 GCF_004798905.1 Halomonas borealis | reverse complement strand
ACAGTGTCGAAGCGGTAATCACCGATGACGCCGGCAACAGCTCGGTGGCTTCCAACAACATCGACTTCAGCGTGGATGGCACCAGCCCGGGCGGTGATGACGGTAACGACGCTCCGACGCTGGCGATTGCCGAGGCCGCGGACGGCGCCATCAACGCCGATGAGCTGGCCGATGGCGTGCAGGCCAGCGTTGGCCTGACCGCCGGCACCCAGGCCGG
>NZ_SDMO01000155.1 GCF_004798905.1 Halomonas borealis | reverse complement strand
ACTTTTCCATTTTTTGTAAATTCCAGTAATCCTTCCCCTTCAAGAGCAGCTAAAGTTTTAACAAATAGTTTAAAATCTGAAGCCTTTGTTAGGTCAAGTTCCATTGCCAGTTCTTCTACAGCATAGGCTCTCTTTGGATGTTTTTTAAGTTCATCCAATATAACTTCTTTTATTTTCATGTTTCTCCAATATTTCTTTTTCTCTATGCACTTTGGTGATTCTTTTCAAT
>NZ_SDMO01000154.1 GCF_004798905.1 Halomonas borealis | reverse complement strand
AAAAGGGCAGCGATTGTATTTTTTCCTTGGGCTTTGTAATAAAGATCCAACAAGGCATTCTCCAAACCTGCCATTGCCATCGGTAAGGGCTGCTCAAAAAACTCATGAATCTCAAAGGGATGTGTGAAGTTTGCTGTTATTACTTTAGGAATGTAAGTCTGCGACAAGCATTCCCATGAGCTGTCAAACGTTTCTTGCGTGTAGAAAGGTATGGTGAAGCTTACGCATTC
>NZ_SDMO01000153.1 GCF_004798905.1 Halomonas borealis | reverse complement strand
ACCACTGCGCTCTTCAACAGCTTCTGGACCATAAACTTCCAAACCTTCAATCGCTTTTAGTTTAGGCATCACATAAGCTACAAGCTCTTGCTCATACCGATGAATATTGTCCATTCCTATTGCCTCAAGGTAGTCAATAGCTGCCCCGAGTGCGATAGCTCCCGCAATATTTGGTGTGCCCGCTTCAAACTTCCATGGCAACTCCGTCCATGTCGAGTGACTTTCATAAAC
>NZ_SDMO01000152.1 GCF_004798905.1 Halomonas borealis | reverse complement strand
TAGACGGTTCTTATTTTTTTGTGATTGTTTCAATCAACAAAACGATAAATGTGAGCCAGCTAATAAGTAAACTACAAACTGCAGTTACTAATAGTGCTACATTAATCAATAAGTATGCTCCTTTCTGTTGGATTTTGCACTTACATTCATAAGCCTCACCACCTTTCAAGAACCACCGTCTACTAAACTTCTACACAGCAATTATAACATATTGGTTAATAGAGAAATCAA
>NZ_SDMO01000151.1 GCF_004798905.1 Halomonas borealis | reverse complement strand
ACCGTATAGGCAAAAAGTTGCACTTGGCGGCACTTGGCTTAGTTATGGTTGGAACTTGGCTTTCTTCACTTTGGATTTTGGCAGCGAACAGCTTCATGCAAAATCCAGGGGGCTATGAAGTTATTGATGGTCGTGCAACATTGACCAGTTTCTCAGCTTTATTGACAAACCCACAAACAACCTTAGAATTTACCCACGTTCTCACAGGGTCATTCTTAACTGGTGGATTTGC
>NZ_SDMO01000150.1 GCF_004798905.1 Halomonas borealis | reverse complement strand
GATGACTATTCAAAGACTCTGGGTACAGGGAGAAGATATTTGGCATAAGGACCAACTCTCTGATAAAGAAAAAGATTTAATTTACAAGTTTGGTTTAGTATCTAATGCAACAGCCGTAAAAGACGAGGGGAAATGGGTAACACACGGCGATCCAACAGAAACAGCCATCATCAACTTCCTTATCGCACATAACTCTTATCATCCTGATAAAAATCCCCCGCGTCTCTTAGAA
>NZ_SDMO01000149.1 GCF_004798905.1 Halomonas borealis | reverse complement strand
ACAACATTTAATGTAAGTGTTGTAGATGATATTCCTACAGCTAATTCTGAAGCTAAATTATCTGTTGTTGAAGGTAATGTTGCTTTAACTGGAATGATTAACTTATTAGATAATGATGTGCAAGGTGCTGATGATCCAATTTCAACTGTTACAAGTTTTACATATACAAATGAAAGTAATAGTTCTCAAACTGTAAATTTATCAGGTGGTTCAGTTACTGTTGATACTAAAT
>NZ_SDMO01000014.1 GCF_004798905.1 Halomonas borealis | reverse complement strand
TGGTGGCTACGCCCTGACTCGAACAGGGGACCCCATCATTATGAGTGATGTGCTCTAACCAACTGAGCTACGTAGCCATTTTTCATGTCTCGGGAGCGAAGCCCGACGACGGGTGGGGATTATGCACGGCGCTTTGCCCCAAGGCAAGTCCGCCGTGCCTTGCCCGTCGTTCAGGAGGACAGCGCGTCCTTGACCGCGGGCAGCCCCGGCTCACCCTCGGCGGTGGTCACCCCGTCGAGCCAGCCTTCGAGAACCTCGGGATTCGCCTGCAGGTAGGCCCGCGCCGCCTCGCGCGGATCCGTGCCCTCGTCCATGATCTCGGCCATCAGCTGGTTTTCCATTTCCAAGGTGAAGGACAGGTTACCCAGCAGCTCTCCCACATTGGGGCGGGCCTCGGTGTAGCCGGCGCGTGTGTTGGTGTAGATGGTGGCGCCGCCCAAGTCGGGCCCGAAGTAGTCGTCGGCACCCTCCAGGTAGGCGATGTCGAAGTTGGTGTTCATGGGATGCGGCTCCCAGCCGAGGAACACCATCCACTGCTCGTCCGGCGTCCGCGCCTTGAGCTCGGCCAGCATGCCGGCCTCGCTGGAATCCACCAGGTTCCAGTCGCCCAGCCCGGAGGCATCGTCATCGATCATGTCCTGGATCAGCAGGTTGCCGTCGTTGCCGGCCTCGATGCCATGCAACGTGGCATCGAAACGATCGGCGTGCTCGGCCAGATCATCCACCGAGGTCACCCCGGCGTCGTAGACGTACTGCGGCACCGCCAGTGTATACTTGGCCCCCTCCAGATTGGCCCCCAGGCGATCCACCTGTCCGCGCTCGACGTAGGGATCACTGATCGAGGCCATGGACGGCATCCAGTTGCCGAGGAAGACGTCGAAATCGCCATTCTTCATCCCCGAGTAGGCGATGGGCACCGAGACGGTATCGATGCGGGTCTCGTAGCCGAGCGACTCGAGTACTTCGGTGGCCAGGGCGGTGGTGGCGGTGATATCCGTCCAGCCCACTTCGGCGAAGCGAATCGGCTGGCTGCCCTCCTCGGCGGCCATCAACGGTGAAGCGGACAGCGCCAGTGCGGTGGTCGCAAACCCCATGGTCATCTTGTTCATCGCGTATCTCCCCAGTTCTCGGGCAAGGCGTATCGCCCGATAGCAGATTCTGAATACCCATCTCTTTTATTGATTGAACGTTCAATAAAAAAATGGCAAGCTGTTGCTATCTTAACCATGCAACAGGGCATGGTTGCAAGACGAACCCCGGGAGAGGAGCCAACGCAGTGCCCAAGGTCGGAATGGAACCCATCCGTCGCCAGCAGCTGATCACGGCTACCATGGCGGCCATCGACGAGGTCGGCCTGGCCGACGCCACGGTGGCGCGCATTGCCCGCCATGCCGGCGTTTCCGCCGGCATCATCAGCCACTACTTCGGCGGCAAGGATGGCCTGCTGGAGGCGACGATGCGCCAGATCCTCAACGATCTCGGCGAGGCGATCTCGGCCCGCCGCCGAGTCTTGACGACCGATGCACCGATCGCCCACCTGGCGGCCATCATCGACGGCAACTTCGACCGCTCCCAGGTCACCGGACCGGTGGCCAAGACCTGGCTGGCCTTCTGGGCCAGCAGCATGCACCGCCCCGCCCTGGCCCGGCTGCAGAACGTCAACGACCGGCGCCTGTATGCCAACCTCAGCTACCAGTTCCGGCAGCTGCTGCCCAAAGCCAAGGCCCGGGATGCCGCCCGCGCCCTGGCCGCCATGATCGACGGCCTGTGGCTGCGCGGCGCCCTGACGCCCGACGGGCTCGACAGTGACCGCGCCCGCGGCCTGGCCCGGGACTACCTCGAGCAGCTGCTCACGTCCCAGGGTCTCGACGCCCGACACGCCGAGCCCCTCTTACTCGACTCCTGACCTGGAGGTCCTCATGACCCACGCAATCGAATCTCTCTACATCGACGGCCAGCGGGTGGACGCCACCTCCGGGGAGACCTTCCCGGTCGTCAATCCCTTCGATGGCAGCACCCTTGCCGCGGTCCAGCAGGCCAACGAGGCCGACGTGGACAGCGCCGTCGCCGCCGCCCGTCGTGGCCAGCGCGTCTGGGCGGCGATGACCGGCATGGAACGCGGCCGGGTGCTGCAACGCGCCGTGACGCTGCTCCGCGAGCGCAACGACGAGATCGCCGCACTGGAGACCCGTAACACCGGCAAGCCGATCAGCGAGACCACCGAGGTGGACATCGTCACCGGTGCCGACGTGCTCGAATACTACGCCGGCCTGGCCTCGGCCATCGAAGGCAGCCAGATCCCGCTGCGCGACACCTCTTTCGTCTATACACGCCGCGAGCCGCTGGGCGTGATCGGCAGCATCGGCGCCTGGAACTATCCGATCCAGATCGCCTGCTGGAAGTCTGCCCCGGCGCTGGCCGCCGGTAACGCCGTGGTCTTCAAGCCCAGCGAGGTCACCCCGCTGACCGTCATGGCCCTCGCCGAGTGCCTCACCGAGGCCGGCCTGCCCGACGGCGTGTTCAACGTGGTCCACGGCGACGCCCGGGTCGGCCAGTTGATCACCGGCCACGCCGGCATCGACAAGGTCTCCTTCACCGGCGAGATGGGCACCGGCAAGAAGGTGATGTCGGCCTCTGCCGCGTCCAGCCTCAAGGACGTGACCATGGAGCTGGGGGGCAAGTCGCCGCTGATCGTGTTCGACGACGCCGACCTGGATCGCGCCGCCGACGCCGCCATGATGGCCAACTTCTACTCCAGCGGTCAGATCTGCACCAACGGCACCCGGGTGTTCGTCTCAAGCGCCGTCAAGGAAGCCTTCGAGGACAAGATCCTCGAGCGCGTGGCACGCATCAAGGCCGGCGACCCGCAGGACCCGACGGTCAACTTCGGCCCGCTGGTGAGCTTCGAGCACCAGCACAAGGTGCTGTCATACATCGCCCTGGGCAAGCAGGAAGGCGCCCGCGTGCTGGTCGGCGGCGAAGCCTGGGACCAGGGCGACTGGGCTACCGGCGCCTGGGCCGCCCCCACGGTATTCACCGACTGCAGCGATCAGATGCGTATCGTGCGCGAGGAGATCTTCGGCCCGGTGATGTCGATCCTCGCCTTCGACGACGAGGAAGAGGTGATCCGCCGCGCCAATGACACCGCCTACGGGCTGGCCGCCGGGGTCTTCACCGAGGGGCTCAACCGCGCCCACCGGGTCATCCACCGCCTGGAAGCCGGCATCTGCTGGGTCAACACCTGGGGCGAGTCCCCCGCCGAGATGCCGGTGGGCGGCTACAAGCAGTCCGGCGTCGGCCGCGAGAACGGCGTCGAGACCCTGGCCCACTACACCCAGACCAAGTCGGTACAGGTCGAGATGGGCGCCTTCGAATCGGTGTTCTGATCCCCTGCCCGGCGGCCACCGACCCTGGCCGCCGGGCCCTCGATCCAGAGGGCGCGCGGCCAGTCGCCGTGCGCCATGCGACCCTTTTGACTGTTTCAGGGAGGCTCCATGTCGCAGTCCCGTGAGTTCGATTACGTCATCATCGGCGCCGGCTCGGCCGGCAATGTCCTCGCCACCCGCCTGACCGAGGACCCGAACGTCGAGGTGCTGCTGCTCGAGGCCGGCGGCCGCGACCACCGCTTCGACTTCCGCACCCAGATGCCGGCGGCTCTGGCCTTCCCGTTACAGGGCAAGCGCTACAACTGGGCCTTCGAGACCGACCCCGAGCCGCACATGGACGGCCGGCGCATGGAGTGCGGCCGCGGCAAGGGATTGGGTGGCTCCTCGCTGATCAACGGCATGTGCTACATCCGCGGCAACGCCCTGGACTACGACGGCTGGGCCCAGCGCGGCGGCCTCGAGGACTGGAGCTACGCCGACTGCCTGCCCTACTTCAGGAAGGCCGAGACCCGCGACATCGGCGCCAATGACTACCACGGCGGCGATGGCCCGGTCAGCGTGGCCACCCCGAAGGCAGGCAACAATCCGCTCTATCACGCCTTCATCGAGGCCGGTCATCAGGCCGGCTACCCGGCCACCGAGGACGTCAACGGCTACCAGCAGGAAGGCTTCGGCCCCATGGACCGCTTCGTCACTCCCAAGGGCCGGCGCGCCTCCACGGCGCGCGGCTATCTCGATCAGGCCAAGCCACGCGCCAACCTGACCATCGAGACCCGCGCCACCACCGATGTGATCACCTTCGAGGGCCAGCGCGCCAGCGGCGTACGCTACACACGCGGCGGCCAGCCACAGCAGGTCAAGGCGCGGCGCGAGGTGCTGCTGTGCGCCGGCGCCATCGCCTCACCGCAGATCCTGCAACGCTCCGGCATCGGCCCGAAAGATGTGCTCGACGAACTCGGCATCACGCCGGTCAAGGTCAACGACAACGTCGGGCAGCATCTCCAGGACCACCTGGAGATGTACATCCAGTACGAGTGCACACAGCCGATCTCACTGTATCCGGCGCTCAAGTGGTTCAACCAGCCGAAGATCGGCGCCGAGTGGATGCTGTTCGGCAGCGGCGTGGGCGCCAGCAACCAGTTCGAGGCCGCCGGATTCATCCGTAGCCGCGATGACGAGGCATGGCCGAACCTGCAGTACCACTTCCTGCCCATCGCCATCAGCTACAACGGCAAGAGCGCGGTGCAGGCCCACGGCTTCCAGGCCCACGTCGGCTCCATGCGCTCCGAGAGCGAGGGCCGGGTACGCCTGACCTCGCTGGACCCCAAGGCCGCGCCCTCGATCCTGTTCAACTACATGTCTACCGAGAAGGACTGGCAGGAGTTCCGCGACGCCATTCGCCTGACCCGCGAGATCATCGAACAGCCGGCCATGGACGAGTATCGCGGCCGCGAAATCTCTCCGGGGCCGAACGTGCAGAGCGACGCCGAGCTCGATGCCTTCGTCCGCGAACACGCCGAGACCGCCTACCATCCCTGCGGCACCTGTCGCATGGGTGACGGCGACGACGCCGTGGTCGACGGTGCCGGTCGGGTCCACGGCGTCGAGGCCTTGCGGGTGATCGATGCCTCGCTGTTCCCGGTGATCCCCACCGGCAACCTCAACGCGCCGACGATCATGCTGGCCGAGAAACTGGCCGACAGCATCCGTGGCCGCGAGCCGCTACCGAAGAGCGATGCGCCCTACTATGTCGCCCAGGACACCCCCGCCCAGCGGCCACCGCGGCGCCCCACGAACTGATCAAACCGCCGGCACCACCGCGACGCCCCGCTTCCAGCGGGGCGTCTCGCGTTGGATGCCCCAGCGCATGGTGACAGGGCACCGGGGCGGTTCTTACCATCGACGGCAAAGGCGGCGCCCGGCGACGCATTCAGCGCGCCCTGTGTCGCCCAGTCGGCCCTTTCATCGCCACCGTTGGATGATGCATCGCGACTCGGGTATTGGCGAGCAGGCACCGAATGGGCTAGTCTGAAGACATTCAAACAAGTGTTCGAATACTACGGAGCCGCCACCATGCTGACCCTGTTCTTGCTGTTACTGGCCGTTGCCGGCCTGCTCATCGTGATGCGCCGCGAGGCGGGCGCCCTGCCCGCCCTGGCCGTGACCGGTCTCGCCGGGCTGGCCGGGCTGGCCTCCGGCGCCATCGTCATCGGCGTGCTGCTGCTCGTCGCCACCGCGGCCATCGCCGCCTGTGGCCTGCCCATGCTGCGCCGGCGCTGGCTGACGCCACGCCTGTTCGCGATGTTCAAGCGCGTCGCCCCTAAGGTCTCGGCCACCGAGCGTACCGCCCTGGAGGCCGGCAGCGTGGCCTGGGACGGCGAATTGTTCACCGGTCGCCCCGATTGGCAGCGGCTGCTGGCCTACCGTGACGACGGCCTGACCGACGCCGAGCGCGCCTTCCTCGACCATCAGTGCGGCGTCGCCGCCGGCATGTGCAACGACTGGGACATCGCCCGCGAACGCGCCGATCTGCCCCAGGAGCTGTGGGACTACATCAAGCGCGAAGGCTTCTTCGGCATGATCATTCCCCAGCAATACGGCGGCCTCGGCTTCTCCGCCAAGGCTCAGTCGATGGTGCTGCAGAAGCTGGCCGTCAACGAGACGCTGATGGTCACCGTCGGCGTGCCCAACTCCCTCGGCCCCGGCGAGCTGCTGCTCAAGTACGGCACCGAGGAACAAAAGGATCACTACCTGCCGCGACTGGCCGACGGCCGTGAGATTCCCTGCTTCGGCCTGACCGGCCCGCGCGCCGGCTCTGACGCCACCTCGCTGCCCGATATCGGCACGGTGGTGCGCCGCGAGATCGACGGCGAAACGGTGCTGGGGCTCGAGCTGACCTTCGAGAAACGCTGGATCACCCTGGCACCGATCGCCAGCGTGGTCGGCCTGGCCTTCCGGCTGTTCGATCCCGACCGGTTGCTCGGCGAGGAAGAGGACCGCGGCATCACCCTGGCGCTGGTTCCGCGCGACACCGAAGGCATGCAGATCGGCCGTCGCCACCATCCCATCGGCAGCCCCTTCCTCAATGGCCCGATCAAGGGCGAGCGCGTCTTCGTGCCGCTATCCACCATCATCGGCGGCGAGGCGATGATCGGCCAGGGCTGGCGCATGCTGGTCGAGTGCCTGTCGGTGGGCCGCTGCATCACCCTGCCCTCCGGCGCCACCGGCACCGCCCGCTACGCCCTGGGCTGGAGCGGCGGCTTCGCGCGCATCCGCCGCCAGTTCAACGTCCCGGTGGCCGAGATGGAAGGCGTCCAGGAGCCGCTGGCCCGCATGGCGGCGCTCGGCTACATCGCCCAGGCCGCGGTCTACCAGACCGCCAACACCATCGACCACGGCGAGAAGCCGGCGGTGCCCTCGGCGATCCTCAAGAGCCAGCTCACCGAGTTCCAGCGCCTGATCCTGGCCGATGCCATGGACATCCA
Source organism: Halomonas borealis (assembly GCF_004798905.1). GTDB lineage: Bacteria > Pseudomonadota > Gammaproteobacteria > Pseudomonadales > Halomonadaceae > Halomonas > Halomonas borealis. The sequence goes on along the minus strand of NZ_SDMO01000014.1, from coordinate 75,872 downwards.
CGGCGGCAAGGCGGTGACGCTCGGCCCACGCAACTACCTGGGCATCGGCTATAGCGCCAACCCGGTGGCCATCACCGTCGAAGGCGCCAACATCATGACCCGTAACCTGATGATCTTCGGTCAGGGGGCGATCCGCTGCCATCCCTACGTACTCGAGGAACTGGCCGCCAAGGACAACGACGATGTCAGCGCCTTCGACAGCGCCTTCTTCGGCCATGCCGGGCTGATCTTCGGTAACGCCGCTCGTGCCCTCACCCTGGGATTCGGCCTCGGACGGGCGAGCGTGCCCTTCGACGACGTCGCCGCACCCTACGCACAAGAGATCGCGCGGCTCTCCGCCGGCTTCTCGCTCACCGCCGACGCCGCCATGGCCAGCCTCGGCTCCAAGCTCAAGCAACGCGAGATGCTCTCCGCGCGCCTCGGCGATGTGCTCTCCAACCTCTACCTGGCGAGCCTGATGCTCAAGCAATGGCACGAGGGCGAGCGCGTCGAGCAGGAAGACACCCTGCTCCACTACGCCGCGCGTCTGTTGCTGGAGCGCACCGAGCAGGCCTTCGATGAGCTGTTCGACAACCTGCCCAATCGCGCCCTGGGCCGGATGCTGCGCGTGCTGGTGATGCCCCGCGGCCGTCGCTGGTCACGCCCCGACGACGACCTGACGCGGTCCATCGCCCAGGCCGTGACCCGCGACAGCGCCCTGCGCCAACGCCTGCTGACCAACACCTGGGATGCCGACGACGGGCCGCAGGATAACCCGCTGGCCCGCTACAATGCCCTGCTGGCCACCCAGGAACGCGCCGAGGCGCTGTATCGCACCGTCGGCAAGGCCCATGCCAAGGGCGAGATTTCGGCCGAGGCCCTGCACCCCGAGCAGCAGGTCGAGGCTGCCCTCGCCGCCGGATTGATCGGCGAGGACGACGCCACCTTCATGCGCCAGCGCGAAGCGGAGGTGCTGGACATGCTGACCGTCGACGACTTCGAATACGACGCCTTCGTCACCGACAAATCCAAGGTCCTGCGCCACCACCCGGCCTGACGCCCCCTCCCCTCCACGACGATGCCCCGGCAACCCGCCGGGGCATTTTATTGCTCCCCCTGGCAGGCGCCTCAGCATGACGCCTGGGAAGGCTGCTAGAGCGGCCAGACCCAGAGGATCAGCGGCAGCGCCACCGCCATCACGGCAAGCGACAGCGGCAGCCCCAGCCGCCAATAGTCGCCGAAGCGATACCCTCCCGGGCCCATCACCAGGGTGTTGGACTGATGGCCGATCGGCGTCAGGAAGGCACAGGAAGCGCTGACCGCCACCGCCATCAAGAAGGGGTCCGGCGAGGCCGAGAAACCCGCGGCCAGGCTGGCCGCGATGGGCGCCATCAGCAGCGCCGCGGCCGCATTGTTGATCACGTTGGAGAGCAACATGCCGATCGCGAACAACCCGGCCAGGGTGAGCACCACCGGCCAGTCGCCGCCCAGCACCAGCAGCGTCTCGGCGATGAGCCCGGCGCCGCCACTGGTCTCCAACGCCTGGCCCACCGGGATCATCGCGCCGAGCAGCACGATCACCGGGCCGTCGATGGCCTGATAGGCCTCGCGCAGGCTCAGCACGCCGACCAACAGCGAGACCAGGGCGGCGCCGGAGAGCGCCACCGCCGCGGGCAGCCAGTCGAGCATCATGGTCATGATCGCCACCGCGAATATCGCCACCGAGAGCAGTAGCCGACGCGGCTGGCCGAGGGCCAGGTTGCGCCGGGCCAACGGCAGGCAGCCCAGGGTCGTCAGGCTCTCGCCGAGGTCATCCTCGCCACCCTGCAGCAGCAGCACGTCGCCGGCGCGGAAACGAATGTCGCGCAATCGCTGATCGAGACGCCCACCATCCCGGGCCACCGCGACCAGATGCAGGCCGAACTGGTTGAGCAGGCGCAGCTGGCCGACCGTGCGGCCCTGCATCACCGAGTCGTTGCGTATGACCGCCTCCGCCAGCTGGAGGCCCTCGGTGTCCATCGCGGCGCGACCCTCGTCCGCGTCATGCTCGTCCTCATGCTCCGACTCGACGCCCATCACCAGCCCCGCCTTGTCCTCGAGCAGCGCCATCTCGTCGGGGCCGGCCTCCACCAGCAGGATGTCGTGGGCCTGGAGGGTACCGAGGAAGACATGCCCGGGGTGGCGTTTCTCGCCACGCACCACCGCCAGCACCGGGATCGGCTCCTCCAGGGCCCGCCGCAGGTCGCGCAGCGACCAGCCCACCGCCTTGCCCTCCTCGGGCACATGCAGCTCGATCAGGTAATGGGCGGTATCGAACATCGCCTCCATCGAGGCCTTGCCGGCTCGCTGCGGCACCAGGTGGCGGCCGGCCAGCACGATGACCACCAACCCCACCAGGGCCACGCTGGCGCCGACGGGAAAGAACTCGAACATGCCGAAGCCCTCGCCGGTCAGCGTGCGCCGATAGGCCGAGATGATGATGTTGGGAGGCGTACCGATCAGGGTCGTCAGGCCACCGAGCAGTGAGCCGAAGGCCAACGGCATCAGCAGCAGCGAGGGAGGACTATCGTGCTCACGGGCCAGGCGCAATGCCACCGGCAACATCAGTGCCAGGGCACCGACGTTGTTCATGATCCCGGAGAGCACCAGCACGGTGCCGCTGAGCACCAGGGTCTGCAGGATCAGGCGATCGCCGACGCGCAATGCCTGCTCGGCGATCACGTCGACCAGCCCCGAACGCTCGAAGCCGCGGCTGAGCACCAGCACCGCGGCCACGGTGATCACCGCCGGATGACCGAAGCCGAGGAAGGCCTCCTCGGCGGGCACCAGCCCCAGCAGTACCGACGAAAGCAGCGCCGCCAACGCCACCAGGTCGTAACGGAAACGCCCCCACACGAAGGCCGCCAGGGTCGCCCCGAGCAGGCAGAAGACCTGTGTGCTGTCGGTCATGGCGGTTCACCTCCCTGTGGCGTAACGCGGGCGGCGGACACGGCGGCGCCCCCTGTCACCAGCATCGTCGCTAATCCCTCATCCCACCAGTGTGCGCGCCAGGATGGCCGTTCAATCCTGAGGCGCGTGGCCCCGCGGCGGCTCGGGAAACGGCAGCGGCTCGTCGCCACGGCGCACCGCGAAGACATTGAGCGTCATCGCCACCAGCGCGTAGTAGCCGAACACGCCGACCAGCTCGACCACCGCCGGCTCGCCGAAGGCCGCCACCGCCTCGGCGTAGAGCGCATCACTGACGCGCCGGGTGGTATACAGTGATTGCCCCAGGCGTATCACCAGCGCCTCGTCGTCGCGCGCCACATCCAGCGCATGATCGGCGTCCGGTCCCTCATGCAGCGCCTCGATCAGCGCCGCGGAGACGCCGGCCTCCTGGGCGATAGGGGCATGAATCTGCCACTCCGCCTGGGACTGCCACCAGGAGGCGGTGAACAGGATCGCCAGCTCGGTGAGCCGCGTGTCCAGGCGCGTGCCATAGCGGCAGAAGGCCCCCAGGCGCTGGGCGTGATCGGCCAGCTCCGGGCTGTGGATCCAGGCCAGGAAGGGGCCATCGAGGTTGCCGCGTGGGCCGCCGAGGATGGCGTCCAGCACGCGGCGTTGTGCCGCTGACGCCGTGGCGTCGTCGAGCGCCGGCAGACGGGAGGTGATCGGCATCGTGGACTCCTTCGTGTGGTCAGTGGGCGCCGAGGACGCGTCGCAGGGTCGTGTCGAGCTTGTCGACGAGCTCGTCGAGATGGGCCTCTTCGAGGATGAACGGCGGCGCCAATAGGATATGGTCGCCGCGCCGACCGTCGAGGGTACCGCCCATGGGGTAGCACATCAGGCCCTGATCCATGGCGGTGCGCTTGAGCTCGGCGTGCAGCCGGCGCTCGGGATCGAACGGCGTCTTGTCGTCGCGATCGGCGACCAGCTCGAGGCCGCGAAACAGCCCGCGGCCACGGATATCGCCGACATGGGGATGCGCACCGAGGCGATCCTCCAGGCGCCGCTGCAGCCCGTCGCCCAATACCCGGACGCGGGCCAGCAGATCGCGGGACTCTATGGCACGCTGCACCGCCAGCGCCGCGGCACAGGCGGTGGCATGGCCGATGTAGGTATGGCCGTGCTGGAAGAAGCCGGAGCCCTCGGCGATGGCCGAACGGATGTGCTCGCCGACCAGGGTCGCGCCGATCGGCTGGTAGCCGGCGCCGAGGCCCTTGGCGATGGTCACCAGGTCCGGCGCCACGCCTTCCTGCTCGGCGGCGAACAGGCTGCCGGTGCGCCCCATGCCGCACATCACCTCATCGAGGATCAAGAGAATCCCGTGGCGGTCGCAGATCTCGCGCACGCGCCGGAAGTAGCCCGGCACCGCGGGTACCGCGCCGAGCGTCGCGCCCACCACCGGCTCGGCGACGAAGGCCATCACCGTGTGCGGCCCCAGGCGATGAATCTCGGCCTCGAGCTCACGGGCCAGCCGCTCGCCATAGGCCTCCGCGGTCTCATCCGATGCCTGGCCACGATAGGCGTAGCAGGGGCTGACATGGCTGACCTCCGCCAACAGCGGCTCGAACGGTCGACGCCGCCAGGCGTTGCCACCGGTGGCGAGCGCCCCGAGGGTGTTGCCGTGATAGCTCTGGCGCCGGGCGATCAGATGCCGGCGCTCGGGCTCGCCGCGCTCGATGAAGTACTGCCGCGCCAGTTTCAGCGCCGCCTCCACCGCCTCGGAGCCACCCGAGACGAAATACGCCGAGGACACCCCCTCGGGTGCCCGCTCGATCAGGAAGTCGGCCAGCGCCTCCATCGGCTCGTTGGTGAAGAACGAAGTGTGGGCATAGGCCAGCCGGCCGACCTGCTCACGGATCGCCTCGCTGACCTCGACGTCGCTATGGCCCAGGCAGGAAACCGCGGCGCCGCCGCTGGCGTCCAGGTAGCGCCGCCCCTCGGCATCGATCAGGTAGGGCCCTTCGCCGCGCACGGCCGTGGGGTAGTGCTGCTTGAGGTGGCGGTGGAAGACGTGACTCATGCGACTCTCCCGAGGGGGTTGTGCAAATACATTGCCCATTCTCATTAAATGCAAATATATTTGCAACACATGCCTCGACGACCCTGACGCCACCCCTCGCGATCGCTACAATGCCCTCTCCTGCATGCCTCGCCTCATTCCTCAGCGCCCGGGAGCCCTCGCCCCTCATGACCGCCACTTCGCCCTCTCGACTCGCTACCCTGGACGACCTCGAGCGCCTGCTCGCCGACCTCGAGGCCGGGCACGGCGAGCTACGCCTGGGTAAACGCTCGCGGCAGGTGCTGGCGGCGCTGACCGGCGCGCCTCAGCAGGCCGCGGTCTCCTCGATCAGCGACCTGGCGGTGCGCCTGGGCGTCAGCCCCTCGACCCTCTCGCGACTCTCGCAGCGGCTCGGCTTCGAGGGTTTCGCCGGACTGCAGGCGATATTCCGCCGCCACGTCACCGAGGGGCAGCACTTCTACAGCGACCAGGTCTCGCGGCTGCTGGAGGGAGAACAGGGCGACGACGCGCTCGGCCGGCTGACCCGCCTGGGCCGCCAGGAAAGCGCCAATATCGGCGACATGGTGGCGAGCATCGACGGCGAGGCCCTGGAACGCGCCGCACGGCGGCTGGCGGAGGCCCGGCGGGTGAGGATTCATGGTCGTCGCCAGTTCGCCTCGCTGACCTCGTTCCTGGCCTATGGGCTGGGCATGCTGCGCCCCGACGCCGCACCGCTCGATGCCGCCGGCCACGGCATCGCGGATGCCCTGGCCCGGCTCGATGGCGACGATGTGCTGGTGGTGATCAGCGCCTTTCCCTATACCCCGAGCGTGCTGACCGCCGCCGAGGTGGCCGCCCGCCAGGGCGTGACGGTGATCGCCTTGACCGATGTCACGAACTCGCCGCTCGCCCGGGCCGCCGATGAATGCTTCGCGGTACCGAACCACAGCCTGTTCTTCAGCAACGCCATGTGCGCCTTCATGCTGCTGTCCGAGGGACTCTTGAGCGAGGTGGCAAGCCAGTTGGGCGAGGACGGGGTGGCCTCGCTGCAACGCCGCGAGCACATGATCGGCGAGCTCGGCGACGCGCTGTGACGCGCACTCCTGCCACGCCGACGGCCCCGCGTCCGGTAGGGCGCGGGGCCGTGGTCAGGCATGAGAAGCACTTCACGCTCAGGGAATCAGAATGGTCGATCCGGTGGTCCGCCGCTCCGCCAGCGCCTGCTGGGCCTGGGCGGCCTCGGCCAGCGGATAGCGTTGACCGATGTCGATCGTCACCTCGCCGCTTGCCAGCCGCGCGAACAGGTCGGCGGCCATAGCCTCGAGGCGCTCGCGGGTGTCGGCGTAGCCGTTGAGGCTCGGGCGAGTCACGAACAGCGAGCCCTTCTGATTGAGGATGCCGACGTTGACGCCCTCCACCGCTCCCGAGGCGTTGCCGAAGCTGACCATCAGGCCACGCTTCTTCAGGCAATCGAGCGAGGTTTCCCAGGTGTCCTTGCCCACCGAGTCGTAGACCACGTCGCACATCGCGCCGTCGGTCAGCTCACGGACCCGCTCGGCGACGTCCTCGCGAGTATAGTCGATGGTCGCCCAGGCCCCGTTCTTCTCGGCCAGCGCCGCCTTTTCCGGCGAACTCACCGTGCCGATCAGCTTCACGCCCAGCGCCTTCGCCCATTGGCAAGCGATGGAGCCGACGCCCCCGGCGGCGGCATGCCAGAGGATGGTCTCGCCGCCCTGGAGCGGATAGGTCTGGCGCAGCAGGTACTGCACGGTGAGGCCCTTGAGCATCGCCGCGGCGGCGGTCTCCATCGCGACGCCCTCGGGCAGCGCCACGACCTTCTCGCCCGGCAGCACGTGCTGTTCGCCGTAGGCACCAAGCGGCCCCTGGGCATAGGCCACACGATCGCCGACCGTCAGATGCTCGACGCCCTCGCCCACGGCATCGACCACCCCCGCACCCTCGGTGCCGAGCCCAGAGGGCAGCGCCGGCGCCGGATACAGGCCGGTACGGAAGTAGATGTCGATGAAGTTCAGGCCCACCGCCTGGTTGCGGACCCGAACCTCGCCGGGCCCCGGCTCGGCGGGGGTGACATCGATGAGCTCGAGCACCTCGGGCCCACCGGTGCGGGAAAACTGGATGCGCTTGGCCATGCTGGTCTCCTAGACGCCGCTGATGAAGGGGCCGACCAGTCAAGCGCCCCCGACACGCCGGGTCAAGCGCCGAGCGCGACGCCATAGCCCTGACGCCCCCACGGCGACGCCATCGAGCGGCGCCCGGCATCTCGCGCATGGCGCCTCACAGCGTGGTGGGGAAGGCCTCCAGGCCATCGACGAAGCGCTGCTTATAGTCCTCGAACTGCGCCTGGTCGCGCTTGAACGACTGCACGACACCCTTTTCGTCTACCGTAAGGGTGCGCGGCAGATCCTCGAGCCCGGTGGCCGGATGGCGCTTCGACAGGCCGATCCGCACGCCGCCCTGGCCTTCGAACCAGCGCTCGATGCCGGCCTCACGGAAGCGCGCCTGCTGGGCCTCGTCGGTGGCATCCACGCGTAACGGTGCGCGCAGCGCCAGCTCGCCGACCAGTCGCATCGCCGGGGCAGTCACCGTCTCGGTGGCCAGATCCGCCAGCTGCATGATCGTCATGCCTTCGCCCGTCTCGTCCAACGCCAGCAGGGCCAGCGCCAGCGGATGCCCCTGGTCGTCGACCATCGCCAGCAACCGTGCCGCCTCCTGTGGGAACAGCACGCCCGTCACGCCGGCGAAGGTCACCAACGGCGCGATGCCGGCCTCCTGGCCATAGGCCTCGGCGCACAGCCGCGCCAGGCAGGCCTCGCGCTGGGCCGCGTTCTTGATATGCACCACTCTCATCGCGTCTGACTCTCCTTCGCTGCCTGTCTCAAGGTGTCCCAAGCTCCGATGCCCGGCGCGACCGGGCATGAAAGCGCGCAGCCTAGCACAGACGCGTCACTCCGTCCGGCCTGCCCCGCCCTCATCGGGCACGGCTCCCCATATCAGGTGTCGATGATCGAAATGACGATCCAGGGTCGGCTTGACGACCTGGAAATACGGCGAGACATCGAAGTCGCGGGGCACGAAATGGCTATAGTGGCGGGGGTATAGCACCTGGATCTCGTCGCCCCCACCGGCCGCATCCCGCGACTCGGCGAGCACCCTACGCGGCAGGATCGGATAGCGGATCGACTGGAAGGCCTGGGCGATCAGCGTGGAGCAGATCGCGCGGGTGGGGTCCCCGCTGCCCAACACCAGCATCGGGCGCCGCCAGCGCGACGGCACCGGGGGCATCGGCAACAGATAGCGCGCCAGGTCGAAGACATGATGCAGATCATAGCGCTCGCCCAGGCGTGCCCCGGCGAAGTCGATCAATTGCGCCACCTCCGAGGCGTCCAGACCCACCGGACGGCAGATACGGCAGTGCAGGTCGGCGTAGTCCTCGAGCCCGACTCGACGCACGCCCTCGCGCATGTCGGCCTCGATCAGCCCCAGCGGCCCGCCGCCGGCCGCCTCGAAGGCCTCGCCCACGTACAGGGCGGCATGCGACCAGGTCGACTGGGTGAGATACTTGATCGCCGTGCTGATCCGGGTATTGCCCTCGATCACCAGCACGTCGCCGGGTCGCAGGCAGGCCACCAGCCGTGGGTAATCCACCGGATCGAGGGTCTTCAACCCGGGCAGCGGCTTGGTAAGGTAGCGGCTCAGCCAGTCGCCGATGTAATGTCTCATGGAGACCTCCTGTACCCAGCGCCGACCCGGCGACGCCCCGGTCGGTGCGTCGTTGCCATCTTCTCCCGCCTGCGGCACGGCGTCCAGGCCACCCACCGCTCGGAGCACTCATCATGCCTCTCGGCTCGCCGCCGCTCATCGTGCCACGCCTGATCGCCCATCGTGGCCTCTCGGCCCACGCCCCGGAGAACACCCTGGCGGCGGTACGCGCGGCGGCGGCGGCCGGCATTCGCTGGGTGGAACTCGATGTCCAGTTGCTCGGCGACGGCACCCCGGTGATCTGGCACGACCGCGACATCGCACGCTGCTCGGACGGCCGCGAGCGGCTGTCCGAGCTGACACTCGCCACGGCCCGGCGGCGCGACGCGGGCGGCTGGTTCGCGCCCGCCTTCGCCGGCGAGCCCATGGCGACCCTCGACGAGATGCTCGCGCTGCTCGTCGAGCTCGGCATGGGCGTGAATCTGGAGCTCAAGGTCAACCGTGGGCACGACCCGCTGGCGCTGGCCGAGGCGGCGGTGCCGGCGCTGATGGCGGCGCTACCCGCCGAGCGGCGACTGGTGTCGTCCTTCGACGCGCGGGCGCTGAGGGCCAGCCGGGCGCTGGCCGGGCCCGAGCGGCTGGCCCTCGGCGCGCTGTTCGACCGCGTGCCCCATGACTGGCAGGCCCGCGCCGAGGCGGTCCAGGCCGTCAGCGTGCACGCCAACTGGAAGCCGCTGAAGGCGGAGCGAGCCCGGGCCATCAAGGCCGCCGGCTACGCCCTGCTCTGCTTTACGGCCAACGATCCCCGCGCCTTCGCACCGCGCTGGGACTGGGGCGTCGACGCGGTGATCAGCGACGACCCCACGCGCTTTCTATGAGCCTGTCGTGGTGATCCACTGATACTGCCGGCAACACGCCTTCACGAGGGCGCAGTGCCCCCGTCCCTGAGCGCTACCGACGCCGGCGACGCTCTCGCACCCTGCCCTGCTTGCAAGACCGGTGTAGGCCAACCTTGGCCAGCCCGTTCGAAACAATGCGCCACCCCCTTGGCGTAGGACCCTCGCTGCGGCTTGCCCCCGGCATCTTGTTACCCTGCTGGGAGGCGTCTTCGCTCAGCCGCCGATCAGCGCCTCGAGGGCACCGGGGTCGAGGCTCGCCTCCAGGGCATCGGCCAGCCGATCGAGCTGTCGCTCGCGATGCTCGGCCAGTTCCACGGCCGCCCCTTGGCTGCCAGGAGTCGACGCCTCCAACCCCAGCCGTGCCAGCAACGCCTCGGCCGCCGGCGCCTCGTCGAACAGGCCGTGCAGGTAGGTGCCCATCACCTGACCGTCCTCGCTCACCGCGCCGTCCGGGCGACCATCGAGGTCGAGCAGCGGCCGAGCGAGCGCCGCACCCTCGCTGACACCGTTGTGGATCTCGTAGCCGCTGACCACCACCGGCTCGCCGGCGAGTGTTCCTCGTACGTTGCGAAGCCGCTTGCCGGCCACCATGTGCGTGCGCATCGACAGCAGCCCTAGCCCCGGCACGCTGCCCGCCTCGCCCTCGAGGCCCTGCGGGTCGTCGATCGAATCGCCGAGCATCTGGAAGCCGCCGCAGATACCGAGCACCCGGCCGCCATAGCGCAGGTGACGGCGAATGACCGGCTCCCAGCCCTCGTGGCGCAACCAGGCCAGGTCGGCGGCGGTGCTCTTGCTGCCGGGCAGCAGGATTACATCGGCGGGCGGGATGGCGCGCCCCGGACCCACCACGCTCAGCTCGACCCGTGGATGCAGGCGCAGGGCATCGAGATCGGTGTGATTGCTGATCCGCGGCAGCGCCGGCACCACCACCCGAAGCCCAGGCGCCTCGACGGCGCTGCCGGTCATGCCCAGGCCGTCCTCGGCGTCCAGCAACAGCCCCTGAAGATACGGCAGCACGCCCAGCACCGGCTTGCCGGTGTGCTCGGTGAGCCACTCGAGGCCCGGTTCGAGCAGCGCGAGATCACCGCGGAAGCGATTGATCACCAGCCCGGTGACGCGGGCTCGCTCGCTTTCGCTGAGCAGCTCAAGGGTGCCCACCAGCTGAGCGAAGACCCCGCCACGGTCGATGTCGGCGACCAGCCAAACCGGGCAGTCCACGGCCTCGGCGAAGCCCATGTTGGCGATATCGTTGTGCCGCAGGTTGACCTCGGCGGGGCTGCCGGCGCCCTCGGCGATGACCAGCTCATGGCGGCTCGTCAGCCGTTCCCAGGCCGATAGCACGGTCTCCCGGGCCTGGCGCTTGAAGGCATGGTAGTCCAGCGCCTGCATATGGCCATGGACTCGCCCCTCGAGGATCACCTGGGCGCCCCGATCGGTCTCGGGCTTGAGCAGCACTGGATTCATGTCGGCATGGGGCGCCAGGCCACAGGCGAGCGCCTGCAAGGCCGTAGAGCGCCCGATCTCGCCCCCTTCCGGCGTCACCGCGCTGTTCAGGGCCATGTTCTGGGGCTTGAAGGGCGCCACCGCCACGCCGCGCCGGGCGAGCAATCGACACAGCCCCGCCACCAGCGTGCTCTTGCCGGCATCCGAGGTGGTGCCCTGGATCATCAGCGCCTTCATCGCTCGCCCTCCCGGGCCGCGAGCGCCTCGAACAGCGCCGGCGCATCCGCCGCCTCGCCCCAGCCGTTGCCGTGCACCCGCTCGGCCAATGGCAGTCGCTGGCGCCAGCCGGCGCGGGCCAGCTCCGGCTGGTCGTGGAACGCCTCGACGTAGCCCAGGCACAGGTAGGCAAGCGGATAGACGTGATCCGGCAGGCCCAGCACCTCGGCCAGCTCATCCTGGTCGAGGATGCTGACCCAGCCCACGCCGATGCCCTCGGCGCGAGCCGCCAGCCACAGGTTCTGCACCGCCAGGCAGGTGCTGAACAGGTCCATCTCGACGATGCTCTGGCGGCCCAGCACGTGCTCTCCGCCACGGCGCCGATCGCAGCTGATGCACAAATTGAGTGGGCTCTCGCGGATGCCCTCCAGCTTGAGGCGGCGATACAACTCGCCACGCTCGCCGCGGTGGGCCTCGGCCGCCTTGGTATTCTCGCGCTCGAAGATGGCGTGCACTTGCTCGCGCACCGCGCGATCGTCGATGAGCAGGAAGTCCCAGGGTTGCATGAAGCCCACCGAGGGCGCGTGATGGGCGGCCTCGAGCAGGCGCGCCAGCACCTCGGGCGGAATCGGGTCCGGGCGGAACCGAGCGCGCACGTCGCGACGCTCGAAGATGGCCCGGTAGAGGCCCTCGCGCTGCGCTTCGGGGAAGGCATGATCGGGTCGCCCGGTCGGGTCTGCCATACGGCGGTCTCCTGGAAAACTTGGTGGTGGGATAACGCTGCCCCGGGGGGAGGATGAGGTTACCCGGCGCCAACCCTCCGCGTGGGCGCTGTGAACCCATCCCTGGGCGCTACTTTTGCCCTGTGGCGCTCTCGCATCCTGCTCCGCTTGCAGGACCGGTGTTGGCCATCCTTCGCCAACCCGTTCGGCGAGGATCGCCTCACCCATGGCAAAAGACCCTCGCTTCGGCTCGTCCTCGGCGCTCATCCGGCGACTTCACAACCGGGGCGACTACAGTTCGATGCCTTTCTGGGCCTTGATCCCCTGATCCTTGAAGGCGTGCTTGACCACCTTCATCTCGGTCACGGTGTCGGCCAGCTCGATCAGCGCCTCGGGGGCGTGGCGACCGGTAACCACCGCGTGCTGCATGGCCGGACGGCCCTGGAGGTCGTCGAGCACCCGGTCGAGTTCCAGATAGCCGTGGCGCAGGGCGATATTGAGCTCGTCGAACAGCACCAGGGCGTAGTCCGGATCGGCGAGCATGCGGCTGGCCTCGGCCCAGGCCGCCTCGGCGGCGCGCACGTCGCGCTCGCGATCCTGGGTATCCCAGGTGTAGCCCTCGCCCATGACGTGGTAGTCCACGCCCGGCAGGTTGCGATAGAAGGCCTCCTCGCCGGTCTGGAACTTGCCCTTGATGAACTGCACCACGCCGACCTTCATGCCGTGGCCGAGTGCCCGGGCGACCATGCCGAAGCCGGAGCTGCTCTTGCCCTTGCCGGGGCCGGTGAGCACCAGCAGCACACCCTGCTCCTTGTCGGCGGCGGCAATCCGCTCGTTCATGATCTTCTGCTTGTGGGCCATGCGCGCCGCATGGCGCTCGGGGTCGACGTGCTTCATTGAGTTCTCCTCGATCAGGGGAATTAGCGTAGTACCTCAGCACCCGGCAGCAGCGGCGTCCGCGCCAGCAGATAGACGTCCATGATCCAGCCGTGGCGCTCGCGCAGCGCGGCGCGGCGCTCAACGATGGCCGGGCCGACCTCGGCCAGCGGGCCGGCGATCAGGCACTGCTTGTCCATGCCGAGATAGGCGCCCCACCAGATATGCAGGCCCTCCGGGGCCAGCGCCTGGAAGGCGCCGCCGGCGTCCAGCATCACCGCCACGCTGGCGACGTCGCCGGGCCAGCCACGCTCGCGCAGGCGCCGTCCGGTGGTGATCTGCACCGGCTCGGCCAGGGCGTTCAGGGGAATGCGATGCTCGGCGGTCAGCGCCTGCAGGCTGGTGATGCCCGGCACCACGCCCACCTCGAGCGCCAGGCCACCTGCGTTCTCACTCCCTACCCCCGTCAGGCGCGCGGCGATGCGCAGACTGCTGTCGTAGAGCGAGGGGTCGCCCCAGATCAGCATCGCGACCCGCCCGCCTTCTGGCAGGCGCTGCGTCATCTGCTCGCGCCAGGTCACGGCGATGGCCGCATGCCAGTCATCCACCGCGCCCAGATAGTCGTCACGGCCGTCGCGGCGTGGCAGGTCGAACTCCACCACCCGCGAGTGGGCGGCCTCGTCGAGCAGGCTGTGACACAGCAGCCGGCGCAAATCGACGAGATCCGAGCGGGCCTCACCCTTGCGCGGCAGCAGAATCAGCTCGGCCTCGCGCAGCGCGCGCACGCCGGCCAGGGTGATGTGGTCGGGGTTTCCGGTACCGATGCCGATCAACGACAGCTGGATCATGTGCCACCCTCGTCCGCCAAACCATCACCCTCGGCGAAGGGCGAGTCCGCCGACTGCGGCCGGAAGCGACGGTCGTAGCCGATGGCGTAGAGGCAGCTGTCGTCGAAGTCGGCGCTGCCCAGCGCCGGGCCGACCAGGATCAGCGCGGTGCGGTTCATGGCCGGGTCGAGCCGCGCGACGATCGTATCGAGCCGCGCACGAATCACCTTCTGGTCGGGCCAACTCGCCCGCCACACGATGGCCACCGGGCAGTCGTCGCCATAGCAAGGCGCGAGCTCTGCCACCACGTACTCCAGGTTGTGGATGGACAGATGGATCGCGAGCGTCGCCCCCGTGCGAGCAAAGTTGGCCAGGGTCTCGCCGTCCGGCATGGCGCTGGCGCGGCCCGGCGTACGGGTCAACACCACCGACTGCGCCACGCCCGGCAGCGTCAGCTCCTGGCCGAGGGTGGCGGCCGCCGCGGCGAAGGCCGGCACCCCAGGGATGATGGCGTAGGGGATGCCCAGCGCGCGCAGCCGGCGCAGCTGCTCGCCCATGGCCGACCATACCGACAGGTCGCCGGAGTGCAGCCGTACCACGTCCTGGCCGGCGGCGTGGGCCCTGGCGATCTCGTCGATGATCTCGTCGAGGGACAGCGGCGCGGTATTGATGATCCGTGCGTCCGCCGGGCAATGGTCGAGGATCGCCTCGGGCACCAGCGAGCCGGCATAGAGGCACACCGGACAGGCGGCGATCAGGTCGCGCCCGCGCAGGGTCAGCAGGTCCGGCGCGCCGGGGCCGGCGCCGATGAAGTGAACGGTCATGTCGTGTCTCCTGCCGGAGTGTCGCGCGGCGCCACGCGAGCCATCGCCGCGGTCGCGCATCGATCCAAGGAAATCAGCCGCGGGCCGAGAAGCTCGCCGCTCGGGCCCGCCGCCAGTCGCGCCACGGCCTCGGCGACGCTGCCGGTGCCGCGGGCCTGCCGGCTGCGTGGGGAGTGAGTCAGCGTCTCGACCGTGGCCAGCGCTTCATCTGGCACGGCGAGGGTCGCGAGGCCCCGCGCCTCGCCCAGAGCCTGAACGGTTGGCCGCATGCTCTCGGCCGCCGCCAGCCGATCGGCCGAGCCGTAACGCGCCTCGAGCCGCTCCAGCGCCTCGGCCAGCGAAGCGAGCGTGGCCGAGCGACGAAAACCGAAGCCCGCCACCCTCATCTCGTGACCCGCCACTGCACGATGGGATAGGCGGCCTTCCAGCCGCGACGGCTGCCGAGGGCCATGGCCGACGACAGCTCCAGGCGCACCAGCTCGCCGCCGAGTTCGCGCTGGCGGTGGGCCAGCAGCGCCTCGGACTCGAGCGTCACCGCATTGGCCACCAGCCGCGTGCCTGCCGGCACTCGCGCCCACAGCGCGTCCAGCAGCGCCTCGCTGAGCCCTCCGCCGATGAAGACCGCATCCGGCGACGGCGTGTCCGCAAGTTCATCCATCAGCAGTGCCGCGGCGTCGCCCTCGATCACCTCGAGCCAGTCGACGCCGAGCTCGCGGGCATTGAAACGGGCGCGCTCGGCCCGCTCGGCATCGCGCTCGAGGCCCAGGGCGCGGTTGTCCGGGTGGGCCAGCAGCCACTCGATGGCCACCGAACCGGAGCCGGTGCCGATGTCCCACAGCCGCTCGCCCGGTATCGGGGCCAGGGCGGCGAGCGTGGCGGCGCGCACCGCCTGCTTGGTGATCTGGCCGTCGTGATCGAACCAGCCATCCGGCCGCCCGGGCGTCAGCGGCAGCGCCGGCCCGTCGCCGTCGACCTCGAGCCCCACCGCCACCGGATGAGCGATGTCATCGGGCAGCGCGGCGTCGGCGCGCACGCGGCGCACGCGCCCCTCCTCTCCTCCCAGCGCCTCCAGCACATGGAGCCGGCTGGCACCGAATCCGACGCTTCCGAGCCACTCGGCGAGCGCCGCCACCGCCGCGCCGTCGCGTAGCAGCACCAGCAGCCGGCGGCCACGATGTAGGTGCGGGCGCAGGCGCGTCAGCGGCCGGGCGTGCAGGCCTAAGCAGGTCACCCTCTCCAGCGACCAGCCGAGCCGTGAGGCCGCCAGGCTGAAGGTCGAGGGCGACGGCAGCGAGCGCCATTCATGGGGCGCCAGGTGACGTGCCAGGGTGGTACCGGCGCCGAACCAGAAGGGGTCGCCGGAGGCCAGCATCACCGTACGCCGGCCACGCTCGGCCAACAGTTCGGGGATGCCGTCGGCGAAAGGCACCGGCCACTCGCGCACCTCGGCGGAAAGCGACGGCAGCAGGCGTAGATGGCGCCGGGCGCCGAACACCACCTCGGCGACCTCCAACACCTCGCGGCTTGCCGGCGTGAGCCCGGCCGTGCCACTCTCGCCCCAGCCCACCACCGTCAGCCAGGGAGCGTCGTCCGCGTCGGTCATCGTTCGTGCCCTGCCGAATGGCGATGAGCTGTCCCCGCGCTCATGACGCCTTGTGTTGGAAAGTGGAAGCAACTCGAGAAGCGTCCATGAAAGTCCTGATTCTCGGCGGCACCAGCGAGGCCGGCGCCCTGGCCCGCGCGCTGGCCGAGCGCGAGATCCCCGCGCTGTTCAGCTACGCCGGCCGCACTGCCGCGCCGAAGCCCCAGCCGCTGTCGACCCGGGTCGGCGGCTTCGGCGGCGTGGACGGACTGGCCGCCTTCCTCGCCGCGGAGCGCATCACCCACCTGGTCGATGCCACCCATCCCTTCGCCGAGCAGATGAGCCGCCACGCCGTGGCCGCGGCCGCGCGAGCGGACACCGCGCTGATCGCCCTGACCCGACCGCCGTGGGAGCCGCAGGAAGGTGACCGCTGGCAACGCGTCGCCAGCATCGAGGCGGCGGTGGCGGCGCTCGCCGGGCCACCCGAGCGGGTGCTGCTGGCGATCGGCCGCATGCACCTGGCGGCCTTCGCCGCCCGTCCCGAGCACCACTACGTGCTGCGGCTGGTCGATCTGCCGGAAGAGGCGCCGCCGCTGCCGCGCCATACCCTGACCGTCGACCGCGGCCCCTTCACCCGAGAAGGCGACCTGGCCCTGCTGCGCGAGCACGGCGTCGATCGCCTGGTGTGCAAGAACGCCGGCGGCGCGGGGGCGGCAGCCAAGCTCGAGGCCGCCCGCACGCTTCGGCTGCCGGTAGTGATGATCGACCGCCCGGCCTTGCCGCCGCGCCGCGAAGCCCACGACTCCGATGCGGTGCTGAACTGGCTGGGTCATACGACCGAGCGCGGCGTATAGACCCACTCGCCCGCCTCGTTTCTTGCTGACGGAATGCGCCGCGTCAGGCTCGAGCCCACCATCACCAGGGTGCGCATGTCGGCCATCCCAGGGGTCGCCTCGCCGAGGGTAACGACGCGCAGGCACTCCTCCGGCGTGGAAACCGCGCGGGCGAACATGATCGGGCGATCAAGGCCGCAGGCCTCGCGAAGCACATCCAGGGCGCGGGCGAAGCCCTCCGGCCGCGAGCGGGAGCGCGGGTTGTAGAAGGCCATGGCGAAGTCGGCCTCGGCGCCCAGCCGCAGGCGCTTCTCGATCAGCGCCCAGGGCTTGAGATTGTCGGAGAGGTTGATACAGCAGAAGTCGTGTCCCAGCGGCGCGCCGAGCCGCGCACTGGCGGCGAGCATCGCCGAAATTCCCGGCAGCACCTGGATATCCAGCGTTTGCCAGTCAGGCTGGCCCGTCTCCAGCGCCTCGAACACCGCCGCGCCCATGGCGAAAACGCCGGGGTCGCCCGAGGACACGACCGCCACCCGGCGGCCCGCGGCGGCCATCTCGAGGGCCTGCTCGGCGCGACGGATCTCCTCGCGGTTGTCCGAGCCGTGGCGGGTCAGCCCCGGCCGCGGCGCGACGCGTTCGACGTAGGGCACATAGCCCACCACGTCGGTGGCCTCCCTCAGCACGCTCGAGGCCTCGGGGGTGATCAGCGCCTCGCTGCCGGGGCCGAGACCGATAATCTTCACCCAGCCTTCACGGCCGGCTGCGCGTCGGCCATCCGGCGTTGGCATCGTCTCCGAAATGCTCATTTAACCCCTCTAAACGGCACCGTCTCAGACGTTGCCGCCTTGTCTGTCGCTAGCTCGCCAGGCCGTGATTCGGCGTTTTCTTCGCTCATGGCCGCCTCCCGTTGCCATGAATCACCAGGATCGAGAAATAGGGCACCTGCTCACCGACCTCGGCCAGCGGCACCACCCGCTGACGGCCCATGGAGGCGTACTCGATCAGCCAGGCCTCGTCCTCGCGGCCGGCGCTTGCCAGCGCACGGCGCAGTTTGTCGAGGTGGCGGCCGATCTTCATCACCACCAGGGCATCGGTGCGCGCGATGCGCTCGGCCAGCCGATCCTCGGGCTGGGTCGCAGTCAGCACGGTCAACACGTCGTCGCCCCAGGTGATGGGCCGGCCCGTGGCCGTCCAGGCGGCGGACATGCCGGTGATGCCGGGGACCACTTCCACGGCTACCCTGCCCTGCAAACGGGTATAAAGGTGCATAAACGAGCCGTAGAAGAAGGGGTCGCCCTCGCAGAGCACCGCCACGTCATGGCCCGCCCCGGCGATCTCGGCGAGCTTTGCCACCTGGCGCTCGTAGAAGTCCGCAAGACATGTCTTGTAGCGCGGATCGTCGAAGGGGATCTCGGTGGTGACCGGATACTCCATGGCAAGCTCCGCGACGCCGGGCGCCAGCATGCCCTCGACGATGGTTCGAGCGTGGCCGGTGCGGCCCTTCTTGCGGAAGTAGGCCACGTGGCTGGCGCCGCGGATCAGCCGGTCGGCGCGCACGCTCATCAGGTCCTGGCTGCCGGGGCCCAGGCCGACGCCGTGAATCGTGCCGGAGTTGGTGTTGGAGACCGTGCAGGAGAGAGACTCGGGCATCGTCATTCGCGGCGATCCGCCATGGCGTTGATGGCGGCCACCGTCACCGCACTGCCGCCGAGCCGGCCCTCGACGATGGCACAGGGCACAGCACCGCTCTCCCACAGCGCCTGCTTGGATTCCGCCGCGCCGACGAAGCCCACCGGACACCCGACGATCGCCGCCGGGCGCGGGCAGTCCGGGTCCTCGAGCATGTTGAGCAGGTGGAACAGCGCGGTCGGCGCGTTGCCGATCGCCACCACCGCGCCTTCCAACTGGGGCCGCCACAGTTCCAGCGCCGCCGCCGAGCGAGTGTTGGCCATCTCACGGGCCAGGCCCGGCACCCGCTCGTCTTGCAGGGTACAGATCACGGCGTTGTCCGCCGGCAGGCGCTGGCGAGTAATGCCCTCGGCGACCATGCGCGCGTCGCACAGGATCGGCGCGCCGGCCTCCAGCGCCGCCCGGGCGCGGGCCACGGCGGCGTCGCGGAAGTGGACATGGGGTGCCAGCGCCACCAGGCCGGCGGCATGGATCATGCGCACGGCGACGGGCTCCTCCTCGGGCGAGAAGCGTGAAAGCTCGGCCTCGCGCCGTATGATGGCAAATGACTCCCGGTAGATCGCCGGTCCGTCGGTTTCATAGACGTGGGGCATCCCTATTTCTTCTCCTCTAGCGCCGACAGTGCCTCGGCTTCGCTGAGACCGGTCGCGACCGGCGTGTCGTCGGCGCGTCCGCCCAGGATCAGGTCATAGCGGCCATCGCGCCCCGTCAGGCAGGCCTCGGCCGGTCGGCTGCGGGCGCAGCCCTTGGCGCAGCCGGAAAGATGCAGGCGGCCGGCGCTCTCACCCCGGCGCGCGGCCAGCTGCTCTCTCAACCGCTCGGCCAGCGCCTGCGTCGCCACGCTGGCCTGGGCACAGAACGGCGCCCCGGGGCAGGCGTCCATGGTCAGGCGCGGATCGCGTGGATCATGGATCAACCCGTCATCCAGCGTGGCCTCGCCCTTATCCGAGGGCTCGCCCTCCAGCAGCAGGCTCCGCCAGGGCGTCACGCGCACTCCAGTGATGCCCTCGGGGGAGAATAAAGAGAGCAGCGTCGCGGCCGGCGCCCGACCGAAGGGCAGCCCCACCACCCGGCCATGCAGATGCGGCCCCGGCGTCAGGCCCGAGACGTTGTCGGGCGCTTCCGCCGGCGAGGTATCGGCCGGCGCCCACGCCGGTAGCGGCGTCTCGAAGCGACGCATTCGCCCGGCCGCGTGGCCGCCCTCGTCGACGAACCAGCGCGCCAGCCGCGTCATCAGCGCGACAGCGGCCTCGACGTCGGCGACCGGCGTGCCCCGCTCGCGCCCGTCGGCCCGCACCAACAGGCCGCCCTCATGCGAGCGCTCCAGGCGCAGGTCGGCGGGCACTTCGCGCAGCATCGGCGCCGGGCCGGCATCCAGTGCCAGGCCCCACTTACCCGGCAGATCCGGCCAGTCGGCCATGCGATGTTCCAGCAGGCGCGCCGCCGCGACGGTGGCATCGCCGTCGCGCCAGTCCGGGGCCAGCAGCAACGCCGGGCGGCGCTCGCCCTCGGCGTCCGGAGCCACCAGGCCGTGCTCGACCAGAAACGCCATCAGGTCGGGCCAGCCGGCCTCGCTCACGCCACGCAGCTGCAGGTTGGCGCGGCGGGTCAGCTCGATCAGGCCGCTGCCCCAGGTCTCGGCGGCCTCGCACAGCGCCAGCATCCCGGCCCGGGTGAGCCGGCCCAGCGGCGGGCGCACGCGCACCAGCAGGCCGTCGCCGGTGGCCATGGGCCGCCAGGCGCCGGGGCACCAGCCGCGAACCTGTGGCAAGCCACTCAAGAGGCGCCCTCCCGTCGCTCGTCGAACTCGAGCAGCAGGTCCTGCAGGGCCTCGCCGCGCTCGCCGGCGTCCTGCCACAGGCCACGCTGGGCGGCCTCGAGCAACCGCTCGGCCATCTCCTCCAGCGCCGCGGCGTTGTGCTCGCGCAGGAAGCGCTGGTTGGCCTCGTCGAACACCAGGGCATCGCTCACCTGGGCGTACTGGTGGTCGGGCACCAGGTCGGTGGTGGCGTCATAGGCGAACAGGTAGTCCACGGTGGCCGCCATCTCGAAGGCACCCTTGTAGCCGTGCTCGCGCATGGCCTCGATCCACTTGGGATTGAGCACACGGGAGCGCACCACCCGCGTGATCTCTTCCTGCAGGGTGCGGATACGCGGCCGCGCCGGGTTGGCATGGTCGGCGTGGTAGACGGCCGGCGCCGCGCCTCCCAGGGCGCGGCCGGCGTTGGCCATGCCACCCTGGAAGGCGTAGTAGGTGCTGGAGTCGAGGATGTCGTGCTCGCGGTTGTCCTGGTTGTGCAGCACCGCCTCAAGCCCCTCGATCCGGTGTGCGAACGCCCGTCGCGCGGCGGCGCCGGACTCGGGGAACTGGCCGTAGGCGTAGGCGCCGGCCGCGAGATAGGCCTCGGCCAGCTCGTCGGCGTCGTCCCAGCCGCGGCTGTCGACCAGCCGATCCAGGCCGGTGCCGTACTCGCCGGGCCGGCTGCCGAACACCCGGTAGCCGGCCTCTTGCTCGGCGGCCTCGGGGGAAAGCCCGGAGGCCTCCAGCTCGCCGCGACGCGCCTCGACCGCGGCGCGGATGGTGTTGCCGTCGCCCGGCTCGTGATAGTCGGCCACCGCGCGCACCGCGGCGTCGAAGAGCCGGATGACGTGGGGGAAGGCGTCGCGGAAGAAGCCGGACACCCGCAGGGTGACGTCCACCCGCGGCCGGCCCAGCAGCATGCTGGGAATCACCTCCACGTCGACCACCCGCTGGGAGCCCAGCGACCAGATCGGCCGCACGCCCATCAGCGCCAGGGCCTGGGCGATGTCGTCGCCGCCGGTGCGCATGGTGGCGGTGCCCCAGATCGACAGCCCCAGCCGGCGCGGGTAATCGCCGTGATCCTGCAGGTAGCGCTCGACGAAGGCCTGGGCCGAGGCCTCGCCCAGCGACCAGGCGGCGGACGACGGCACGGCGCGGTTGTCGACGCTGAAGAAATTGCGCCCGGTGGGCAGCACGTCGAGGCGGCCGCGGCTGGGCGCCCCGCTCGGCCCCGGCGGCACGGCAAGCCCCGCGAGGCCGTCGAGCAGCGCGCCGAGCTCGCGCTCGGCGCCGTGGCGCATGGCGGCCCACAGGCCGTCGCGGGCGTGGCGACACAGCGCCGCGGTAGCCGGCCAGTCACGGGCCAGCGACTCGAGATCGCCGTCTTCCAGCACGAACGCTTCGACCAGCCGCTCGGCCAGCCTCTCGAGCCGCTCGCGGGTGTCGGCGGCGCTGCGCCAGGGCGCCTCGCTCAGCGCGTCCAAGTCACTCAAGGCCGACGGTCGCGGCCCCGTCCAGGGCTCGGCGCCGGCGGCCAGCGGATCGAAGCGCGCGCCCTCCTCATCCGTGACGCCCGGCTCGCGCAGCCCCAGATCATCGGTCAGGGCGTGCAGCAGGCCCTGCTGCGTCGGCGTATCGCCTCTCGGCAGCCGCAGGATGGCGACCAGGGTCGCGGCCCGCTTTTCCGCCGGCGGCAGGGTGCCGAGCACGTGCAGGCCGTGGCGGATCTGAGCCTCCTTGATATCGCAGAGGAAGGTGTCGAGCTCGTTCAGCAGGCGCCCGTCGTCGCCCTGGCAGGCGTCATCGGCGTTGACCGCCGACTGGCCAAGCTCGGCGTCGATGCCGGTGCGCTTGAGGTGCTCGAGGATGCGCTCGCGCAGCAGCGCCTCACGGCGCGGGTCCATGCCCAGCGCCTGATAGTACTCGTCGGTCAGCGACTCGAGCTCGGCCAGCTCGCCGTAGAGCTCGGCCCGGGCCAGCGGCGGCATCAGGTGATCGATGATCACCGCTTGGCTGCGGCGCTTGGCCTGGGCGCCCTCGCCCGGGTCGTTGACGATGAATGGGTAGAAGTGCGGCAGCGGCCCCAAAGCGACATCCGGCCAGCACTCGGCCGACAGCGCGGTGCTCTTGCCGGGCAGCCATTCCAGGTTGCCGTGCTTGCCGACGTGGATCACCGCGTCCACCCGGTAGTGCTCGCGCAGCCACAGATAAAAGGCCAGGTAGCTGTGGGGCGGCACCAGCTCGGTGTCGTGGTAGCTGCGAATCGGATCGGCGTCCGGGCCAGCTTCAACGTCGCGAGCCGGCTGGATGCCGACGAAGGTCTCGCCGAGGCGGATGCCGGCGATCCCAAGCCTTCCCTGGCGATGCTTGGGATCGTCCTCGGGGGCGCCCCAGCGCCGCCAGACCGCCTGCTGCAGGGACTCCGGCAGGGTGCGGAACCAGGCCAGGTAATCGTCGACGCCAATGCTCTGCCAGCTGCCGCGCCAGGCGAGCGACTGCGGGTCGTTGGTCACGCTGCCCTGCAACCGGCGGATCAGCTCATTGCCGTCCTCAGGCAGGTCCGCCAGCGGATAGCCGGCGTCCTCGAGGGCACGCAGCAGGTTGACGGTGGAGGCCGGGGTGTCGAGGCCGACGCCGTTGCCGATGCGGCCGTCCCGCGTGGGATAGTTGGCCAGCACCAGCGCCAGGCGCTTGTCGGCGTTGGCGGTGTGGCGCAGCCACGCGTAGCGCCGGGCCAGGGCGGCGACGAAGGCGGCACGCTCGGGATGCAGCTCATGGCGAGTCACCGACAGCTGGCAGCGCTCGCTGTAGTGAGCCTCGGCCTTGAAGCCCACCGCCCGGGTGATGACGCGCCCATCCATCTCCGGCAGCACCACCTGCATGGCCACGTCGCGGCTGTGCAGGCCGGCGGCCTTGTCGCGCCAGTCGTCCTCGGGACTGCTGGCCAGTATCGCCTGCAGCACCACCGGACGGCCGACGAACATGCCGTCCAGCGCGTCATCCCCGCCTTCACCGAGCGCACCGCCGTCGATACCGCCCTCGTCGGGCTCGCGGTTGACCGAGAAGCCGGTGGTGTTGACCACCAGCCCAGCGCCGGTGAGCTCGAGCAGGTGATTCACGAAGGCCACGCAGGCGTCTTCCTTCAACGAGGCCACCGCCACCGCCAGCGGCGCCAGGCCCGCGGCCTCGAGCGCTGCGATCAGACCGTCCGGCACCGCGGTATTCGCCCCCTGCAGATGGCTGCGATAGAACAGCAGCAAGCAGACGGGCCGCGCTGGATCGCGCTGTGCCTCCCAGTCCGCCAGCGTCGCGTCCTGCCTACTCCTCGGCGCGGGGACGGGTGCCTTGGTAGGCGCGGGGTCGGACGCTGGTGAAAGCGAGGCGCCAGGCGCCTTGGCAGGCGCGGGGTCGGACGCCTTGGAGAGATAGATCAAGGCGGGAGGAATCGCCCGCGGCTCACGCCAGTCGAGCGGCATCTCCATGCATTCGGCCCCGACACAGCGCAGCAGCTGCTCGGCGTTGTCGGCGCCGCCCTCGCGCAGGTAACGCCATACGCGATGCGCCGATTCGAACGCCACGCTGGACGCCTCCAGTAGGGCGTCGTCCGCGGCATCGCAGCCCGGCACCAGGATCAGCCGCCGCGTCAGGTCCGCCGCCGCCCAGGCCAGCAGGCGCTCATGGCCGTACTGCCAGTAGGCGCTGCCGCCGAGCAGCGAGACGATCACCACCCGGGCGTGCTCCAGCACCCGATCCTCGTAGAGGTCATAGGCGGCCGGCTTGACCAGGTTCATCCAGTTGGCCAGGCGCACCGTAGGATAGGCGTCGCCCAGCCGCTCGGCCGCCTGGGCCAGCGCCGACAGGCTGCTGTCGGCGGCGGACAGAATCACGACCTCGGCCGGGCTCTGCTGCAGGTCGACGATACCTTCCTCGTCGACGAAGCCTCCGGGCTTGGCGGCGAACAGGTGCATCAGGCGGGCGTCGCGCGCTCGGCGCCGGCCAGCGCCGCCTCGAGGGCCTCGCGGTCCAGGTGACGGCCGATGATCACCAGCTCGGTGCGGCGCGGCTCGTCCTGCGCCCACAGCCGGTCGAAGTAGCCGTCCAGACGCTCGCCCACGGCCTGGATCACCCGGCGCATGGGCTTGCCGGGGATCGCCGCGAAGCCCTTGGCGCGGTAGATCTCGTGTTCCTTGAGCAGCGCGGCCAGGCGCGCCTCCAGCACCTCGGCGTCGACCTCGCCCAGGCGGATCGTCACGCCGTCGAAGTGGTCATGGGCGTGATCGTGGTGGGCGCCCTCGGCGTGATGGCGATCGTGGTGGTTGTCGATGCGGTCGATGCCCTCCTCGCTCGCCGCGCCGATGCCCATCAGCGCCTCCAAGCGGGCCGGATCGTCGGCCAGGCGCGGGTCGATAAAGAGTGTCTTCACGGACTCGGGGGCCTTGTCGGCCACCAGCGCCTCGACCCGACGGCGCTCGTCCTCGGCGAGCAGATCGCTCTTGCTGACCAACACCAGGTCGGCGGCGCTCAGTTGGTCGTCCAGCAGCTCGCGCAGGCTGGGATCGTGATCCAGGCTGTCGTCGGCGCGGCGCTGGGCCTCGACCCGTTCGACGTCGCTGGCATAGCGGCCGGCCGCCACCGCCGGGCCGTCGACCACGGTAATGATGGCGTCGACGGTGCAGTGCTGGCGCACCTCCGGCCAGTTGAAGGCCTGCACCAGCGGCTTGGGCAGCGCCAGGCCGCTGGTCTCGATCAGGATGTGGTCGATGTCGTCGCGGCGGGCCACCAGCTTCTTCATCACCGGCAGGAACTCTTCCTCCACCGTGCAGCAGATGCAGCCGTTGGCCAGCTCGAAGATGCTGCCGTCCTCGTCGAGCGCCTGGGCGCCCTCCTCTTCACAGCCGATGGCGCAGCCGCGCAGCAGGCTGGAGTCGATGTCCTGCTCGCCGAACTCGTTGACGATCACGGCGATACGTTTGCCGGTGATGCGGCGCAGGATGCCGGCCAGCAGCGTGGTCTTGCCGCTGCCGAGGAAGCCGGTCACCACCGTGGCGGGAATCTTGTCGAGTTTCATGCGTGGCATTCCTTTGGCTGATCGAGGGTCAGATCGCTCGGCGGAGCGTCGGAAGAAAAAGACGAATCGTCAGCGGCCGCGACCGCGCCGAACAGGCGGGCCACGGCGGCGGGGTTGTCGGGGAAGAACAGGTGCAGGTAGGACGCCGTCAGGCCTCGCGCGCGATAGATCGCCTCGCCCGGCGCGGGATGGCGTTGGCGGCGGCAATAGGCGATGGGCTCCGGCGTGCCGCTGGCCTGAGAGCGATGATGGGCATGGCCGCGCACCGGCCCCTCGGGCAGGTCGGCGGTCTGCATGCCCTGGCAGCCGCGCCGCCCGCGCATCGTGCCGTCGCCGGGCAATAGCCCCAGCATGGCGTGGGTCTCGCCGTCCTGATC
Organism: Halomonas borealis; assembly: GCF_004798905.1. Classification (GTDB taxonomy): domain Bacteria; phylum Pseudomonadota; class Gammaproteobacteria; order Pseudomonadales; family Halomonadaceae; genus Halomonas; species Halomonas borealis. The sequence goes on along the minus strand of NZ_SDMO01000014.1, from coordinate 50,032 downwards.
GGCCAGGGTCTCCAGGCAGTAGAGCAGCCCGCCGCACTCGGCGAGGATCGGCAGATCGCCCTCGAAGGCGCGGCGCAGGGCGTCGCGCATCCCGGCGTTGGCGGCCAGGCCTTCGACGTGCAGCTCCGGATAGCCGCCCGGCAGCCACAGGGCGTCGCAGTCCGGCAGGCTCGTATCGGCCAACGGAGAAAAGACACGCAGCGTCGCGCCCATGCGCTCGAGCAGGTCCAGGTTGGCCTGGTAGACGAAGCTGAAGGCGGCGTCCCGCGCCACGGCGATGGTGCGGCCGGCCAGCCAGGCCGGCGGCGAGACAGCCTCGCTGGGCGTCGGGGTGAAGACCACCGGCGGCAGTGTTAGCAGCGCTTCCGCCAGGCCCTCGGCGGCCAGCGCCTCGGCACCGGCGTCGAAACGAGCCTCCAGGTCGTCGCGGATCTCCTCGGCCTGGACCAGCCCCAGGTGGCGCTCGGGCAGCGCCAGGGCCGGATCGCGGGGCATCGCCGCCAGCAGCGGCACGGTCGCCGGCAGCGCGCCCTCGATCAGTTCGCGATGACGGGCCGAGCCGCAAGCGTTGGCGATCAGCCCGGCGATGCGCACGTCATCGCGGAAGCCGGCCAGGCCGGCCACCAGCGCCGCTGCGGTCTGGGCCATGCCCTTGACGTCCATCACGATCACCATCGGCAGGCCGAACAGCGCGGCGAGATCGGCGCTAGAGGGCTCGCCGTCGAACAGCCCCATGGCGCCCTCGACCAGGATCAGATCGGCCTCCCGGGCGGCCTCGAACAGCCGCTGGCGGCAGTAGGCCTCGCCGGCCATCCACAGGTCGAGCTGGTCCACCGGCTGGCCGGAGGCCTGGGCCAGCACCCGCGGGTCCAGGTAGTCCGGGCCGGTCTTGAACACCCGCACCACCCTGCCTTGGCGGCACAGCATCCGCGCCAGCGCCGAGGTCACGGTGGTCTTGCCCTGGCCCGAGGCCGGGGCGGCGATGAATACCGCCGGGCAGCTGATGGCGGCGGCGTGCTCGCGCATCGCCTTCGCTTTCTTGACGTTCATGCCCATGCCCCGGCCTCCAGGCCGGCCAGCGGCCGGTAATCGGCGCCCAAGGCTCGGGCGATGTCGCGGCCGTGGCCGCGCTTCACGGCGACGGATTCGGTATCGACGACCACGCAGTCGCCGAGCGGCGGCAGGCCGCTCAGCGGCTGGCGGGTGCGGCCGTCGGTGATCAGGTAGGTGCGCACGTGCAGGCCGGCGTCCTGGCGACGCCAGCGGCGGACCAGCTGCGCGGCGTGGCACACGGCCTCGCGCAGCGGCGTGCCGCCGCCACCGGACACGGCGTCGAGCCGCTCGAACAGGTTCTTAGGCGCGCGACGCCGGGGCTGCAGGGTCTCGATACCGTCGTTGCCGAAGCCCAGCACCGCGATCTGCTCACGGGCGGCGTAGGCCCGGCGCGCCAGCGCGTCGACCGCGCCCTTGGCCCGGCCCAGCAGGCGCCGGCCAAGGGTCGAGGCGGAGGTATCCAGCAGCACCAGGTGCAGCATCGGCTGGCCACTGCGCGGACGGCGATAGCACAGGCGACGCCAGGGCCGACGGCCGCGATGCTCGACCAGGGTGGCGAACCAGTCCGGGCGCGGCGCGGGAGCGGCGGACTCGGCCTTCCGACGATCCCGGCGGCGACCCGCCTGACGGCCTGGGCGATGGCTGGCGGAGGAAGACGGCGACGGTTTGGGCGTCGTGGGAGCGACCGTGCCATCGGGTAGCGACGGCATCGACGTAGCGACGCTCGACTGCGCCACCGGCGGCATGGCACCCCACTGACCCTGCGGCTCTGGCTCCTTCGCGCTACCGGAGGCCGGTGCCTGCGGGGCGCCGCCCTGAGGCTCGCGCCCGGAACCCTGCCGGCTAGAGCCGCCGCCATCGCCGGACGCGGGCGGATCGCCCCGGTCGGGCGTTTCGGGCACGACGGTGCGGCGATGGGCGAGCACCCAGGGCTCGACGGCGTCCAGGTCCTGGCGCTCGACGCGTGTCGCGCCCCGCCACGCCGCATGAGCCCGGGCGGCGCGGTGCCAGGTGACGTCCGCGCGCAGGCCCTCGACCCCGGCGGCCTGACTGCGCTCGGCGATGCGCTCGTAGACCCGGTCGTCGGCGACGATCTCGGCCAGCCGCTCGCGGGCCTCGGCCAGGCCTCGGGCCAGCGTTGCCTGCTCGGCCTCGTGGGCGTCGACGAAGGCGCACGGATCCCGGTCGAAGGCCTCGCGCTGGCGCAGGATCGCCACGCGCTCGGCCACGCCGGGGATCGCGGCCTGTTCGACGCACAGGCCGAAGCGGTCGAGCAGCTGCGGGCGCAGCTCGCCCTCGTCGGGATTCATGGTGCCGATCAGGCTGAAGCGCGCCGGGTGGGCATGACTCAAGCCGTCGCGCTCGACGCGGTTGACGCCGCTAGCGGCCACGTCGAGCAGCAGGTCGACCAGCGCATCCGGCAGCAGGTTGACCTCGTCGACGTACAACAGGCCGCCGTGGGCGCGGGCCAGCAGGCCCTCCTGGAAACGCGCCTCGCTGTCGGCGAGCACCCGCTGCAAGTCCAGGCTGCCGGTCAGGCGCTCCTCGCTGGCACCCAGCGGCAGGGGCACCAGCGACGGGCGCCGCCCTTCGGCATCACACGGCAGGATCGCCGCCAGGGCCCGGGCCAGGGTCGACTTGGCACTGCCCTTGGGGCCGCTGATCAGCACGCCGCCGAGGCGCGGATCGATGACGCTGAGCAGCAGCGCGGTCTTGAGCGCCGGCTGGCCGACGACCGCGACGAAGGGAAATTCGGGAACGGCGGTCATGGCGTCACGGCCGGGATACGGCAGACGGACGCGGGACGCGCACCACGGCGGAGGCTCCGCCGGGAGGGGGAATCGACAAACACGGGCATGTTGATCCTCTCGGTGCCCACCGCACCGGCATGGAATGACTCGACGTGACAGGCCGGTCTCCGGGCTCAGAAGGGGCACTCGCCGGGGCATGGCCGTGGGCGTCGTGCCGTGATCCGCACCTTCCCGGCATGTCGCCAGTGGTCATCGCGGATCGCGCTTCATTACCGTTGCGGGGGCAGCGCTGGGATCGGCCGTGGCCTTACCAGACTTCCCGATTATCCCCTGGACCTCAGGGGCACCTGTCTTCGGAGGGCTATCGTAATGGACCGGCCCTACCCCACGCAATTGCCCGCGCACTCGACCGGCGCCGGCGAGCAACCCCCTTGTCAGATATTTTTGTTACGTTATAACATAACTATATCTTTCCACGGAAAAGCCTCCCGCGCAGGCTACCGGCCTCTCGTTGATGCAGGTATCGACACGGGCGTCGATGGGAGTGGAAAACGCCACGAAACTCGTGGCAATCTCCCGTCGCCGGTCGGCCTCTTCCCCTCCCCACCTGGACACCGACGCATGACTCTCGCTCGCAGACTACTCGCAGTGCTCTCGCTCATTCCAGCGTCATCCGCCGTGGCGGAGGCGACACATTATCCGCTGACGATGATGAATTGTGGCCGCGAAATTCGTGTCGATGCCGCACCCGATCGCACCGTCACTGTCGGTCAGTCGGCGACCGAAATTCTCTACGCACTGGAGCTCGCCGACCGCATCGTCGGGACCTCTGTCTGGTTCACACCGGTGCTGCCACAGTTCCAGAAAACCAACGCCGATATCGAGCGAATTTCCGACAATGACCCAAGCTTCGAAGCGGTGGTCAACAGGCGGCCAGACCTTGTCGCGGCCCAGTATGAGTGGCACATCGGCCCCACCGGAAGCGTGGCGACCCGCGATCAGTTCCATGACCTCGGCATCGACACCTACATCATGCCCGCCGACTGCGACACCAAGGACAATGCCACCGGCGGCGACGGCACCCGTACCGCCGCCTTCTCCACCGACTCGGTCTACAAGGGCATCCAGGAACTGGCCACCGTCTTCGATGTAAAGGATGCCGGAAACAGCCTGATCAATGATCTTAAAGACCGCGAGAATGAGGCCATTTCCCGGGCCGAATCATTGTCCCTTCCCGACAATCTTTCGGCGGTCTTCTGGTTCTCATCCCCCGACGAATCATCGGCCCCCTACGTCGCTGGAAGGCTCGGCGCACCAGGCTACATTATGGACAAGATCGGCCTCCAGAATGTCATCGAATCCGATGAGGAATGGCCGACCGTCGGCTGGGAGTCGATCGCCAGATCCGATCCGGACATCATCGTCATCGCCACCATGGATCGCCGTCGTTACGCGGCGGACAGCGTCGAGGCCAAACGAGAGTTCCTGCACAACGATCCCGTGGCACGCGACATGTCGGCGGTCAGGAATGGCCACATCATCGAGATGGATGCCCACGCCATGAGTGCGACGATGCGCACGATCCATGGCCTCGAGACGCTGGTGGATGCCCTGTCCGGGATGTCCTTAGAGCGATGAACGGCGCCGTCCGACTATCGCACCCGGCCATGGCCAGCGCGAGACCGCCTCGCTCCGCCTGGCACTGGGGCTGGCTGGCACCGCTGCTGCTATTCTCCGCGGTGATGGCGGGCACCGCCATCGGCGAGACGGCGATACCGTTCGACACCATCCTCAAGGTGCTGGCCAACCACCTCGGCGGCGCGGCCTTCGCGGTGGACCGCATCGACGCCGGCATCGTCTGGAACTACCGACTGAGCCGGGCGATCCTCGCCGCCTGCTGCGGTACCGGGCTTGCCCTCGCGGGCGTGGTACTCCAGGCGCTGCTGCGCAACCCGCTCGCCGATCCCTTCCTGATGGGCATCTCCGCCGGCGCGTCCACCGGCGCCGTCTCGGTGGCCATCCTCGGCCTCGGCGCCGGCACCCTGACGCTGTCGCTGGGCGCCTTCGCCGGCGCCGGCCTGGCCTTCGGCCTGGTGGTGGTGCTGGCCCACGCCGCCGGCAGCGGCACCGGTGGCGGCCGTGCGACCCAGGCCGCCGGCGCCATCATCCTCGCCGGCATCGCCGGCTCGCAGCTGTTCAACGCCCTCACCGCGCTGATCATCGCCAAGTCGGCGAGCGCCGAGCAGGCCCGCGGCATCATGTTCTGGCTGATGGGCAACCTCTCCGGCGTCCGCTGGGACGACGTCGCCCTGGGGCTGCCCGCCGCCCTGGCCGGCCTGGCGATCTGCCTATGGTACCGGCGCGCCCTGGACGCCTTCACCTTCGGCGCCGACAGCGCCGCCTCGCTGGGCATCCCCGTGCGTCGGGTGCGCGGCGTGCTGATCGCCGCCATGGCGCTGGTCACCGCGGCCATGGTGTCGATGGTCGGTGCCATCGGCTTCGTCGGGCTGGTGATTCCCCATGCCATGCGCTTTCTGGTCGGCAGCCGTCACACCCGACTGGTGCCGACCTCGGCGCTGGCCGGGGCCGTCTTCCTGATCGGCGCCGACGTGCTCTCGCGCACCCTGGTCGCCGGCCAGGTGCTGCCGATCGGCGTGGTCACGGCGCTGATCGGCGCCCCGGCCTTCGCCCTGATCCTGATCCGCGGGGCGAGGACGCGATGAGGCTCTGCGCCGAACGCGTCGACTGGCGGGTCCACGGCCGCCGGCTGCTGGACGACGTCAGCCTGACGGTGGAGCCGGGCGAGACCTTCGGCCTGGTCGGTCCCAACGGCTCGGGCAAGACCACCCTGCTGCGCGTGCTGGCCGGGCTGCGCCGCCCCAGGACCGGACGCGCCCTGGCGGATGGCCGGGCGATGCGTGACATGCGGCCCCACGAGATCGCCCGTGCCATCGCCTTCGTCGAGCAGCAGGCGGACACCCTCGACCGCCTCGAGGTTCGCCAGGCGGTCGCGCTGGGACGCACGCCTTTCCTATCGCCACTGAGCCCCTGGACCGCGGAGGACGACGCCATCGTCGACCGAGCCCTGGCCGAGGTCGGCCTCGAGACGCTGGCCGAGCGACTATGGCACACCCTCTCCGGCGGCGAGCGCCAACGCGTGCACATCGCCCGAGCCCTGGCCCAGCAGCCGAAGGCCCTGTTGCTCGACGAACCCACCAATCATCTGGACATCCGCCACCAGCTGTCGATCCTGCGCCTGGTGCGACAGCTGCCGATCACCGTGGTCATCGCCCTTCACGACCTCGACCAGGCCATGGACTGCGACCGCATCGGGGTGATGGACGGCGGTCGGCTGGTCGACATCGGCCCGCCCCGGGAGGTGCTGACCCTCGAGCGGCTGCGAGACACCTTCGGCGTGCATGCCGACTTCCTCGACGATCCCGAACAGGATCGACCGGTGCTGCGCTTCCGCCACGCCCTGTAGATCGCTACCCTGCCCCGCCACACGACATGACACGAGAGGGCTCGATATGCTCGACAAGAAAGCCAGCCGGCAGATGGAACGCCGCCTGACCCAGGCCCTGACCGACGCCTGCGAGACCGCCAAACCGCTGCTGCCGGGCTTCGCCTGGCTCACCCATCTGGTGGACTACCGGCGCTTCCCGGCCAGCCTGCGCGTGGTCTGGGTATTCGAGAAGCAGGACGACCTGACCCGCGCCCTCAAGGGCGACGGTCGCCGGCGAATGCGCGAGCTGACCCAGGCCGCCCTTTTCGAGGTGGACGTGGAGGTTCGCGATATCGACGCCCATCTGGACGCCGACAGCGAGGAGGAGTGCCGCCGCGTGCAGGGCGGCGACTGGGAGCGGCGGCTGGCCGTGCTGGAGCGGCACTGATGGCCAAGCGCATCGAGAGCCCCTGCGTCTCGATCTGCCAGCTCAAGGGTGGGCTGTGCGTGGGCTGCGGTCGCACCACCGAGGAGATCACCCGCTGGCAGTCGATGAAGCGCCCGGAGCGCATGAAGTCCAACCAACTCGCGGCACAGCGGCTGAAGAAGCTCAAACGAGATTGAGTCAGCGGATCGGCACGAAGACCGGCGCCCCGTCGGCTTCGACACACATCAGTTGTTGGTTATAGAGGCTTTCGAGGGTCTCGACCGTCAGCATGGCCTGCGCCTCTCCCCAGCAGGCCTCGCCGTCGGGGTAGAGCAACAGCAGGTGGCTGCACCAGCGCGCCGCCAGGTTGAGGTCGTGCAGGCACATCATCACGCCGTGGCCGCGGTCGGCCTGCTCGGCGAGCAGTGCCATGGCCGCCACCTGGTGATGCAGGTCGAGGTGGTTGGTGGGCTCGTCGGCGAGCCAGACGTCCGGCGCCTGGGTCAGCACCGTGGCCAGGCTGACCCGCTGGCGCTCGCCACCGGAGAGCGTCGCCAGCTCGCGCTCGGCCAGGTGCGAGAGCTCGAGGCGCTCGAGCGCCGCCGCCGCGAGGGCGTGATCCGCGGGCCTCTCCTGTCGCCAGGGCGAGAGGAACGGATGGCGGCCGATCAAGGCGGTCTCGCGCACCGTGGCCGGAAAGTCGTCGTGACGTTCCTGGAACACCACACCCAGCCGCCGGGCCAGCGCGCGGCGCCGCCAGCGCGGCAGCGGCCGCCCGTCGAGACAGACCTCCCCCGCCCGCGGCGGCCGGAGCCCGGCCAGGGTATGCAGCAGCGTGGTCTTGCCGGCGCCGTTGGGCCCGAGCACACCCCAGCGCTGACCGGGTTCGATGGCCAGGTCGAGCGCCCGACCGTCCGGCCGACCCGGCACGTCGATCACCAGGCCCCTCGCCTCCAGCCCCTTCGCTTTCCAACCCTTCGTCGCCAGGTCCGTCATCGCCGGCTCCGCTGCAGCAGGAAGAGGAAGGTGGGCACCCCGATCAGCGCGGTGATCACGCCCACCGGCAGCTGCTGCGGGGCGATCAGGGTCCGCGCCAGGGTATCGGCCAGGGTCAGCAGGGTCCCGCCGGCCAGCAGGCTCGCCGGCAGGATGCGTCGCTGGTCGTTGCCGAGCCTCAGGCGCAGCATGTGCGGCACCATCAAACCCACGAAGCCGACGCTGCCGGCGGTGGTCACCGCCACCGCGGTGACCAGGCTCGCCAGCAGGTAGAGGGTCCACTCCAGCGGCCGCACCGCCACGCCCAGGGCGGCGGCTTGCTGCCCGCCCCGGGCCAGCACGTTGAGCGTGCGCCCCAGCGGCAGCACCACGACCAGGGCCACCATGGTCATCACCAGCACCGGCCAGGGGCTGGCGGCATAGGCCAGATCACCCATCAGCCAGTAGAGCATGCCGGGCAGCCGCTCCACCGGGCTGATCGCCAGCAGGAAGGTGATCACCGCGCCCCAGCCCGACGCCATCACCACGCCGGTGAGTAGCAGCCGGGTCGGCGTCCAGCTGCCGCCCCCATGGGCCAGGCCGAAGACGATCAGCGTCGAGGCCAGCGCCCCGGCGAAGGCCGCGCCACCCACCAGGGTCGCGCCGAGCCCGGCCAGCATGGCCAGAAGCGCCGCCACCGAGGCGCCGCCTGAGAGTCCCAACACGTAGGGATCGGCCAGCGGATTGCGCAGCAGAATCTGCATCAGCGCCCCGGCCATGGCCAGCAGCGCGCCGGTGCCGAAGGCCGCCAGCGCACGGGGCAGGCGCAGCTCCAGCACCAAGGTGCGATGCAGCGCCTCGCCGCCGCCGGCGAGCACCTGGACGAGTTCGCCCGGGCCGATCGACACGCTGCCGAGCGACAGCGCCAGGCTCTGCGACAGCAGCGCGGCCAGCGCCAGCCAGACCAGCGGGTGGCGCCACTGCGGCGACAGACCGCGCGACCTAGCGCCGCTCACGGGCGACCTCCAGGTGAGCACACAACGCCCGAGTGCCCTCGACCAGCCGCGGCGTGGCACGCTGGACCAGATCGGGATCGACGAAGAACAGGTTGTCGCGGCGCACCGCGGAAAGCTCGGGAAACTCGCGCCAGGCCTCGAGCCAAGTGGCGTCGGGCTCGCCCATCCCACCGGTGATGATCGCCTCGGGATCGCGGGCCAGCACCGCCTCGCGGCCGAGGCGCGGCGCCAGCGGCGCCTCGTCGGCGAACAGGGTCTCGCCGCCGCACAGCGACAGCGCCTGGCTGATCCAGTGTTCGCCGTTGACCGTCATCAGCGGCTCGTCCCAGACCTGGTAGAAGACCGGCACCGGGGCGGCGTCGGCGTAGCGGTCGCGCAGCTCGGCCACCTCGCCGTGCAGCGTGTCGGCCGCGGCCTGGCCTTGCGCCTCGCTGCCGGCCAACGCGCCCAGGCGCTCGAGGCTCGCGGCGATATCGGCGAAGTCGCCGGCATCGGAGAAATACACCGGCAGGCCGAGCGCGGCCAGGCGGTCGACCTGCTCGCGGGGATTGCCGCCGGCCCAGGCCACGATCAGGTCAGGCTCGAGGGCCAGCAGCGCCTCGAGGTCGAGGCGGTCGTAGCTGCCGACCCGGGGCAACGCCTCGGCCGCAGCGGGATAGTCGCTGAAACTGACCGCCCCCACCACCCGCTCGCCGGCGCCGGCGGCGAACAGTAGCTCGGTGACGCCGGGCGACAGCGCCACGATGCGCTGCGCCGGGGCGTCCAGGCAGACCTTGCGGGCGGCATCGTCGGTGACACAGACCTCGTCGGCGGCCTGGGCCTGCGCGAAAGACAGCCCAGCCGTCAGCCACAACATGGCCACGGCGGCCAACCACGCCGAGTGTCGCCAGATCGACATCAGCCGCCGAAGCTCAGACTGACAAAGGCCGCGCGGCCCGAGCTGTTATAGCCACGGACGGTTTCATACTCCTTGTCCAAGACATTTTCCAGCGTCAGGCGGGTCGACCAGCCCGGGGCAAAATTCCAGCCGGCGCGTAGGTCAAGAGTGGCGAAACCGCCGAGGCGCTCCTTGTTGGCCGCATCGTCGAAGCGCTCGCCCTGGGCGATCAACGAGCCGCCCAGGTTCCAGTCGCCCAGCTCGCGGTCGGCATCGAAGCGCAGGCTATGCGAGGCGCGGCGGGCCAGGCGCTTGCCGGTCTCGCGGTTCTCGGGGTCGGTGTAAGTCAGAGCCGCGCGCAGCGTCCAGTCATTGACGTCGGCACCGGTGGCCAGCTCCACGCCGCGGATGCGAGCACGCTCGACGTTCTCCGGCGTATCCACGAAGCCGTCGCCATCGGTGTCGATATTGGTGATCAGGTCGTCAACCTCACTGCGGTAGACCGCGAGATCCCAGAAGCCGCGGCCGAGCTGGCCTCGAAGGCCCAGTTCATAGGTGGCCGAAGTTTCCGGGGCGAGGTCGGCGTTGGCGAAGCCGGGATAGTAGAGCTCGTTGAAGGTCGGCGCACGGAAGGCGGTGCCGTAGCTGGCGCGCAGGGTGTGGATATCGTCGAGCGCAATCCCCAGCGCCAGACTGCCGGTCGTCTCCTCGCCGAAGGCCTCGTTGTCGTCGTGGCGCAGCGAGGCCTGGACGCTCAGCGGCGAGAAGTCCAGCAGCGCCTGGGTGAAGACCGCCGTGTTGTCGCGGCTGCCCTCGGCGTAGGTGCCGAAACCGGTGTCGCTGCCATCGATGTTATCTTCCTGGTATTCGGCACCGGCGATCAGCTCGTGGCGGCCTAGGGCCAGGGTATTCTCCCCGCGGGCGGTGCGAGTGCGAGTGTCGAAGACCGAGGTGCTGCTGCCGCCGTGCGTCTCGCGCTCATCGCGCGCCTCGCTGAGGGTCAGGCGGCTGCGCCAGGCCTCGGTGATCGGTAGCTCGCCGTAAACGCCGGCCACCTGCTGGGCATAGTCGGTGTCCCGTGGCGCGCCGAAGGAATCGAACTCGGTGTTGCCGCGCGCCCGCAGCGCCAGCACGCCCAGCTCGGCGCCACCGGCGAAGGTGTGCGAGAGGCGCATCAGGCCGGTGGTGTTGTCATAGCCCTTGTCACCCTCGCCGTCGACGATCTCGTAGCCGTCGCTCTCCAGGCGGCTGGCAGCCACGTAGTAGCGGGTGCCGCCCTCGGCGCCGGAGAGCGAGGCGCTGGCACGGCGAGTATCGAAGCTGCCGCCGCCGAGCGTGATACGCGGGGTCGGCACGCCCTCGCCTTCGGGCGTGAACAGCTGGACCACGCCGCCCACGGCGTCGGCGCCGTAGAGGCTGCCGCGGGGGCCGCGCACGATCTCGACGCGCTCGAACATGCGCGGCTCGAGAAACTCCCAGGCCGGGCCGCCGGTGGTGGCGGAACGCAGGCGGATGCCGTCGATCATCAGCGGCGTGGACTGGCTGCCGGCGCCACGCAGGTAGACGCCGGAATTCTTGCCGAAGTCGCCGTTGGAGGAGACGTCGACGCCGGGCTGGGCACGCAGCGCATCGGTGATGTCCGTCGGGTCCTGACGCCGGAGCTGCGCCTCGTCGATCACGGTGACCGAGGCCAGGCTCTCGTCGGCGGTACGCGGCGCCAGGGCGGCGGTCACCACCAGCGGGTTGAGGGTCTCGGAGGCGCTGGCCTCGTCGGCGCCAGCATCCTGGCCGGCGGCCAGCGGCGCCGCGCCCAGGAACAGGGCGGCCAGCGGCCAGCGGCGAGAGGGAGAGCTTGTCATGTCGTGTGTCCCCAGGGCCGCACTCACCCGTGCGGCGATGATCCCTTGAAAGGCCGGACGCGGGGCGCGGGAAGGGAGCATCGACATGACCTCGGCGAGTCGCCCTGCCCGAGGTTCGCCCACCGCGTCCTGGCATGCGCTCACAGGCCGGTCTCCGGACTGACGAGCGAGGCGTGCGCCTCGGACCGCCGCCTTCCCGTGCCGTGTCGGCACAGTGGCCTACCGTTGCCGGTAGTGGCGGCCCTTCACTCGATCACCGTTGCGGGGGCAGCGTCGAACTGGCTCACTGGGCTGATAGGTGAGCGTCACCGACTTCCCGTTTCAACCCGGCCCGCCGTGGCGGGTCTGGGTCACCTGAGAGTGCGCGTAAGCTAGCAACCGGCCGACGGGGCGTCAACGCGGCGTGGGCTCTGACCCAAGATCACCGCTACCCGATACGCTCGGGGCTATCCCGTCGACACGCCGACGCAGACACGCCGTGAAGGCTTTCTTGTAAGCTCCCGCCACCCTGCGAAGCTCTCGCGGCCGCGTCGCTGGCAGGGCCGGTGCCGGCCATCCATGGCCAGCCCGTTCGGAGGAATCCTCCTCACCCCTGGCGTCGGCGTGCGTCTTCGGCTTGTCACCGGTGCCCCTGGCGAGAGTCCCCGACCACTCACAGCCTACGCGCCAGGCCATGGCGGACGTACCAGACCGCCTCGGCGCGGGCGGCGGCGTCCTGGGCCAGCCAGCCGGCCAGGTCGCGCAGGCGGCGGTCGGCGGGGTCCATGGGCACGATACCGCGGCCCATCTCGGGCAGGATCAGCACGACCTCAGCGTCGCTCCCCCGCTCCGCCTCGACCAACGCCTCGAGCGCCGCCGCCAGCCCCGCGCGCAGGCGGTCGTCGTCGGGCTCGGCCGCCAGGGAATGTGCCAGCCAGCCCGTCCAGCCGGTGAGGACCAGCGGGACATGCGGGGTCCGACGCGCCTTCCGGCCCTCGAGCCCCGCCTCGTCCAGCCGATGCCAGGCGGCATCGGGGAAGCGCGCGGCTACGAGGTCGCGCTTGCCGGCGCGGGCACCACCGATGAAGAGCTGCATGTCCAGCCGTCCCTCTCGCGTGTGAACGTGAAACAACGCCCCTGGGCCTGGCCGACCACGCCGTCCCAGAAGTCCGTCGCCTCCAGGCGCCGGCGCAGTTCGCGGATGACGCCGCCGTGGCTGACCGCCAGCACGCGGCGATGCCCGGATTCATGCGCCTCGGCCAGCACCTCCTCGAGCCACACCGATAACCGCGCCCAAAGATCGTCGGCGGATTCGCCGCCCGGGGTGGCTAGCCGGCCCTGGCTGTCGACCCAGGCCCGGTAGCCGGGATCGTCCTTGAGCGCGGCCCAGGTCTGGCCCTCGTAGTCGCCGAAGTGCAGCTCACGCAGCCGGGCGTCGCCCCGGGCCTCGGGGGTCGCCAGCCCCTCGTGCACCCGGCCCTCCAGCACATGGGCCAGGGTCTGACGACAGCGCGTCAGGTCGCTGCAGTGCACGGCATCGAACGCGACCTCGGCCAGCCCCTCGCGCAACCGCTCGATACCGGCCATCGCCTCGGGCAGCAGCAGCGGGATATCGCGATGGCCCTGATAGCGACGCTCCTGGTTCCAGCTCGTCAGGCCATGACGAACGACCACCACGTCGAGGAAGCGAGTATCGTCCGGGTGAAAGTCACTCATCGGCGCGCTCCCTCTTCACAGGCCCGGTGCGTCAGATCGTGACGAACGACCACACGCTCCAGGCGATCAACAGCAGCCATAGTTCTCCTCCCTCGATGGCGGCCCCGACGATGTCGCCATTGATGCCGCCGAAGGCCCGGCGCACCGCCCGGCCGTAGATGATGATGAAGACCGCCAGGCCGGCCAGCAGCCAGGCCATGCCGGGCGCGATGAAAAGGCCCGGCAGCATGGGCAGCGATGCCAGGGCCAGGTCGCGCACGCCGAGGCTCTGCTGCCAGGCGTGGGCCAGGCCCTCGGGGCGGGCGGCGGGCACCGCCACCAGCAGGCCGACCGCGCCCAGCCGGCCCAGCGCGATCACCGGCGCCAGCCACCAGGGGCTCGCCCCGGCGGCCAGCAGGGCCCACAGCAACGCCGCCTTCCAGGCCAGCTGGAAGACCAGTGCCAGCATCCCGAAGCTGCCCACCTGGGGGTCCTTCATGATCGCCCAACGCTTCTCGAGCGGCGCGTTGCTGCCGAGCGCATCGGCCAGGTCCATCAGGCCGTCGAGGTGCAGTCCGCCGGTCAGCGCCACCCACAGGCTGAGCAGCAAAAGCGTCAGCAGCGGCGGCGGCAAGAGCCCCGCGAGCAGCGTGCCGGCGATGGCCAGGATCGCCCCGACCAGCGCGCCCACCAGCGGATAGGCCCGCGCCGCCCAGCGCCGGGTGGCCGGCGTCCACGGGCAGGCAAGCGTCACCGGCAGCCGGGTCAGGAACTGGATGGCCAGCAGCGCGCCGAAGGTCGCGTCCTTCATCTCTCCTCTCCCTTCCAGTCGATGGCCCGGCCGGCCACCACCTCGATCACCCGGTCCGCCTCGGCGGCCAGGTCGCGATGCAGGGCCTGCAGGAAGGCCAGGTAGCGCCACACCAGCGGATCACGGGGCGGCAGGTCCTCGTTGAGGTCGTTGGAGACCACCACCAGGGCCAACCCGCGGCGGCGCGCCTCGTCGAGCCCGCCCGCCAGCATCGCCCGGCCCTCGTCTTCCGCGAGGCCGGCCTCGAACATCACCCGGCTGGCCCACAGGGTCAGGCAATCGAGCAGCACCGTGCCACCCGGGGGGAGCGCCGCCAGCGCCTCGGCGAAGGCCAGCGGCGGCTCGAGGGTCACCCAGCCCTCGCCGCGCTCGCGGCGGTGGCGGGCGATCCGCGCGACCATCTCGTCGTCGCCGGCCCGGGCCGTGGCCAGATAGTGGCGCTCCCCGCCGCGGGCCGCCTGCCAGTCGCCGACCAGCGTCTCGGCCACGCCGCTCTTGCCTGAGCGCGCCCCACCGGAAACGAAGGCGATCATGGTCGCCTCCAGGCCGCCAGGGCCTCGAGCAGCCGGGCGTTGTCGTCCGCTCCGCGCAGCGCCAGGCGCAGCCAGGCGCCGTCGAGGCCGGTGAAACCATGAGTGTGGCGGGCCAGCAGGCCACGCTCGAGCAAGAAGGCGAACAACGCCCCGGCCGTGGCGGCATCGCGCCCGCCGCGCAGCAGCAGGAAGTTGGCGTGGGTCTCCGGCACGTCGTAGCCGAGCGCACGAACACTTGCCGACAGGCCGCGCTCGGCGGCGAGCCAGGCGCGAGTACGGGCGAGATAGTCCCGGTCGGCGAGCAGCGGCGCCGCCAGCCCCAACGCCAGGGCGTTGACGCTCCAGGGCATCTGCGCCTCGGCGAGGCGACGGACCCTTTCCGGGGCGCCGAGCAGGTAACCGAGCCGGAGCCCCGGCACATCGTAGAGCTTGGTCAGCGAGCGCAGCAGCAGCAGGTGTGGTGCCCTCTCGAGCAGCGGCGTGAGGCGCTCCTCGCCTTCGGTGAAATCCACGAAGGCCTCGTCCACCACCAGGCTGGTGCCGGTCTCCCGCGCGCGTTCCAGCAGTCTCTCGACGTCGCCGCGCGGGATCAGCGTACCGGTAGGATTATTGGGGCGGCACAGGAAGGCCACGTCGACGCCGGCCATCGCCGCCTCGGCGGCCTCGAGATCGAGCCGGAAGGCCGGGGCCTCCAGCGCCAGCCGGTCGATCGTCAGGCCGTGCCGGCGGCAGGCCAGGGCGTATTCGCTGAAGGTAGGCTCGATCACCAGGGCGCGACCGCCGGCATGCAGCGCGGCGGCGAGGTGGATCGCCTCGATGCCGCCATTGGTGACCAGCACCCGCTCCGGCGCCACGCCGTCGCAGGCGGCGATGGCGCGTCTTGCCCGATCGTCGTCCGGGTCCGGGTAACGCGACAGCGCCTCGCCGGCGCCGGCCAGCCATTGGCCCAGCCAGGGCGGTGGCCCCAGCGGGTTGAGGTTGGCGCTGAAATCGATCACCGAGTGGTCCGAGGGCAGCCCGAAGCGTGCCAGCAGCGGCGCGATGCGCCCGCCATGGCCCGGCCAGCCTGATGCGTTTTCCATTATTGCGTCCGACGTCATATCAGCCACTCCCGCACCAGCACCAGAGGCGCCAGCAACGCCAGCACGCCCAGCCAGCCGCCGTGCATATGGCGGATGGCGGCCTCGATGTGGCCGACCGCCAGCGGCTCCCGCGCGCAGCCGAGGGTGGCGCGATGCGAGGCGCGCCCATCGTAGTGGCTGAGGCCGCCGAGCCGCACGCCCAGCAGCTGCGCCACCATCGCCTCCGGCCAGCCGGCGTTGGGGCTGGGGTGGCGTGGCGCCTCGCGGCGGGTGGCGGCCATTGCCCCCCGCGTGCGGCCACCGACGACGAGGCGCGCCGCGAGCCACATGGCGAAGGCCGTGAGCCGCGCCGGCAGCCAGTTGACGGCATCGTCGAGGCGCGCCGAGGCGCGGCCGAAGGCCTCATGGCGGGGGCTGCGATAGCCGACCATGGAATCCAACGTATTGACCGCCTTGTAGGCCAGTGCCAGGGGCGCGCCGCCGAGCAGCGCCCAGCACAGCGGCGCGGTGATGCCATCCACGGTGTTCTCGGCGACGGTCTCCACCGCGCCGCGCGCCAGGCCCGCCTCGTCCAGCGCCTCGGTGTCGCGCCCGACGATACGCCCCAGGGCGCGGCGCGCCGCCGGCAGGTCACCACGCCGCAGCGGCACGGCCACCGCTCGGGCCGCCTCGGCGAGCCCCCGGGTGGCGAAGGCCGTGGCCAACAGCACGAGTTCCATCACCAGCGCCAGGCCGGGCGATGCCCAGGCCAGCGCCGTCAGCAGGCCCCAGGCCAGCGCCCAGGTGCCGCCGACCACCAGCGCCGCCAGCCAGAGGCCCCGCCGTCGTCGGGCCTCGGCGGGGCCATGGTTCCAGGCCCGCTCGAGCCGCGCGATCACCCGGCCGATGCCCACCACCGGATGGGGCCACCAGGGCGGATCGCCCAGCGCGAGGTCGAGGGCCAGCGCCACACCGATCAGCGCCAGCAGCTCCCAGGACAGCGGCGCCAGCGTCATGACGCACCCTCCCCCGCCGCCAGAGACTCACACACGCCGCGGTACACCGCGGCGCCGATGGCCCGACCCAGCCGCGTACCCGATCCGGCATAGGGTGTCGGTGCGCCGCGCTGGGTGGCGGCGATGGCCAGGCAGTCGGTGGAGGTGCCGGTGGCCGGGGTGCCATGCTCGGGATCGCGCACCCCGCAGGCCGCCAGGGCCTGGACCTTGGCCTCGGTGGCGGAGAGCGCGGCGTTGACCAGGGCGCCGTCGGTGAGATGGCCGTCGACGAACACCAAGACGTTGATGGTGCCCGCCACCGGGCGCGGGTCACCGGCCGCCGGCGCGGTGATGTCCACGGCGTTGCCCACCCCGGCGGTGACCGCCGCCAGCACCCGTGGCCTGCCGGCCTCGTCGGCGTCGGCCGGCACCAGCGCCAGCCGCACCAGCGGCACCGCGGTCATCATCGCCAGGGGCCCGCCCTCGGCTCGGCCCTTCACCCTGCCTTCGTTCAGGCCGCGCGCGGCGAGCCAACGGCGCAGGTCGTCGGCCGGGGCTCGGCCGGCATAGTCCTTGTCCACGTGGAAATTGCAGAAGTCGCGGGCCCAGCCGAGCCCCTCGCCGAGCAGGGCGTTGCTGAGGGTGCGCAGCGGCTCGGGAGACCGAAAGTGCAGGCAGCCGGCCTCGGCGACGAGACACAGGCCGTCGCCGAAGGCCAGCGGCCGAGGGGGCTGATCGTGGTCAAGGTCGTGGCGCAGCGGGGCTTCCATCGGACTCAGGGCGCCTCGCGGTCGTCGACGCCGGCGGTGCCGAAGGTGGCCATCTCGGCAAGCATCGCCGTGGCCGCCTCGAGCAGCGGGAAGGCCAGGGCCGCGCCGCTTCCCTCGCCCAGGCACAACTCCATGGCCAGCAGCGGCTCGGCGTCCAGCGCCGCCAGGACGTGGGCGTGTCCGGGCTCGTGGGAGCGATGGCCGAAGATCAAGTAGGGGCGCAGCGCCGGGTCGAGCCGGCAGGCCACGAGCGCGGCCAGCGTAGCGATGAAGCCATCGACCAGCACCGGCAGTCGCCTCGCCGCGGCCTCCAGGTAGGCCCCGGCCATGGCGGCGATCTCGAGCCCGCCGAGCTTCGCCAACACGTCCAGCGGATCAGCGGGATCGGCCGCGCGCGCGGCCAGGGCCGCCTCGATCACCGAGCGCTTGTGGGCGAGTGCCTCGCCGGCCACGCCGGTGCCCGGCCCCACCAGCTCGGCGACGGGAATGCCGGTCAACGCCGCCAGCATGGCGCTGCTGGCGGTGGTGTTGGCGATGCCCATCTCGCCGACGATCAGGCAGCGGTCACCCGCCGCGACGGCCCGCTCGGCGGCGCGACGGCCGGCGGCGATGGCGGCCAGCGCCTCGTCGCGGGTCATGGCGTCCTCTCGAGCCAGGTTGGCGGTGCCCGGGCGCACCCGCTCACAGACGATGCCCTCGTCAGGCAGCGCCCCCGCCACGCCCACGTCGACCACCTCGAGCCGCGCGCCGATGCGACGGGCGAAGGCATTGATGGCCGCCCCGCCGGCGACGAAGTTGGCCACCATCTGGGCGGTCACCGCCTGGGGAAAGGCCGATACGCCCTCCGCCGCCACGCCGTGGTCGGCGGCGAACACCACGACCGCGGGCGGCGTCACGCGGGGGAAGTCCTCGCCGGTGATCGCCGCCAGGCTCACCGCCAGAGACTCCAGTCGCCCCAGGCTACCCGGAGGTTTGGTCAGGGTGTCGAGATAGTGGGTCACGCGCCCGGCACAGGCGGTATCCGGCGCGGGAATGGGCGTCATGGCATCGGTCACGGGGCGTCTCCGAGCATCCTTGGCGAGACGCCCACCCTACCAGAGCCCTCGGGATGGCAGTGGCCCCGCGTACCAGACGGCCGGCGCGGGCCGCCGCCATCGGATGCCACACTCCCCCGGACAGGTCGCACCAGCTTAGCCGGTAGCCGAACAACAGCTCCTCGCCTGGCTCGGCGGGCCTTGGCCAGCGGCAGAGCGGCCAGGGAAAATGCCAGGCCACGGGGGGGAGGAATAGGGTGCATGTGAGTCCTTGCTCACCGTGTCGTGCTCACCCGCACGACAACTCGGTTATCATCGAGCCCGGGGCATGACATCGTCGCATCGTGCCCCATGGCGCTGTCTCCCAGGCCGGTCTCCGGGCTGACGAGCGGGGCGCTGGCGCACCTCGTCTCCGCCGCCTTCCCGTGCAAGGCACAGTGGCGTGAGGCGGAGATTGACTCGATCACCGTCGCAGGGGCAGCGTCGGAACACATCACCGACTTCCCGTTTCACCTCGGCCCGCACTGGCGGGCCAGCAACCGTTCTAGGCAGGTTCGCGGGCCACCCGAGAGCCCGGATAAGCTAGCAACCGCCTCCCCGGGCGTCAACGCGATCGCCCCGAACCCCGCATATGGCCATGATGCCCATACCCTCTCGTCGGCATTGGCCTGTGAAGCATCGATCAGCTGCTACGCTGAATGTTGCTACCCACCTATCACCCATATCATCACGGTCCGACCGACTCGCCAGCCATACCGGGCCAGCCAGGAGGTGGGCCATGCCCCAGACACCGCCACGTCAGCGTGGGCTGCACGAACTCTACGGCGAGCGGAGCAGGAAGCCACCATCCTCGACTACCTGACCAAGCACTACGGGCCCAAGGAGGACTCGCGCCGCCAGGCCCTGCCCCGCTGCCTGATGCCCGACAACCCCTATCGACAGGATGACGCAAAGGACGGCGAGCAGGTCGGCGCCGCCGGCTGAGCCTCACCTCTTTACCTCGCCGCAGCCTGCATCACTGGCCGCTCGTCGCCCACTCACCGCCTCTCACTCGCCACCGGCCACTCGACCGGTGGCGCCCTCGCATGAACGCCTTCGGAACCTCTCGGCGCCATCGCCTGTCACTGAACTAGCCGGCCAGGCGCTTCTGGCCCCACGACGACCAGCCACCATGGAATCACGACCCCAGGGACGACAGCGATGAACCGACGCGACTTCCTGAAGGCTACCACCGCCCTCGGCGGCGCCTTCCTGCCCATTTCCCCCCTGCTCGCCGCCACGGCGCAGCGGGTTCCCACCACCGGCCCCCGCGAGCCCTTCGATTACGCCTGGCTCAAGGGCCTGGCCCGCCAGCTCTCCGAAAAGGCCCCGCGGGAGGCCGGCGCCGAGCTGCCCGTAAGCCTCAAGGACTTGAGCTGGGATCAGTACCAAGCCATCGGCTTCCGCCCCGATCACGCCCTCTGGGCCAAGGACGAGGCCTCGCCCTTTCGCGCTCAGCTCTTCCACCTGGGCCGCAACTTCAAGCGACCGGTACGGATCTACACGCTGCGTGACGGCCAGGCCCAGGAGATCGCCTACGACCCGGCGATGTTCGACTTCGGGGAATCTGGCGTCGAGGGCGAGGCGCTCTCCGAGCGGCTGGGATTCGCCGGCTTTCGCCTCCACCACCGCGACGACTGGCAGCGAGACATCGCCGCCTTCCTCGGCGCCAGCTACTTCCGCGCGGTCAGCGACTCCCTGCAGTACGGCATGTCGGCGCGCGGCCTGGCCATCGACACCGCCATGAATCGCCCCGAGGAGTTTCCCGACTTCACCCGCTTCTGGCTGGAGCAACCCGATGACGACGGCGAGGCCGTCAACGTCTATGCGCTGCTCGAGTCGCCCAGCGTCACCGGTGCCTACCGTTTCCGCATCACCAATCCGGAGGCCGGCGTGGTCATGGATGTCGATGCCGCCCTCTACCCGCGCCAGGGCATCGAGCGTCTGGGCATCGCCCCGCTGACCAGCATGTACCTGGTCGGCGAGAACGACCGCGACGCCGGCTGGGACTGGCGCCCCGAGATCCATGATTCCGACGGTTTGGCGATGCACACCGGCGAGGGCGAATGGCTGTGGCGCCCGCTCGTGAATCCCCGCCAGCTACGCTTCAACAGCTACGGCGACACCAGCCCCCGAGGCTTCGGCCTGGTCCAGCGCGACCACGACTTCGACCACTACCAGGACGACGGCGTCTTCTACGACCGCCGGCCCAGCCTGTGGGTCGAACCCAAGGGCGACTGGGGCCCCGGCGCGGTGCAGCTGGCCGAGATCCCCGCCCTCGACGAGACCTTCGACAACATCGCCGCGTTCTGGCACCCGGAGGCTCGCGTCGAGCCAGGCCAGGAACAGCTGTTCGGCTACCGCCTCTACTGGCACGCCTACCCGCCCCACCAGTCGCCCCGGGCGCGCTGCGTCGCCACCCGCACCGGCCTCGGCGGGGTCGTCGGCCAGCCGCGGGAATACTTCAGCTGGCGCTTCGTGGTCGACTTCCAGGGCGGCCCCTTCCCCCTCGACGACCAGACGGATCTCGAGGTCGAGCCGGTCATCGAGGCCTCCGCGGGCCGCGTCGAGATCACCTCGGCCCGTCCTCTGGAGGCGATCCAGGGCTATCGCGCCATGTTCGATGTGGTACCACCGGACGACGGCACCGAGCCGATCAACCTGCGCCTCTACTTGAAGGGCAACGGCCAGCCGCTGACCGAGACCTGGATCTACCAGTGGACGCCGCCGCCCGCCGACGAGCGCGACCTGCACAACCCTGCCCACCTCTGAGCCACGATCCTGCAAAACGCCCCGGCACCCTCGGTTGCCGGGGCCTCCGGTAGCGCCCTCTTCGTGTGCCGACAATCTCAGGAAGGCATGGTCCTCTCCGCCGCCGGACGAGACGGAGGCCTTCGCCGGCCCATGGGCCGCCTAGATCTCTGGATCCTGGACAGGTGCGGGTACGGAAAGGCGATTCGGTGGCACGCCCCGGCAAGGATGCTGGCAACCACCGGCCGAGACACACCGAGTCGAGGCACTCGGCTCGGTATACTAGCGCCAGGATGACAGCCGGGCCGACACCACGAGCGACGCGCCGTCTTCAGGATTCGACCGTGACCTCGTAGCCGGTGAACTTGCGCAGATTGATCACGCCACTGTCGAGGATCACGTATTGGCCCTTGATGCCGAGCAGGGTGCCGGCCACCTCGGGGTGCTTGTCGAAGTTGTGCGAGACGACCTTGGTGGGATGCTCGAGCACCGGGTATTCGAAGGCGTAGGGCGTGGTGTCCAGCTCGCGGATGGCCTCATGACCGAAGCGCTCGCGCAGCTCCAGGAGCCCCGGGGCGAGGCGCTCGAGCAGGCGGTCGCGCTCGCCGGGCAGGTCCAGTTCCTGGGTGTCGCCCTTGAGCATGGCGCGCCAGTTGGTGCGATCCGAGACCTCACCCTTGAACAGCATCTCGACGAAGCCGGACTGCTGACGGGTATCGACCTCGAGGATCGGCAACGCCTGGACGGCGCCCTGGTCGAGCCAGCGGGTCGGCACCTGGGTGTCTCGGGTGATGCCGACCTTGAGTCCGGAGGCGTTGGCCAGGTAGACCACATGGGGCCGGAAGCAGTGGGTCTCGCCCCATTCGGGCTCGCGACAGGTGCCCTGGAAGTAGTGGCACAGTTCCGGCTTCATGATGCAGGTGTCGCAGCGAGCCAGTTTCTTGAAACACGGGTAGCAGTGGCCCTGGCCGAAGCTCTTGCGGGTCGCCCGGCCACAGTGGGTGCAGGCGATGGCACCGCTCCAGCTCAATCGCAGCGGCTGGCCCAGCAGGCCGTTGAGGTCGAGGCGCTGGTCGCCGGTGCGCAGGGTATAACGTGCCGGTGAGCCCGGCGTCACGGCCATCTTGGTCAGACAGCCTGTCACGGCGATGGCCTCAGTCACGGCCGACATCCCGGCCGAGGCCGGCCTGCTCGGGGTCGACGCCGGCGCCGCTGCTGTCGGCGCCGCAGGTACGGCGTTCCAGGTAACCGACACGCTGCTCCGCGGGCACGTTGTTCTCGGCTTCGAAACGCATCACCGCCTCGAGGCACAGCTCGGTCTGTTCGGCCGTCAAGAAGCGGCCATCCGGCCATTTACGCAGCGCCACCGCCTGCTTGAGGCTCTCGTAGATGGCCGGGGTCATCTGTTGAATCATGCGCTCGAAGGTCATATCGCTCATGGCGGGATCTCTCGGAAGAAACGGATCGGGACGAGACACGCCAGTCATTGACGGTGTCTCTAGGCTCGAAAAGGCCGGCGAGCGAAGGCCAGGGCCAGGCTCGCTTCCTACGGGCCGACGCACTTCCCACGTTCATGTGGGTCGCAGGGCAAAAGCGGCGAAAAGGCGGAGCTTACGAGCCGTCGATGAGCCCTCTAGGAGGGTTTTTAACGCCGTACGGCCGAACGCAGCCACTCCTCAGTGCGACTGGGTGCGGCGGGAATGATACCAGCCCAGCGCCAGGCCCACGACCAACCCGCCCAGGTGAGCCTCGTTGGCCACGTTGCCGAAGCCGAACAGCCCGGCCATTTCGGTCATCGTGAAGACCATCCAGCCG
Source organism: Halomonas borealis (assembly GCF_004798905.1). Taxonomy (GTDB): domain Bacteria; phylum Pseudomonadota; class Gammaproteobacteria; order Pseudomonadales; family Halomonadaceae; genus Halomonas; species Halomonas borealis. The sequence continues at coordinate 27,146 of NZ_SDMO01000014.1, read as the reverse complement.
AGCATGAAGACCACCAGCATCTGGGGCACGAAGAAACCATCGCCCGGGCGACGGCGCGCCATCAGCCAGACATAGCCGAGCAGCGCGAAGTCGACGCCCGACATGCCGCCGAACAGCACCGTGCCGGTGGCGTACTGAGCCAGATTGCCGCCGATACCGGCGGCCAGCAGCAGCGTCAGCATGCGTCCGCGGCCGTGGTACGCCTCGACCTGGCGACCGAACACCCACAGCCACAGCATGTTGAAGACCAGATGCATCCAGCCGAAATGCAGGAAGGCCGGCGACAGCAGCCGCCACAGTTGGCCCGAGCCCAGCGTCTCGCCGAGGCCACCGAAGGCCAGCTGACCGCCCGACACGCTCACCGGCACGATGGTCATGGCGGCGATCACCGAGTCGCCGAGCATGCTCATCACCACGAACACCAGCAGGCATAGCACCAGGGCGGATGCGGTGACCGGCACCTGGCGCAACGGCGTCAGCCAGGCCGACAGGCCATCGCGCATGGGCGGCCGACCGCGCGTCTCTTGCCCGTCGGGCGCCAGCGGCTCACCGCGCTGCCAGCGCATCACCAGGCGCTGCATGGCCTCCTGCTGCCGGGGGTCGGCCAGCCACAGCACCTGGCCTTCGCCCTCGTCGGTGACGCGGTGCCCGATACGCTGCGCCCAGAGCGCCTGGCGAAGTTCGCGGGTGTCGGTGTCATGGGGCAGCAGCATCACCCGATACATGGCCTCTCCTCAGGTGGGCGAATCCAGTGGGCGAACTCCGCATACCGGGCCACAAGAAAAAGTCCGGCGGAAGGGGCCGCCGGACAAGAGCAAGGGATCGTTCAAGGGAACACTTACTCTGATGGCCTGGCGGGCGACAAGTTCGCCACGATTCCGGATATTTAGGTAACGTTTTGTATCAGTCGACATCGATTTCCCAGGGCGCCGGACGCGCCCGCTCCTCCCGCGGCACACGGACCCATACGAAACGATTGGCATCGAGCCGCGTCTCACCGCTCCAGCGATAGGCCACCAGTCGGCCGAACTTCACCGCGCTGTAGTCCAGGCAGGCGATGTTCGGCGCCGGCAGGGCCGGAATGCCTTCGCACCAGTAGTGGCCGATGAACAGCGGAGGCTGCTCGGGGCCGTAGTGCGTCAGGCAGGCCGACTCGGCCGCGCTGAGTGGGCGCCGCTCGAGTTCGCCTGGCAGGTTGTCGGGCTGGAAGACCACGTCGCCCCAGGTACGCGGGCGACGCGCCCAGAAATGCGTGCGGAAGCTGCGCCGGGTGAAGCCATCGCCGGAGTGGATCTGCACGCCCTCGGGTAGCGTGATATGGCTGCCCCGGGTGAGCCGGTCGAGGATCTCGAACTCGCGGGTCCCGTGGCATACCGCGGCGGCCAGGAAATCCAGGTCGATGCGCCCCTCCGGGTGCGAGCGGCGCAGCTCGTCGATCCGCGCCTGGTCCCAGCAGGCGTGCACCACGCGCAGGCCATCGCACTCGAGGAACAGGGGGATGTCGAGGAACCAGGCCAGCGTCTCGTCCCATTCCTGGGGATGGTCGCGGTACTGTTCGAGGGTCTCGCGGACGATGCGGTTGTGACGCGGAGTATGCTCACGCAGCCACTCGCGGCCCAGAGCGGCGGGGGCGCGGTGGTGATAGGCCAGGGCATTGATCTCGTGGTTGCCCATCACGATCAGCGCCTCGCCCTCCTCCACCATGCGCCGGGCGATGCTGACCGCCAGGCGAATGCGCGGCCCGCGGTCGATGAGATCGCCAAGGAAGATCACCTTGCGACGCGGATGACGGTAGACGCCGCCGCGCTGGTGATACCCGAGGCGTTCGAGCAGGGCCGCCAGCGTCGCGCCGCAACCGTGCACGTCGCCGATCAGGTCGTAGCCTTCCAGGGGCACTTTGCTCACCTCAGTCTCCCAGGCGGTTGCTCCAGCCCAGCTTGCTGCGCAGGACCTCGTAGAAGTTGTGTCCCACGGGATGAACGAGCTGCACGCGCTGAGGCTTGCGGCGGATCACCAGCACGTCGTCGGGCTTGGCCACGGCACGGGTCTGGCCATCGCAGCTGATATGCGGGTAGGTCTGGTTGGTCTCGCCGATATGAATGCGGATCTCGCTGGCCGCATCGATGGCGATGGGCCGGCTCGACAACGTATGCGGGAACATCGGCACCAGGGTCACGACCTCCAGCCGCGGGTGCATGATCGGCCCGCCACCGGACAGCGCATAGGCCGTGGAGCCGGTGGGCGTGGCGATGATCAGCCCGTCGCTGCGCTGGCTGTAAACGAACTGATCGTCGATGAACAGCTCGAACTCGATCATGCGCACGGCCTTGCCGGGATGCAGCACCACCTCGTTCAAGGCATCGCCTTCGCCCACCATCACGCCGTCGCGATAGAGCTCCGCATCGAGCAGGAAACGCTCCTCCAGCTCGTACTGCCCGGCCAGCACCTCGCCGACGCGCTCCTCGAGTTCGTCGGGAGAGATATCGGTGAGAAAGCCCAGCCGCCCGCGGTTGACGCCCAGCACCAGGGTGCCGCTATGGCACAGGGTACGGGCGGCGCCGAGCAGGCTACCGTCGCCGCCGACCACGATCACCAGGTCACACAGCTCGCCCAGCCGACGACGGCTGGCCTCGGGATGGCCGTGATCGAGCAGCACGGTGGCCGTGCGATCCTCGAGGATGACGTGATAGCCGGCATCGTCGAGGAAGCGGCTCAGTCGTTTGAGGGTCTCGACGACCTTGGCGCTACCCAAACGGCCGATCAGACCGATGTTCTTGAAGGCGTGCATGAGCGGGTCCTTCGCTTCGCGACGGCTTATTATGGCGATTGGCTCTCGGCCGGGCAAACCGCCCTCACGCAGAATGCGGCGCGCGGCGGCGTTGCCACCACTCGTTGACCAGCAGCGAAGCCAGGATGATGAGCCCGCCCAACGTGAGACGCAGCAGATCGGCGTCGTGGTTCCAGATCAACAGATTGACCAGCAACCCCGCGGGCACCAGGGCGTTGTTCATGACCGCCAGCGATCCGGCATCGACCCGGGTCGCCCCGATGTTCCACAGGAAGTACCCCACACCCGACGCCACCAGGCCAAGCCAGATCAACACGCCCCACTGTAACGGCGTGGCCGGAAGGGCCGTGGCATCGCCCCACCACAGGAAGGCCGGTAGCGCCACGATGGCAGCCCCCAGGTAGAACCAGCCGAAGACCGAGAAGCGCGGCAGCTCATCGGGCAGGCCCGCCGAAAAGCGGCGATAGCCGACCTGGCCCAGCGCGAAGCAGAAGTTGGCCCCCTGGACCACCAGGAAACCCAGCCAGTAGTCCCCGTCGAGGCCGCGATAACGGATCACCGCGGCCCCCAGCACCGCCATCGCGGCGGTCACCAGATGGAACGGCGAGAAACGCCGGAACATCAGATCATCGAGCAACGTGATATAGAGCGGCGTCAGCACCGTGAACAGCAGCACCTCGGGGACCGAGAGCAACAGGAAGGACTGGTAGAAGAAGATGTACATCACCCCGAGCTGAACCGCCCCGAGGCCCATCAGGACCAGGCGCTGGCGACCGCGCAACCGGCGCGGACGCAACAGCGGTAGGAACAGCAGGGCCGCCAGCACGATGCGGGACATCACCGAGAAATAGCTGTCCACCTGACCGGCCAGGTAAACGCCGATCAACGAGAAGGAGAACGCCCAGAGGACGGTGATAGCCACGAGATAGCCCAAGATTCCACTCCGTTTGGAAAAGCGAGGCGCCGGCGGATTATACCGTCGGTATCCGACCTGCCAAGTGCCTAATCGCGTGAGCGGTACCGCAGGAAGTGCAGCACATAGGCGATCCCAGGCAACCAACCCAGCACGCACAGCCCCAAGGCGATCAGCACACGGCGCGCGCCACCGCCGGCGAGCCCCATGGCCAACGGCGGCAATAGCACCGCCAGCGTCACCAGGGCGGCGAAAGGCTCGGCTCGCGGGGCCGGCTCCGCAGACGCTTGGGGCGGCTCGCTGGTCGCCGGCGCCTCGGGCTCGGGCTCGGGCTCGGGCTCGGGCTCGGGCTCGGGCTCGGGCTCGGGCTCGGGCTCAGGGACGAAATGCTGAACGCCCGTCGGCTCGGGCTCGCGAGCCTGGCGATGCGCCTCGTGGTCGATCTTCTGTTCCAGGTCGTCGGCGCCCTCGGCGAGCTGATCGTGATAGCGCTCCCAGTCCTCCCAGTCATGGGGCGTGCCTGCCCGGGGTCGATGATCCCCGGATTCCCGGGCGCGCTCCCAGGCCTTTTCTTCCAGGGTATTGGGGCGTTCCTGGTCGCGTTCTCCATCCAGCCCCTTGCGGGCCAGGTATTCACGAGCATCCATGGCGGATCTCCATCACTCGAAGGTGGCGGCATTGTGCCTCATTGGAGCGATGTCTCAAGGGTCGGTTCCTCACAGGACGCTCACCGTTGGTAGGCGCCGGCAGGCAGTGCCTCGACAGTCGGCTAAGCTGAACGCGAGACACGCCGAGGTCACCGGCCGCCCCATGAGCACCGACCAGGGCACGGGAAGTGCTCCGCGCCGGGCGCCCAGGCACAAGGTTCCACCAGGACGAGGAGAACCGCCATGCCCAGCAAGGCTCCTACCATCGTACGCGAGATCATGTCTCGCGACTGCTACCGGGTCACCGACAAGACGTCGACTACCACCCTGGCCCAGGGCCTGGCCCTGCACCGGCTGCCTGGAGCGCCGGTCGTCGACGAGCGCGACCACTTGATCGGCTTCATCTCGGAACAGGACGTACTCGGCAAACTGTTGGAAAGCGCCTACCTCGACGACGAACCTCCCCTGGTCCACGAACTGATGCGCAACGAGGTGCTCTCCGTCTCGCCATCCAAGAGCATCACCGACCTGGCCCAGGAGATGCTGGGTGCCAAGCCCAAGATCTATCCGGTCACCGAGCAGGGGCGCCTGGTCGGCATCGTGACCCGTCGCGACGTGCTCAACGCCATCCTGCGCATGCGCCACGCCTGAACCTTCCCGACAGCCGACGGCCCGTCGGGTGTCGGCATTCCTGGCACATAAAAAAACCGCCTCATCGGGGATGAGGCGGTCAAGGATCGAATCGCAAGCTAGAGCGACAGTGCTAGCGACTGCCATCGCCGCTGTCGTCTGCACCTGTTATGACAGTCTTGGCAGGAAAAGTTCGGGCCGTGACGAAAAAATTCCACGCTACTTGTCCGTCGACCGACGTCGCCCCCTGTTGTAATCACTAAACCGTTGGATATACTATGAAATCGCCCAGCGGGTGTAGCTCAATGGTAGAGCAGAAGCTTCCCAAGCTTAAGACGAGGGTTCGATTCCCTTCACCCGCTCCAATGGCCCTCCCTGGCATCGTCCAACGCCGTATCATCCGATGTCACCCTCTTCGAGAGACGACACGTTCGGGAGCAGCACCGGCCTCCCTGCCCTTTCCCAACCATCAGCACCCTCATGGCCCTATTCCTGACTGTTCTGGCCGTCTGCCTGCTGATCATCGGCGGCATGATTGCCATCCTGATGACCGCACGCACGCCCCGTTACCGCACCGACCCCGAACACCTGCTCGACCTGTTCGACCGGGCCCTCGAGAGCCGGGTCAGCGAGACCGAGTGGAACGCGATTGCCGGCTACCCGATCCGCCATGATGACTACCTGGAGCGCGTACGTCGCCGCGCCCAGCGGCTGATGGATGATCATGGCCGCCACGGCCGGGTCGCCCGCGGCAAGCCACTGCTGGACGACGCAGGACATGCCGAACTGGGCGCGCTGCGCGATCACCTTGCCGCCCGCACGGCGCTGCGCCAAGGGGCGGGAGACGGGCGAGAATGAGACACGCCGCGTCATCCGGTACACTGGCGTCATGTCGTGAACGCCGCACCGGAGGGCGACGATGACCAGCGCAATCCGCCAGTTTCCGCTCGATACCGCCATCCATCACCATGCTCACGATTTCCACCAGATCGTGATCGGGCTCAATGGCCAGGCGGAGTTCGAGATCGCGGGCCTCGGCGGCTCTATCTCGGCACTTTCCGGCTGCATCGTGCCGGCCAATCACCTGCACTACTACGCCGGCACCGGCGACAATCATCAGTTGGTGCTCGACCTACCGCGAGACGCCTTGTCGCTGACCGGCCATCACCATGAGCTGGCTCGCCTGTTCGATGCGCCGCGCTTCTTCGAGCTGGATGACTCGCTGTCCCGCTACCTGGACTTCATGCTTCGCGAGTTGCACCTGCTCGCCGGCCAGGGTGCCCTGAATGGTCTGCAGCAGGAGCGCCTGGCCACCACCCTGCTGGGCACGTTGCATGCCCGACTGTCCGGCGAGATATCCCCCGCGGGACGCCCCCTCGACCTGGCGGCGCTGGATCGCTTCATCGACCGCCACCTGGCGAGCGGCCTGCGGGTCGCCGACCTGGCGGCTCAGGCCTGTCTCAGCGAGGCTCATTTCACGGTCCGCTTCCGTCACCAGACCGGCCTGCCGCCCTGGCGCTATGTGATGCGCCGGCGCCTGCAGATGGCCCAGCAGTTGATCCGCGAGAGCCACCTCCCGCTGTCCGAGATCGCCGCACTCACCGGCTTCGCCAGCCAGAGCGCCCTGTCCCGCGCCTTCCGCCGCGACTACGGCTACCCGCCCAGCCAATTGCGCCGAGCGGCCTCCCAGCCACTCGCCGGTGACGCCCACCTCCTTAGACATAGGTCGTAGGAAGTTCCCTTCTCCGGCCCATCTCCCATGAATTCGTCAAATCCGCCAACGGAATCGACAAGCAGAGCCCATTCATGCGCCCTACGCTTGCAAGATACCGTCATACCGTCGGCGCTCCCTGACGCGCCGATGACATGACGACCCTGTGACGACCGGCTTCCATCGGGGAACGACATGCTCAACGCCAACACCATGCTGGACAGCACCACCTGGAACCAGGATCTCGAGACGCTGTTCGATCGCGTCAGCGAACACTATACGGTCGACGAGGATGCCTTCGTCGGCGAGCTGGTGAACCTGCTGTCCGTCGACGAGGACGATTTCAAGCGTACCGCCGACAAGGCCGCCGAGCTGGTGCGCGAAGTCCGTGAAATGGATACCGCAGTAGACTCCATCGACGAACTACTCCAGCAATACAGCCTCGACACCCACGAAGGGCTGATGCTGATGTGCCTGGCGGAGGCCATGCTGCGCATTCCCGACAAGGCCACCGCCGATGCGCTGATCGAGGACAAGCTGGGCCCCGCCGACTGGAAGTCCTACCTCGGCCAGAGCGAGTCCTGGTTCGTCAACGCCTCCACCTGGGGGCTGCTGATGACCGGCCGGGTGATCAAGATGGATCACTCCAAGGATGGCAAGCCGGCTCACTTCATCAACAAGCTGGTCAATCGCATGGGCGAGCCGGTGATCCGCCGCGCCATGGTCGAAGCCATGAAGGTGATGGGCAAGCAGTTCGTCCTCGGCCGCGACATCGATGAGGCGCTGAAGCGTTCCAAGCCGCTGTTCGACAAGGGCTACACCTACTCCTACGACATGCTCGGCGAAGCCGCCCGCACCCGCCGCGATGCCAAGCGCTACTTCGATGACTACGCTCACGCCATCGAGCGTGTCGGCAAGACCAGCCGCGAGCTGTCTTCCACGACTCCGGCCCCGTCGATCTCGATCAAGCTCTCGGCCCTGCACCCGCGCTACGAGTTCGGGCGTCGTAGCCAGATCCTCGAGGAACTGGTCGCCAGCGTCCGCGAACTCGCCGCCATGGCGCGCGAACGCAGCGTGGCGGTGACCATCGATGCCGAGGAGGTCGACCGCCTCGAGCTGTCGCTGGAAGTCTTCCGCGCCGTCTACGAGAGCGATACCTGTCGTGGCTGGGGGCACTTCGGGCTGGTGGTCCAGGCCTACGCCACGCGTGCCCTGCCGGTGCTGCACTACCTGAACCGCCTGGCCGACCAGCAGGGCGACGAGATCCCCCTGCGGCTGGTCAAGGGCGCCTACTGGGATACCGAGATCAAGGAATCCCAGCAGCTCGGCATCGACGGCTACCCGGTCTACACCCGCAAGGCCAACACGGACGTGGCCTACCTGGCCTGCGCGCAGTTCCTGCTCTCCGAGCAGAGCCGCGGGCGGATCTTCCCGCAGTTCGCCACCCATAACGCCCATACCATCAGCGCGATTCTCGAGCTCTCCAACGCCGCCGAGCGGCCCTTCGAGTTCCAGCGCCTGCACGGCATGGGCGAGGCGCTCTACGACGCCGCGCTCAAACGCGCACCCCAGGGCACCTATTGTCGTATCTACGCGCCGGTAGGGGCTCACAAGGACCTGCTCCCCTACCTGGTGCGCCGGCTGCTGGAGAACGGCGCCAACTCGTCGTTCGTTCACCAGCTGGTGGATCCGCGGGTGCCGGTGGAATCGCTGTGCGTTCACCCGGTGGAAACGCTGCGCCAGTACGATCGCTATGCCAATACCCGGATCCCGTTACCCAAGCATATCTACGGACCGAACCGCCAGAACTCCCAGGGAGTGAACTTGAACATCAACAGCCAGTACCGTCCGCTCATCGACGCCATGGCCGGCTTCATGGACAAGAGCTACCAGGCCCGGCCGCTACTCGGCTTCGACGTCGCCGACGATGCCACGGCGAGTCATGAGGTGCGCTGCCCCTTCGACCGTCGAGCCACCGTCGGCAGCGTGCAGTGGACCACCCAGGAGCAGGCATCGCAGGCCGTGGACGCGGCCTGGGCGGCCTACCCGCGCTGGGACGCCACCCCGGTAGCCGAGCGCGCCGCGATCATTCGCCGCTTCGCCGAGCTGATGGAAGACAACCTCGCCGAGCTGATGACGCTGTGCTCCCGTGAAGGCGGCAAGCTACTCACCGATGGGGTCGACGAGATCCGCGAGGCGGTCGACTTCTGCCGCTATTACGCCAGCCGCGCCGAGGAGCTGTTCGCCGAGCCGACCCGCCTGCCCGGCCCCACCGGCGAGTCCAACGACCTGATGCTCGGTGGCAAGGGCGTGTTCGCCGCCATCAGTCCCTGGAACTTCCCGGTGGCGATCTTCTGCGGCCAGGTGGTGGCCGCCGCCGTGGCCGGCAACACCGTGCTGGCCAAGCCCGCCGAGCAGACCTCGCTGGTCGCCCATCGGGTCATCGAGCTGCTGCATGAGGCCGGCATGCCCCGCGACGTGGTTCAGCTGCTGCCCGGCGACGGCCCCACCGTGGGCAGCGTGCTGAGCGGCGACTCGCGCATCACCGGCGTGGTGTTCACCGGCGGCACCGACACCGCCCAAGTCATCAACCGCTCGCTGGCCGACCGGGAAGGTGCCGCCCTGCCGACGCTGATCGCCGAGACCGGCGGCATGAACGCCATGATCGTCGACTCCACCGCGCTGCCCGAGCAGGTGGTCGCGGATGTCATCCAGTCGGCCTTCCAGAGCGCCGGCCAGCGCTGCTCGGCGCTGCGTGTCCTCTATCTCCAGGACGACGTCGCCGACCGAGTCATCGAGATCCTCAAGGGCGCCATGGAAGAACTCCATGTGGGCGACCCGCGGGAGCTGGGAACCGACGTCGGCCCGGTGATCGACGAGGACGCCCGTCAGGGCCTCCAGGCACACATCGAGACCCTCAAGGGCGAAGGCCGACTACTGGCCGAGACCCGGCTCGACCCGGCCCACACCGCCGAAGGCACCTTCGTCGCCCCGGCGGCCTTCGAGATCGATGGCATCGACGCCCTGGAGCGCGAGCAGTTCGGCCCGGTGCTGCATATCGTTCGCTACCAGGCCAGCGAGATCGACCAGGTGATCGAGTCGATCAACGAACGGCGCTACGGCCTGACCTTCGGCGTACACAGCCGCAACGAATCCTTCGCCGAACATATCGCCCGCCGGATCCGCGTCGGCAACGTCTACGTCAACCGCAACATCATCGGTGCCGTGGTCGGCGTGCAGCCGTTCGGCGGCCAGGGTCTGTCGGGCACCGGGCCCAAGGCGGGCGGTCCGCACTATCTGCTGCGCTTCGCCACCGAAAAGACCCTGACCATCAACACCGCCGCCCTCGGCGGCAACGCGTCGCTGCTGGCCATGGGAGACGACTGAGCTCCTGGCACGCTGTCCATCGGGCGGAGCCTGCTCCGCCCGATGGGGGCGTACGAAACCGCTTTGTGCTAAAACAGCATGACACAGAGACGTTTCGACGTTCGACAACAACAACCGCAAGGGATGAATCTCATGGTTCAAAGCACTATCGCCATCGGCGTTACATTCGCGCCTCCCCTGACCACAAGGCTTACCTCCGGTGGCCTGGCCTGCATGCGTACTAACAATAACCCGACGGCTCTATAGCCGGATCGATAAGAAGGAGACGTTTTATGGCTACTGGTGTCTGGATCAGCCTGTTTGCTTACTTTGCATTGATGATTGCCATCGGCTTGTATGCCATGCGCAAGTCCACGTCCACATCGGAAGGTTACATCCTGGGGGGACGCTCCCTCAGCCCACAAGTGGCGGCCCTGTCGGCTGGCGCGTCGGACATGAGCGGCTGGTTGCTGCTAGGCTTGCCCGGGGCCATGTTCGCCTCCGGCCTGGGCTCGGCCTGGATCGGTATCGGCCTGCTCGTCGGGGCGTTCTTCAACTGGCTGCTGGTCGCCCCGCGCCTGCGTGAACAAACGGTTCACTATGGCAATGCGATCACTATTCCGGCGTTCTTGGCCAACCGCTTCCCGACTCAGGCTATCCCGCTGAGAACGGTATCCGCTATCGTCATCGTGGTGTTTTTCGCGGTGTACACAGCCTCAGGCCTGGTGGCCGGCGGCAAGCTGTTCGAAAGCGCCTTTTCCGGCGTCATCAATACCGGGCTTAGCGACTACGCCACAGGCATCATCATCACTCTCGGCGTGGTCCTTGCCTACACCGTGGTCGGCGGCTTCATGGCCGTGAGCATGACGGACTTCGTGCAAGGCTGCATCATGATGCTGGCCCTGGTGATCATGCCGGCGGTGGTGCTCTTCGGCGAAGGCGGCGGCGGTTTCGCTCAGGCATCACAGACCCTGAACGAAGTCGACCCCACCCTGCTGTCGTGGACCGACGGGCTGACCCTGATCGGCTGGTTGTCGGCGGTGACCTGGGGGCTTGGGTACTTCGGTCAGCCGCATATCATCGTGCGTTTCATGGCCATCCGCACGCTCAAGGATGTGCCCACCGCTCGTAACATCGGCATGAGCTGGATGCTCATTTCACTGATCGGCGCGGTCTCTCTGGGCATCTTCGGCCGGGCCTACGCGGTGCGCAATGGCATGAATGTCGAAGATCCCGAAACGATCTTCATCCTGCTGGCCGACCTGCTGTTCCATCCGCTGATCACCGGCTTCCTGTTTGCCGCCCTGCTGGCGGCGGTCATGAGCACCATCTCCAGCCAGCTGCTGGTGGCGTCTTCTTCACTGACCGAGGACTTCTATCGCCTGTTCCTGCGCAAGGAGGCATCGGAGAAGGAAATCGTCACCGTCGGCCGCGTCTGTGTCGCCCTGGTGGGCTTGGTGGCCGCCGTTATCGCCTCCGACCCGGGCTCCCAGGTCCTGGGGCTGGTCAGTAACGCCTGGGCGGGCTTCGGTGCGGCCTTCGGCCCGCTGATCATCCTGTCGCTGATGTGGTCACGCACCAACGGCGCGGGCGCCATCGCCGGCATGGTAATCGGTGCCCTCACCGTGATGATCTGGATTTCGCTGGGCTGGAACGGCTCCTTCATGGGCGGGCCTGGCGTCTACGAGATCATTCCGGGCTTCATCGCCGCCTTCATCGCCATCATGGTGGTAAGCAGCGTGACAGCCGATGCCGGAGAGTATCAGCACATCACGCGCTGAACGCCGGCAACGCAATGAACGAAAGGGGCTCCTGCGGGAGCCCCTTTTCGTGGTTATGTGCCGGTGCCTGCCTACGGCGTCAGCCAAAGAGGCCACGACCCACCAGCAACAACGCGAAGACCGGCAAGGCCGCGCGACTCCCGCCCATACCGGCCAGCCGCCAGGCTCCCCGTTCGCCGACGTCCAGGGCCAGGGGGCGCACGAAGGCACAGCCCAGCGCCCAACTCCCCAGCACGACCATCGACCAGCGCCAGGGCCACGCCAGACCCAGGATGAGCCCCGGTTGCCACAGCAGCCACACCGCCAACCCCGACGCCAACAACAAGGCCGCCAGTGGCCGGTCGTCCCGACCGCGACGCATCCCGACGAAGAGTGTCCTGAACAGCATGCTCGCCCCCCACACCGCCTTTTCTTTCAGTGAAGCCGAAAACACGCGCCTCGGCGAGGTCGTGTGCAGGAAATGTGAAAACCTATACACAACCTATGCCTCTCATCCCCCGCCAGCCGGAGGCTCATGAAGAAAGAGCATCTCCTGGGCTTATGGTCATAGGGAAATTTTACAAGACATTTAGAAACAGTGTTTTTATACTTCTCATCACCACATGCAAGGACGTCGAACACTTCGACATCGGCATCTTGGACGACACAGAGAGGCTACCCATGAACATGACCCGCTTGATCACCGCCACCGCCTTCACCGCGGCCGGTCTCGTCGCAACCCAGTCCGTCATGGCCAACCAGGCCGGCGACGTCTACGTGCGCGGCGGCATCGCCAAGTCCGAGGTCAACGATGACATCGGCTCACTGAACGGCAACGACATCGAGGCCTCCGACGAACGCGGCTTCTCCTACGGCCTGGGCTATCAGTTCCATGACAAGCTTGGCGTCGAGCTCAACGGTACCCAGGATATCGAGCACGACATCAGCATCGGTGGCGGGGATGCCGGCTCCCTGGACCGTCGCCCGGTCAACCTGATGCTCAACTACTATCCGTTGGGCGGCACCGGTTCGCGGGTTCAGCCCTATGCCGGCGCGGGCCTCAACTACACCTACTTCAACGACGTGACGGTCGATGGCCTCGACGTCGACGACTCCTACGGCGCGGCCGCCCAGCTCGGCGTGGACTTCGCCCTGACCGATAACTTCATGATCGGCGCCTTCGCCAACTACGCCGATGTCAGCCCCGATATCGAGGTCAATGGCAGCGACGCGGGCGATGTCGACGTCGACCCGGTCACCGTCGGCGGCGGTGTCACCTACCGCTTCTGATCGGCGCTTCAATGTGTGACCCCCATGACGCCGGGCCCAGTGCCCGGCGTCATCTTGTCGAGCACGCTGTTGCCACCCCTCATGCACAAGGCCCGCCATTCGGCGGGCCTTGTGCATGAGGGGTGGGGGAGCGAACGACTACCGCGCGGAGTGGCGAGATAGCCCCAGGGATTCGAGGGTTGCATCGTCGAGCCCTTCCACGCTTGCCACTCCGGACAGGCGGGCGTGATAGTCGGCACTCAGGAAGGCCTCGCCGGCCAGCAGATGTTCGAGATACTCTCGGGCCGGCCTGAGAGACTCACCGGTAGTACCCGGCGCCGCGATGTAGACCCAGGCCTCGATGGGGCCCCGACCGGTATCAATGCTCATGCGGCGCCGATCATAGTCGTGAGGATAGCCTTCGAAGGGGTCCATGCTCTCGATCTGCGCGGGGGCAAGCAGCTCGAATAGCGCACCCTCCACCCGCTCGCCCGGCATGGCCACCACATTGGCGTGGCTGATGCCGGACACCCGGGAGGCCTTGTCGAAGCACAGGGCATGATCGTGCAGGACCCCAGGCAGGGCACGCCGGGTCGCGCCGATCCGCGCTTCCACCCGGGCCGTGTTCATGTTGCTGCCGTAGGCGAAGTAGTAAGGCATAGCGACCTCAGAGGGGGCATCGGGTGACGAAGCCAGGCCCGACAGGACGACGACATCGCCACTCAAGCCACGGTGGCTGACGCCCGCCCCTCAGGGGCGGGCGCCAAGGTGAGCCATCACCGCGTCAGCTCTCGGTGACCAGCTGGTCGATGCGCTCCACCGACTTGCTCATCATCACTCGCTGACTGGTCTTCGCGCCTTCCTGAACCAGATAGGCCTCCACGGCGGGTGCCACATCACAGCTGGCCGGCAGCGGAGCACGCGCCTCCACCAGCGCATCGAGTCGGGCAATGAACACGAAGCGCAACCATTGGGGCAGCGACATGGCATCGATGCAGAACGGCTGAGTGCTGTCGAAGGCCTCCGGCGCGGGACGCTCCATGCGCCACAGGTCGGAGGCCTTCATGGTGGACTCGAGCTCGCGCAGCGCCTGCCCGAGTTCGTCATGAACGGTCATGGGAAAATACCTCTCGTCTGGCTGTGCGCCCATTATCCCGCCTCGAAGCGCCGAGGGCCAACCCCGACTCAGGAAGGTTCGCCAGGCTGGGCGGCCAGGACCTTGCGCAGGAAGTCGCGGGTACGCGGATCTTCGGGAGCGTTGAACAGCCGCGCGGGAGGGCCCTGCTCGACGATGCGCCCGCCGTCCATGAACACCACCCGATCGGCCACGTCGCGGGCGAAACTCATCTCGTGGGTCACCACCAGCATGGTCTGGCGCTCGGCGGCGAGCCGCTTCATCAGCGTCAGCACCTCCTCGACCCACTCTGGATCCAGCGAGGAGGTCGGCTCGTCGAACAGGATCACCTCGGCCTGGGCGGCCATGGCACGACCGATGCCGACCCGCTGCTGCTGACCACCGGACAGCGAGGCCGGATAGGCGTCGGCCTTGTCGAGCAGGCCGATACGCTCAAGGATCTCGCGAGCCCGGGCATGGGCGCGGGCCTTGGGCCAGCGGTTGACCACGATCAGTCCCTCGGCGATGTTTTCGAGCGCCGTCTTGTTGGCGAACAGCGCATAGTTCTGGAACACGAACGCCGTGTGGCGCCGCGCGGCCAGGATATCGGCGCGGCTGGCCCGGGTGACGTCGACCGCAAGGTCACCCAGAGTCAGCCGGCCGGCGTCGGGCTGTTCGAGGAAGTTGAGACAACGCAGCAGGGTCGACTTGCCGGTGCCAGAGGGGCCGATCACCACGATGATCTCGCCCTGCTCGATCTCCAGGTCGATGCCATCGAGGACGCTGGCATCGCCGAAACGCTTGACGAGATTGGCTACCTTGATCATCGGCGATAGGCCTCATTGAGTCGCGTTTCGAGGCGCCGCTGTAACCAGGCGAAGGCCTCGACGATGGCCCAGTAGATCACCGCCACGGTGACGAAGGCCTCGAAATACAGGAAGCTGCCGGCGGCCTCCTTCTGGGTCGCCCCCATCAACTCGGTCACCCCCAGGGTAAAGGCCAGGGAGGTCGCCTTGATCATGTCGATGAAGTAGTTCATCAGCGTGGGCACGGCGATACGGGTGGCCTGGGGCAGCACGATGCGTCGCATCAGCTGAGCATTGGTCATGCCGATCGACAGCGCCGCCTCGGTCTGGCTGCGATCCACCCCGACGATGGCGGCGCGGATCGATTCCGCCATGTAGGCAGAGAAGTGCAGCGTCAGCCCCATGATGGTAGCGGTGACACCATCGATCTGGGTCAGGAAGGCCAGCACCTGAGGCAGCCCGTAATAGAACAGGAACAACTGCACCAGCAGCGGCGTGCCACGGAAGAACGAGATGAACAGCAGGGTGACGGCGTTCAATCCCCGGATCTCCAGCACCCGAATCACCGCCAGGCCACAGGCCAACGCCAGGGCCAGCACCATTCCCGCCATCGCCATGCCCAGCGTCAGCGGCAAATACCCCAGCAGGATGGGCAAGAGGCCCAGCATATAGTCAAAATCGAGCACGCTCATATCGGGCGTCTACGCTCCTCAGTGCCGGGTGATGTCGGTGCCGAACCAACGCTCGGAGAGCTCGGCCAGGGTGCCGTCCTCACGCAGCGCTGAGAGTGCCTCATCGACGCCGTCACGCAGGGCGCGACCCTGTTCGGTGTCACGAAACGGCAGGGCATTGCGGATCTCGGAGAACGGCTGACCGGCCAGGGCCAGCGGCAGCGGTTTCTCCTTGATCACCTGGCTGGCACTGATGCGATCCATGACGAAGGCATCGACGCGACCCAGGGCGGTATCCTGTTCGATGTTGCTCTCGTAGGTGCGGATATCGATGTCATCGGCGTAGGGCAGTTCACGCAACAGCTGCTCGTAGTTGGAGCCGAGGTTGACGGCCACCGTCTTGCCGCGCAGGTCCTCGACACCAGCGACCGCGTCGTTGCCCTCCTTGACCACCACCTGAGCCCCGTCGTAGACGTAGGGTCGTGTGAAGGTATATTTCGCTTCACGTTCCTCGGTGATGGTGATCTGGTTGGCGATGGTGTCGATGCGACCGGACTCCAGCATGCCGAACAGGCCGGAGAAGTTAGCGGTGACGAACGTCACCTCGCGCTGCATTTCCTCGGCCACCGCCTCCATCACATCGACCTCGAACCCCTTGAGGGTATCCTGTTCGACGAAGGTGAACGGGAAGTAGCCGCCGGACATGCCGACCTTCAAGGGATCCTCCTCGGCAAAGGCAGGGCCCGTGAAGGCGACGGCACCGGCGGTGAGCAGCGCGAAAGAGAGGGTACGAAACATGAAGGCCTCCTGCTTCTTAAATGCGTTTTTGGAATAAAAAACAATAAACCATATTCTATTGTAGCGCATCAACCAGGCAAAATCTCGTCGGCGACCATCACGAAGGTGTGACCGTCGACGCCGAGAGCGCCGGCCATTCATTCACAGTGACGCTGAACGTCCCTGTGGATAACCACTGGAAAGCCGGCCCAACCGCCCCTGTGAAGGGGGAATCGGTCGATCGATCAGGAATTGATCAACCTCTTGAACGGCCATCTCGTGCCTCGGGCTGACAGGTTCCGGGTGCCGCGGTAGAGTGCACGCTCGGAAACGAGGGACACAGCATGCAGCCGATCGACAGCTTTCACGATTTCTTCGCGCGCACCGGAGCCGAGGTGCGGCTCTACCATTTGGGACGCCGCGTAGAACCTTGTGAGCTCACCACCCTGACGGCCCTGGAGCACGACGAGCAACCCTGGCCTCAGCCCTGGCAGGGCAAGGCCCGGTTAGCGATGGTCTTGCGCCTGGGCCAGATGGAAGACCCGCTGATCTGGTTCCTGGCGCTGCCGCTGGACGAACAGGGCATGCTCGACCCGGCGCCCCGCGATGCCTTCCTGCAACGCCTGCTGGAGACCCTGGGGCGCAACGTCCAGGAGCTCGGCCGCGAGGATGGCGAGGCGATCGACAACCTGATGCAGGACAACCCGCTGGCCTTCACGCCCACCCTGCCCTTCCAGGCCGTCCTGCACGCCCGTGCGAGCCACGATGCGGGGCGCGCCGCCAGCTCCCACCTGGCACTCGCGGAAACCTATCTGGAAGGCCGTCAGGATCTGGACTGGCACACACTGGGCCTGCAGGGCCTGGCCGACTTCGTGGTACGCATGAGCGATGCCCAGGCCGAGCGTCTGGCGGCACGCCTGCCGACGCTGCCCGGCGAAGTGCTAGACTCGCTGTGTTACTGTCTCGAGCATGTCGATATTCCCGCGGCGCTGGCCGGGGCGCTGCGCGCCCGGGGCGAGGCGGCCGCCGAGGCCGGCGACGTCGAGACCTTCTGCGCCTGCGTGCGTGCGGTGTCCGGCGCCGATACCGAGACGACCGGCAGCTGGTTCGACGCCCTGCTGGTCGATCCCGACGCCTGCGGACCGGATCTGCTGGCGGCCATGGCCGGGCGCGGTTGGCGGCATCTCGAGGATGCGACGCGCCTGCCCCGCTTCCTGAACCGGCTGGCCGAGTCTCCGCACGCGGACTTCACCGTCGTCGCTCGCGACCTGGCGCTGATTCCGCGCCTGCGTCTGCCACTGCTGATGACGCTACGCGACGCCGACGCCGACTCCGCCATTGGCCGCCGCCTGGGCGCCCTGCCCCGCTGACGCCGAAGAGGTCATGAGGAACGCTGTCATGAAGGAACTGCCCTACCAGGCCAAGGCGGTCATCGGCCGCCGCGAAATGGTGACCCTGCCGGAACTCGGCCTGACGCTGTGCGCCAAGGCCGACACCGGAGCCCGCACCTCGGCGCTGCACGCCGAGGATATCGAGTCCTTCGAGGACGACGGGCAGCTGTGGGTCAACTTCACCACCCGGGGCGGCGGGCCGGCAAGCCCGGCTCATGTACACTGTCTATACCTGCACGATCGTCGCCGGATCACCAGCTCCAACGGCCAGGCCGAATGGCGCTACGTGATCCGCACGCCGATTCAGCTCGGCGACCTGGAATTCCACGTCGAGCTCACGCTCACCGACCGCCGCCAGATGCGCCATCCCATGCTGCTCGGACGCCGCGCGCTACGGCGGCTTCTGGTGGCACCTGGCGCCGGCTTTCTACACGGCGAACCCTGATCCCGCCCCCTGGCACCGGAGGCCTTATGCATATCGCGCTGCTATCCCGCAATCGCGGGCTCTATTCCACTCGCCGGCTGATCGAAGCCGCCGAGCAGCGGGGCCACACGACCCGAGTCGTGGATACGTTGCGCTGTTACATGAGCATCGCCTCCCATCATCCCTCGATCCATTACAAGGGCGCGGAACTAGAGCCCTTCGATGCCGTGATCCCGCGCATCGGTGCCTCGGTGACCTTCTACGGCTGTGCCGTATTGCGCCAGTTCGAGATGATGAGCATCCCGGTGCTCAACGACAGCGTGTCGATCACCCGTTCGCGGGACAAGCTGCGCTCGCTGCAGCTGCTGTCGCGCAAGGGCATAGGCCTGCCGGTGACCGGCTTCGCGCATTCGCCGGACGATATCCCCGACCTGATCACCATGGTTCGCGGCGCGCCGCTGGTCATCAAGCTGCTGGAAGGCACCCAGGGCATCGGCGTGGTGCTGGCCGAAACCAACCAGGCCGCCGAATCGGTGATCCAGGCCTTCATGGGCATGAAGGCCAATATCATGGTTCAGGAATACATCAAGGAAGCCAAGGGAGCCGATATCCGCTGCTTCGTGATCGGCGACAAGGTGGTGGCCTCGATGAAGCGCCAGGCAGCGGAGGGCGAGTTTCGCTCCAACCTGCATCGTGGCGGCAGCGCCAGCGTGATTCGTATCACGCCGGAGGAGCGCTCCACGGCGATCCGCGCAGCCAAGGCCATGGGGCTCGGGGTCGCCGGTGTCGACCTGCTGCGCTCGCACCATGGCCCGGTGATCATGGAGGTCAACTCCTCCCCCGGCCTGCAGGGCATCGAGACCGCCACCGGCAAGGATGTCGCCGGGCTGGTCATCGAACATCTAGAGAAGAACTCGACCCCGCGACGCTCGCCCCCACCCAAGCCGAAAGGTTAAGCCGAATCGCCTAAATATTTGCTGGCGAGGGGTGGCAAAAGCCCGTCGACACCCCCACAATCTGCGTCACCGGAGGAGGTGACCGCCCATGTTTCTCGATAATCGCCAGGTGGCGATGGACAGCGTCCTCGAGGCGCTGGCCGACAGCATCGATTATTTCCAGGACAACCACGAGCGCCTGCGGCCGAGCCTGCGTGAGGTCCTGCAGCCCTATTTCGATACTCGGAAAAGCCTGATGCGCAAGCTTCAGGTACTCGCCCGCCGGCATCTCGCCCTCCTCCCCCGCGATGCCGATGTCGAGCGCGACGACTACATGTGGCTATGGAGCCGCCTGAAGAGCTTCGTCGGCGACGACAGCCAGGTATTGATCAACGAGCTGCTGGAGCAGGAAAGGGTGCTGATGCAGGCGCTCTCGACCCTCTACACCCACCCGTTGCCCGATGCCATCGAAGCGGTCATCGAGGAGTGCTGGAAGCATTGTCGCTCCCTGATTCGCGAGCTCTATCGGCAACAGAAGAAACACCAGCGGCGCTGAGCGCCTCTCGGGGCACGATCTTTAGCGGCTCCTTGGGCCCCAGGAAGTGGGGCTCACGCCCCCAGATGTAGAGATCCCCCAGGGTCGCCACCCGCGCGACCCATTCCCGTGCCCTCAAACGCAGCGCACCATCCGCAGGGCGCTCCGGCGCCGCACAGCCGCGCGCCTCGATGCCCAACGCCTCGGCGATGAACAGCGCCCGCGGCAGATGCCACGACTGGGTGACGAGCAGCGCTCGATCCACCCCGAAGACGTGGCGGGCCCGGGACAGGGTGTCGAAGGTGCTGAAGCCGGCATAGTCCAGCGTCATGGCCGCATCGGGTATCTCCCGCCCCCGCAGGTCGCGCCACATGGTCACCGGCTCATTGTAATAACGGGTACTGTTATCGCCGGAGAGCAGCAGGTGCTGCACCCGCTCGTCGCGATACAGCCGGGCCGCCGCCTGCATGCGCCCCTCGAAGTGTGGGTTCCGCTTACCGCTGCGGGTCCAGTGGGAGGTACCGAAGACGATCCCCACCCGCTCGGGGACGCACTGTTCGAGTCCATGATCGATCCGCTCGCGCGTCTCGCTCAGTATCCACAGGTTGCCGCCCACGAACAGAAAAATCGCCAGAAGCGCGCACGCCCCCAGCGACATCAACAGCCCCCTGAGTCCCTTGCATACTGAGATGGGCATCCCCTCACCGGTTAAAACATGCCGAGCTCAAGCTTGGCTTCGTCGCTCATCATCTCACGGCTCCAGGGAGGATCGAAGACGATCTCGGTATGCACCTGGTGAATCTGCGGGGCACCGAGGATCTTGTGGCGCGCATCGGCGGCGATGACGTCGCCCATGCCACACCCGGGAGCGGTCAGCGTCATGCGGATGGTGACGATGCGCTCACCACCGATCAAGCGCTCGATACGACAGCCATAGACCAGCCCGAGTTCCACGATATCGACCGGAATCTCAGGATCGAAGCAGGTCCGCAACTGATCCCAGACGAACTGCTCGATCGCCTCCTCGGAGGCTTCTGGCGGCAGGGTCGGGCGGGGCAAGGCCTCGAGCCCCAGGGCATCCAGATGGCTACCCTCGATCAGGTAGAGCCGCCCCTCGTGGCCCACACTGACCGAGCTTCCCTTGGCCTGCATGACATTGACCTCGCTATCCTCGGCCAGCGTCACCGTCTTACCGAAAGGGATCGAGATGGCCTCGACGTCGCGCTGAAGGGGCAGGACCTGACCCTTGTTCAGGCTCGCCAGGGGGGCATCGATCTCGCTCATAGGACTCCTTGAAGCGACTTTCTCAGCGGCCGAAGCGAGCACTCGCTCCGGCCGATATCCAGCAGAAGCGGCGCTCAGCGCAGCATGCCCACGACCCGCTCCAGGCCATCGACGAACACGTCGACCTCCTCGGGCGTGTTGTAGGCGGCGAAGGAAGCACGGCACGTCGCATCGACACCGAACGACGACAGCAATGGCTGCGCGCAATGGTGGCCGGTACGTATCGCCACGCCGAGCTGATCGATCAACAGCCCAATGTCCTGGGAGTGAGCACCATCGACCACGAAGGACAGCACCCCGGCCTTCTCGGGAGCGGTGCCGAGGATGCGCAGGCCATCGATGCGTGTCACCCGCTCGGTGGCATGCCGAAGCAATCGTTCCTCCCAGGCGCCGATCAGCTCAAGGCCGATCTCGTCGACCCATCGCAGGGCGCGCCCCAGGGCGATGACCTCGGCGATGGCCGGGGTTCCCGCCTCGAACTTATGCGGAATGCCGGCGAAGGTGGTCGGCGCATCGAGAGATACCGTGGCGATCATCTCGCCGCCACCCTGCCAGGGAGGCATGGCCTCGAGCAGTTCGGCACGACCATAGAGCACGCCGACCCCCGTGGGGCCATAGATCTTGTGCCCGGAGAAGGCATAGAAGTCGACATCGAGCTCACGCACATCGACCGGCTGGTGGGGCACCCCCTGGGCGCCATCGACCAGGATCAGCGCACCGTGCTGGTGGGCCACTCGGGCCATCTCCGCCACCGGGTTGACGGTGCCCAGGGCATTGGAGACGTGATTGACCGCCACCAGCTTGGTGCGCTCGGAGATCAGGTCGCGGTAGGCGGCCTGGTCGAGCACGCCGCGCTCGTCCACCGGGATCACCTTGAGGGTGAAACCGCGCTCGGCGGCCAGCAGCTGCCAGGGCACGATGTTGGAGTGGTGCTCCAGGCGCGAGATCAAGACCTCGTCGCCCTCGCCCAGGTTGGCACGCCCCCAGCTGTTCGCCACCAGGTTGATCGCCTCGGTGGTGCCGCGGGTGAAGACGATCTCACGGGTCTCGGCGGCGCTCAGGAAGGCACGCACGGTTTCCCGGGTGCCCTCGAAGGCCGCTGTCGCCTCGTCGGCCAGGGTATGCAGGCCGCGGTGGATGTTGGCATTGAGCCGGCGATAGTAGTCATCGAAGACGTCGATCACCTGGCGTGGGGTCTGGCTGGTCGCCGCGTTGTCGAGATAGACCAGCGGCTTGCCGTGGACCTCCCGATCGAGGATCGGGAAGTCGCGGCGGACCCGCGCCACGTCGAGCAACAGATCGCTGAAGTCGACCATGGATCAGTCCTCGTTGAGCGCCGCGGCGGCTTCCACCAGCCCGGCCAGATTGAAGCGTTCCGGCAGCTTGCCGGCGACCGTCAGCTCGACCCGCTCGGCCACGGCGTCGAGATCGACCAGGTCCATGACCTCACCGGCGAAGGCCAGCGTCAGCAGGCCGCGGGCGGTCTGCTGGTCGATGCCACGGGCACGCAGGGCGTAGACCGCTTCCTCGTCGAGCTGGCCGGTCGTGGCGCCGTGGGCGCACTTGACGTCGTCGGCATAGATCTCGAGTTCAGGCTTGGTATCGATCTCGGCGCGGTCGGAGAGCAGCAGGTTGGCGTTGCTCTGCTCGGACTCGATCTTCTGGCTGTCGCGCTTGACCACCACCCGGCCGTTGAACACGCCATGGGCACGATCGTCGAGGATGCCCTTATAGTTCTCGCTGGAGCGAGTGTGCGGCGCGTTGTGATTGACCTCGGTGTGGTTGTCCACGTGCTGGCGGCCCTGGCCGTAGAACAGCCCGTGCAGGGCCGCCTCGGCGCCCTCACCGTTGAGATCGTTGATGAAGTCGTTGCGCACCAGGCCGCCCCCCAGGTTCAGGTTGAACGAGGTGTAGCGGCTGTCGCGCCCCTGCTCCACCTGGATGCTGGCCACGTGGCGATCCTTGAGCGGCGCTTCCTGCAGCTTGTAATGGGTCAGGATCGCGCCGCGGTCGAGGATGACCTCCTCCACCAGGTTGGTGAAGTTGGCCGCGCCCTCTTCCCCGGCATGGTGCTCGATCAAGGTCGCCTCGCTGCGACTACCGGCCTCGACCAGGATGCGTGGATGACTCATCACCGGCTGTTCGCCGGCCCGCGACAGGAATTGCAGCGCGATCGGCTTGTCGACCACGGTGCGTGGCGCCAGGCGGACCAGCGCGCCCTCTTCGAAGAAGGCGGTGTTGAGCGCTGAGAAGGCCGAGAAGTCGACGCCGGTGAGCCGCCCGAGCGGACCGCCCACGGCTTCATGATTGTCGGCGAGCGCTTGGGACAGTGGCAGCACCTGCACGCCGGCCGGCAGCTCACCAAGATCCGACAGCGCCGGGGCAAAGACCCCATCGACGAAGGTCAGCCGGTGCGCCTCCAGCGGCAGGGTCAACGCCGCCGCCGCAGCCGGGGAGAACGTGGCATCGTCGCTCAGGACGAAGTCCGTGCGCGCGATATCGCGCACGTCGGTGTACTTCCATGCCTCGACGCGACGGTGCGGGAAGCCCACCGCCTCGAAACGCGCGGCACCGGCTTGGCGGCGCGCGGCGATCCAGGACGGCTCATCGCCGCGGACGGCGTTGCGTTCGCTCAGGCGATCGAGGAAGCGTTGCACGTCGTCATTCATGCCGCAGAGCCCTCCACCAGCCAGTCGTAGCCGCGCTCCTCGAGTTCACGCGCCAGCTCGGCGTCACCGCTCTTGACGATGCGACCGCCGACCAGCACGTGCACGCGGTCGGGCACGATGTAGTCGAGCAGGCGCTGGTAGTGGGTCACCAGCAGGATGCTGCGATCCTCGGCGCGCAACGAGTTGACGCCCTCGGCGACCACCTTCATGGCATCGATATCGAGGCCGGAATCGATCTCGTCGAGCATCGCGAGCTTCGGCTGCAGCACCAGCATCTGCAGGATCTCGTTGCGCTTCTTCTCGCCGCCGGAGAAGCCCTCGTTGACGGCGCGCTGCAGGAAGCTTGAATCCATCTTCATGAAGGCGATCTTCTCCTTGATCAGCTTCATGAACTCGGGCGCCGGAATCTCGCCCAGCCCCTCGGCCTCGCGCTTGGCATTGAGCGCGGCCTTGAGCAGGTAGATGTTCTTCACCCCGGGGATCTCCACCGGGTACTGGAAGCCCAGCAACAGGCCGACACGGGCGCGTTCCTCGATCTCCATCTCGAGCACGTCGCGGCCCTCGAAAGTGATCGAGCCGGCGGTGACCTCGTAGCCGTCCTTGCCGGCGATCACCGCGGACAGCGTGGACTTACCGGCGCCGTTGGGCCCCATGATGGCGTGCACCTCGCCGGCGCCGAGGGTCAGGTTGAGGCCCTTGAGGATCTCGGAACCCTCGACCGTGACGTGCAGATCCTTGACTTCGAGCATCTTGACTACCCTTGATTCGTGATGAGCCGACGGCGCGACTCCTTGAAATTTGTGACCTTTTCGCGAACCCGGAGAAACGCGCAGCCGTTTCCTCAACCCACCGCGCCTTCCAGGGTGACGTTCAGCAGCGCCTCGGCTTCCACGGCGAACTCCATCGGCAGCTCCTGGAAGACGTCCTTGCAGAAGCCGTTGACGATCATGTTCACCGCGTCTTCCTCGGAGATACCGCGGCTCTGGCAGTAGAACAGCTGGTCCTCACCGATCTTGGAGGTGGTCGCCTCGTGTTCCACGGTAGCGGTGCTGTTGCCGATCTCCTGATAAGGAAAGGTATGCGCCCCGGAGGTATCGCCGATCAGCAGCGAGTCGCACTGGGTATAGTTGCGCGCTCCCTTGGCCCGCGGCCCTACCTTGACCAAGCCGCGATAGGACTGGTCGGAGCGGCCGGCGGAGATGCCCTTGGAGACGATGGTCGAGCGTGAGCCCTCGCCGATATGGATCATCTTGGTACCGGTATCGGCCTGCTGGCGGCCGTTGGTCACCGCCACCGAGTAGAACTCGCCGACGCTGTCGCGGCCGCGCAGCACACAAGAGGGGTACTTCCAGGTGATCGCCGAGCCGGTCTCGACCTGGGTCCAGCTGATGTGGGAGCGATCGCCGCGGCAGTCGCCACGCTTGGTGACGAAGTTGTAGATGCCGCCCTTGCCATCCTCGTCGCCGGGATACCAGTTCTGCACGGTGGAGTACTTGATGGAGGCATCGTCCAGGGCCACCAGCTCGACCACCGCGGCATGCAACTGGTTCTCGTCGCGCTGGGGCGCGGTGCAGCCTTCCAGGTAGGAGACCTGGGCGCTGCTCTCGCAGACGATCAGGGTGCGCTCGAACTGGCCGGTGTTGGCGGCGTTGATGCGGAAGTAGGTGGACAGCTCCATGGGGCAGGTCACGCCTTCCGGCACGAACACGAAGGAGCCGTCGGTGAACACCGCGGAGTTCAGCGCCGTGAAGTAGTTGTCGCCCTGGGGCACCACGCTGCCGAGATACTGCTTGACCAGTTCCGGGTAGTCGCGGATCGCCTCGGAGATCGAGCAGAAGATCACCCCCGCCTCGTGGAGCTTGTCCTTGAAGGTGGTGGTCACCGACACCGAGTCGAAGACCGCGTCCACCGCGACCCCGGCCAGCGCCGCACGCTCGTGCAGCGGAATGCCGAGCTTCTCGTAGGTCTCGAGCAGTTTGGGGTCGACTTCGTCGAGGCTCTGCGGCTTATCCTCTTCACGCTTGGGCGCGCTGTAGTAGGAGATCGCCTGATAGTCGATCGGCGGATAGTCCAGGTGCGCCCAGGAGGGCGGCGTCATCTTCAACCACTGGTGGTAGGCCTTGAGGCGCCACTCCAGCATCCATTCCGGCTCGCCCTTCTTGTTGGAGATGAAGGCGATGGTGTTCTCGTCCAGACCCGGCGGTACCGTATCGCTCTCGATGTCGGTCACGAAACCTTCTTTGTATTCGCGACGGACAAGCTGTTCCATTTCCTGACTTGCCATGATGTCTCCCCTCCCGGGCTGGTTGGGTCGGCGAGGCGAGCTCGCCTCGGGTGGTGAATCCGCGGGTGATCAGGCCTCGGCGGCCAGGCTCACGCTCTGTATGGGAAGCTGCACCGGCAGCTTGATCGGGGTGGTGGCGGCCAGGTGCGCCAGGGTCACGCTGTGGAGCAGGGTCTGCACCGCCAGCGACACACGCTGCCAGTTGTCGGACACCCCGCAGGTGTCTACCAGCTCGCAGTCGCCCTCGGCCTGGCTGCACTCGGTCATCGCCACCGGCCCCTCGATCGCCGCGATGATGTCGCCGGCGGTGATCTGCGAGGCCGGGCGCGCCAGGGAGTAACCCCCCTGGGCGCCACGGCGGGACTCCAGTAACCCGGCGCGTACCAGCATCTTGAGTGTCTTGCTGACCGTCGGATGCGGAACCTGCACAGCCTCGGAAAGCTCCGCCGCCGCATGCGGCTGCTCCGGGTGACGGGCAATCTGCGCCATCACCACCGCCGCATAGTCGGTCAGTCTGGACAGCTTCAGCAAGGCAGGCCTCCCCGGGAACACCCCTGTTGATCGATTGCGGACCATTTTAGTCCTGTATGCCGACGATGTGAACCCTCGCCATGTCGTTTAACGCCACCGAGCGCACCGTTGGCGACATGTTCGACCCCGTTAGAGACGTTAACGACAATCGTTATCACTACTCTTTGATGACTCTATCGCCACCCCCGACTCCGCCCCATTCATCAGGCTCCGCAATTTAACCCATTGCGTATCGTCATCCATGGAAAAACAAAGTGATATGAAGCTTTGTTAAGCTGCTGCTCGCTTCACGGGGCCCTAGCGCCTCAAACCATTTCACCGCGAGGGGGTGCCCGAGACGTCAAAGTACGCCAACGGCTATGCTTCCTTGGCATAGGCCCCGCAAGGAGATAGGGATTTGGAACTGATTCAGTACGCCCTGGACAACCTCGACCTGCTGTTCTCGAGAACGCTCGAGCACATCGCCCTGGTCGGTGTCGCCGTGGGCATCGCCACCCTCACCGGCGTGCCCATCGGCATCGCCATCACGAAAAATGAACGCCTGGCCAAAGGCGTCCTCTACGCCGCCTCGATCATCGTTACGGTGCCCTCCATCGCGCTGTTCGGGATCATGATCCCGGTGCTGTCGCTGATCGGCCAGG
>NZ_SDMO01000148.1 GCF_004798905.1 Halomonas borealis | reverse complement strand
CTGCCGCAGCAGAAAACTATGGTAACTTCTTTGGGCAAAATCTCTTTGCAGGGAGCGCTGGTGTTCTCTTGATTACTTCAACCATGTCAAGTTTTAACTATGATGTTTCAGCCGTAGACGTAGCAGTTGCCAGTATTATCATGGCTGTCCTTGCCTTTCTAGTGACAGCTATCCAGTTTGTACTGTATGACAGAAAACTTCTTCGAAAATTTGGAAAGAAAGAGGTAAAATA
>NZ_SDMO01000147.1 GCF_004798905.1 Halomonas borealis | reverse complement strand
TACCAATCTATTGATGAATTCCGTGGTAAACTCAAAAGTCTTTAATATAAAAAATTAAACTAAGGTAAAGCCTTAGTTTTTCTTTTTCAAGTTATTTATAGGGTACCCTATAAATAACTTGACTTTATTTAGTATGTGCTGTAAAATAGTATTTAACACTTCATACAAGAAATTCTTTTTACTTTTTAGAATTTATGCCCTTCCATTTTATGCTAAGCCAGAGCAGGAAGAA
>NZ_SDMO01000146.1 GCF_004798905.1 Halomonas borealis | reverse complement strand
CCTGTGGACCTCATCCAAGTGGATGTCACGCGCTGTTGGCAATTGCTTGGTGAAATAACCGGAGAAGCTGCACCGGATGAACTGATTACTCAGCTTTTCAGCCAGTTCTGCTTAGGAAAATAAAAAAACATAAGTAGGAGGAAATTCCACTTATGTTTTTTTATTCACTGCCAGCCCATGAATAAGGCCAGAAGAATCGATGCTGATCCGATAAATGAAAGAAAACACAAGAC
>NZ_SDMO01000145.1 GCF_004798905.1 Halomonas borealis | reverse complement strand
CTTAGTTCTCGATTAATTCGGGGGTTATTTCTTCAATACAATCAACTACAGGGCCGACGATCCTTGAAGTTTCTTCATCTAAGTAAAAATCCTTGTATTGCGGATCGGTGTTGAGTGAGTGACAGCGGAAACTTTCTCCATCTCTAAAAACTTGCTTACAATATAGCTGTTCTTCTCCGGGTCCGCCCTCTGAAATGACATAAATATCGCCATCTCTATCAAAACCAGTCGTAA
>NZ_SDMO01000144.1 GCF_004798905.1 Halomonas borealis | reverse complement strand
CTGGGACAGGAAAGACATTCAGAGAATTGACATATTCAGCTTGTTCGTTAAGGCGACTTGCTGCCGCCTGAATCATTTCTTGAAATTTACTTGCGTTAATATTTGACACTAGTCTTCGACCACCTTCACATTTTGTACATATACATTGACTTTAGCTGCTACAATGCCAAGTTGATTTTCCAGATTGAAACGGATACGTTCTTGGATGCTTTTGGCAACTTCGCTAATTTTAAC
>NZ_SDMO01000143.1 GCF_004798905.1 Halomonas borealis | reverse complement strand
AAAGTGAGTCCAGCACGTTATGAGATTATGAAACAGGACAAAGCGAAAAACAGCTCGCTTGTTAGCTTGACAATCCATGAAGGACAAAATCATCAAGTTAAGAAAATGTTTGCAGCAGTTGGTTTGCCTGTCCAAAAACTTAGCCGTGTTCAATATGGACCATTAAGTTTAGATGGTTTAGTCCCTGGTCGCTACCGTCGCCTGACCAAAAAAGAAGTTTCACAATTGGTAAATG
>NZ_SDMO01000142.1 GCF_004798905.1 Halomonas borealis | reverse complement strand
AACAAATTATCCAAAAGAAGCTGTGCAACAGACTTCCCTCTGTATTCAACATTGACAAACATCTTTTTCAGAACAGCTTGTCGTGCATTAAATTTGACGATACCAAGTGTCCCAACAACTCCCTTCTCTTCATCAACAGCAAGCCAAAATTGGCTGTAATATGCATGAATATCTTGCAAGTCGGGTTGATCTGCCAAATCAACAGCAACTCCAAATTCTTCCTTCTGAATAGAAAG
>NZ_SDMO01000141.1 GCF_004798905.1 Halomonas borealis | reverse complement strand
AAAGCTTGGCATTTCCACAATACAGGATTTATTGCTTTATTTTCCTTTCCGTTATGAAGATTTTGCTGGACGCTCCATTTTTGAATTAGTAGATGGAGAAAAAGCAACGGTGATTGGTGAAGTGGTAACACCCGCTAATGTCCAGTATTATGGATTTAAACGCAACAGACTTACTTTTAAACTCAAACAAGGGGAAGCTGTAGTTGCTGTGAGCTTTTTTAATCAGCCCTATTTAGC
>NZ_SDMO01000140.1 GCF_004798905.1 Halomonas borealis | reverse complement strand
GTGAAGACATCTTTAAGTTGTTGTGTTGAGAGATTATCAATGTTAATATCTTTATTTACAATTGGAGCAAAACCAACGACAGCTACTTTATGGTCGTTCAATTTAGAAGCATCAATTCCTGATTTTTCTTCTGCAAAGATGTCAGAGTTGCCGATTTGGAAGGTTCCTGTTGAGACCTGAGTCAAACCTACACCGGATCCACCACCTTGTACAGTGATTTGAACTTCTGGTTTTTTA
>NZ_SDMO01000139.1 GCF_004798905.1 Halomonas borealis | reverse complement strand
CAATCAACTTAATAGCAGCTTCAATATCATCCGCTGAAAGTTGATTAATCGTCCGTGTAATTTCTATTTCATTTTTACGGATCGCCTGATTAACCTCTTTTGAAAAGCCATTTTTGCGACGCTCGTTTTTGGTATTACGAATAGTTTGTTTAAAGTCAGAATAACCATCGTAGCCCATTTTTTTCAAGGTTCTATTAACTGTGGAAACACTGACATGTGATTCTGTTGCCAATATCG
>NZ_SDMO01000013.1 GCF_004798905.1 Halomonas borealis | reverse complement strand
ACCGAGCATTTTTCGATAACGCCGAAAAACCTCAAAGAAAACAAGTGCTTCTACCACCCATCACCGCCTGCAACGTTGCCCGTCGCCGGCAGCGGATGCGTACTTTACGGATTACGGCGGGGCCGCGCAAGCCCCCGGCCAAGAAAAAATATAGCCCACTCCTTCCGGGGGCACCATGTTTTTCCTGCCTGGCCCGCCGGCCCAATCGAGGCCGTGCCTCTGGACGCTACCCTCTCGCAATGCGCCCTGGCATGACGGTCGCGTCGTCGCCTCGGCGTACGAGCGCCTCAGATGACGAAGAGATCGACGAAACGGTGAACGGCGGCCTGCTCCAGGCGTGCCTGATCGCCGCAGAGCGCCATGATCTCGGCGCAGCGCCCCGCCGGGAAGCGCGTGGCCAGGTTGCGCTCGAACTTTTCCTCCAGCAGTGGGATGCCCTCTGCCCGCCGGCGACGGTGGCCGATGGGGTACTCGACCGCGACCCGCTCGGTGGCGCTGCCGTCGCTGAAGAAGACCTGGATGGCGTTGGCGATGGCGCGCTTCTGGGGATCATAGTAATCCCGGGAGTAACCCTCGTCCTCGACCACCTCCATCTTGCCGCGCAGCGCGTCGATCTCCGGGTGAGACTGGTGGAAGGCGTCCTCGTAGTGCTCGGCGGTCAGGCCGCCGAAGATCAGCGGCACGGCGGTCATGTACTGGAGGCAGTGATCCCGGTCGGCGGGGTTGGCCAGACTTCCCTCCTTGGAGATGATGCGGATCGCCGAGTCGTGGGTGGTCAGCACGATGCGCTCGATCTCGTCCAGCCGATCCTTCACCTGGGGGTGCAGGATCATGGCCGCCTCGCAGGCCGTCTGGGCATGAAACTCGGCCGGGAAGGAGATCTTAAACAGGATGTGCTCCATCACGTGACTGCCGAGCTCGCGCTGGAAGGTGAAGCGGCGCTGCTCCTCCGGCTTGGTGGCAAGATCCCGGTTGGTGTGGCTGAACAGCACGTCGTAGAAGCCCCACTGCGGTGCACTCAGAACGCCCGGGATACCCATCTCGCCGCGCATTGCGATGTCGGCCAGGCGTACGGCGCGGGAGGTAGCGTCCCCGGCGGCCCAACTCTTGCGCGAGCCGGCGTTGGGCGCGTGCCGATAGGTGCGCAGGCTCTGGCCGTCGACGAAGGCATGGGAGAGCGCCGCGAGCAGCCGTTCGCGATCGGCGCCCATCAGCTTCGCCACCACGGCGGTGGAGGCCACCTTGACCAACACCACGTGATCGAGCCCGACGCGGTTGAAGGAGTTGTCCAGCGCCAGCACGCCCTGGATCTCGTGGGCCATGATCATCGCCTCGAGCACCCGACGCATGGTCAGCGGCGGCTGGCCATCGGCGACCCGCCGTTGGGAGAGGTGGTCGGCCACGGCCAGGATGCCCCCCAGGTTGTCGGAGGGGTGGCCCCACTCGGCGGCCAGCCAGGTATCGTTGTAGTCGAGCCAGCGGATGGTGGCGCCGATGTCCCACGCCGCCTTGACCGGATCGAGCCGGTAGGCGGTACCGGGAACCCGCGCCCCGTGGGGCACCAGGGTGCCCTCGACCAGCGGCCCGAGGTGCTTGGTGCATTCGGGGAAGCGCAGCGCCAGCAGGCCACAGCCCAGGGTATCCATCAGACAGTGGCGCGCCGTCCGAAGCGCCTCCTCTGCGTCGACGGTAAAGCCGAGGACGTAGTCGGCGATGGTCTGCAACTCGGCGTCGTATTCGGGGCGCACGTTGGTTTCCACGGTGCTCATCGGGTGCCTCCTGCGGTCGCGGGTCGGTCGGTGTCTCGTTCGACCACTCTACTCGTGCTTCATATCCATTTTAGAAAACGCCCCCGTGTCGACGACACGGGGGCGTGGCTCATCTTGGGCGATGGCGATCAGAGCGTGTCCCCGGGCACGCGCACCCAGCCCTCCATCAGCACGCGTGCACTGCGGCTCATCACCGCCTCGTCGATCACCCAGCGGCCATCGACCAGGCTCGCCTCGGCGCCGACCCTGAGGGTGCCGGAGGGATGGCCGAAGGTGACGGCGTGGCGCTTGCCGCCGCCGGCAGCCAGGTTGACCAGGGTGCCTTCGATGGCCGCCGCCGAGGCGATGGCGACCGCGGCGGTGCCCATCATGGCGTGGTGCAGCTTGCCCATGGAGAGCGCCCGCACCCGCAGGTCGATCTCGTCGGCCTCGACCGCCTTGCCGCTGGAAGCGGTGTAGCTCGACGGCGGCGCCACGAAGGCGACCTTGGGCGTGTGCTGGCGGTGGGCAGCCTCGCCAAGCTCCTGGATCAGCCCCATGCACAGGGCGGCGTGGGCGCGGAGGGTCTCGAAACGCTCGAGGGCCCGGGGGTCACCGTTGATCGTCTCCTGCAGCTCGCTGCCGGTGTAGCCGAGATCGGCGGCGTTGACGAAGACGGTAGGGATACCGGCGTTGATCATGGTCGCCTGTAGACGCCCGCCCTCGACCACCTCGGCCGGCACCTCCAGGTCATCGACCAGCCGGCCGGTGGGGAAGATCGCTCCCTCGCCGCCGGCAGGGTCCTTGAAGGCCACGGGCACCTCGGCGGCCGGGAAGGTCACGCCATCGAGCGCGAAGTCGCCGGTCTCCTGGACCTCGCCGCCCTGCATCGGCACATGGGCGACGATGGTCTTGCCGATGTTGGCCTGCCAGATGCGCACCTCGGCGATGCCATCGCGGGGCAGGTGCTCGGCGTCGACCAGGCCGGCGGCGATGGCGAAGGGTCCCACCGCCGCCGAGAGGTTACCGCAATTCCCGCTCCAGTCGACGAAGGGCTTATCGATCGACACCTGGCCGAACAGATAGTCGACGTCATGGCCGGGGTGCTCGCTCGGCGACAGGATCACCGTCTTGCTGGTGCTCGAGGTCGCCCCGCCCATTCCGTCGATCTGCTTGCCGTAAGGGTCGGGGCTGCCGATCACCCGCAGCAGCAGGGCGTCTCGCGCGGGGCCGGGGGCGCGGGCCGCCTCGGGCAGGTCGTCGCGGCGGAAGAATACGCCCTTGCTGGTGCCGCCACGCATGTAAGTGGCGGGAATACGGATCTGCGCAACCTGGCTCATGCGTGGGTCGCCTCCTCGTGCCCTGCCCCTTCCAGGAAATCCTCGGCGAAACGCTGCAGCACACCGCCCGCCCGGTAGATCGAGACCTCCTCGGCGGTCTCCAGCCGGCAGATCACCGGCACTCGCTCGCTGTCGCCGCCGGCGCGGTGGACCACCAGCGTCAGCCGTGCGCCCGGCGCGGGATCACCCTCCACGTCATAGGTCTCGGTGCCATCGAGCCCCAGGGTATGGCGGGTGGTGCCGGCCTCGAACTGCAACGGCATCACGCCCATGCCGATCAGGTTGGTGCGGTGGATGCGCTCGAAGCCCTCGGCGACGATCGCCTCGACGCCGGCCAGCGCCACGCCCTTGGCGGCCCAGTCGCGGGAGGACCCCTGACCGTAGTCGGCGCCGGCGATGATGATCAAGGGCTGGCGGCGCCCCATGTAGGTCTCGATGGCCTCCCACATGCGGCTGACCCGGCCTTCCGGCTCGACACGCGCCAGCGAGCCCTGGATCACCTCGCCCGTCTCGTCACGCACCATCTCATTGAACAGCTTGGGATTGGCCAGCGTCGCGCGCTGGGCGGTGAGGTGGTCGCCGCGGTGAGTGGCGTAGGAATTGAAGTCTTCTTCCGGCAGGCCCATCTTCGCCAGATACTCGCCGGCCGCGCTGTCGGCCATGATCGCATTGGACGGCGACAGATGATCGGTGGTGATGTTGTCCGGCAGGATCGCCAGCGGGCGCATGCCCTTGAGCCCGCGCTCGGCGGCCATGGTGCCCTCCCAGTAGGGCGGGCGGCGGATATAGGTGCTCTGAGCCCGCCAGTCGTAGAGTGGGCTCTCGGCGGCCTCCCCCGCGTCCAGATCGAACATCGGGATATAGACCCGCTGGAACTGCTCCGGCTTGACGTACTCGCCGACGATGGCGTCGATCTCCTCGTCGCTGGGCCACAGGTCCTTGAGGGTGATCGGATGGCCGTTCGGATCGGTGCCCAGCGTGTCCTGTTCGATGTCGAAGCGCACCGTGCCGGCGAGGGCATAGGCCACCACCAGCGGCGGCGAGGCCAGGAAGGCCTGCTTGGCGTGGGGGTGGATGCGGCCGTCGAAGTTGCGGTTGCCGGAGAGTACCGCGGTGGAATAGAGGTCGCGGTCGACGATCTCCTGCTGGATCGCCGGGTCCAGGGCCCCGGACATGCCGTTACAGGTGGTACAGGCGTAGGCGACGATACCGAAACCGAGCGCCTCGAGCTCGGACAACAGCCCGGCCTCCTCCAGATAGAGGCGTGCCACCTTCGAGCCCGGCGCGAACGATGACTTCACCCAAGGCTTACGCACCAGGCCCAGCGCGTTGGCCTTCTTGGCCAGCAGCCCGGCGGCCACCACGTTGCGCGGGTTGGAGGTGTTGGTACAGCTGGTGATGGCGGCGATGATCACCGCGCCATCGGGCATCTTGCCCTCCCGCTCCTCCGCCTGAGCCTGCTCATAGCCCACGGCGATGCCACGTTCGGCAAGCTCACGGGTCGCCAGGCGGCGATGCGGGCTGGAAGGCCCGGCCAGGTTGCGCTCGACGGTGGAGAGATCGAATTCCAGCACCCGCTCGTACCGGGCCTCGCCCAGGCTATCGGCCCACAGCCCGGCCTGCTTGGCGTAGGTCTCGACCAGCTCGACCTGCTCCGCTTCGCGGCCGGTGATGCGTAGATAGTCCAGGGTCTGGTCATCGATGTAGAACATCGCCGCGGAGGCCCCGTACTCCGGCGTCATGTTGGAGATGGTCGCGCGGTCGCCGATGGTCAGGCTCTTGGCGCCCTCGCCGAAGAACTCCAGGTAGGCGCCGACCACACGCTCGCCGCGCAGGAACTCGGTGATCGCCAGCACGATGTCGGTGGCAGTAATGCCCGGCTGGCGCTTGCCGGTCAGCCTGACGCCGACGATATCGGGCAGGCGCATCATCGAGGGGCGACCCAGCATCACGGTCTCCGCCTCGAGGCCGCCAACACCGATGGCGATCACCCCCAGGCAGTCGATATGCGGGGTATGACTGTCGGTGCCCACGCAGGTGTCGGGGAAGGCCACGCGCTTGCCATGCTCATCGGGGCGCGCCTGCACCACCGGCGACATCTTCTCCAGGTTGATCTGGTGCATGATGCCGTTGCCGGCGGGGATCACGTCGACGTTCTCGAAGGCCGTCTTGGTCCACTCGATGAAATGGAAGCGATCCTCGTTGCGACGATCCTCCACCGCACGATTCTTGTCGAAGGCATCGGACTCGAAGCCGGCGTGTTCGACGGCCAGGGAGTGATCGACGATCAGCTGGGTCGGCACCTTTGGATTGACCCTCGCCGGGTCACCACCACGCTCGGCGATGGCATCACGCAGGCCAGCCAGGTCGACCAACGCCGTCTGGCCGAGGATGTCGTGGCAGACCACACGGGCCGGATACCAGGGGAAATCCAGGTCACGCTTCCCGTCGATGATCTGCTCGAGGGCGGCATCGCGCAGGCTCGGCTCGCAGCGGCGCACCAATTGCTCGGCCAGCACCCGGGCGGTATAGGTCAACGTCTCGAAGGCGCCGGGGCGGATCGCCTCGACCGCCTCGCGGGTATCGAAGTAGTCCAGCTCGGTGCCGGGAAGGGGCTTGCGGTAATCGGTATTCATGGCGTGGCCACCCTCGGATCGGGTCGTGGACAGGGGAAGAGGCAACGGCGGAGGTGATCTCGCCGGAGGCAAGACGAAGCGAGGGCGCTACACCGTGGATGGCGCCGGTCGCGCCAAAGGATCGGTTGACGGTGCCCTCGCGTAGGCGTGTCCCCGGCGACTCTCATGCCGGGGCATCGAGCCGGAGCGTCAATCGCGCTCCTCGATCGGCACCCACTCGCTATGCTCTGGCCCGGTATAGTCGGCGCTCGGTCGGATGATGCGGTTGTTCTCACGCTGCTCGAAGACGTGGGCACACCAGCCGGTGACCCGAGACATCACGAAGATCGGGGTGAACAGCTTGGTAGGAAGGCCCATGAAGTGATAGGCGCAGGCATGGAAGAAGTCGGCGTTGCAGAACAGCTTCTTCTCGCGCCACATGACCGCCTCGACGCGCTCGGACACCGGGTAGAGCACGCTGTCGCCCGTGTCCGCGGCGAGTTCCTTGGCCCACTTCTTGATGATCGCGTTGCGCGGATCGGACTCACGGTAGACGGCATGCCCGAAGCCCATGATCTTGTCCTTACGCTCGAGCATGCCGAGGATCCCTTGCTCGGCCTCGTCCGGCGACTGCCAGTTCTCGATCATCGCCATGGCCGCCTCGTTGGCGCCGCCATGCAAGGGGCCGCGCAACGAGCCGATGGCCCCGGTCACGCAGGAATGCTGGTCGGAGAGCGTCGAGGCACAGACCCGGGCGGTGAAGGTCGAGGCATTGAACTCGTGCTCGGCGTAGAGGATCAGCGAGACGTTCATCACCCGGGCGTGCAGCTCGGAGGCTGGCTCGCCGTGCAGCAGGTGCAGGAAATGCCCGCCCACCGAGGCGTCGTCGGTCTCGGTCTCGAGGCGTACGCCATCGTGGCTGAAGCGATACCAGTAGCAGATGATCGAAGGCAGCGCCGCCAGCAGGCGGTCGGCGACGTCTTGCTGCGCCGCGAAGCCTTCCTCGGTCTCGAGGTTGCCGAGCATCGAGGCGCCGGTGCGCATCACGTCCATGGGGTGGGCATCGGCGGGGATCTGCTCGAGCACGGTCTTCAGCGCCGACGGCAGGCCCCGCAACCCCTTGAGCTTGGCGATGTAGGCATCGAGCTCGGCCTGGTTGGGTAGCTTTCCCTTGAGCAGCAGATAGGCGACTTCCTCGAACTTCGCCTTGTCGGCCAGCACCTGGATATCGAAACCACGATAGGTCAGGCCGGCGCCGCTCTTGCCGACGGTACACAGGGCGGTGGCACCGGCACTCTGGCCTCGCAGGCCGGCACCGCCGATCGGTTTGTCTGCCATGGTCGTCTCTCCTTATGCATCGCTTGGCGTTATCTTGTCATGAGGGGAACGTTTACTGGCCCTCGCCCTGCTCGACGAACAGGGCATCGAGCTTGCGCTCGAAGTCGTGGTAGTTGAGGAAGTCGTAGAGCTCCTCGCGGGTCTGCATCTGGTCCACCACGTCGTGCTGGTGACCCTGGTCGTGGATGCTCTGATAGACCCTGAGTGCCGCGGCATTCATGGCGCGGAAGGCGGACAATGGGTAGAGCACCATGCGGCAGCCGACCTCGGCGAGTTCGGCCTGGGTGAACAACGGCGTGGCACCGAACTCGGTGATGTTGGCGAGTATCGGCGCGTCGAGGCGTTCGCAGAAGGCGCGGTAGTCGTCCAGCGACTGCACCGCCTCGGCGAATATGGCATCGGCACCCGCCTCCAGGCAGGCGTTGGCTCGCTCGATGGCGGCCTCGAGCCCCTCCTTCTGGAAGGCATCGGTGCGCGCGATCAGGGTGAAGTCCGGGTCGAGGCGCGCGTCGGCGGCGGCCTTGATGCGATCGACCATCTCCTGCTGGGAGACGATCGCCTTGTTGGGCCGATGCCCGCAACGCTTCTGGGCCACCTGATCCTCCAGGTGCACGGCGGCCACGCCGGCGCGCTGCATCTCCTTGACGGTGCGGGCGATGTTGAAGGCACCGCCCCAGCCGGTGTCGATGTCCACCAGCAGCGGCACGTCGGTGGCGCCACAGATGCGATGCGCATCCTCGACGACATCGTTCATGGTGGTCATGCCCAGGTCCGGCAGGCCGAACGAGGCGTTGGCCACGCCGCCGCCGGACAGGTAGATCGCCTGATGGCCAACCCGCTCGGCCATCATCGCGGTATAGGCGTTGACCGTGCCGACGATCGGCAACGGACGGTTGGCCTCGAGGGCGGCGCGGAAACGGGCGCCGGGTGTCGCTTGGGTCATGGGAGTCTCCTGTCTCGGTGGGCGCGGCTCGTCACGGGGTCATCGCCTGTTCCTGGTCGAGGACGGCGGCGTAGCGCTCGACGACGTTCTCCCGCGAGGCGCTGACGTGTCGGCGCATCAGCAGTTCGGCGAGTTCGGCATCGCCTGCCTCGATGGCATCGACGATGCGGTGATGCTCGACGAACGCCCGCTGAGGCCGCGAGCCGCTGGCGCTGAACTGGGTGCGATACAGCCGCACCAGGTAATAAAGGTCATCGCACAGCATGCCCATCAGCATCTTGTTGTGGCTTCCCTGGACGATGCGGTAGTGAAAATCCAGATCACCCTCGCGCTGGTAATAGGCCTCGCCGCGGCTCAGGTCGCTCTGCCGCTCGTGGAGCGCCAGCACCTCGCGCAACCCGGCGATTTCCTCGGCCGTCATGTGTTCGGCGGCGATCCGTGCCGACATGCTTTCCAGGGCCTCACGCACATCGAACAGCTCGAGCAGCTCCTGGATCGTCAGCTTCACCACTCGTGCTCCTACATGCGGCACTCGTTCGATCAGGCGGTGCGCCTCGAGGCGCCGCATGGCCTCGCGCAGCGGTCCGCGAGAGATGCCATAGGTACGCGACAGGCCGGGTTCGGTGATCTTGCTGCCGGGCGGCAGCTCGCCACGCACGATGGCATCCTGCAGCTGCTGGAAGACCCGCTCCGCCAGGGTGCGAGCCTCGGGCGTGTGGGCCGCGGTTGTCTGGGCGTCAGTCATGTTGATTGTCGACAATTAAGGGATGTAGGCACTCTAGACAGTGCCGTCTCGGGGGTCAATACGCGATAGGGTCGCACTTCTCCCCCTTTGGTTGTAAACAACCAAGCGCCCGACAGGATGAGCATGACCCGCCCAGCGGCTGCGTTGACGAGGCGTCGCCATCCGTCACCCCAACGGCGGGACAAAGCCCGCCATGGCGCCTAGAATGTGCCGCCTGTTGAGGGAAACGCTAGCGATGACATCACCACTCGAGATCACCCCCTACCCCTATCGAGATTCGCCCCTGGCGTCTTTCGCCGCCCTGCGCCATCGCCCGGGCGCCGTGCTGCTCGACAGCGGTCGGCCGGCCGCGCCGGGCGGCCGCTACGACATCCTCGCCTGCGACCCGCTGAGCGAGCTGGAGATCGACGCCGCGGGCCGTTGCCGGGGCGATACCACCCTGCCGTCGGACATGTCCCCCTTCGCCGCCCAGCAGGCGCTGCTGGCACGGCTGCCGAGCGCGGTGCCCGACAGCGAACTGCCCTTCCTGGGCGGGCTGATCGGCTACTGGAGCTACGACCTGGGGCGACATCTCGAGCCGATTGCCGGTCGGGCCCCACCGGCGACCGGGCTGCCGGCCAGCCGGGTCGGCCTCTATGACTGGGCGTTGATTCAGGATCACCAGCGCCAGGAGGCTTGGCTGGTGGCAAGCCCGGAGCGCCGCGCGCAGGTATTGGGCTGGCTGACAGACGCCGGCGACGAGGACGGCGACGATTTCCGCCTGCAAGGCGAGTTCACCGCGGAGATGAGCCGCGACGACTACCTGGCCCGCTTCGACGCCGTGCAGCGCTACATCCGCGCTGGCGACTGCTATCAGATCAACCTCGCGCAGCGCTTCAGCGCCCCCTTCGAGGGCGATCTGTGGGCGGCCTACCGCCGCCTGCGCCGGGCCACCCCCACGCCCTTCTCCGGCTTTCTCTCTTGGGGCGATCAAGCGCTCCTGTCGCTGTCGCCGGAGCGCTTCCTCAAGTGTGCCGACGGCCAGGTAGAAGCCTGGCCGATCAAGGGCACCCGCCCGCGCGGCGCCACACCCGACGAGGACCACCGGCTGGCCGAGGCACTCACCGCGAGCGTCAAGGACCGCGCCGAAAACGTGATGATCGTCGACCTGCTGCGTAACGACCTGGGCCGGGTATGCCGCCCCGGAACGGTACGCGTGCCGCAGCTGTGCGGGCTGGAGAGCTACGCCAATGTGCATCATCTGGTCAGCGTGGTGACCGGCGAGCTGGCCGACCGACGCTCACCACTCGAGCTGCTGGCCGCCGCCTTCCCCGGCGGCTCGATCACCGGTGCCCCCAAGGTGCGAGCCATGCAGATCATCGACGAGCTCGAGCCCTCGGCGCGCAGCGCCTATTGCGGCAGCCTCGGCTATGTCGACGTCCGCGGCCACATGGATACCTCCATCGCCATCCGCACCGCCGTGGCCGACCGCGGCCGGCTACACCTGTGGGGCGGCGGCGGTCTGGTGGCGGACTCCCAGGGCGAGGCGGAATACGCCGAGACCCTCGACAAGATCCGCCACCTGATGGCCGCGCTGAGCGGCCCCGACGAAAGCGCCTCACGGATATAAATGGCGACCCCCTTTAAGCCTTTAAGGCATAAAAGGCCAAGGAAACGATATTGGGGCCGCTCATGGCGGCTCTGCTAGGGTAGCCTCACCGCGACACCATCATCCTGGGAGGCGCTCATGGAGCCGCAACTCGACGCCATCAATCGCGACCTGGGCCAGGACCCCGAAGCCCTGGTCTGCTGGGCGCTGGCACAAGGCAGCCGGCCGATTCTCACCACCAACTTCCGCCCCTTCGAGGCGGTGCTCCTGCATATGATCAGCCGCGTGCGGCCGGATATTCCGGTGGTATGGATGGATCACGGCTACAACACCGAGGCCACCTATCGCTTCGCCGATGCCGTGGTGGAACGACTCGGCCTCAACCTGATCCGCTACATCCCGCGCCGCACCCGGGCCCATCGAGAAGCCGTCGACGGCGCCATGCCCGGGGTCGATGACCCGCGTCATGCGGCCTTCACCGAAGA
Source organism: Halomonas borealis (assembly GCF_004798905.1). Lineage (GTDB taxonomy): Bacteria > Pseudomonadota > Gammaproteobacteria > Pseudomonadales > Halomonadaceae > Halomonas > Halomonas borealis. The sequence continues at coordinate 77,877 of NZ_SDMO01000013.1, read as the reverse complement.
GGTCAAGCTCGAGCCCTTCCAGCGTGCCCTTCGCGAGATGGCGCCGGATGTGTGGTTCACCGCGCTGCGCGCCGAGGACACCCCGGAACGCGCCCAGATGCTGCCGGTGAGCCGTAACGCCGATGGACTGCTGAAGGTCGCCCCGCTGCTGCACTGGAGCGCCCGGGACATGTATCAGTATCTGCAGGCCCACGGCCTGCCCAACGAGTTCGACTACTTCGACCCCACCAAGGTGGAAGAGAAACGCGAGTGCGGCCTGCACCTGCAGCACTGAGCCCCCGAACGCACACCGGCGCCCGTGCGTCATGCACGGGCGCCGGTAGAATCGGCGGTGGACGGCGCACGCCGTACCGAACGTCAGCGCACCGGCAGTTCGACCTCGTCGAACAGCGCCTGCTCGTGACGCGGCCCCGCGGCCAGGGCGGCATCTACCAGCTCACGCTCCAGGTGGCCGGCGAAGCCCTGCAGGAAGTCATACATGAAACTGCGCATGAAGGTGCCACGGCGGATGGCGATCTTGGTGGTGGAGCTCTCGAACAGGTGGCTGGCGTCCAGCGCGACCAGGTCATCGTCCAGCACCGGGTCCACGGCCATGTGGGCGACGATGCCGACGCCCATGCCCAGCCGCACGTAGGTCTTGATGACATCGGCGTCGGCCGCGGTCAGCACCACATTGGGCGTCAGCCCCTCGGCGCGGAAGGCATCGTCGAGCTGTGAGCGGCCGGTGAAACCGAACACATAGGTGACCAACGGATACTCGGCCAACGCCTCCAGGGTCAGCGACTCCTGCTCCGCCAGGGGATGGTCGCGGGGCACCAGCAGGCAGCGATTCCAGCGATAGCAGGGCAACAGCACCAGGTCGTTGAACAGCTCCAGGGACTCGGTACAGATGGCGAAGTCCGCCTGCCCCTCGCTGACCATCTGGGCGATCTGCTTGGGGGTGCCCTGCTGCATGTGCAGGGCCACATCGGGATACTGGCGGGTGAACTCACGGATCACCGGCGGCAACGCATAGCGCGCCTGGGTATGGGTGGTGGCGATGGACAGGTTGCCACGGCGCTCGTCGCTATGCTCCTGCGCCACATGCTTGATATTCTCGGTGAGGCGCAGCACCTGGCCGGCCAGCTCGATGATCGCCTCCCCTCCCGGCGTCACCCGGGTCAGATGCTTGCCGCTGCGGGCGAATATCTCGACGCCCAGCTCGTCCTCGAGCAGGCGAATCTGCTTGGAGATGCCCGGCTGGGACGTAAAGAGGCTCTGGGCGGTCGCCGAGACATTGAGGTTATGGCGCGAGACCTCCCAGATGTATCGCAGTTGCTGGAGCTTCATGAGCGCCTCTCCCCCTGGTTCGCCCGGCCATCAAAAGACCATTGTGAAATAAAAAAATAACTCATAATTTCTTTATAGCATATGAAGGCGCGCGACACACGCCCGCCGCCGTGACGCCGCCGCGCGACGCGGGATTTGCCAGCATCCTGACCGACCGCTAACATCGAGCCACCTAGCATGCCCGACCATCCGCGCATGACTCGTAATGCCGTAACTGGAGAATCCCCATGGCCAACAACGTCGATGTCACCAATGCCAACTTCGAGCAGGAAGTGCTCAACGCCGACAGCCCGGTGCTGCTGAAGTTCTGGGCGCCCTGGTGCGGCCCCTGCAAGGTCATGGCACCGGTGGTCGACGAGGTCGCCGCGGAACGCGATGGCAGCCTCAAGATCGTCAGCATCAACGTCGATGACGCACCGGAAATCGCCGCCGAACAGGGCGTGCGCGGTGTCCCCACCGTGATGCTGTTCAAGTCCGGCGCCAAGGTCGCCTCGCTGGTCGGCGCTCAGTCCAAGTCGCAGCTGACCCAGTTCATCGACCAGAACGCCTGATCGACCGAACGCAGGCTGAGGCCACCACGACGCCCCGGTGCTACCACCGGGGCGTCGTCGTTTGGGGCATCAGTCGACCGCTTGCTTGTCGCGCGCCGAAGGCGGCCGGGCGGCAGTCTCGATGGGGGAACTGCCCGAGCCCAGCAGATGAGCGATCCAGCGCGTCTGGGGGTGGCTGTCCAAGGCGATCTTCAGGGTCATGGTCAGCACCACCGACAACAGCATGCCCACCACCCCGAAGATCCAGCCCCACACCACCAGCGACAGGAAGGCGACGCAGGTGGAGAGCCCCAGCGCCCGCCCCATGACCCGCGGCTCGATCAGGTTGCCGAGCACGAAGTTCACCCCCAGGTAGGCGCCACTAAGCACCACCATCTTGAACAGCCCGCCATCGGGCGACACCACCAGCAGCAATACCGGTGGCACCGCCGCGATGGCCGAGCCGATGTTGGGGATAAAGTTGAGGGCGAAGGCCAGCACCGCCCATAGCAGCGGGAACTCGACCCCGACGATCTTGCACACCACCCAGATCAGCGCCCCGGTGACCAGGCTGATCATCGTCTTCACCGCCAGATAACGCTTCAGCGTCAGGCTGAACTCGCTGAAGCGACGCAGGCTAGGCGCCGGGTTAGCCAGCGCCCGGGACAACTTGTCGCGGAAGTTGAGGGTCTCGAACAACAGGAACATCACCAGCAGGGCCACCACCACGCTCTGCATCATTAGGTTGCCGACCTGACCAAGCAGCGCAGGGATCCAGCCGCCGAATTGCTCGGAGTCCAACAGATCGGCCAGACGCTCGGTGTCGATGGCAAGCCCCAGGCTCGAGAGCCGGTCGAGCAGGCCGAGGTAATACTGGTAGAGTTTCTGTTCGATGCCCGGCAGGGCTTCGACGAAGGTGCCGAAGCTGTTGACCAGCAGCAGCCCCAACAGCGAGATCAGACCGCCGATCACCACCAGCGTCAGCCACACCGAGAGCCGCAACCCGAGCCCCAGACGATGCAGCCAATGCACCGGAGCGGTACAGACCACCGCGATGAACAGCGACAGCAGCAACGGCACCAGCAGGCTGGCGCCGAGTCGCATCCCGGCGACGATCACCACCAGCGCCGCCAGCGCCAGCGTCAGATTGAGGGGGATACTGCTCTGGGTGTCGTCTTCGGGTGCCGCCATGACGCCCCTCCGTCGATGAAAGGACCGCCATCATGACGCCTGGTCGCCCGAGGCACAACGCGCCGGCACATCACCAACGTGCAAGCTCGGTGAAAACGGCCGGCCGGCAGGAACCCGACGGGCGTCCATGGTTCCAAGCCAACACACCCATCACTGACAAGGAAATCCTCATGCGCCTCACCCACCCTTGCAGCCGCCTACCAGGCGGTCTGCTCGCCCTAGCGCTCGCGTCCTTGCCGATGGCCGCCACCGCCAATGGCCAGCCCGACCCGCATCGCCTCGATGTCCAGGCCCGCGCCGAGATCGACGTGGTGCCGGATCAGGCCACGCTCAACGCTCGGCTATGGGAGCGCACGCCGGCCATCGCCCAGCGCGACGCCAGCGGCGGCGACGATGAAGCCCTCGGCAAGGCACGCGCCCGCCTCGAGGAACGCGCCGCCACGCTGATCCAGACCCTCGAGGCCGCGGGCGTCGAGCGCGACGCCATCAGCGCCGGTTCACTGCGCGTACAACCCGAGCGGCTGCGCGAACCCAGTGAGCAGGAAGGCGAGACCAAGACGCTGTCACGCACGCGCCTCGAGCGCCCGTTCGAAGTCGAGATCAGCGAACTGGATCGACTGCCGACGATTCTCGACGCCCTGACCGAGGCCGGCGTCGATTCCCTGGACGGCGTCACCTACGACCTCGCCGACCGCGATGCGGCCAGCGACGAGGCGCTGAGCAAGGCCCTGCAGCGCGCCCGGCACAAGGCCGAGCTGATGGCCGAGAACCTCGATGTCGAGCTCGGCGACGTGATGACGGTCAGCGAGAATCAGGCGCCGGTCTTCCAGCCGCGCAGAATGGCGATGAGTGCCGATGCACCGGAGAGCGGCGGCGCCAGCGAATATCGTCCTGGCACTATCTCCATCGACGCCGCGGTCAGCGTCGGCTGGAAGATCGAAGGGAAGAAGCGTGAGGAGTGAAGCGTCGCTTCCCCTCTTCCTGAACGACGCGACCCCACCGGCAACACCGGTGGGGTCGTTTTTTTCGTCCAGCTTCCAGGCGCGAAGCGCCGCTCTCCAAACGTCTAGCTGCCGGGCGAAGCCCGATCAGACGTTCACGGTCTCGACACCGCCCATGTAGGGGCGCAGCGCCTCGGGCACCGTGATCGAGCCATCGGCGTTCTGGTGATTCTCCATCACCGCGATCAGGCAGCGCCCCACGGCCAGACCGGACCCATTGAGGGTGTGCAGCAGCTGTGGCTTCTTCTCGTCGGGGTGCCGGAAGCGCGCCTGCATGCGACGCGCCTGGAAGTCCTCGCAGTTGGAGATCGAAGAGATCTCCCGGTAGGTGTCCTGGCTCGGCAACCACACCTCGAGGTCATAGGTCTTGGTGGCACCGAAACCCATGTCGCCGGTGCACAGGGTCACCACCCGGTACGGCAAGTCGAGGGCCTGGAGCAGCGCCTCGGCATGGCCGCGCATCTCCTCCAGGGCCGTGTAGCTGGTGGCCGGGTCGACCAGCTGTACCATCTCGACCTTGTCGAACTGGTGCTGGCGGATCATGCCACGGGTATCGCGACCATGGGAGCCAGCCTCGCTGCGAAAGCACGGCGTATGCGCGGTGAGGCGCATCGGCAGCTGCCGGTACTCGAGGATCTCGTCGCGGGCGAAGTTGGTCAGCGGCACCTCGGCGGTAGGAATCAGGCGATAACCGCGCTCGTCTTCCAGGCGGAACAGGTCCTCGCCGAACTTGGGCAATTGGCCGGTCCCGTACAACGAGTCATCGTTGACCATGTAGGGGACATAGCATTCCTCGTAGCCATGCTCGAGGGTCTGCTTGTCGAGCATGAACTGGGTCAACGCACGATGCAGCCGCGCGATGGTACCGCGCATCACGGCGAAGCGGGCACCGGTCAACTTGGTCGCCAGGTCGAAGTCGAGCTGGCCGGTACTCGCTCCCAGGTCGACGTGGTCGCGCACCTCGAAGTCGAAGCGGCGCGGCGAACCCCAGCGGTGCAGCTCGACGTTGTCTGCCTCGCTCTGGCCTTCTGGAGCGCTCTCGTGGGGCAGGTTCGGCAGGCCGCCGACCTGCTCGTCCCACTCGGCTTGCACCGTGGCGAGGCTCGCCTTGGCGGCATCCAGGCGCTCGCCCAGGTCGCTGACCTCGTCGAGCAGCGGCTGGATATCCTCGCCGGCGGCCTTGGCCTTGCCGATCGCCTTGGACCGGGTGTTGCGCTCGTTCTGCAGGCGCTCGGTCTCGGCCTGAAGCTCCCGGCGGCGGGATTCGAGCTCGGCGAGCCGTGCGGTATCGAGGGCGAAGCCCCGGGTGGCCAGTCGTTGGGCGACCATCTCGAGGTCGCCACGCAGCAGTTTGGGATCGAGCATGGAATTCCGGTCCGTCGCAGTCGGTGATATCAACAAACGCAAGGCGGCCATTGTAGGCAAAAGCCCGCCCCGGCGCCACGCGCCAGGATGCGCGTCGCGACGTGTCGCGGTACAGTAGGGGTCTTCCTTCTTCCCTATGCCCTTCGCGGCAGCGACAGCGACCTAAAACGCCATGATCGCCAGACTGGACACGCGGCGCGCCAGCGCTCATTCGCGCTCCGACGCCCCTTACTTGCCCTTCCTCGAGGCCCTGGCCGATGCCGGCTTCGAGGGCGAGATCGCCCCGGACTACGCCAACCGCACGGTGCTGGCCACCGACAACTCGATCTACCAGCGCCTGCCCCAGGCGGTGATCTATCCCAAGGGCATGGCCGACCTCGAGCGCCTGGCCCGACTGGCCGGGCGTGACGACTTCCGTCATGTGGCGCTCGCCCCGCGCGGCGGCGGCACCGGCACCAACGGCCAGTCGCTCACCGATGGCCTGGTGGTGGATGTCTCCAAGCACATGAACGCCATCCTCGATATCGACGTCGAGGCGCGCCGGGTGCGTGTCCAGGCCGGCGTGGTCAAGGACCAGCTCAACGCCGCGCTCAAGCCCCATGGGTTGTTCTTCGCCCCGGAGCTCTCGACCTCCAACCGCGCCACTATCGGCGGCATGATCGCCACCGATGCCAGCGGCCAGGGTAGCTGCGAATACGGCAAGACCCGCGACCACGTGCTCGAGCTCTCGAGCGTGCTGCTCGGCGGCGAGCGCCTGATCACCCGTCCGGTCGACGACGAAGAACTCGAGACGCTGTGCGAGCGCGACGACGCCGTGGGGCGGGTACATCGCATGGCCCGCGAGATCATCGACAGCGAGCGTGAGCGCATCCGCGAGACCTTCCCGCCGCTCAACCGCTGCCTGACCGGCTACGATCTCGCACACTTGAGGACGGCGGACGGCAGGTTCGACCTCAACAGCGTGCTGTGCGGCGCCGAGGGCTCGCTGGCCTTCACCGGCGAGGCGGTGCTCAACGTGCTGCCGATCCCCCGGCACTCGACCCTGGTCAACGTGCGCTACGCCGGTTTCATGGATGCGCTGCGCGACGCTCGGGCACTCATGTCCAGCGGCAGCGCTTCTCCCGACCGGCCGCAGGCGCACCCGACCTCCATCGAGACGGTGGACGACAAGGTGCTGGGCCTGGCCCGCCAGGATGTCGTGTGGGATGACGTCGGCGAGTTCTTCCCGGAAGGCGATACGCCGACCCACGGCATCAACCTGGTCGAGTTCAACGACGACGACCCCGAGCGCCTCGCCACCCGGGTCGCGGCCTTCTGCCGCCATCTCGAACGGGACGCCAGCGTCGAGCGCCTGGGCTATACCCTGGCGGAGGGACGGCCCCAGATTCAGCGGGTCTACGCCATGCGCAAGCGAGCCGTGGGTCTGCTCGGCAACATCCAGGGTGAGCGGCGCCCGCTGCCCTTCGTCGAGGACACCGCGGTGCCGCCGGAGCACCTGGCCGACTACATCGCCGAGTTCCGCGCCCTGCTCGATGCCCGCGGCCTGGCCTACGGCATGTTCGGCCACGTCGATGCCGGCGTGCTGCACGTGCGCCCGGCGTTGGACATGAAGGACCCGGCCCAGGAGGCGCTGATCCGCGAGATCTCCGACGAGGTCGCCGCGCTGACGCAGAAGTACGGCGGCCTGTTGTGGGGCGAGCACGGCAAGGGCGTGCGCTCGGAATACGCCCCGGCCTTCTTCGGCCCGCTCTACTCCAGCCTGCGGCGGCTCAAGGGCGCCTTCGATCCCCATAACCAGCTGAATCCGGGCAAGATCGCCACGCCGCTTTCTATCCCGCCCGAAACCGCGGGTAGGGCTCCTGTCCCGCCCGAAGAGGCGGAACCCTATCTCCAGGCCCAGGATTCCGCCTCCGAGCCGGCCACACCGAGCGACGACGAGCAGGCCGTGAAATGGGTCGACCCGGGCCTGCTGGCCATCGACGGCGTGCCGACCCGCGGTCAGTTGGATCGCCGGATCGACGAGCGGGTCTGGCAGGCCCACGGCGACGCCGTCTACTGCAACGGCAACGGCGCCTGCTACAACTACGACCCCGACGACGCCATGTGCCCGTCATGGAAGGCCACCCGCCAGCGCATCCAATCGCCCAAGGGCCGCGCCAGCCTGATGCGCGAGTGGCTGCGCCTGCAAGGCGAAGCCGGCGTCGACGTGGTCGAAGAAGCCAGGCAGACCAACGCCCGTGGCACCTGGGGCGCGTTGAAGGCCTTCCCCGGCAAGCTCAGGAACACCCTGGCCAAGCGCCGCGGCGAGGATGACTTCTCCCATGAGGTCTACGACGCCATGGCGGGCTGCCTGGCCTGCAAGTCCTGCGCCGGCCAGTGTCCGGTGAAGGTCAACGTGCCGGCCTTCCGCTCGCAGTTCCTCGAGGTCTACCACGGACGCTACCTGCGCCCGCTGCGTGACTACCTGATCGGCGGGCTGGAATTCATGGTGCCGGTGCTCTCGCGCGTCGCCCCACTCTACAACGCCGCCCTGGACAGCCGCTGGGTCAGCCGTCTGCTGGCCGGCCCCGTGGGCATGGTCGACAGCCCGCGACTGTCCCGTGCGCGGCTCGACAAGCAACTCGAGGCCTGGGGCATACCCCAGGCCTCGCCGACCACACTTGGGCGCCTCACCGCCGCCCAGCGCGCTCGCAGCGTGGTGCTGGTACAGGATGCCTTCACCAGCCACTTCGAATCGCGACTGGTCATGGACGTGATCGAACTGCTCGACCGCCTCGACGTGCGGGTCTTCGTCGCGCCCTTCGCGCCCAACGGCAAACCGCTGCACGTCCAGGGCTTCCTCGGTGCCTTCGCGCGCACCGCCGAGAAGCAGGCCGCACGGCTCAAGACGCTTGCCGGCTTCGGGGTGCCGCTGGTCGGCATCGACCCGGCGATGACGCTGACCTATCGCCAGGAGTATGTGAAGGCCCTGGGGGCGGACGCCGTGCCGGAGGTGCAATTGCTGCCGGAATGGCTGACCGCGCGGCTCGCCGAGGAGGCCTCACCGCTCAGGCCCGAGGTCCCGGTCCTCGACGATCCGAGCTATCGCCTGCTCGCCCACTGTACCGAGAAGACCAATGCTCCGGGCACGCCCAAGGCCTGGCAGCGGCTGTTCGCCGCCTTCGGGCTCGAACTCGAGGTGGTGCCCACGGGCTGCTGCGGCATGTCCGGGACCTATGGCCACGAAGCACGCAATCTCGAGACCTCGAAGACCATCTACGCCCAGTCCTGGCAGCCCAAGGTCGAGGACCCGGCCAACGCCGGGCGGCTGTTGGCCAGCGGTTACTCCTGCCGCAGCCAGGCCAAGCGGCTCTCGGATACCACGCTGCCTCACCCATTGCAGGGGCTGCTCGAGGCGCTCAAACGCTCGGCCTGACGGCGCGCGAGTCGCCGTGCCCTCGGCCCGCGCCGGCTCGATGTCGGGTGATGGCCCGAGCGGCTGCCTGCGGCGGCCGCTCCCTCTGGCACATCAACTGCGCAACGCCCGCCCCGGCTTCGACACGTCCCGCTCGCTTGCCCCCTATAGCGGGGCTTGTGCGACGTTGACTCCCGATCGGCGTGATTCATCGCGCCGATCGATTGCATGTCGTGCTCGGCGACGCTAGTCTGCGCGCCCTTTACCCCCCTCGACGAGAGAGCGAACGACCATGGAGCATGCCGGCTTCGACCTGGCTATGATCGGCCTGCTGGCGCTGATCTGCCAATGGCTCGCCTGGCAGCTGAAGCTGCCCGCCATCCTCACACTGCTGGTTGCCGGCATCGCCGTCGGCCCGGCCACGGGGCTGCTCGATCCCGATGCGCTGCTCGGCGACCTGCTGTTCCCGCTGGTCTCGCTGGCGGTGGCGGTGATCCTCTTCGAGGGCAGCCTGACCCTGAGCTTCCGCGAACTGCGAGGTCACGGGCGAACCGTGCGACGCCTGGTGACCTGGGGCGCGCTGATCACCGGCGTCATCGGCACCATCGCGGCACGCCTGCTGTTGGGGCTTTCCTGGGAGATGGCCAGCGTGCTGGGGGCGTTGTTGGTGGTCACCGGCCCCACGGTGATCCTGCCGATGCTGCAGACCCTGCGCGCCCGCGAGCACCTGACCCAGATCCTGCGCTGGGAGGGCATCCTGATCGACCCCATGGGCGCCATCGGCGCGGTGCTGGTCTACGAATTCGTCGCCTTGGGATCGGGCGGCGTGGCGGCCACCCACACGCTGGTGCTGTTCGGCCAGACGGCACTGATCGGCTTCGGCCTCGGCATCGCCGGTGGCTACTGCTGGGGCCTGGTGCTGCGTCATCACTGGCTGCCCCACCAGCTGCACAGCTTCGGCACCCTGATGCTGATGCTGACCCTGTTCACCCTCTCCAATCAGCTGTTCCACGAGTCGGGGCTGCTGACGGTGACGGTCATGGGGGTGTGGATGGCCAACATGCGCGGCGTGCCGACCCGGCCCATCATCGAGTTCAAGGAAACGCTCTCGGTGCTGCTGATCTCGGGGCTCTTCCTGCTGCTCGCCGCGCGGCTCACCGTGGAACAGCTCGCGCTGCTGAGCTGGCCGGCCTGGGTCTTCCTGCTGGTGCTGGTGGCCATCGCCCGGCCGCTCGCCGTGTGGCTGTGTACCCTGGGCAGCAGCCTGGGCTGGCGCGAGAAGGCGCTGCTGGCGTTCATCTCGCCACGCGGCATCGTGGCCGCCGCGGTGGCCTCGCTGTTCGCCCTGCGCCTCGAGGAAGAGGGGCTACCCGGCGCCGAGATGCTGGTGCCGGTCACCTTCCTGGTGATCATCAGCACCGTGGTCAGCCAGAGCCTGTTGTCGCGCCCGCTCGCCCGCTGGCTCGACGTGCGTCGCCCGACGCCCAACGGCGTGCTGATCATCGGCGCCAACCCCGTGGCCCGCCAGGTAGGCTGTGCCCTGCGCGAGGCCGGCATCGCCACGGTGCTGGCCGACAGCAACTGGGACGCCATCCAATTGGCCCGCCAGGAGGGCCTGACCACCTACTACGGCGACCCGCTCTCCGAGCACGCCGCCCAGCATCTGGAACTCAGCGGCATCGGCTACCTGCTGCCGCTTTCCCCCTATCGGGAACTCAACGACCTGGCGGCACTGCACTTCGAGCACCTGCTGGGACGCGATCGGGTCTTTCGCCTGGCCGTCGACGAGGGCCGCAGCGGCAATCGCCCCCAGGGGCAGGCGCTGGCGCACCTGCCGCTGCTGTTCGGTCGCGACGTGACCTTCGCCAAGCTGTCACGGCTGGTCGCGGAAGGCGGCGAGGTGCGTCATCGACGCTGCGACGACAAGACCCGCCTGGAGACCCTGCGTCAGGCTCATCACGGCCACTGGCTGCCCATGATGTGCATCGGTCCCGCCGGGCGGCTGCGCCTGGGCACCGCCGAGAGCAGTCTCTCGCCCAAGCGCGGTGACACCCTGATCAGCCTGGTCTTCATCGACTCTCCGCGGCACTCGCAACACACCACCGCGCCCTCCGCCTGACACCGGCCGTGCTCCACGCGATGGGGCCGCCACTTGGCGGCCCCGTCGCATCATCTCATGCCCTGCACGCGCCTTTCCTTCAGGGCGTCGTGGCCTCGAGAGTCGGCCCAGCGTCGGCATCGAGGCGACTCTCGGCGGCGGCGACCAGCGCGAACTCCTCATCGGCGGTCTTCGCCACCAGGGTGTTGCGACTGTAGAAGGCGTAATAGGCCGCCCCGATCACGAACAGCACCAGGGTATAGATGAAGGCCCGTGGATCGAAGGCATAGACGCCGGACAGGGCGATCAGCGACAGCACCAACGCCAGGCCGGAAGTCACAACGCCACCGGGGGTCTTGTAAGGGCGCGCCAGCTCGGGGCGTCTCACGCGCAACAGGATATGGCTCAGCGCCATCAGCGCGTAGGACACGGTCGCGCCCACCACGGCCATGCCCAGCAGCAGGTCACCCTCACCGCTCAACGAGGCCAGAAACCCGAATACCCCGGGCACCACCAACGCCCAGGTCGGTGCCTTGCGACGACTGGTCAGCGACAGCACCCTGGGCAGATAACCGGCTCGCGACAGGGCAAACACCAGCCGGCTGTAGCCGTAAATGATCGAGAAGAACGAGGCGATCAGGCCGGCCAGTCCCAGCACGTTGACCAGCGTCGCCAGGGTCGGGTGATCGGCGGCCTTGAGCGCGTCGACCAGCGGCACGCCGCTCGCCCCGATGGCACCGGCACCGGCCGCTCCGGCCAGCAGCACCACCACCAGCACCGCCGTCACCAGCAGGAAGAGCACCGCCGCGATGATGCCGCGAGGCACGTCGCGGGCCGGATCCTTGGCCTCTTCGGCGGCCAGTGGCACGCCTTCCACGGCCAGAAACAGCCACATGCCGAAGGGCAACGCGGCCCACACCCCGGCCCAGCCGAAGGGCAGGAAGACGCTGGCACCGGCGGCCTCGGTGGGCGCGATATCGAACAACCGGCTGGCATCGAACGCCCCGAGTAACGCCAGGGCGGTGGCCAGGATGGCGAATACCGCCAGGCCGCTGATCACCATCATCACCTTGAGCGCCTCGCCGGCACCGGTCAGATGAATGCCGATGAATACCGCATAGAACAACGCATAGACCAGCGGGCCATTGATCCCCAGCAGCTCCTCCACCGCGGCGCCGATGAAGATGACGATGGCCGCCGGCGCCAGGGCGTATTCGATCAGCACCGCCAGACCGGTCAGATAGCCGCCGGTCGGCCCCATGGCCTGACGCGCGAAGCTATAGCCGCCCCCCGCGGCAGGAATGGCCGCCGACATCTCGGCCAGTGACAGCACCAGGGCGAAATACATCAGCCCCATCAGGCCGGCGGCAATCACGAAGCCGCCCCACCCCGCTTCGGCGATGCCGAAGTTCCAGCCGGCAAAATCGCCGGAGATCACGTAGGACACGCCGAGTCCGGCCAGCAGCAACCAGCCGGCGCTGCCCTTCTTCAGCTGTCGTTTGGCCAGGTATTCCTGGTCCAGGGTCGCATCGTTCATCGAGTCACCTTTGCACTGTTGTTATGAGGTCGCGATGGAGCATGGCGGAGCCGCGCCCGCCGATTCTGAAAGCGTGTTACGAGGTCAGGAAGTTGCGCATGCCGACCGAGGACTCGATGACATCGTCCTGGGTCCGGTCCTTGAGTCGCACGCCGGACAGCTCCCGGGCGCGGGATTCCCGCAGCAGGTACATCAGCCGCCGACTGGCCTCCTCGAAGGCGAAGCCCGACGGGCGCACGTTGGAGATGCAGTTACGCCCGGCATCGGTGAGCCCGACCCACGGCGCCCAGGTCAGGTAGAGGCCGAGGCTGTCCGGCGAGCTGAGCCCCGGACGCTCGCCGATCAACACCAGCACGGCCCGGGCGTTTTGGCATTCACCGATCTCGTCGCCGATCGCCACCCGGCCCTGCTCGACCACCGAGAGCGGCGCCAGTGACCAGCTCGAGTCGTCCTCGGCCAGCCGCCGCGTCAGCGCCTCGAGAAACGGTGGCGCATTCTGCTGTACGGCCAGCGACGACAACCCATCGACTACGGCGATGGCCAGGTCGACGGCGGGGCGCGGCGCGTCTTCGGACTCGACCAGGCGCCTGCGGGAGGCCTCGTCGAGGCGCCGCCCCAGGTCCGGGCGCTGCAGGTAGGTCGAGCGATCGACCGCGCGGCTGTGCAGGCGCTGTACGCCCTCGCCGATGCCGAGCCCCGCGAGATCACCGCACAAGGCCTCGACCTCTAACGGTAGATGGACCGCGTCCTGGGCCCGGGCATGGGCGAGCTGGAAGTCCAGCGAGTGTGCGGTAGGCAGGCTGGTCCCGGCGCGGCCGAGGCCGATGCGCGCCGCGGTGAACTGGCGCAGCCGCTGCCAGGGGTTATCGGTCACGCCGTGGTCGGGTGGATGATCACTCATCGGACATCTCCTTCGGGCAGCCGGGTCAGGGGGCGGGCGAAGGCCTCGGGTAACCGGCCGCTGGGCCGGTGGCGGGCGACATCCTCGAAGATCGCCATCTCGTCCAGCCAACGCTCGAACTCCGGCGCCGGTGACAGGTCGAGCACCCGGCGCGCATAGAGCGCATCGTGGAAGGAAGTGGTCTGGTAGTTGAGCATGATGTCGTCGGAGCCGGGGATGCCCATGATGAAGGTACAGCCCGCCGTGCCCAGCAGGGTCAGCAGGTTGTCCATGTCGTCCTGATCGGCAGCGGCGTGGTTGGTGTAACAGATGTCGCAGCCCATGGGCACGCCGAGTAGCTTGGCGCAGAAGTGATCCTCCAGGCCGGCGCGGATGATCTGCTTGCCGTCGAACAGGTACTCGGGGCCGATGAAGCCGACCACGGTATTGACCAGCAGCGGATCGAAGTGACGGGCCACGGCGTAGGCGCGCGCCTCGCAGGTCTGCTGGTCGAGCCCATGGTGGGCATTGGCGGACAGCGAGCTGCCCTGCCCGGTCTCGAAGTACATGACGTTGTCACCCACCGTGCCACGCTTGAGGCTCCGAGCCGCGTCCTGGGCCTCGGCCAGCGTGGCGAGATCGAAACCGAAGCTCTCATTGGTCGCCTGGGTGCCGCCGATCGACTGGAAGACCAGGTCCACCGGCGCCCCCTGCTCGATCGCCTCGAGGGTGTTGGTGACGTGGGTCAACACGCAGGACTGGGTCGGAATCCGGTACTTCTGGATCACCTCGTCCATCAACGTCATCAGCTTGATGCTCTGGGCGACGTTGTCGGTGGCGGGGTTGATGCCGATCACCGCGTCGCCGTTGCCGTACAGCAGGCCATCGAGGATGCTGGCGGCGATCCCGGTCGCATCATCGGTGGGGTGATTGGGCTGCAACCGAGTCGCAAGGCGCCCCGGCAGGCCGATGGTGTTGCGAAAGGCGGTGGTCACCCGGCACTTGCTGGCCACCAGGATCAGGTCCTGGTTGCGCATGATCTTGCTGACCGCCGCGGCCATCTCCGGGGTGATGCCGGCGCGCACCCGAGCGATCACCTCGGGGCTGGCGAGGTCGCTGAGCAACCAGTTGCGAAAGTCACCGACCGTCAGGTGGCGGATCGAGGCGAAGGCGCCGGCATCATGGGTGTCGATGATCAGGCGAGTGATCTCGTCCTCGCGGTAAGGCACCAGATGATCCTCGAGGAAGGTTGTCAGAGGCAGCTCCGCCAACGCCATCTGGGCCACGACTCGCTCCTCGGCCGACTCGGCGATGACGCCGGCCAGGCGGTCCCCGGAGCGCGACGGCGTGGCCTTGGCCATCAGTTCGGCGAGGCTCGCGAAGCGGTAGTGCCGGCTGCCCAGCGTATGGTGATAGGCTTTGACCATGCTCGTCTCCTGGTCGAGCGCTCCGATCGCCCGAGGCGTCGGTACGCAACGAATAGTACGTCATGGCAGAATAACGAGGACGCCACGAACGGCGTTATCGTTTTCCGGCAAAACCAGCGAGACCATCAATAACAACAACTTGCCTCCCACTAACGCCGTCGAGCATCCAGGGAGGAGGAGTCACGTCACGTGCCACAGACGACTCGAGCCGTCGAGAACGCACCAAGGAAGTGCATGTGGGAGGCCTGGGATGCCAATCAGCATGCACATAACCTGACCGATTGGTCCCAGGAATACGACCAGTTCAGTCAGGGCGGTTTCTACGGGCGCATCGACGAGGTCCATCTGCCCGAGATGCAAGTATTCAAGGAATACACCAGTCATGCCTTGGGCCAGCAGTGCAATGTCTGGCCTGACTCGCTGTGGCTGGGGATCCCGGTCGACGAGCGTGGCTGCCGCATCAACGGCCACCGGGTCGGAGAACAAGACATCATGTGCCAGCCCGGCGGGCACAATTTCGAGCTGGTCACACCCGATGCCTTCGGCATCTACGGGTTGGTGGTCGACCGCTCATGGCTGGCTCGAGCGGCCGGCGAGGCTGCCCGCCCACTGCTCGACGCCGGCCCGGAGCGGCTGACGCGCCTGCGGCTGCCGCGTCCGACGCGCCAGGCGACGACCTTCCTGATCGAGCGCCTGCTGGGCATGCACGATGCGCGGTTCGAGCCCCGGGTCCACCAGGACATCCTCGGCCTGGCGCTACAGGAGATCCTGCGCGAGGAGACCCCCAATACCGAATGCCCGCCCAGCTATCGCCATCGCCGTCGGGTGGTGGATCGTGTGCGGGCGCACCTGGAGAACGGCGCGGCGCTGCCGGTGAGCCTTGACGAGCTATGTCGGATCACCCACGTCAGCCAGCGCACCCTGCGCTACAGTTTCACCAGCATCCTCGGCGTGAGCCCCATCCAGTTCCTGCGCCTGACGCGCCTCAACCGGGTGCGGCGCCACCTGTGCGAGCCTGGTGTCGGCACCATGGTGGGCCAGGTCGCCGGCGACTGGGGCTTCTATCACCTGGGGCAGTTTTCCCGCGACTACCGCCGGCTGTTCGGCGAGTCGCCCTCGGCCACCCTGGCCCGGCATCGCGCCTGAAGCGGCGGCGACCTGCCCGACAACGACGGCGCCCCGGCGATCGCTCGCCGGGGCGCCGTGTCATGCACGAGCCTCCGTCACGCCTGGCAGATGCGGGAGACTAGAAGAACAGCTCCCGCAGGGCCTCACCGGGCATCTCGCGGCGCATGAAGGCCTCGCCCACCAGGAAACCGTGGACATCATGCTCACGCATGCGCAGCACGTCGTCGCGATCATGGATACCGGATTCGGTGATCACGGTGACGGCGGCGGGGATCCGCGGCAGCAGATCCAGCGTGGTCTCGAGACGCGTCGCGAAGGTATGCAGGTCGCGATTGTTGATGCCGACCAGCGTGAGATCCAGCGCCAGGGCACGCTCCAGTTCGGCGGCATCGTGAACCTCGACCAGCACATCCATGCCGAGCTCGGTGGCCTGACGATGCAGGTCCGCCAGCCGGGCGTCATCCAGCGCCGCGACGATCAACAGGATGCAGTCGGCACCGATGGCCCGGGCCTCGCTGACCTGATAACCGTGGGTGATGAAGTCCTTGCGGATCACCGGCAGCCGGCAGGCCTCTCGGGCGTCGATCAGGAAGTCCTCATGGCCCTGGAAGAAGTCGGCGTCGGTCAGCACCGATAGGCAGGCCGCCCCGCCCGCGGCATAGTCGGCGGCGATCTCCGCCGGACGAAAGTCTTCGCGGATCACGCCCTTGGAGGGCGAGGCCTTCTTGATCTCGGCGATCACGCCCGGGTCGCCGTCACGGATACGCGCGTCGAGGGCGGCGACGAAGCCCCGTGGGGCGGACTGCAGGCCCGCCAGGCGCAAGAGTTCGGCCTCGGACACGGCCCGCCGGCGCTCGGCGACCTCGGCGTCCTTGCGGGCCAGAATACGGGTCAGGATAGTCGGGGTATCGGCAGCGGCGGTCATGTGGGAAGTCCTGATCAGGGGCTACTGGGCGAAGACACGGGTGAAGTTGGCCAGCTCCCGGAGCTTCTCGCGGGCCAGCTGGCAGTCCTGGGCATCCTGCGCCAGGGCCACGCCTTCCTTGAGAGTATCGGCGACTTCCGCGGCATACAGCGCCGCGCCGGCGTTGAGCGCCACGATGTCCGCCGCCGGCCCCTCGCCGATCAGCGCCTGCTCGACCAGGCGAAGGCTGTCCTCGGCGGTCTTCACCTTGAGCGCTTCAAGGCCCTGGCGCGCGATGCCGAAGTCCTCGGGAGCGATGGTGTACTCGCTGATCTCGCCGTCCTTGAGCTCGGTGACCCGGGTCGGCGCGGCCAGCGAGATCTCGTCGAGCCCGTCCTCGGCACATACCACCAGCACGTGGCGGCTGCCCAGGCGTTTGAGCACCTCGGCCATCAGCGGCATCAGCTCGAAGGCGTAAACACCGAGCAGCTGGTTCGGCGCGCCGGCCGGATTGGTCAGCGGCCCGAGGATGTTGAACAACGTACGCACGCCCATCTCGCGACGCGCGTCGATCGCATGGCGCATGGCGGGGTGATGGTTGGGCGCGAACATGAACCCAACGCCGACCTCCTCGATGCAACGCGCCACCTGTTCGGCGTCCAGGTCGAGGCCGATGCCGGCCACCGCGAACAGATCGGCGCTGCCCGAGGAGGACGACACACCACGGTTGCCGTGCTTGGCCACATGCGCCCCGGCGGCGGCGGCCACGAAACTCGAGGCGGTGGAGACATTGAACAGGCTGGCCCCGTCGCCGCCGGTACCAACGATGTCGACCACGTTCTCGGCATCGAGCGTCACCGGCGTCATCAGCTCGCGCATCACCTGGGCGGCGGCGCTGATCTCCTCCGGCGTCTCGCCTTTCATCGCCATGCCCATCAGGAAGGCGGCGACCTGGGCATCGCTGGCCTCCCCGGTCATGATGGCGCTCATCAGCGCGTGGGTCTGCTCGAAACAAAGCGACTCGTGGCGCATCAGGGCACCGAGGGCTTCTCGCATCTGCATGGCCGTCTTCTCCTTTGACTGTGGCGGCGATTCAGCGACGCTCGAGAAAGTTGGCCAGGAGCTCGTGGCCCTGGCGGGTGAGGATCGATTCGGGGTGAAACTGGACGCCTTCGATGTCGAGCTCGCGATGACGCATGCCCATGATCAGCCCCGGCGTCACGTCACCCTCATCGGTCCAGGCGGTGACTTCCAGGCAGTCCGGCAGGCCGTCGCGCCCCACCACCAGGGAGTGATAGCGGGTGACCTCCAGCGGATCCTCGAGGCCGGCGAAAACGCCCTCGCCCACGTGGCGGATGCGCGAGGTCTTGCCGTGCATCACCTGGGGCGCGCGACAGACGTCGCCACCGAACACCTGGCCGATGGCCTGATGGCCCAGGCAGATGCCGAGGATCGGCAGACGCCCGGCGAAGTGGCGGATCGCCGCCATGGAGATGCCCGCCTCGTTGGGCGTGCAGGGGCCCGGCGAGATCACCAGGTGGCTGGGCGCCAGCGCCTCGATATCCTCCACGGTGATGGCATCGTTGCGATGGGTCACCACCTCGGCACCGAGCTCGCCCAGGTACTGCACGACGTTGAAGGTGAAGCTGTCGTAATTGTCGATCATCAGCACGGACATGGCGTTAGGATCCTGATTTCCTTGGCATGATTAACAGAGATTCGTGGTTTGCCACCCGGCAACCTCCCGGGGCGAGACGGAAGACATGCCAGCCGTGCAGGGGTCCATAGACACAAAAATGCCGCCCTGACGGCGGCATTTTCTCCAAACGTCAGCGTGCCGCCCTCGCTTAAGGGCGCCACCACGTCATCGGCACGAATGTTGAGTCTACTAGGTTCATGGGCTTCATAGTGCTCGCCGGCGGCTGGCGGTGTCAAGATGTGCCGGCCCCCACCGCGCGGGGCATGGGGCTCATTCGAGGTTATCCAGGCCACGCTCGGCCATGGCCACGGCGCGGAACAGCGCACGCCCCTTGTTGAGGGTCTCCTGCCATTCCTTGTCGGGCTCGGAATCGGCCACCACACCGGCCCCGGCCTGGACATGCAGCTCGCCGTCCTTGATTACCGCGGTGCGGATGGCGATGGCGGTATCCATGTTGCCGTGCCACGAGAGATAGCCCACGGCTCCGGAGTAGACGCCACGCTTGACCGGCTCCAGTTCGTCGATGATCTCCATGGCCCGCACCTTGGAGGCCCCCGACAGGGTGCCCGCCGGGAAGGTCGCGCGCAGCGCGTCCATGGCACTCATGCCGGGGCGCAGCCGCCCGGTGACCTGCGACACGATGTGCATGACATGGGAGTAGCGTTCGACGGCCATGTTGTCGGTAACCGTCACCGAGCCGGTCTCGCAGATGCGGCCCACGTCGTTGCGCCCCAGGTCGATCAGCATCAGGTGCTCGGCGCGCTCCTTGGGGTCGGCCAGCAGATCCTCCTCGAGCTCACGATCCTCCGCCTCGGTGCGCCCGCGTACCCGGGTCCCGGCGATCGGGCGCACGGTGACCTCGCCTTCCTCCAGGCGGGTCAGTATCTCCGGCGAGGAGCCGACCACCTGATGATCGCCCAGGTCGAAGTAGAACATGTAGGGTGAGGGGTTGAGGCTACGCAGCGCGCGATAGAGGTCCAGCGGCGGCGCCTGATAGGGAATCGACATCCGCTGCGACGGCACGCACTGCATGATGTCGCCGGCCAGCACGTATTCCTTGATGGTCTCCACGGCCGACTTGAAGCCCGCCTCGGTGAAACCGGAGGTGAAGTGTCCTTCCTCTACCGCGCGGCCGCCGGTGCCGGGGCTGCGCGCCTCGAGAACCGAACCGCGCAGCCGTTCCTCGAGTCGCGTCAGTCGGGCCTGCGCCCGATCGAAGGCCTCGGCTTCGGCCGGGTCGGCATGCGTCCAGAGCGTCAGGCGACCGGACAGGTTGTCGAACACCACCAGATCGTTGCAGACCATCAGCAGGATATCGGGGACGCCGAGGGGGTCGGGCTTGTCGACACCGCGCAGGCGCGGCTCGATGTAACGAATGGTGTCATAGCCGAAGTAGCCCACCAGCCCCCCGTCGAAGCGCGGCTGATCGTCGAGGCGCGGCACCTTGAAGCGCGCCTGGAAGGCCTCGATCCAGGCCAACGGGTCCTCGACCTCGGTCACGCCCTGGGTCGCACCGTCGACGATATGGGTGACCTGAAAGCCGCGCACCTCGATGCGCTCCTGGCACGGCAGGCCGATGATCGAATAACGGCCCCATTTCTCGCCGCCCTGCACCGATTCCAGCAGGAAGGTCCAGGGCGCATCGGCGAGCTTGAGATAGGTGGACAACGGCGTGTCGAGATCGGCCAGCACCTCACGGGTGACCGGGATGCGGTTATAGCCGGCATCGACCAGCGACTGGAAGTGTTCGGGGGTCATCATGGGCCCGTATCCTCGATAGATGATGTGCGACGGTCAACGAACAGGGACGGCTGGCACGGCCGCCTCAGGCGGCGAGCATCACCATCGCCAAGCGCCTCTACCGGCGGCACGGGAGAGACGAAGGACGGTCGGGGAAGCGGGAAAAGCCTGCATGATGCGGGTTCCATCGGCGATGACGGGGTCGCATATAACGAAAAACAATCAATAACCACATCGTTATAGCACAATTCGATTTACACTAAACGAGTTCCGCCAGCGATTCAACCACCACATCCGGCCCGCTCGAGGCCACCGGCTCGCCGTGATTGTAGCCATAGGGCACCCCTAGGGTACGGAACCCCGCCGCCTTGCCGGCGGCGATGTCATGACGGGAATCGCCGACCATCAGGCAGCGTTCGCACGCCACCTCGAAACGCTCGGCGGCGTGCCTCAGTGGCAGCGGATCAGGCTTCTTGCTCGGCAGGCTGTCGCCGCCCAGGCACAGCGCGAAATACCGGTCGATGCCGGTGGCGCGAAGGATCGGCGCGATGAACGCCGCGGGCTTGTTGGTCACCAGCACCAGCTGCCGGCCGCTCGTCCAGAGCGCCTCCAACGCCTCACGCACCCCGGGGTAGAGGCGGGTTCGCGCACAGGGCGCCTCACCATAGCGAGCCAGGAAGCGTTCGTGGGCCGCGTCCAGGCGCGCCGCGGCCGGCGCCTCGCCCCAGGCATCGAGCAGGGCACGTTCCATCAGCATCCGCGAGCCATTGCCGACCCAGTCGCGGACCTTGCCCTCCCCGGCGCCGGGCATTCCCAGATCAACCAAGGCCGCATCCACCGCGACCGTCAGGTCCGGCACCGAATCCACCAGGGTGCCATCCAGGTCGAAGGCGACCAGCTCGATACCTTCCAGGCAGCCATGCATGGCGTATCTTCCTCTCATCGTTGCCTCATCGTTGCGGCTCCACGGGCACGGGCCCCACATGTGACAGCCCAGGATACCCGTTTGGGGGCATAGGCAGCGACGCACGAGAGGCATATGCTAGGGACAGCCGTCGCCGCTACCGGGGTGAGCCCTCGCGGCGCCAGGGACCGCCTCCACGCGACCCGTGGCGCCGGCCGGGACGCCCGCCCCGACCCAGGCGACTTTTTACGCAAGTGTTCTTTTCCACTTTCAATCAGGAGTCTCGCATGACGCTACCACGCATCGTGGTGGTCGGCGGAGGCGCGGGCGGTCTCGAGCTGGTGACCCGGCTCGGCCGCAAACTCGGCAAGCGCCAGCGCGCCGAGATCGTGCTCGTCGACCGCCATCCCACCCACATCTGGAAACCGCTGTTGCACGAAGTCGCCACCGGGGCACTGGACTCGGGACTCGACGAAATCGCCTACCAGGGCCATGCCCGCGCCCACGGCTACCAGTTCCAGCTCGGCACCCTCACCGAGCTTGATCGCGAGGGCCGCACCCTGACCCTGGCCCCGGTACTCGACGACGACGGCGACGAGATCCTGCCCGCCCGCACGCTGCCCTACGATGAACTGGTGTTGTCGCTGGGCAGCGTGAGCAATGACTTCGGCACCCCCGGCGTCGCCGAGCATTGCCACTTCATCGACAGCCCCGACCAGGCCGAACTGTTCCGCCAGTCCCTGCTCAACGCCTTCCTTCGCTACAACGCCCCCTGCGAGCCCTCGGCGAAGATGGTCATCGGCATCGTCGGCGCCGGCGCCACCGGCGTGGAGCTGGCCGCCGAGCTCTACGGCGCCTCGCAGATGCTCAACAGCTATGGCTTCACCACCCTGGACAGCGCGCATCTCGAGGTGCACCTGATCGAGGCCGCACCCAAGATACTGCCGGCCCTGCCGGAACGCATCAGCGACGCCGTGCAGACCGAGCTCGAGCGCCTTGGCGTGCGCGTGCATACCGATACCCGGGTCACCGAGGTCACCAAGGAAGCCATCGTCACCGCCGACGGCGAACGTATCGACCTCGACCTCGGCGTCTGGGCGGCCGGCATCAAGGCCCCGGCGCTGCTCTCGGAGCTGGGCCTTTCCACCGAGCGCAACCATCGCCTCAAGGTCGATGCCACGCTACAGAGCCTCGACGACGAACACGTCTTCGCCTTCGGCGACTGCGCCAGCTGCCCGCAGGCGGATGGTGGCACGGTACCGCCTCGCGCCCAGGCGGCCCACCAGCAGGCCGACCGTCTCTACAAGAACCTGCTGGCGCGCCTGGAGGACCGGCCGCTCAAGCCCTTCGTGTTCCGCGACCGCGGCTCGCTGATCTCACTGGCACATTTCGATGCCGTCGGCAGCCTGATGCGTGGCGCCTCGGCGCGTAGCCTGTTCATCGAGGGCCACCTGGCCAAGTTCTTCTACGCCTCGCTGTACCGCATGCACCAGCGAGCCATTCACGGCACGCTGAAGACCGGCCTGATGGTCATCGTCGACGGCCTCAACCGGTTCCTGAAGCCGCGCCTGAAACTCCACTAGGCCTTGTCTGCAAAGTCGGCGAGCAAAGTCTAGGGCTAGGCCCGCTCCAGACGGGCCCGCGCACTTCCCACGCCCAGGTGGGGCGCAAGACAAAGATCGGCGACAAATCGGCAGGAATTGCCGATCTGGGCAGCCCTGCTGCACGAAGAGCGAGTGACAGGATGTCGCTCGTCATAAGCCGGAGTTCACGGAGTGACAATGAGGACGTTGAACTGATGGTTAACGCGGTATAGCCGAGCGCAGGCCATTTTCAGACATTGCCTAGGCCGGCCAGAGCGTCGCCGGAACGACGATGGCCCCGGTATTCGCCGGGGCCATCGTCGTTGGCTGCCACGCGGCTCGACGTCAGAGGCTCGCCTCGTCCGCCTTGTCGGGGTGGTGGTAGACATGCACATCGCGCTGCGGGAAGGGAATGCTGATGGCCTCGGCATCGAAGCGACGCTTGATCTCCTCGGTCATCTCCCAGTAGACATCCCAATAGTCCACGGCATTGACCCAGGGCCGCACGATCCAGTTGATGCAGGAATCCCCCATCGCACTCATGCGGATGTTCGGTTCCGGATCGGCCAGCACCCGCGGGTCATCGGCCACCACGCCTTCCAGTACCCGGCGTACGGTGTCGATATCGTCGTCGTAGCCGACGCCGACCACCAGGTCCACGCGGCGCGTGTCATGGCTTGAGTAGTTGGTGATGGCACCGCTCATCATCTGGCCGTTGGGCACGATGACCTTGCGATTGTCCGGCGTCCTGAGCTCGGTGGTGAATATCTGCACGTCGTCGATGGTGCCGGAGGTTCCGCCGGCCTCCACGTAATCGCCGATCCGGTAGGGGCGAAAGAAGATCACCAGCACCCCGGCGGCGAAGTTGGCCAGCGACCCCTGCAGCGCCAGCCCCACCGCCAGGCCGGCAGCACCGAGCACGGCGATCAGCGAGGTCGTCTGGATGCCGACCTGGCCGATCGCCGCCAGCACCACGAAGATCATCAGCAAGGCATATACAATATTGCCCAAGAACTTGGTCAGCAGCGGGTCGAGCTTACCGCGCTGCATGGCCTTGAGGCTCAGCCCGTGCAGCAGCTTCACCACCCAGCGGCCGATGAAGAAGATGGCCAGCGCCGCCACCAGGTTGATGACGAAGCTCGTGCCCTGCATGCTCACGAAGTCGGTGATCCATTGAAGGTCCATAGGTTCTCCCTGTCGGGTTCAGGTAATGTTCGAAGGCACATCGGCCCGACGCCGACCCGCCGACACCCCTAGGGGGCAGCTTCCCCGCTGGACGAGCGGCGCTCGGCCAGCCAGCGGCGCTTGGCCGCAGCACTCAGGCGCTTCAGCGCCGCCTCGCGGCGCAGCGCCTCGCCCTGAGCGCCGACACATTCTTGGTATACCAGCCGCAGCGGCCCTCTGCCACGCAGGGCCTTGGCGCCGCGCCCGGCGCGGTGCTCGCCGAGGCGACGCACCACATCGGTGGTGATACCGGTGTAGAGCGCCCCGCCGGCGGTCTCGATCATGTAAAGATACCAACGAGACGCGGTCTCTGCCGTCACCCTCAGGCCTCGGCCAGGGCCCGGCGAAGGTCGCCGATGACGCCGTCGTAGCGATTCGGGTCGGCGGCATTACGCCCCTTGAACACCGCCGAGCCGGCGACGAAGGTATCGGCCCCGGCACGCGCGATCTCGGCGATGTTATCGATCTTCACCCCTCCGTCGACTTCCAGGCGAATCGGGCGGCCCGAGGCATCGATGCGGCGGCGCGCCTCGCGCAGCTTGTCGAGGGTACCCGGAATGAAGGACTGACCGCCGAACCCCGGATTGACGCTCATCAGCAGCACCATGTCGACCTTGTCCATCACATAGTCGAGGAACGACAGCGGCGTGGCCGGGTTGAACACCAGCCCGGCCCGGCAGCCGCCGTCACGAATCAGCTGCAGCGAGCGGTCGATGTGATCCGAGGCCTCGGGATGGAAAGTGATGTAGCTGGCGCCGGCATCGATGAAGTCGCCGATAAGTTGATCCACCGGCTTGACCATCAGATGCGCATCGATGGGCGCGGTGACGCCATGCTTGCGCAGTGCCTCACAGACCATCGGGCCGATGGTCAGGTTGGGCACGTAGTGATTATCCATGACGTCGAAATGGACGATATCGGCGCCGGAGGCGATAACGTCATCGACCTCCTCGCCGAGGCGGGCGAAATCGGCGGAAAGAATCGAGGGGGCAAGCTGATAATCGGGCGTCGAATCACTCATGGAGCAGCATCCTGTCGAAGTCACGGTCATGATGATCGGCATTCTAACAGGAACCCGCGCGCCCTCCTTGCGACATCGGCCATCGCCGACGATAGTGAAGAATCCCGCCCACGACGAAGGAGAGATCGATGCCATTCCTCCCGCTGCGCCACACGCTCGGCACCGGCCTATTGGGTCTCGCGCTGTGCGCGCCCTCTCTCGCCATGGCCCAGTCGGCCATCCTCGAGGGCGAACGCTTCCATCCCGAGACGGGCGAGCAGGGCATGGTGGCCACCAGCCACTTCCTGGCCTCACAGGTCGCCCACGAGGTGCTCGCCGAGGGCGGCAACGCCGTGGACGCGGCGGTCACCGCCGGCTTCGCGCTGGCGGTGACCCAGCCGCGCTCGGGCAACATCGGGGGCGGCGGGTTCATGCTGATCTCCGACGAACGAAGCGGCGAGGTCACCGCCATCGACTACCGGGAGACCGCGCCGGCGGCCGCCACCGAGACCATGTTCCAGGATGAAGAAGGCAACGCCGTCAGCGAGTGGTCGCGTTTCACCCATCGCGCCGCCGGGGTCCCCGGCACCGTGGCCGGCCTGGCCCGAGCCCTCGAGGAATACGGCACCCTGAGCCTGTCCGCAGCCCTGGCGCCGGCGATCCGCCTCGCCGATGAGGGCTTCGTGGTGCCACAGCGCTTCGTCGATGGGGTCGCCGATGCCGGCGAACGCCTGACCCAGTGGGATGCCAGCCAGGCGATGTTCTACAAGGAAGACGGCAGCGCCTATCGGGTCGGCGACACCTTCCGTCAGCCGGATCTGGCGGCCACGCTCCGGCGCATCGCCGAGCAGGGCGCGCGAGAATTCTACGAAGGCGAGACCGCCGAGTTGATCGTCGCCGAGATGCAGCGCCACGACGGACTGATCACCCGCGAGGATCTCGCCGGCTACCAGCCGGAGATCCGCGAGCCCAGCCACGGCAACTATCGCGGCTACGATGTCTACGCCATGAGCCCGCCCTCCTCCGGCGGCGCCCACATCGTGGAGATCCTCAATGTCCTCGAGGGCTATGACATCGCCGAGATGGGCTTCGGCGCGGCCGACACCATGCACCTGATGGCCGAAGCCATGAAGCGTGCCTACGCCGATCGCGCCGAATACCTCGGCGATACCGACTTCGTCGAGGTACCGCTCGACGGCCTCACCTCCAAGGCCTATGCCGACGAGCTGCGCTCGCAGATCGCCATCGATCGCGCCACCCCCAGCGACGAGATCAGCGCCGGCGACCCGGCGCCCTATGAGTCCAACGAGACCACCCACTTCTCGATCGCCGACGGCGACGGCCTGGCGGTCTCCAACACCTATACCATCAACTTCAGCTACGGCTCGGGCATCGCCGTCGAGGGCGCCGGTTTCCTGCTCAACAACGAGATGGACGACTTCTCAGCCAAGCCCGGCGTGCCCAACGCCTACGGCCTGATCGGCGGCGAGGCCAACAAGATAGAGCCCGGTAAGCGCATGCTGTCGTCGATGACTCCGACCATCGTCAAGCGCGACGGCGAGAACTTCCTGATCACCGGCAGCCCCGGCGGCTCGCGGATCATCACCACCACCCTGCAGGTGCTGATGAACGTCATCGACCACGACATGAACATCCAGTCGGCGGTCAGCGCACCACGCCTGCACCACCAGTGGCTGCCCGACGAGCTGCGTGTCGAGGCCGGTTTCAGCCCCGACACCCTGTCGCTGCTCGAGGCCCGCGGCCACACCATCAGCCAGCAGTCGGCCATGGGCGCCGCGCAGTCGATCGTGATCGAGGACGGCCGGTTCTTCGGCGGCGCCGATCCACGGCGCTCCACCTCCTCGGCCATGGGCCTCTGAATCGTCGAGGCTCTGCACACTCGGGGCACGCCGCTGTCGGGCGGCGTGCCCCGAGTGTCGAGCCCCCCCCGGCTGGAAGTCGCGATGAGGAAGCGCTGATTCATGCCGCGAGCGAAGAAGGACTGAGCGTCGCCGGAACGGAAACCGCCTTGGACGAGACAGTAAATGGGGGTCTTGAGCACCGCCGGCGGCCAGGATATCGAGCGCAGCCATGAGTCAGTGTTTACTGTACTCTAGCCTTTGCATTCGGCAAGGAGAGCACCATGACCACCCGACGCCTGTTCGGCCTGAGCCTGCTACTGCTGGCCAACGGCTGGCTCGCCGGCTGTGCCAGCCCCCACTACCTGCAACCCGACCCCAAGCGCAGCGCCCAGGTGCCGGCCGTCGGCCAGGGACAAGCGGTCAGCGTGAGCGCCCGCGACACCCGCGAAGAGGCGGTGATCGGCTCCCGCTCCGGCAGCGCCGGCTCCACGGCGGTGATCATCGTCGACCCCGGCGAGCTGACGCCGCGCCTGCAGGCCGAGGCCGAGCGTGCGGTGCAGGACATGGGGTTTCGCCCCACCCGCGGCACCACGCCGGGGCAACCCCGCCTGACGCTGACCCTGAAGCGGCTCGACTACGGTCCCGGCGATGCCCTGCCGCTGGTCGGCAGTGCACGCCTGACCGCGGTGCTGGAGGCCGAGGCCCGGCATGACGGCACCACCTACACCGGCCGCTATACCGCCCGTCGCACCCAGCAATACGCCATGCGCCCGGGCCGCGAGGCCAACCAGGCGATGATCGAGAAGCTGCTGTCCGATGCGCTCGATCGCGCCTTCAAGGACCCGGAGCTGGCGAGCCTGCTGGCCCGCTAGCGCCCTGCCCCGTCGGCATATCGGCGGGGCGGGCCGCTTGCCGAGCCCGCTCAGTCGCCCCGAGGGCCGCGACGGATCAGCCTCCAGACACTCTCGCGAAAGCCGCTACCCGGCTCCGGCTCGCCCTCTTCCAAGAGCTCCAGTTCGAAGTTGGGCGCGAACAGCTCGCGAATCTCCTCGGCGCCAACACTGAAGGGTGGCCCACGCTCATCGCCAGGGGCGCGGGTCAGGCCGATCAGCAACCCTTGGCTGCCAGGCGGCAACAGCTGGGCCAGGTGGAAGGCGTAGCGTTGGCGGGTCGCCTCGGACAGGGCGATCAAGGCCGCCCGGTCATAGAAGGCGCCCACCTCGGCGGCGGCCTCGATATGGAAGTGGAAGAAGTCGCCGTGCCAGAGCTCCACGTTGTGCTGGCGGCCGATCTCGAAGCCACCGCGACGATAACGGGAGACCTCCCCCTCGCCCTCGGCCAGGAACTGCTCGATGGCCTCGGACGCAAGCTCGATGCCTAGTACCGGATGCCCCTGCCCGGCCAACCAGCGCATGTCCAGGCTCTTGCCACACAGCGGCACCAACACCTTGGCGTCGGTGGCCGCGCCCAGTGCCTGCCAATAGCGGATCAGGGCCGGATGCGGCGCGTCGCGGTGGAAGCCGATGCGTCCCTCGCGCCAACGCACGAGCCATGGGTTATCCATGATGCGACCTCAGAACCAACGGTCGCGCTTGCGACGGCGACGCGGCAGGTGCGGCACGATCAGGCCGACCAGCAGGCCAGCCCCGGCCACACCACCGCCGTACATGAAGTAGCGCATCAGCAGGTCCTCCTCCTGGGTATCGAGACGGGCCTGTAGCTCACGCACGGTGGCGCCGGCGCTCTCGCTTTCCGACTCGAGGGCCTGATTGCGCCGCTCGAGTTCGGCGATGCGCTGCTCACGCACGCCGAGGGTCTCGGTGAGCGAGGCCATGCGGCTCTCCCAGGTCTCGTTGATGCCCGACAGTTCCTCGGAGAGTTCCTCCACCCGCGACTCCAGCGCGGGCAGCTGGACCTTGGCGCTGGGGGCGTCCTGAAGATCGCTCGTCGGCACCCAGACCACGTCGCCGGCCTGGCTGCGCACACGACTGTAGTCCCCCTGAGTCCCCAGCAGCGCTACCGGGTCGCCGGCGGTCAGGGTGCCGACGATGCGATAGCCATCGGTGGGGCCGCTGCGCACGAAGGTGGTGAGATCATCGGACACCCAGCGAGAGGCGTCCTGGGCGTCGTCGTCCTGCTGAGCCTGCACCGGCAGGGCTAGCGCCCCGAGCAGTGCACCCAGCGTCATCAGTGTCTTGTATCGTTGCATCGTCATGCGTCGTCCTGGCTATCCAAGGCTCTATATTCGCCGCTCGCGGCGATGGCGGTCATGACCGGACCTTCCTTGCCCGGCCCACCGTGATGAGAGTGCGTCTCCGGATCATCCACAGCATCTGTGGACAACTGCCGGGAAAACCGCTGGAAACCCGCGGCCAGGTGGCATGGCTGCCGATATGACAGCATTCCGGTCATTTCCTGACCACCCCGCCGGCGCCTCCGACGCCGACAAGGGTACCACAGGCCCGCACGCCGGGCGGTCCGACACGCTGGCCCCGCCTCGCTTGGGTGCGTATAATCGCTGCCCTCAATCGGACGGCCTTGCCGGCCGCCTCCCTGCGAACGATCATCCACCGGTGCAACGTCGGGCCCAGACGCCACGACCTATTCTTATGGCGAAGAAACTCTTCATCAAGACGCATGGCTGCCAGATGAACGAGTACGATTCCGCACGCATGGCGGATCTGCTCGGCGAATCCCACCAGCTGGAGCTCACCGACGACGAACGCGATGCGGACGTCATCCTGCTCAACACCTGCTCGATCCGCGAGAAGGCCCAGGAGAAGGTCTTCCACCAGCTCGGTCGCTGGAAGAAGCTCAAGGAAGCCAACCCGGACCTGGTGATCGGTGTAGGCGGCTGCGTGGCCAGCCAGGAAGGCGAGGCGTTGCGCAAGCGCGCGCCCCAGGTCGACATGGTCTTCGGCCCCCAGACCCTGCACCGGGTACCGTCGATGCTCGACGCCCGGCGGGACGACCAGATCTCGGTGGTCGATGTGACCTTCCCCGAGGTGGAGAAGTTCGACCATCTTCCCCGCCCCAGCTCCGACGGTGCCACCGCCTTCGTCTCGGTCATGGAAGGCTGCTCCAAGTACTGCACCTTCTGCGTGGTCCCCTACACCCGTGGCGAAGAGATCTCGCGGCCCTTCGAGGCGGTGATGGACGAGGTGATCCACCTCGCCGACCAGGGTGTGCGTGAGATCAACCTGCTGGGCCAGAACGTTAACGCCTATCGCGGCGAGAACCAGCTCGGCGAGGAAATCGACCTGGCCGAGCTGATCGCCTGCGTGGCGGCGGTGGAAGGCATCGACCGGATCCGCTTCACCACCTCGCATCCGGTGGAGTTCTCCGACAGCCTGATCGAGGCCTACGGTGAGATCCCGGAGCTGGTCAGCCACCTTCACCTGCCGGTACAGGCCGGGTCCGACCGCATCCTCGCGGCCATGAAGCGCGGCCACACCGTCGAGGAATACGTGGAGAAGATGGAACGCATCCGCGCGCTACGCCCGGACATCAGCTTCTCCTCGGACTTCATCATCGGCTTCCCTGGCGAGACCGAGGAAGACTTCGCCAACACCATGGACCTGATCGGCCGCATCGGCTTCGACGTCTCCTTCAGCTTCGTCTACTCGGCACGGCCCGGCACCCCGGCCGCAGGCTTCGAGGACGACACCCCGGAGGCGGTCAAGAAGCAGCGCCTGGCGATCCTCCAGGAGCGCATCAACCAACAGGCCATGCAGATCAGCCGGCGCATGGTGGGCTCCACCCAGCGCGTGCTGGTCACCGGCTTCTCACCCAAGGACCCGGGACAGCTGTCGGGCCGCACCGAGAACAACCGGGTGGTCAACTTCCGCGCGCCGAACCCCACCGAGCTGATCGGCTACTTCGTCGA
Source organism: Halomonas borealis (assembly GCF_004798905.1). Classification (GTDB taxonomy): domain Bacteria; phylum Pseudomonadota; class Gammaproteobacteria; order Pseudomonadales; family Halomonadaceae; genus Halomonas; species Halomonas borealis. The sequence goes on along the minus strand of NZ_SDMO01000013.1, from coordinate 47,195 downwards.
CGTGGAGATCAGCGAGGCGCTGCCCAACTCGCTGCGCGGCGAGCTGGCCTCGCCGGAGCGTTTCTGACCCCGACCTCCTCAGACCAGGGACGGTTCATGATCTCGCCGGCTCCGGTCGGACAAGGCGAAACCGTGAGAAGGAATGCAGTTCAGCACGCCAAATGAGCCTTCTGATCACGGTTTCAACGCCGTATGGCCGACGCGCAGCAGATCATGGATGTCCACGCACATTGCCCCGGCAGCTTCCGGGGCAGTAAGCTGATCCCGACACCCAACAACTCACGGACCCGCCCGTCTTGAGCCAGCCAGCCTCCGCGGCCAACCGCGTCATCACCCTGAACCTCGAGCCCAACGATCCCAAACGCCTGGCCACGCTCTGTGGCCAACAGGACGAACACCTCAAGCTGATCGAGGAACGTCTCGGCGTCACCCTGCGCAACCGCGGCAACGTCTTCCAGCTGGCCGGCCCCGGCCCCCGGGTCAAGGCCGCCTCCAACGTCGTCGAGCACCTCTACCGCGAGGCCGAGGCCAGCGAGCTGACCCCGGACACCGTCCACCTCTTCCTGCAGGAGTCCGGCCTGGAAGCCCTCGAGGAGGAGGAAGAAGGCGGCGACAGCGACGGCGACGTCCTGCTGCGCACGCCCAAGACCCTGATCAAGCCCCGCGGGCTCAACCAGCAACGCTACGTCTCGAGCATCCGCGACCACGACATCAACTTCGGCATCGGCCCGGCCGGCACCGGCAAGACGTACCTCGCGGTGGCCGCCGCGGTCGAGGCTCTCAATCAACAACAGGTGCGCCGCATCCTGCTGGTGCGCCCCGCGGTGGAAGCCGGCGAGAAGCTCGGCTTTTTGCCCGGCGACCTGGCCCAGAAGATCGACCCTTACCTGCGCCCGCTCTACGACGCCCTCTACGAGATGATCGGCTTCGAGCAGGTCGCCAAGCTGATCGAGCGCCAGATCATCGAGATCGCGCCGTTGGCCTACATGCGCGGACGCACGCTCAACAACGCCTTCATCATCCTCGACGAGAGCCAGAACACCACGCGCGAACAGATGAAGATGTTCCTGACGCGCATCGGCTTCGGTTCCACCGCGGTGATCACCGGTGACATCACCCAAGTCGACCTGCCCCGCGGCCAGACTTCGGGGCTGATCCAGGTCCTCGATGTGCTCCACGGCACCCCGGGCATCGGCGTCACCCACTTCGCCGCCAAGGACGTGGTCCGCCACCCGCTGGTACAGCGCATCATCGAGGCCTATGACCAGTTCGAGGCCGAGGAAGAGAACCAGGCGCGTGCCAAGCGCGAGGCCCGCGAGCAGGAGCGCGAGGCGCTACGCCAGGAAAGGCAACTCGGCCAGGAACGGCGCGAACGCCACAACGGTCGCGAGGAAGGCGAATGAACCCGGCCGAGGTCGATCGTCAGCCCGCCATCGACAGCGCCGACCTACCGACCCAGGCCGAACTCGAGGCCTGGGTCGGTGCGGTGCTGGCCCGACACCCCGACGAGGGGCGCTTTGAACTGACGGTGCGCTTCGTCGATGCCGAGGAGAGCCGGTCGCTCAACCGCGACTATCGCCAGCGCGACAAGCCCACCAACGTGCTGTCCTTCCCCTTCGAATGCCCGCCAGGCATCACCTTGCCGCTGCTCGGCGACCTGGTGATCTGCCACCCGGTGGTGCTCGCCGAGGCCCGCGATCAGGACAAGACGCTCGTCGATCACTACGCTCACATGGTGGTTCATGGCACCCTGCACCTGATGGACTATGACCATATCGAGAACGATGAGGCCGAGACCATGGAGGCACTGGAGCGATCCATCCTCGCCGGCCTGAACATCGCCGACCCCTACCGGGCCTCCGGCCCGGCGCATCGTGATTCCGATCCCGAGGATGAGAGAACCGACGCATGAGCGAAGACCGATCGACCGGCCAGGGCAGCAAGTCCTGGCTCGATAAGTTGTTCAGCGCCCTGTCCGGCGACAGCGACGCGCCGAGCTCGCGGGACGAATTGCTGGAGTTCCTGCGCCAGGCCGCCAGCCGGCTCAAGCTCGAGCAGGACGCCATGATGATCATCGAGGGCGCGCTGAACATCAGCGATCAGCAGGTACGCGAGGTGCTGATTCCGCGCTCCCGGATCACCGCCATCGGCCTCGATCAGCCGCTGGAAGAGTACCTGCCGGTGATACTCGAGACCGGCCACTCCCGCTATCCGGTGGTCGGCGAGAACCTCGACGAGGTGAAGGGCACCCTGCTGGTCAAGGACCTGCTGCCGTTGCTGCGCCAGAGCCAGGACAACGGGCATCCCTTCCAGCTCGAGGAGGTCCTGCGCCCGGCGATGTTCGTGCCGGAGTCCAAGCGCCTCAACAGCCTGCTCAAGGAATTCCGCGATACCCACAGCCACATGGCCGTGGTCGTCGACGAATATGGCGGCACCGCCGGCATCGTGACCATCGAGGATATCCTCGAGGAGATCGTCGGCGACATCGAGGACGAGCACGACACCGACGAGGAAGAGGACATTCGCCTGCTGGGAGAGTCGCGCTACGCGATCCGCGCCCTGACCCCCATCGACGACTTCAACGAGCGCTTCGACACACACTTCTCCGACGAGGAGTTCGACACCCTCGGCGGCCTGGTCATGCAGCGCTTCGGCCACTTGCCCGGTCGCGGCGAGCATACCGAGATCGGTGGCTGGCGCTTCACCGTGCTCAACGCCGACAATCGACGCATTCGCCTGCTCGAAGCCGAACCGGCCTCGGCAGCCGACGACTGACGCCTCCCCCAGGCCCCTTCACCAAGGACGGTGCCATGATGCCCCCTCGCCTTCATCGGTTCCTCGGGCCCCTGGCGGCGCTCGCCGCCGGCGTGCTCACCACCCTGTCTGCCGCGCCCTTCCAGCTATGGTGGCTGGCGCCGCTGGCCGCCGGCCTGCTCTACGCCGGCCTGCCCTCCCTCAACGCGCGCCAGGCCGCCTGGCGCGGCTGGTTCTACGGGCTTGGGCTGTTCGGCAGCGGTGCCTCCTGGGTCTATGTCTCGATCCACGACTACGGCTACACCGGCGTGCCGCTGGCGCTGGCGCTGACCGCGCTGTTCGTCGCCGCCCTGGCGCTGTTCTTCGCCGTCACCCTCGGCCTCTACCGACGCCTCTGCGGGCCGCGCCTGTCGGTGCTGACCTTCGCCGGCGCCTGGGTGCTCGGCGAGGCGCTGCGCACCTGGCTGTTCACCGGTTTTCCCTGGCTGCTGCTGGGCAGCGGCCAGGTGGATTCGCCCCTCGCCGCCTGGGCCCCGGTCGGCGGTGTCTACCTGCTGTCGCTGATCGTGGCCCTCAGCGGCGCCCTCGGTGTGGTGGTGCTGCGCCGCCGCTGGTGGGCCGCGCTGCCGCTGGCCGCACTGTGGCTCGCACCGCTCGCCCTGCCCAGCCAGTGGACGACGCCCGCCGGCGAGCCGCTGCGCGTGGCCCTGCTGCAGGGCAACCTGTCCCAGCTGATCAAGTGGACGCCGGAGGGTCAGCGCAGCGCCGCCAACACCTACCTGGCGCTGACCGCCGAACTCGACGACGCGCCGGACCTGGTGGTCTGGCCCGAGGCGGCACTGCCGATGTTCGCCGACCAGGCGCGACCGATCCTCGAGCGCGCCCAGACCCTGCTGCCGCCACAGAGCACCCTGCTCACCGGCATCCTGACCCGCGAGGATGGCCGCTTTCACAACGGCGTGCTCGAGGTCGGCGACGACGAGACCTACCTCAAGCAGCACCTGGTCCCGTTCGGCGAGTACCTGCCGCTGGAACCCCTGCTGAGTGGCGCCATCGCCTTCTTCGACCTGCCGATGCCGGCCATGACCCCGGGTCCCGACGACCAGGCACCGCTCGAGGCGGCCGGCACCCGCATCGGTAATGCCATCTGCTACGAGATCATCTACGCCGACCTGGTCGCCGCCCAGGCGCGCCACTCGAACGTGATCCTCACGGTGTCCAACGACACCTGGTTCGGCCACTCGATCGGCCCGCTGCAGCACCTGCAGATGGCCCGACTGCGTGCGCTGGAGAACGGTCGGCCGGTGATCCGTGCCACCAGCAACGGGGTCACCGCGTTGATCGATGCCCAGGGTCGGGTCACCGACCGGGCGCCACAATTCGAGGCCGCCACCCTGACCGGCGAGGTCACGCCCCGAGAGGGGCTCACGCCCTTCACCCGCACCGGTAGCTGGCCGGTGTGGGTGCTGGGCGCCCTGCTATTGCTGCCGGGCCTGCGGCGACGCGGCCAGGCATAGGCGCGACGCCGCCGGATGACCGCCGCGGCCTCAGGACAGCCGCGGCGTGCTCACGCTGACATCGGCGTTCTGGCCACGATGGCGCAGCAGGTGGTCGAGCAGGGTCAGCGCCATCATCGCCTCGGCGATGGGCGTGGCACGGATGCCCACGCAGGGATCATGGCGCCCCTTGGTGACCACCTCCACCGGGTTACCATCCAGGTCGATGGAGCGGCCCGGGGTGGTGATGCTGGAGGTCGGCTTGAGCGCCAGGTGGGCGATGAGCGCCTGACCGCTGGAGATCCCGCCCAGCACGCCGCCGGCATGGTTGGAGAGGAAGCCTTCCGGGGTCATCTCGTCGCGATGCTCGCTGCCCCGTTGGGCCACCGCGGCGAAGCCGTCGCCGATCTCCACGCCCTTGACCGCGTTGATGCTCATCAGCCCATGCGCCAGCTCGGCGTCCAGACGGTCGAAGACCGGCTCTCCGAGCCCCGGCGGCACGCCCTCCGCCACCACGCTGATCTTCGCCCCCACCGAGTCCTGATCGCGACGCAACTGGTCCATGTAGGCCTCGAGCTCCGGCACCCGCTGCGGGTCGGGGCAGAAGAAGGGATTCTCCTCCACCGCCTCCCACTGCTTGAAGTCGATGGTGAGGGGGCCGAGCTGGCTCATGTAGCCGCGCACGGTGATGCCCTGGCTCGCCAGGTACTGCTTGGCGATGGCACCGGCCGCGACACGCATGGCGGTCTCACGGGCGCTGGAGCGCCCGCCGCCACGATAGTCGCGGATGCCGTACTTGTGGTGATAGCTATAGTCGGCGTGGGCCGGGCGGAACTGGTCCTGGATCTTCGAGTAATCCTTGGAGCGCTGATCGGTGTTCTCGATCATCAGGCCGATGGCGGTGCCGGTGGTCACGCCCTCGAAGACGCCGGACAGGATCCGCACCCGGTCCGCCTCCTGGCGCTGGGTGGTGTGACGCGACGAGCCGGGGCGGCGGCGATCCAGGTCGCGCTGCAGGTCCTCCTCGGTCAGCGCAAGCCCCGGCGGGCAGCCGTCGACGATGGCGCCGAGCGCGGGACCATGGCTCTCGCCGAAGGTGGTGACGGTGAACGACTTGCCGAAGGTATTACCGGACATGGGCGTGCCTCTTGACTGCTCAGCTGAAGGACGCCGCATGGGCGTCGAGTTCCGCGGCGGTGAGGGCGAACACCCCCTGGCCGCCACGCTCGAATTCCAGCCACAGGAAGGGCACCTCGGGGAAGGCGGCCTCCAGGTGGCGATCGGAGTTGCCGACCTCGACGATCAGCACGCCGTCATCGGTCAGGTGATCGCGGGCCTGGCGCAGGATACGCCGCACGATGTCCAAGCCGTCATCCCCCGCGCCCAGCGCCAGGCCTGGCTCATGGCAAAACTCGGCGGGCATGGTGGCCAGATCGCGCTCGTCCACGTAGGGCGGGTTGGAGACGATCAGGTCGAAGCGCTCGCCGCCAAGCCCGTCGAAGAGATCCGACTCGACGGCCCGCACCCGGTCCGTGACGTCATGACGCGCGATGTTGTGGCTTGCCACCGCCAGCGCCTCGGGGCTGATGTCGGCCAGCGCGACCTCGCAGGTCGGCAGATGCAGGGCGGTGGCCAGGCCGATGCAGCCCGAGCCGGTGCACAGGTCCAGCACTCGGGCCGGCGGCTCCATCGGGAACCAGGCACCGAAGCCGTGCTCGATCAGCTCGGCGAGCGGCGAACGTGGGATCAACACCCGCTCGTCGACGCTGAACGCCAGCCCGGCGAAGAAGGCCTCGCCGAGCAGGTAGGGCAGCGGGCGGCGGCTGGTGATGCGCTCGCGCACCAGGGCCACGATGCGTGCGCGTTCCATGGGCAGCAGGCGTGCATCCTGCACGCCGGGATCGACGTCCCAGGGCAGGTGCAGGGCGCCGAGCGTCAGCGCCACGGCCTCGTCCCAGGCGGAGTCGGTGCCGTGCCCATAGTGGAGGCCGGCCAGGTGGAACTCGCTGGCGGTCCAGCGCAGGCAGTCCCTGAGCGTGATCAACCCCTCGGTGAGGGCCTCATCGGTAAGCGCCAGGGTCGAAGCGGGCGAGGAAGCGGAAGGTTCGGCCACGAGACATCCTGTGGTTGACGGTGGGTAATTCGGCGAGGCAATGATTGTACCCGCGGCGGCGGTTCACAGCCACGTCAGGGCCGGTATACTCGGATGGCTCGAGAGGCGCTCGCCGGGCCGGCGTGACGCCATCACGCCCGTTTCCACCATCCGCTTCACCACCGCCAGAGAGCCCCATGAGCCGACGCCGCCACCGCCCCGATGACGACGATATCAGCGCTTTCCGCCAGGCCCTGAGCGAGGCCGGCGTGCGTCCGCTACACAGCAACCGCGCCGACCCGGGGCGCCCCCGTCGCAGCGACGACTCGGCCCGGGCCCGACGCGAGGCCGCCACCACGGCCGGCGAGGACACCGCGACCGGGCGCACCTCCGATGGCCGCGTGGAGGCGGTCCGCCCATCGGAATACCTCGACTTCGCCCTCCCCGACCTGCCCTACCGCGAGCGCCAGCAGCTCAAGCGCGGCCAGATCGCCTGGGAAGCGGGCCTCGACCTGCACGGCTATACGCTGGAAGAGGCCAGGGCCGAGCTGGAAGCCTTCCTGGCCGATGCGGCGGCCCAGCGAGCCCGCTGCGTACTGGTGGTGCACGGCAAGGCCTGGGGCGGCCAGGCCGATTACCCGGTGATCAAGAGCCACGTCAACGCCTGGCTGCGTGAGTGGCCCAACGTGCTGGCCTTCTGTTCGGCCACCGAGAGCGATGGTGGCACCGGCGCGGTCTACCTGATGCTGCGCCGCCGGCGCGACGGCCGCTAGGCGCTACGCCTCTTCGCCACGCCCGTCCGCGACGCCCTCGGGCGCCGTGTGGGGCTGTGCCAACGTCGGCTCCGAGGCCTGATCGAAGCCCCGCTCGTGACGGTCCAGCGCCTCCCGCGCCAGGTGCCGCCCCAGGGCGATCAACGCCTCGGCGCGATGAAACTCGTAGGCCCCACAGACGGTCTTCGGCACCTCGATCAACACGTCCGGCGGGTAGCCGGCCACCTTGTACTTGGCCAGCGCCCCCTGGGTGATATCGAAGGAGGCCAGGATCATGTCCAGCCGCCCCCAGGCACGACGACCGCGATCGGCCTTGTCACCCTCGTCGTCCTCGACCTCGACGCCGCTGCCGAACAGCCGTCGAGTGGCCCCACGCACGCCTTCCATCCAGCCTGCGAAGTCCACGGCTCCCTTGTCGCGGGCCACCTCCCGCGCCTGCTCTTCGACGACCTGGTCCGGCGGCAGCAAGGCTTCCAGCGAGACCGGCTGCGAGCTCTGGGCGGTGACGTTGACCGCCATCACCAGATCGGCCCGGCTCGAGACGGTGGGCATGATCGGCAGAGGATTGAGCAGCCCACCATCGACCAGCACCTGGTCGCCGCGATAGACCGGGGTGATCACCCCGGGCACGGCGATGGAGGCACGAATCGCCTCCAGCAGCGGCCCTTGCTGGAACCACACCTCGCGTTGGCGCGTCATGTCGGTGGCCACGGTGGTCACCGGGATCGGCAGGTCCTCGAGGCGAATGTCGCCGACCAGCTCATCGAGCTTGCCCATGACCTTGCTGGCCCGCATGGCGCCCATCGGGCTCCAGGAGACATCCACCAGGCGCAACACATCGAAATAGTCGAGCCGGCAGACCCAGTCGCGATAGCGATCGAGCTGGCCCGCCGCGTAGACCCCCGCGACCAGCGCCCCCATGGAGCAGCCCGACAGCGCTACCACCTCATAGCCGCGCGCCTCGAGTTCCTCGATCACGCCGATATGGGCGTAGCCTCGGGCGCCGCCGCTACCCAGCGTCAGCGAGACCCGCTTCCCTTGCCCGCTGCCCTGCCTCGCATTCATCGTTCGCCTCCCGTCATGCCTGGCCGGCCACGAGGGCATCGGCCACCGCCGCCACCCGCGCCGGTTCCAGGTGCAGATGATGCCCACCCGGTAACACTCGTCGCCGCAGATCGTGCACCGCGGCCCGCGCCTGGCATGCCCGCGGCCGATCGCCGAGGATGCCCGCCTCGCCCTCCACACAGAGGACCGGGCAGCGGATCGCCGCCAGCATGGCCGTCGCCTGAGCGGGGGTGAAGCGTACCGGCGATGCTCGCAGCAGGCGCGGATCCGTGCGCAGTCGCACCCGGCCATCCGCCTCCGTCGCCAGGTTCCGCCGCACCAGCGGGCCGGCAGTCGCGGCGTCGATCGGCGTGACGCCGCCCGCCACTCGAGCCGCCACGGCGCTCTTTTCATCAGGATAGCGTGGCGCCCCGGAGATCGCCCGACGATGGGCGCGCAAGCCCTTGCGTAACTGCGTCGGGGTATCGTCGGCCTCGGTGGTCAGCACGCCCAGGCCATCGATCAGCGGCAAGGCCGCGACGCGCTCCGGGAATGCGGCGGCCAGGAGGCAGGCCACCCCCGCGCCCATCGAATGACCGAGCAGCGTCGAGCACTCGAGGCCCAGCGCGTCCTGAGCATCGAGGACGTCGTGACAGTAGTCCCATATCGCGACGTCGGCCTCGCCCGGCAGCGGCGCGGAATGACCGTGGCCGGCGAAGTCCAGCGCCACGATGCGAATCCCCAAGCGCTCGACCAGCAACGGGGCAAGCCGCGAGAAACTGGCGGCGTTGTCCAGCCAGCCGTGCAGCGCCAGCCAGGTCGGCGCCGACGCCTCGCCCCAGGCCAGCGCGGCAAGTCGCCCATCGGCCAGTCGCAGGGACTCCGGCGCGCTCATGTCCCTGCCTCGAGCAGGTCATCGAGCAGCGACGTCAGGGCCTGCCGGGTGGCATCCGGATGCTCCATGGGGAACATATGGCCGCCCGGCACCTCGGCGATGCGCACCCCACGGCGCCGCAGGCGGCGGCAACGATGCGGGGTCAGCAGATCGGATTCCCCACCGGCCAGCACCCCGACCGGCACTCGCAACAGATCGGGCAACTCGTCCAGGTGATCGGGCAGGTGACGGAACACGGCGACCTCGATATCGGGGTCGAAGAGCAAGACCACGCGCCCGTCGTCCAGGGTTCGGGTGCCGCCCTCCACGTAATCGTCCAGGGCCTGGTCGGTGAAGTGACGAAACAGCCGCCGCTGGCGCAGGTAGTCACGCATCGCCGTGGCGCTCGACCAGCTGTCGCGCCGCCCGAGGGTACGTCCTGCCGGCGTGAAGCGATCGGCCAGCCCCAGCCGCTTGACCGCCTTCATCGCCAGGGCGTCGAGGCCCAGCATCAGCGGTGGGTCGAGCATCACCACGCAGCGGAAGCGCTCGGGTGCCTGCTCTGCGGCCATCGCCATCAGCACTCCCCCCATGGAATGCCCGACGCCGATCACCGGGGCATCGAACCCTGCCAGATAGTCGAGCAACTCATCTCGCAGGGCCAGCCAGTTGTGGCCGACAGGAAAGTCGGGGTGATGGCCGAGCCGATCCAGGGAATGGAGATCGAAGCGCTCGGCCAGCGGCGTCAACAGGCTTCGGTAGCTGCGGCCCGGGAAACCGTTGGCGTGGGCGAAGACCAACGGCTGGGGAGCGTCGGGGACGGTTCGTCGCATGGCATCATCCAGTGGGAAGGGACACGAGTGGTGGTAGCAGGCTAATGGGAATACCATAAGGCGCCAAGTCGTCTTTCCGCTACCCACTCAACGGAGTCCTGTGTGTCCTCACCCAAGCCGCCCCGCGATACCCGCCTGCGCAACCGCCTGTTCTTCACCACCGTGATCGCCGCCGTGGTCATCGGCCTGTGGCTGGCCCGCTGAGGGCGCCCACCGCCGAGGCTACCCGCTGCCACCCTCGATAGCGGGCGCCCCCCTACCATGGGCGCCGTGCCGATTTTCGCCTAACGTTGCAGCAGCCGGCCCATGCCTTCCACGGGCTCGCACCGTCACTGCCCGCCCCTCAGGACACGCGCATGTCATTGATCGACATCTTCCTCTCGACGCTCAACATCACCCTGCCGGTGTTCGCCATGGTGTTCATCGGCATCGGCCTGAAGCGCTGGCGCTGGATCGACCAGGCCTTCGTCAACACGGCATCGAAGCTGGTGTTTCGCGCCACCCTGCCGGCGATGCTCTTCTTCAGCCTGGCCGACGCCGATCTCGAGGCGACCCTCGATCCCTGGATGCTGGGCTTCTTCGCCCTGGCTACCCTGGCAAGCTTCGCCGCGGCCTGGGGCTGGGCCCTGCTGCGGGTACGGCGCCCGTTGCGCGGCGTCTATGTCCAGGGCGCCTTCCGCGGCAACTGCGGGATCGTCGGGCTGGCCCTGGCCGCGGGCATGTACGGTGACGAGGGGCTGTCGCTGGGCGGGCTGCTGCTCGGCGTGGTGATCCTAACCTACAACGTGCTGTCGGTGATCGTGCTGGCGGCCTATCAGCCCCGCGAGGAAGGCGACAAGGGCGTCGACTGGGGCCACATCGTCCGCCATATCGCCACCAACCCACTGATCCTGTCCGTGGTCGCGGCCAGTCCCTTCGCGGTCTTCACGGTGCCACTGCCCACCTGGCTCACCACCACCGGGGACTACTTCGCCTCGCTTACCCTGCCCCTGGCGCTGATCTGCATCGGCGCCACCCTCTCCACCCGCGCCCTCAAACAGGGCTATCGCACCACCCTCAGCGCGAGCCTGGCCAAGATGGTGGTGGTGCCCGCGGTCGCGACCCTGCTGGCGGTGGTGGCGGGCTTCACCGGCCCGGCGCTGGGGGTGATGTTCCTGTTCTTCGCCAGCCCCACGGCGGCGGCGGCCTTCGTGATGGCCAAGGCCATGGGCAACGACGAGACGCTGACCGCCAACATCATCGCCATGACCACGCTGATGGCCAGCGTCACCGTGACCCTGGGGGTCTTCGCCCTGCGCCTGGCCGGGCTGATCTAGCCGAGTCGCCACGCGCTATACGACGACGGCGCCCCACGGGGCGCCGTCGTCGTTGCAAGGGTCAGGAGCAGCGGATCAGCGTTCGACGCCGGCCACGGTCCCCTCGACCACCTCGAACTGCTCGATGCCGCCGCCCTCGGCGGTGGCTTCCGGCGGCAGCGGGTTGGCGTGGGCCCGCTTGAAGTCATCGCTGCCCACCCAGGCGCGGAAGGCGTCCTGGTTCTGCCACTCGGTCTCCACCACATAGGGGGCCTGGTTGCCCTGGGGGCGCAGCACGCGCATGGCGACGAAGCCCGGCTGCTGGTCGATCTGCCCGGCTCGGGCGCGGAAGCGCGCCTCGAAGGCGTCCTCGAAGCCAGGGTTCACATGGATGCGGTTATTGACGATATAGCTCATCTCGATGCCTCTTGCGAAGAGCGCTCTCAGGCGCCACTCAGGGAACCGTCGCCTCAGGCGAGATCGGCGGGAGCGATGAAGCGCGCCAGCCGCGAACAGCCGGCGGCACGCACCTCGGCCGCGAGCTCGGCGACGGCGGCGGCGGGAAAGCCCAGGCCACGATCCTCGCGGCCCTCGACCAGCAAGCCGGTCAAGGCGCCGACCAGCGGCATGTGAGCGACCAGCATCAACGGGCGATCGTCGTCCTCGCCGAGCAGCCAGTCGACCACCGCCCCGGGCGGATCATCCGGGGTGATGAAGGACAGCGTCTCCACCGGCACGCCGAGCGCCTCGCCCACCCGCTCGGCGGTCTGCTGGGCCCGCCGATACGGGCTCGCCACCAGCCGCAATCGCGCCATGTCCAGATCATCGCGCCCGGCCAGCCAGGCGCCCATGCGGGCAACCTCATCAAGGCCTCGCGCGGTCAGCTCACGGTCGGGATCGGGGCGGCCCGCCGCGGCTTCGCCATGGCGCATGATCAGCAGTGGCTCACTCATTCGGGGCTCCGCTGTCGCGTTGGTCTTGCTGAACGTCCTCGCGGGAAAGCACGAACTCGACGTCGCTGCTCTGCTCGTTGCGCATCAACAAACGTGCCATCTCGCGGGCCGGCACGCCCCCGAACAACACCTGATAGAGTCCCTCGGCGATGGGCATGTACACGCCCTCATCGCGGGACTTGTCGCGCACCAGGCGCACGGTATTGACGCCCTCGGCGACCTGGCCCAGCGCGTCGATGGCCTCGTCGAGCGTACGCCCCTCGCCCAGCGCGAAGCCGACCCGATAATTACGCGAGCGGCTCGACGAGCAGGTCACGATCAGATCGCCCACGCCGGCCAGCCCCAGGAAGGTCATGGGGTTGGCCCCCTGGGAGACGGCGAAGCGGCTCATCTCGGCCAGTGCTCGGGTCATCAACATGCTACGGGTGTTCTCACCCATACCCAGCGCCGCGGCCATGCCGGCGGCGATGGCATAGACGTTCTTGAGCGCGCCACCTAGCTCGACCCCGTAACGGTCGTTGCTGGCATAGACGCGGAAGTAGTCGCAACCCAACGCGGCCTGAACCCGGGTGCGGGTCAAGGCGTCGTCGCTGGCGATCACCGTGGCGGTGAGCTGGCGCTCGGCGACTTCGGTGGCCAGGTTGGGGCCGGAGAGCACGCCGATATGCGGGAAGCCGCTCTCCTCCTCGAGAAGGCGGCTCATCAGCTTGAAGCCCGCCTCCTCGATGCCCTTGGTGGTGCTGACCAGGATCTGCTCGGCATCCAGCCAGGGGCGCGCCTGGCGGACCACCGCTCGGAAGGCCTGGGAGGGAATGGCCACCAGCACCAGGCCGGCGCCCGGCAGCACTTCCTCGAAGGCACTCGAGGCCTGCACCGCAGGATTGATGGCATGGCCGGGCAGATAGCGGTCGTTGCGATGCTCGCGGTTGATCTGCTCGACCAGGGCGGGATCGCGCAGCCATTGGCGCACCTCGAAGCCGTTATCGGCGGCAATGCTCGCCAGGGCGGTGCCGAAGCTGCCGCCCCCGAGCACCGCCACCCGGTGGCTGCGATCATCGTTGTGGTGATCACGCGTATTGCGATCAAGGCTTTGATCGTCGGACATGGTCGCCCCGAGACTGGAAGTGGTCGGGCAATTGTAACGAAAAACGCCCCCGTCAGGGGGCGTCGTAGAGGCGCGACTCGGGCCGGTCTGGCCGGCCCTCAGGCCATTCAGTCGATCATCGGCACCAGAGTGTCGATGCTCGAGCGGGCATCGCCATAGAGCATCCGCGTGTTGTCCTTGAAGAACAGCGGATTCTCGATGCCTGAATAGCCGGTACCCTGGCCACGCTTGCAGACGAACACCTGCTTGGACTCCCAGACCTTCAATACCGGCATGCCGGCGATGGGGCTGTTGGGGTCTTCCTCGGCGGCCGGGTTGACGATGTCGTTGGAGCCGATGACGATCACCACGTCGGTGCTGGCGAAATCGTCGTTGATCTCGTCCATCTCGAGCACGATGTCGTAGGGCACCCTCGCCTCGGCCAGCAGCACGTTCATGTGCCCCGGCAGGCGACCGGCGACCGGGTGGATGCCGAAACGCACCTCCTTGCCGGCACTGCGCAGCTTGCGGGTCAGCTCGCTGACCGCATTCTGTGCCTGGGCCACCGCCATGCCATAGCCCGGCACGATGATCACGCTGTCGGCATCATTCAGGGCACTGGCCACGCCGCCGGTGTCGATGGCGACCTGTTCGCCCTCGATCTCCGCCGCCGGACCCTGGCTGCCGCCGAAGCCCCCCAGGATCACGCTGACGAAGTTGCGGTTCATCGCCTTGCACATGATGTAGGAGAGGATGGCACCGGAGGAGCCCACCAGCGCGCCGGTGACGATCAGCAGATCATTGGACAGCGTGAAGCCGATGGCCGCCGCCGCCCAACCGGAGTAGCTGTTGAGCATCGACACCACCACCGGCATGTCGGCGCCGCCGATACCCATGATCAGGTGATAGCCGATGAAGAAGGCCAACAGCGCCAGCAACAGCAGCGACCAGACGCCCGCGCCGTTGAGGTAGAGGATCGCCAGCAGCAGCGATAGCCCCGCGGCGGCGGCATTCAGCAGGTGGCCACCGGGCAGCTGACGCGGCTTGCCGTCGACCTTGCCGGCCAGCTTGCCGAAGGCGACCACCGAGCCTGTGAAGGTCACCGCGCCGATGAACACGCCCAGCACCACCTCGACCTGCAGGAAGGTGAGCTCGGCCGGGGTCTTATGCGCCACCAGCGCGGCGAAGGCCGAGAAGCCCTCGCTGCCCTGCTCGGCGAGCTGCGCGGCCAGCACCCGACGCCGCTCCAGGTCGGCATTGAGGCCGACGAATACCGCCGCCAGGCCGACGAAGCTATGCAGTGCCGCCACCAGCTGCGGCATCTCGGTCATCTCGACCTTCTTGGCCAGATAGACGCCGATGGCGGCACCGATGGCCATCATCGGCAGCATCCACCAGTAGCCACCGATGCCCGGCCCGAGAGAGGTGAAGAACACCGCCACGGCCATGCCGATGATGCCGTACCAGACGGCACGCTTGGCCTTTTCCTGGTTACTCAACCCTCCCAGCGAGAGGATGAAGAGTACGCTTGCCGCGATCGAGGCGGCAGATACGAAACCTTGTCCCAACATTGATCGTTCTCCGGCCTCAGGATTTCTGGAACATGGCGAGCATACGGCGCGTGACCTGGAAGCCCCCCACGATGTTGATGGTGGCGATCAGCACCGAGATACCGGCGAGCAGGCTCACCAGGAAACTCCCGGAGCCGATCTGCAGCACCGCGCCGAGCACGATGATGCCGGAGATGGCATTGGTCACCGCCATCAACGGGGTATGCAGCGAGTGGCTGACGCCCCAGATCACCTGGAAGCCCACGAAGCAGGCCAGGACGAAGACGATGAAGTGCGACATAAACGACGCCGGCGCCACCTGGCCGAGCAGCAGCATCAGCGCGCCGCCGACGCCCAGCAGTGTCACCTGGCGCTTGCTCTGGGCCACGAAGGCGGCGTGTTCGGCGGCCTTCTTCTCTTCCGGCGTGGGCTCGGGCTCCTTCGGCTTCGGCTTGGCCGAGGCGATCGCCTGCACCTTGGGCGGCGGCGGCGGGAAGGTGATGTCGCCCTGGTGGGTCACGGTGGAGCCACGGATGACATCGTCTTCCATGTCGTGCTCGATCTTGCCGTCCTTCTCGGGCGTCAGATCGGTCAGCATGTGACGGATGTTGGTGGCGTAGAGCAGCGATGACTGGGTCGCCATGCGCGACGGGAAGTCGGTGTAACCGACGATGACCACCCCGTTGTCGCTGACGACGCGCTCGTCGGGCACCGTCAGGTCACAGTTGCCACCCTTCTCGGCGGCCAGGTCGACCACCACCGAACCCGGTTTCATGGCCTTGACCATGTCCTCGAGCCACAGCTTGGGCGAGGGCCGCCCGGGAATCAGCGCGGTGGTGATGACGATGTCGATCTCGGGCGCCTGGGCGCGGAACAACTCGAGCTGCTTCTCGCGAAACTCCGGGCTCGAGGGCGACGCATAGCCACCGGTCTCGGCACCGTCCTGGCTGTCCTCGAAATCGAGGAACAGGAACTCGGCGCCCATCGATTCGATCTGCTCGGCAACTTCCGGGCGCACGTCGAAGGCCCGCACCACGGCACCGAGGCTGGTCGCGGTGCCGATGGCGGACAGCCCGGCGACGCCGGCGCCGACCACCAGCACCTTGGCCGGCGGAACCTTGCCCGCGGCGGTGACCTGGCCGGTGAAGAAGCGTCCGAAGTTGTTGCCGGCCTCGATCACCGCACGATAGCCGGCGATATTGGCGGTGGACGACAGGGCATCCATCTTCTGGGCCCGCGAGATACGCGGCACCATGTCCATGGCGATGACGCTGGCGCCGGTATCGCGACACTGCTCGAGCAGCGCCTCGTTCTGGGCCGGCCAGAAGAACGAGATCAGGGTCTGGTCGCCGCGCAGGTAGCCAGCCTCCTCCTCGGAGGGCTCGCGGACCTTGATCACCACCTCGGCCGCGTCCCACAGGGCCTTGGCGCCTTCGACGACGGTCACGCCGGCTTCGCGGTAGGCCGCATCATCGAAGCCGGCGGCCACGCCGGCACCGGCCTCGACCCAGCACTCGTGTCCCAGCTTCTGTATCGACAGGGCGCTCTCCGGGGTCAGCGCGACACGCGCCTCCCCCGGCACACTCTCCTTGGGTGCACCAATCTTCACGTTGGATCTCCCGATTGACGTTTTCGTATTGAACTTGTGTATAACCCGGACGAAACAGTCTTGCCTAGCCGACACAGAATCTCAACCCGCATGCCGGGGATGACATCATGGCTGTCGGAAACGATATGTTATTGAAAAATAAGTCGTCACTACTAACGTTAACGTCAAGGTAAAGCAATGGAAGGCGCTATACCGGCCTACATGATGCGAACAGGTATCTTGGCGCTTGGCCGCAGCGCCCTCGACGAGCATGCCAAGAGGAACGCAAGAAAAATGCGCCGACCACCCCATAAGGTGATCGACGCACGGTCGAGGCCGCCCCGAAGGGCGGCCGGCGAAGACAGAGCCAGCGGGCGCGGCCCGGCTTGTGTCAGGCGCTGAGCAGCGTGTTCAGGCGTTTGACGTAGGCCGCCGGGTCATCGAGGCTGCCGCCCTCGGCGATGATCGCCTGGTCGAGCAGGATCCGAGACAGGTCGTTGAAGCCATCGCCCTCGACACTCTCGAGGCGCGCCACCAGGGCGTGCTCGGGGTTGAGCTCGAGGATCGGCTTGACTTCGGGCATCGGCTGACCGGCGGCTTCCATGATGCGGCGCATCTGGTAGCCCATCTCGTGCTCGGGCAACACCACGCAGGCCGGGGAGTCGGTCAGGCGGTGAGTCACCTTGACCTCCTGGATGTCGTCACCCAGGGCCTCCTTGACGCGCTTGACCAGGTCTTCCTTGGCCTTGGCGGTCTCTTCCTGGGCCTTCTTCTCGTCCTCGTCCTCGACCTCGCCGAGATCCAGGTCACCCTTCGCCACGTCGACGAACGACTTGCCGTCGAACTCGGTGAGGTGGCTCATCAGCCACTCGTCGATGCGATCGTGGAGCAGCAGGACCTCGATGCCCTTCTTGCGGAAGATCTCCAGATGCGGGCTCGACTTGGTGGCGTTGAAGCCGTCGGCGACGATGTAGTAGATCTTCTCCTGGCCTTCCTTCATGCGCCCGATGTAGTCGGCCAGCGACTGATCCTGGGTGGCACTGTCGGTGTGGGTGGTGGAGAAGCGCAGCAGGCCGGCGATCTTCTCGCGGTTGGCGTGGTCTTCCGCCGGGCCTTCCTTGAGCACGCTGCCGAAGGTGTTCCAGAAGGTCTGGTAGCCCTCGTCGTCCTTGGCCAGCTTCTTGAGCATGTCCAGCGAACGTTTGGTCAGCGCGCTCTTGATCTTCTCGACCTGCGGATCCTGCTGCAGCAGCTCGCGGGAGACGTTGAGCGACAGGTCGCGGGTGTCCAGCACGCCCTTCACGAAGCGCAGGTAGAGCGGCAGGAACTGCTCGGCGTCGTCCATGATGAACACGCGCTGTACGTAGAGCTTCACGCCACGGGCGCCATCGCGCTCATAGAGATCGAACGGGGCGCGGCCCGGTACGTAGAGCAGGCTAGTGTATTCGAGCTTGCCCTCGACCTTGTTGTGGCTCCAGGTCAGCGGGTCCGAGAAGTCGTGGGCGACGTGCTTGTAGAAGGCCTTGTACTCGTCCTCGGAGAGCTCGCTCTTGGGACGCACCCACAGCGCGGTGGCTTCGTTGACGGTCTCCCAGCTGACGGTCTCGCCGCCTTCGATCTCGTTGCCTTCCTCGTCGCGGGCCTGCTCGACCTTGGGCATGCGTACCGGCACTTCGATGTGATCGGAGTACTTGCGCACCAGGTTCTGCAGGCGCGAGTCGTCGGCGAACTCGCCGGCGTCTTCCTTGAGATGCAGGACGATCTCGGTGCCGTGCGCCTGACGCTCGGTGTCGGCGACGCTGAACTCGCCCTCGCCCTTGGAATGCCACTCGACGCCTGCGTCCTGCTCGGTACCGGCCTTGCGGGTACGCACCGTGACCTCGTCGGCGACGATGAACGAGGAATAGAAACCGACGCCGAACTGGCCGATCAGCCGCGCGTCCTTCTGCTGTTCACCGGAGAGCTGCTGGAGGAATTCGGCGGTGCCGCTGCGCGCGATGGTACCGAGGTTCTCGATCACCTCGTCGCGGGTCATGCCGACCCCGTTGTCGCGCAGCGTGACGGTGCCCGCCTCGGCATCGTGCTCGATCTCGATGCGCAACTCGCTGTCGCCTTCGAAGATGGCATCGTTGTCCAGCGCCTGGTAGCGCAGCTTGTCGCAGGCATCCGCGGCGTTGGAGATCAGCTCGCGCAGGAAGATCTCCCGGTTGGAATATAGGGAATGGATCATCAGCTGGAGCAGCTGCTTGACCTCGGTCTGGAAGCCGAGAGTCTCTTCACGGGTGGCTGTGGTCATGTCTTTCGGACCCCTTGTCGACGGTTCGGCGGTGGCGAGGCCACCAATGGCTTGGTTAACGTCGATATGGGGACCGGCGACGGTTTTTCAACCGTTATCTTCGCGCCAGACTCGATAGTCATCCAGGGCGCGATCCACCCGGGTCAGCAACCAGCCGACGACCATCGCGTCGTCCATCAGCCCCACCGCCATCAACATGTCCGGCACCAGGTCCAGCGGCGAGAGCAGATATGCCAGGGCCGCCAGCATCCAGCCCAGCGCCGGCCAGGGCACCGGCCGGTAGCAGCCACGCAGCACATCCGACAGCATCGGCGGAAACCAGCGCAGGGCACGCCGCATGCGCAGGAAGACACCGGCGCGACGCTTCAGGCGAGTCAGCGGCGGGGAACCATCGGGGCGGGCCATGGGCGTTCTCCTTGCCAATCGTGGGCTCACCACGACAGCATGCGGATTATCCGAACCCGACGCCAGCCGTCGGCCCCAGGCGACACTACTCAAGCGGCGCCCCATCGGCGACCATGTGGGTCCGCTCAACGCATTATCCTCGAGAGGCGACACGATGCCCCTGACTCCATTCCGCGTCCCTTGGAAGCCGCTGCTGACCGCCGCCCTGATGTGCCTGCCGACGATCGCCCAGTCACAGCCCCATGACGACGCCATGCGCGACGCCTTGCAGGCGGCGCGCGACCAGGACTGGCAGGCCATCGACCGGGCCGCCATCACCGATCACGTACTGGCCGGCTACGTCGACTACCATCGACTCAAGGCCCGGCTGCCCGGCGCCACGACCCGAGAGGTGCAGGCCTTCATCGACGCCCACGCCGACTCGCCGCTGGCCGGTTGGATGCGCGGGCAGGCCATCTCGGCCTATGGCGAGGCCGGCCGCTACCCGGCACTGCTGGCGGTGACCGACGGCGAACCGCGTGGTACCGAGCGCCGGTGCCATTACTATACCGCCCTGCTCGGCCAGGATGCGGCCACCGCCGCCGCAGGCGGCCGCGAGCTTTGGCGGGTCGGCCACTCCCAGCCGGACGCCTGTGACCCGCTGTTCAACACCCTGCGCGCCCGTGGCGCGATCGGTCCGCAGCAGACTTGGGAGCGCCTCACCCTGGCCTGGAAGGCCGGCGAGACGGGGCTGGTGAGCTATCTCGGCCGCCAGCTGAGCGACGACTGGGACGGCGCCCGCGCCGCCCTGACACGCCTGGATGACGACATCTCGGCGGTCAACCGGCTGCCGACCTGTCTCGGCCCGGGCTGCCGGGCCAACGACGCCCTGTTCGCCGCCGCCATGCATGATTACACCCGCGCCGACACCGCGGCGGCACTCACGACCTGGCGCCGGCAGGCGTCCCAATGGGGCCTCGATGATGAGCACCGTCGCGCCATCGAGCACGACCTGGCCTTCTATTCGCTGGTGCGCGATGTCGCGCCCAACCGCGACTGGGTCGACGGCGTGCTGCCACGCCTCGACGACACCGACCTCACCGTGCTGCGTATCCGGGTCGCCCTGGGCGACCGCGACTGGGCCGGCGTGCTGGCCTGGGCCGACCGCCTGCCCGCGGACGAGGCCGAGGAGGCCCGCTGGCAATACTGGCAGGCCCGCGCCCTCGAAAGACTCGGCGACAGCGCCGGCGCCGACGCGGCCTACGGTCGGGCGGCCAACCAGCGCAACTTCTACGGCTTCGCCGCCGCCGACCGCCTCGGCCAGGCCTATGCCCTGAACCAGGCCGACACCTCGGTCGACGACGCCAGCCGGCGCGAGATCGCCCGGCTGCCCGCGGTGCGCCGCACCGAGGCGCTGCTGCGCATCGACGAGCCGGGCCTGGCCAGCAGCGAATGGTATGCCGCCGCCGCTCGCGCGACTCCCGAGCGGGCCAAGGCGATGGCCGACCATGCGGCCCGCCGCGACTGGCCCGCCCGCCTGGTCCAGACCACCATCGCCGCCCAGCTGTGGGACGCCCTGGAGTGGCGCTTCCCCGAGGCCTATCGCGACGACTTCCTGCACTGGGGCCGGCGCCATGACGTCGATCCTTACCTGCTGATGGGCATCGCCCGGCGCGAGAGCGCCTACAACCCCGAGGCCCTGTCGCCGGTCGGCGCTCGCGGCCTGATGCAGCTGATGCCGGGCACCGCGCGCGAGGTCAGCCAACGTTTGGGGATGGACGACCCAGGCCCCTACGGGGTCCTCGAGCCGTCGGTCAACATCCGCCTGGGCAGTGCCTACATCGGCGAGATGCTCAAGCGCTATCGCGGCAACCGCCTGGCCGCTACCGCCGCCTATAATGCCGGCCCCAGCCGGGTCGACCGCTGGCTACGCGACGCCCCGCAACAGTTCGACCTGTTCGTCGAAACGATTCCCTTCCGCGAGACACGTCACTACGTGCAGGCGGTGCTCGCCTACCGGGTGATCTTCGAGAGCCTGGCCAACGACGGCGACACCCGCGGGGTGTCGATGCTGTCGTCGGCGGAACGCCGGGGCGAGTACGACGGCTCGCTGCTGGCCAAGCGCTGAGCCCTACCGGCACCCGCCTCGCGACAACGACAAGGCCCGCCATTTGGCGGGCCTTGTCGTTAGCATCACCGGCGGCGGCCGGGTCTCCTCCGGCCCAGGCTAGGCCGGCGCTCGAGTCAGCGCCAGCTTGGCGCCGAAGGCCACCAGCACCCCGCCGGTGAGGCCATTGAGCCAGCGCGCGAGCCTGGGGCTCGCCAGCCAGCGCCCGGCCCGGCCGACCAGCAACACCACGCCGATCTGCCAGGCATTGGCGATCATGAAGTGTACGCCGGCGAGCCACAGTGACTTGGCCAAGGCCGGATCGCCCGGGCCGATGAACTGCGGCAGGAAGGCCATGTAGAACACCACCGTCTTGGGGTTGAGCACATTGGATAACAGCCCCTCGCGCAGGGGCCGCCAGGCCGGCACTCGATGATACGCATCGTCCATGGCACCCACCGGCAACCCCTGGCCGCGCCGTGCCTCCCCCAGGCTGGCCAGGCCCAGCCAGATCAGGTAAGCCGCGCCGGCCAGCTTGAGCGCGCTGAACGCCCAGGCCGACTGCAACAGGATCAACGAGATCCCCAGCGCCGAGACGCTAGCATGCACGAACAGCCCGGCGCAGATCGCCAGGCTGGTCAGCACGCCATCCCGAACGCCACCGCGGGTGGTATTGCGGATCACCAGCAGCGTATCCACGCCGGGCGTGATGCTGAGCAGGGTGATCGCCACCAGGAAGGGCCAGAACTGGGCATCGAACCACATGATGAGCCCTCAGTCGCCGAACACGCCACGCTCGGCGTGACGCATCGAGATCTGGTCGTTGAGCGTCCAGAAATCATACAGCACGCCCAGGCCGAACAACCCCAGGGTACACAGATAGATCAGTCCGCTGATCCACTTGCCGAGATAGAAGCGATGCACGCCGAAGGCGCCCAGGAAGGTCAGCAACAGCCAGGCCAGGGTGTAGTTGGTGGGCCCGGCCTGGAAGCGCAGGTCGGCCTGGCGATCCATCGACGGGATCAGCAGCAGGTCGATCAACCAGCCGATGCCCAACAGCCCGAAGGTGAAGAACCAAAGGGTGCCGGTGACCGGTTTGCCATAGTAGAAACGATGCGCGCCGAGGAAGCCGAACAGCCACAGCAAGTAGCCGATGACCTTGCTGTGGGTATCCTGAGAGGCGATACGGGTATGTTCCATGAAAAAAAGTCTCGTCGGTGCCATGGCGGGCGCTGGACGCCCGGGAGCTGAGTGGCTACATTGATCTGGCGGGCGGAAGCACCAGTTTCACTGCGCCACGATATTGACGCAACCCTGGCGCTGATGCACTATCCGCTGCGTAGGTTAGCAAGTAGAAAGTCGTCAGTTGTACTTCGATTCCTTTCGATGCACCCGGTGCGCACTTCTTCCTTGTCTTGCCCACGCACGACGGGCTCGTGCCGTGTTCGCACGGCCAATACGACCCAGCACCAATATTTAGTTAGTTAAGGAAATCGACAATGGCAACTGGCACTGTCAAGTGGTTCAACGACACCAAGGGCTTTGGTTTCATCTCGCCGGAAGACGGCGGTGACGACCTCTTCGTCCACTTCTCCGAGATTCAGGCTGAAGGCTTCAAGTCCCTGCAAGACGGTCAGAAGGTCTCCTTCGACGTGACTCAGGGCAAGAAAGGCCTCCAGGCCTCCAACGTGCGCGCCGAGTAAACTCGACCGACACGATGCACGAGTCGCCGGCCCGCCGGTGACTCGGCAAGAGAAAGGCCCGCCTTACGGCGGGCCTTTTTCGTGGGCGTTCGAGCCACTCAGGGTGTGGCGTTGTCGCCATCCTGCTCGGCATCGGTGTTCGGCTCGACATCGGCCTCTTGCCCGGCAGCGGTTTCTCGCTCGGCGCGGGTCGCCTCGCGAATATCGCTCGGCACACCCTGCTCGGCACGCTCGAATTGCTCCTCGATCTTGCGACTGGCTTCCTCGAAGCGACGCTCGGTCTCCTTGAGGATCGCCTCGACCTCGGGGTCGGAGGTCGGTGCGATGCCATCCTCTGCCATCGATGACGGCTCGAGGGCCTCGTCCAGCGAGCTGGCCTCTCCCTCGCTCGTCTCAGGCAGCGTCGCGCCCTCGGCCGCGTCTTCGGCCGGAGTCTGCTTCGAGACCTCCTCGTACTGGCTGTCGAGATTCTCGGTGGCCTCCTCGAAGCGCTTCTCGGTCTCCTCCAGGATCTGCTCGACCTCGGCATCGGTCTCCTGCTCGGACGGCGGCGCCATGGCATCCGCGGACATGCCGTCGGCGCTATCGACCGGCGAATCGGCGCTATCGACCGATGTCTCGGCGTCGTCGGCCGAGCCATCGGTACCCTCGGGCGAGGCCTCGTCGGCGGCGGGCATCTCGGCACTCGACTCGGGCTCGACATCCGGCTCGGCCGTCGTGGCGGCCTGGGAGGCGCTCCCCTCCTCGGCGGCGGGCGCGGCATCACCGGTGGGCGTGGCCTCATCGCTCGGTTCGCCCTCCTCGTTGCCGCAACCGACCAGGGCAAGCGTGACCACCAGCGCGAGTGGTTTCCAGGGGATCATGGCCTTCCTTCTCTTCTATGGGTGTATGGCGTCATTGCACCAAAGGCCGCCGGGCACCGCAAGGCGGGCTCAACGCGCGAACAGCTGCCCGGCGATGTCGCGGAAGGCCTTGAACTCGATGGCGTTACCGCTGGGGTCGAGGAAGAACATGGTGGCCTGCTCGCCGGGTTCGCCGGCGAAACGCACATAGGGGTCGATCTCGAAGCGGATGCCGGCCTCGGTGAGCCGGTCGACCAGCGCCTCCCAGTCGCCCATCTCCAGCACCACGCCGAAGTGCGGCACCGGCACGCCGTGGCCGTCCACCGGGTTGCGGTGCGTCTCGCGAGTCGCCTCGCCGAGCGAAGGATCCAGATGGCAGACGAACTGGTGCCCATAGAGATC
Source organism: Halomonas borealis (assembly GCF_004798905.1). Taxonomy (GTDB): domain Bacteria; phylum Pseudomonadota; class Gammaproteobacteria; order Pseudomonadales; family Halomonadaceae; genus Halomonas; species Halomonas borealis. The sequence goes on along the minus strand of NZ_SDMO01000013.1, from coordinate 23,125 downwards.
GAAATCGATCCAGCTATCGCTGCTGCGACCCTCGGGGCAGCCGAGTAGCTCACCGTAGAAACGCCGCGCCTCGGCCAGGTCACGGACCGGCATGGCAAGATGGAAGGGAGTCAGCATGTGGCAATCTCCATGAGTCGAGGAAGGATCTCATGATGCCCCGACCGACGCCGGCTGGCCAGCCGCCGGCCCCGACAGCAGCGGACAGTCATCGGGCATCGCCAACGACAGCGCACCCGCTTCGAGGTCGACCCGGAAGGCTCGGCGGTGGCCGGGCTCACCATCCAGCGTCAACGGCAGATCGTTATCCGCCTCGACGCTGAGCCACGGCGTGCGGAACGTCTCGACGAAGGCGCCCTCGCTCGGCCGGCGCTGCAGTTCACGACGCATCGTCGCCATGTCGCCGAGCGAGGCGAAGTCGCGCAGGATCAGCACGTCGAGCAGGCCGTCATCGATGCGCGCCCCGGGCGTCAGGTGCTGGCCGCCACCGGAGCGGGTGCCATTGCCCAGCGCCAGCACGAACAACGACGCCTGCCGCTCCCCCCCTGCCCAGCGTAGCCGCGCCGGTCGGGGCTGGTACTGCCAGGCCTTCAGCGCCCCGAACAACGAGTAGGCCCCGCCACCGAGCAGCCGCTTGAGGCTCTTGGGCGTCGAGGAGCTGATCTCGGCGCCGAATCCGCCGGTGGCCATGTTGAGGAAGTATTGATCGTCGAGCCGGGGGACATCGACCGCATGCAATGGCAGCGTCAAGGCGGCCTGCAGCGCCGCCCGCGGCGCCTGAGGCAGCCCCAGGGAGCAGGCCAGGTCGTTGGCGGTGCCCAGCGGCAGCAGGCCAAGCCCCGGCCGAACCTCGGGCGGCAGGCGCATCAGGCCGTTGACCACCTCGTTGATCGAGCCATCGCCGCCGCCGGCGACCACGCGCGCCACGCCCTCTCGCCCCGCTCGCTCGGCCATGCGCGCGGCGTCGCCCGGCTCCCAGGTGACCTGGACTCGCACCTCGGCGCCGGCCTCGCGACAGGCCTTCACCGCCTGGCGCACCGCCGGCAGCTGAGCCGCCTTGCCATTCAGAATCAGCATTACCATGCTGTCATGTCCCTTTTCATTGATCACCGTCATGGCCGCTTCACGCGTCGCCGGTAGGCTGGATGGATGAGTCCCATTCACTCTATGACGCCGTTACACTAACTGTCTTCTCCACCATTACGACACTGGGAGTCGTCATGCTCGCACCGGTCTTCCTCCTGGCGGCCTTCCTCGGAGGCCTGGCCGCCATGTGCCTGCGGCTTCCGCCACTGGTCGGCTTCCTCGCCGGAGGCTTCGCGCTCAACGCCCTGGGCTACCAGATCACCCCGCCGCTCGAGGTGGTGGCCGATGTCGGCGTCACGCTTTTGCTGTTCAGCATCGGCCTCAAGCTCGACATCAGGACCCTGCTGCGCCGCGACGTCTGGGGAGGCGCCACATTGCACATGCTGGCGTCGTCGTTGTCGATGGTCGGCCTGCTCGCGCTGCTGAAGTGGCTGGGCCTGCCGCTGCTTAACGAGGCCGGCTGGTCGGCCCTGACGCTGCTCGCCTTCGCACTGTCGTTTTCCAGCACGGTGTTCGTGGTCAAGGTGCTGGAAAAGCGCAGCGAGACCCAGACCGCCTACGGCCGCCTGGCCATCGGCGTGCTGATCATGCAGGACCTGTTCGCGGTGGTCTTCCTCAGCGCCTCCACCGGCTCCTTGCCGAGCCCCTGGGCGTTGGGCCTGTTGCTGCTGATCCCCCTGGCGCCGGCGTTGCGCGGGCTGCTCGATCGCCTCGGCCACGGCGAGATGCAGATGCTGTTCGGCCTGCTACTGGCCCTGGTGCTAGGCTACGCGCTGTTCTCGGCGGTCGGGCTCAAGGGCGATCTCGGCGCCCTGATCATCGGCATGCTGCTGGCCCCTCACCCCGCCGCCCAGACCCTGGCGCGCTCGATGTTCAGCCTCAAGGAACTGCTGCTGGTCGGCTTCTTCCTGAGCCTCGGCCTGACCGCCATGCCCAACTGGGAGCTGCTCGGCACGGCCGTGCTGCTGGTGCTAGCACTACCGCTCAAGGGCCTACTCTATCAGCAAATCTTCATGCGCTTTCGCATGCGCCACCGCACCTCGGTGCTGACCGCCCTGAGCCTGACCAACTACTCGGAATTCGGCCTGATCGTCGGTGCCATCGCCACCGCCAGCGGCTGGCTTCCGGAGAGTTTCCTGGTGGTGCTGTCGCTGGCGGTGGCGCTGAGCTTCGCCGCCTCCGCGGTGGTCAACGGCGTCGGCGAACGCTTCTATCGTTGGCTGGAACCTCGCCTTCCCGAGATCGACGAACACGCGCTCACCCCCAGCGACCGCCCCATCGAGGTCGGCGATGCCGAGGCGGTGGTGCTGGGCATGGGCCGCATCGGTCGCGGCGTCTATCGCCGCCTGCAGAAGGAATACGGACTGCAGGTGCTGGGCATCGACAGTAACCCCAAGAGCATCGAACGGCTCACCGCCATGGGCATCAACGTGCTCGAAGGCGACGCCGTCGACTCGGAGTTCTGGGACAAGCTGCTGATATCGCCACGGGTACACCTGGTGGTGCTGGCCATGCCTCACCATGCCGGCAACCTGGCGGCCTTGCGGCAGCTGCGCTCGCGGCGCTTCGCGGGACGCATCACCGCGGTGGTGGAGTTCGCCGAGGAGATCGAGCCGATCCGCGAGCTCGGCGCCAACGCCGTCTACCATCTCTATGACGAGGCGGGCCGCGCGCTGGCCGACAACGCCGCCGAGGAGGCCGGCCTGGCCTCACGCACCAGCCGGCTGGGTTAAGGCGCCGGCGGGCGTGCTAACATGGCGCGCCCCATGCCCTATCGTCTCGAGTTTGCCCGCGCATGAACGATTTCTTCGCCACCATCGGCCAGTCCCTCGGCCATGTCATCCGCTTCATCGTCGATGCACTCAGCGCCGGCCTGCAGGGCCTCGATGACGCCGCCGGCAGCTTCATCGGCGGCATCGCCGGCGCGCTCGGCATCCCCGCCAACCTGCTCAGCCTGCTGATGCTGGCCCTCGGCCTATGGCTGCTGTACAAGGCCGTCTCGGCCCTGCGTCGCCGCGCGGTGATCGCCGCCCTGCTCTGGATCGTCCTTGGCGTGAGCGTGCTGGGCTGGTTGATCAACTAGCCGAGCGGTGGCTGAGCGACGGCATTCGCGACACACCGCCTACGCACCCAGCTCCATTATGTCCGCTCAAACAAAGGCGCCGCCCTCCCGGGCGGCGCCTTGTCTTTCGCGAGAACGCATGTCGCGATTACGCCAATGCCTTCTCGACCACCTCATACACGTTCGGCGAGAGCTGCTCGGCACGGATGCGTTCGAGCTCCTGCTTCATCAGCGCCTGGCGCGCCTCATCGAAACGCCGCCAGCGGGTCAGCGGGGTGACCAGCCGCGAGGCGATTTCCGGGTTCAGGCGGTTGAGTTCGATGATCACATCGGCCAGCAGCCGATAGCCCTCGCCGTCGAGACGGTGGAAGTTGACCCGGTTCTGGGCGAACGCCCCGATCAGCGCGCGAACCTTGTTGGGGTTGGTCAACGAGAAGGCCGGATGATCCATCAGGAACTTGACCCGCTCCAGGGCATCGGCCTGCGGGCGAGACACCTGCACGCTGAACCATTGATCCATGACCAGCGGGTCGTGAGCCCATTTCTCGCCGAAGGCCCGCAACGCCGGGTCGGCCAGGTCATCGCGGCTGGAATGCACCAGCAGCGTCAGGGCGGCGCGCACGTCGGTCATGTTGTGGTTGGCCTCGAACTGGCGGCGCGCCTGCTCGATGCCTTCCTCGTCCTCGATGCTGACCAGGTACGACAACGCCACGTTCTTCAGGCTGCGTGCGGCGATCTGCTCGGGCTCCGGCGCATAGGGCGCCTCGCTGACGTTGGCCTCATAGAGACGCAGGAAGTCATCACGCAGGGCCATCGCCAGGGACTGCTTGACGAACTGGCGGGCGGCGTGGATCGCATCCACGTCGACGAGCGGCTGCTGCTCGGCGATATAGGCCTCGGAAGGCAGCGTCAGCATCTCGGCCAGCACCGCCTTGTCGTCGTGATCCGTGCTCAGCAGCGAGCGGAAGGCCTCCACGACCCGCGCATCGATCACCTTCTCGACGCCGTTGCGATGGGCGGCGATCAGATCGTCCAACGCCAGCATGGCCAGCCGCTGGCCGGCATCCCAGCGGTTGAAGCCGTCGCTGTCGTGGGTCTGCAGGAAGGCCAGATCCTCGCGCGAATACGGGAAGTGCAGCTTGACCGGCGCCGAGAAACCACGCGCCAGCGACGGCACCGGGGCTTCCCCGACGTCGGTGAACAGGAACTCCTGCTCCTCCTCGCGCAGATGGATCACGCCATCGGTGCCCAGCGACTCGCCGTCCAGGGACATCGTCAGGTCGCGGCCACTCTTGGTGCCGACCAGGCCCAGGCGGATCGGAATATGCAACGGCTGCTTGTCGGGCTGACCAGGCGTCGCCGGGGTGCGCTGGCGCAACAGCAGTCGATAGGCGCCATTCACGTAATCGTACTCGCCGTGGGCATCGATCTCCGGGGTACCGGCTTGGGAGTACCAGCGCATGAACTGGTCGAGATCCTGGCCGGAGGACTCGGCCATGCAGGTGACGAAGTCCTCGATGGTCACCGCCTGGCCGTCGAAGCGCGAGAAGTACAGGTCCGATCCCTGGCGGAAGGCGTCTTCGCCCACCAGGTTGGCCAGCATGCGCACGATCTCCGCACCCTTCTCGTAGATGGTCAGGGTGTAGAAGTTGCCGATCTCGATGTAGTGATCCGGCCGCACGGGGTGTGCCGTGGGGCCGGCATCCTCGGCGAACTGGGCGGTACGGAAGAAGGACACTTCCTCGATGCGCTTGACCGGCGCGGAGTTGGTCGCGGCGGAGAAGGTCTGGTCGCGGAAGACGGTGAAGCCTTCCTTGAGTGACAGCTGGAACCAATCACGGCAGGTCACGCGGTTACCGGACCAGTTGTGGAAGTACTCGTGGGCGACGATGCCCTCGACACGCTGGAAGGCGGCGTCGGTGGCGGTGTCGGGGTGCGTCAACACCGCCGCCGAGTTGAAGATGTTGAGCCCCTTGTTCTCCATGGCGCCCATGTTGAAGTCGTTGACCGCCACGATCATGAACAGGTCGAGGTCGTATTCGCGACCGTAGGTCTGCTCGTCCCAGCGCATGGCGCGCTTGAGCGAGGCCATGGCGTGGTCGGTCTTGCCGAGGTTTTCCTCCTCGACCCAGATCTGCAGCGTCACCTCGCGCCCGCTCATGGTGGTGAAGCGGTCCTCGACGCGCTCGAGGTCACCGGCCACCAGGGCGAACAGGTAACTGGGCTTGGGGTGCGGGTCCTGCCAGGTGACGAAGTGACGGCCATTGGGCAGTTCGCCGCGCTCCACCGGGTTGCCGTTGGAGAGCAGCACCGGCTCGCGGTCGGACAGACCGATCACCGTCGTCGAGAAGGTCGCCATGACATCGGGGCGATCCGGATAGAAGGTGATGCGCCGGAAGCCTTCGGCCTCGCACTGGGTGCAGAACATGCCGCCGGACTGATAGAGCCCCGCCAGGGCGGTGTTGGCTTCGGGCGCGACCTCCACCTCGGTATCCAGCAGGAAACGCGCCGGCACGCCCATGACTCGCAGGCCGCGCTCGGTCAGCGCGTATTCGTCCTCACCCAACGGCTGGCCGTCGATGGCGATGGCCTTCAGCGCGAGCTGCTCACCGTCCAGCTCCAGCGGCTCACCGGCCTCTCGCTCGGGGTGGCGCTCCACGTGCAGGCGCGCCTTCACCCGGGTGGCCGCAGGGTCGAGGTCGAAGGTCAGCTCGGTGTGGGTCACGCGGTAGGCGGGGGGACGATAATCGCTCAGGTAGATCGGCTGGGGTTCGGACATCGAGGATGGCTCCTGTGAAGGTTGCCGGCCATTGTACGACCCCCTCGGCCCTGATCTCAAAGCCGCCGGCGCCCGCCGGCTCAGGAATCGGCGACCGGCTCCGGGCGGGTCAGGATCCAGCCGGTGAGCGCGGCCAGGCCGAAAATCAGCGCCAGCTTCAGCCACAGCGCGCCGATGACGAAGGCCAGCACCACCATCGAGAGCAACAGCATGACACCCGCCGTCCACTTGGCATGGCGAGGAATCGCGCGCTCCGATTCCCAGGCCACGATGGTGGCGCCGAAGCGTGGGTGCGAACGAATCCAGGCGGCGAAGCGCGGCGAGCCCCTGGAGGCCGCCCACACCGCCACCAGCATGAAGCAGGTCGTCGGCACCAGCGGCAGGAAGGCACCGATCACGCCCAGGGCGAAGCTGATCCCGGCGATGGTCAGATAGACGAGGCGACGCGCATGGGACATCGTGCGCTCACTCCTTTGGCGACAGGGCATGGATATATTGAAGCCCAAGCCACCCCCGGCTGCCAATCGCCTGCGTCAATGACGGCCTTAACCGCAGGCGATGGCCACCGGCCGACGCCGGGAGGCCGCCGAGGGCGGGCTCAGTCACGGAAGTTGTCGAACTGCAGCGCCAGGTCGGGGCCTTGCTCGCCCTTGAGCAGCGCCATGATCTGCTGCAGGTCGTCACGCTTCTTGCCGGTGACGCGGACCTTCTCGCCCTGGATCTGCGACTGAACCTTGAGCTTGGTGTCCTTGATGCGCTTGACGATGTCCTTGGCCTCCTTCTGCTCGAGCCCCTGCTTGAGGCGCACCGTCTGGCGGGCGCGAACCCCGGAGAGTTCGGGGTCGTCGACCTCCAGGCAGCGCGGGTCGATGCCGCGAGCGATCAACTTGTTGCGCAGCATGTCGAGCATCTGACGCAGCTGGAAGTCGACCTCGGCCTCGAGGGTCACCGCTTCGCCCTCGAGCGCGAAGGAGGCGGTGACGCCCTTGAAGTCGAAGCGGCCCTGCAGCTCGCGGTTGGCCTGATCGACGGCGTTGTTCGCCTCGTGCTGGTCGAACTCGGAGATGATATCGAAGGAAGGCATGGTGAATTCCCGATGATGAACGATGACGCCATTCTAAGCGCGACGAGCGATGACGCCTAGCGCCGCCCGCTCACCGGCTGACGCCGGCTGGTGCTTGGGGTAGGCTGCCTTGCCACCCTTCGACACGCACAGGAGTCATCCCGATGAGCGAACGCGACGAGCGACACCGCAAGGCCATGCAGACCCTCAAGTCCCGCGTCGACGAGAAGGTCGCCGCCGCCGATGAACGGCGCGGCCAGCTGCTGGTCTTCACCGGCAACGGCAAGGGCAAGACCACCGCCGCCTGGGGCACCGTGACCCGCGCCCTGGGCTACGGCTATCGCGTCGGCGTGGTGCAGTTCATCAAGGGCCTGTGGGAATGCGGCGAGCGGGAGAGGCTCGAGGAGGACGCCAACCTGGACGTGGCCATCATGGCCACCGGCTTCACCTGGGAGACCCAGAACCGCGAGAGCGACACCCAAGCCTGCCACGAAGTATGGGCCGAGGCCGAGCGGATGCTCGCCGACCCCGGGGTCTACCTGGTGGTGCTCGACGAGATCACCTACATGCTCAAGTTCGGCTACCTGGACATCGCCACGCTCAAGCGGGCGCTCGAGCACCGCCCCGCCGAGCAGACCGTGATCGTGACCGGACGCAATGCCCACCGCGAGCTCCAGGCCATGGCCGACACCATCACCGAGATGAAGGAGGTTCGCCATGCCTTCGGCGCCGGGCTCGAGGCGCGGCGTGGCATCGACTACTGACCCGGCATGCCGCCTCGCCCAGGCGCTCGATTGACGGGCATCAGCTCCAGATCGCGCCCACCGGCGTCTCGGGGCGGTAGTGATGGGCGATCTGGGCCTGCAGCAGCTCCGCGGTGGCCAGGGCATCGGTCAGCGCATGATGGCCCTGATAAGGCGGCAGGCCATAGCGCGCGCGGCTATCGAACAGGCGGATGGAAGCCGGCGGCCGACCGATCCAGCGCTTGAAGCGCGCCACCCGAGACTGACGATGGATACGCGCCTCGAGCGACATGGTATCGATCATCGGATACACCACGCCCTCCCCCAGCCGGGCCTTGACCGCCACGTCGAGGAAGGGGCGCTCGATGTGGCGGTAATGCACCACGGCCAGGCGCCCGGCCAGGGCCTCGAACAGCGAGTCCAGGATATCGTCCAGCTCCGGCGCCTGGGCGATATCGGCGTGGGTGATGTGGTGGAAGGTCACCGATTCGGCGCTCAGGGTGCGCCGCGGGCGCACCACCCAGTAGCGGCGTTCGCTCAGCGAAATGCGCCCCATGGTGAAGGGCACCAGCCCGATGCTGACGATGGAGTTGCGCCGGGCATCGAGGCCGGTGGTCTCCATGTCCAGCGCCACCAGCGGGGCCTCGCCGATCGGCGTCTCCGCCGCCGGGGCGCCGGCGGCGAAGAAGCGTGCCAGCCGCGCGTCCTCGGCCGTCTCGGCGCGGCGTGCCAGGTAGCCCGTCCAGTCGGGAATCTGGGTCCTGCGTCGCATCAGCATTCCGCCACCCTCCTCATTTGGGCCGCGAGGGCATCGGATAGCGAAACTTGAGGAACTTCTGGGCGTGGCTCAGCGCCTGGAAGGCATCCTTGAGATGGTGGCGCTCGCTGCTCGAGACGTTCTCCGGCTCGATGTTGTTGTCCGGCGTCTGGTCGTGCTGGATGTCGATCACCTGATGGCGAATCCGCGACATCGACAGGAACTCCATGGCATAGCGCAACCGATCGCTGACCCCCGGGGCCAGCAGCTGGGTGCGGTCGATGTCATCGAGACGATCGAAGCTGTTCTGGGCGCTGGAGCCACAGGCCAGGGCATGCACCCGGACCAGGTCGACCATCGGCGCGGTACCGCGTCGCTTGAGGTTGATCGAGTTGTTGTGCTTGCCATCCTGTTCCATCACGAAGGTGCGGAAGAAGCCCAGTGGCGGCGTGCGACTGAGGGCGTTACGCGCCATGGCAGCCAGGAACAACGGATGGCGAGCGGCCTGCTCGGCCACCAGATCCTGCAGCTGCTCGACCATCACCTGCTCGCCATACACGGCGTCAAGATCGAAGAAGATCGAGCTATGCAGCAGCCGCTCGGGGTTGGGATGCTCGATCCATTCGCGGAAATAGCGCTTCCACACGGCCAATGGCTGCCGCCAGCGAGCATTGGTGGCCATGACATCCCCCTTGCAGTAGGGGTAGCCGCAGGCATCCAGGCCATCGCTGACGAACTGGGCCAGCGCCAGGAAGTACGCGTCGTGGCGCTCGGGATCGAAGTCGTCGGACAGCACCAGGGCGTTGTCCTGGTCGGTGGTGATGGACTGCTCGTTGCGCGCCATGGAGCCGAGCGCCATGAAGCAATACGGCACCGGCGGCGGGCCCAGATGCTCCTCGCCCAGCTCGAGCAGGCGGCGGGTGAAGTTGCGCCCGATGGTCGACAGGGCACTGCCCACCATGCGCGAGTCGGCACCCTCCTCGACCATGCGCACGAAGGCCGCACCGACATCCGGGGCAAGCCGCGCCAGCCCTTCGGCATTGGGCTGGTGGAAGATGTTGCTGACCAGGTAGAGGCTGCTCTGGGTCTCGTAGCGAATGATGTCCGAGAGGTGCACGATACCCACCGGGCGGCGACGGTGCATCACCGGCAGGTGGTGGATGTTGTAGCGCAGCATGACCAGCATCGCCTCCTGCACCGACTCGTCGGACTGGATAGCGATGATGTTGCCGGCCACCACCTCACCGACCGGAGTATCCGGCGACAGTCCCTCCGCCACCACCCGGGTACGGAAGTCGCTGTCGGTGAGAATGCCGCGCAACTGCCAGGCCCGCTCCTCGTTGTCATGGAAGGTGTAGCGGGCATTGTCGGCCTCGCCAGGCCCATCCAGCACCAGCACCGCCGAGGCCTGGAAGTCGGTGATCTGACGCGCGGCCTCCTGGATAGTGGTCGAGGCTTCGACCATCAGCGGATAGCGCGTGACCAGCTTACGCACCCGGGTGATCATCATGTCGTTGTTTTTCTTCTGTTCCTCGACCGCACTCTCGAGGCGCGGTCGCGACAGCTCCACGAAGTCGGCGAAATCGTCATCGGCCTCGCAGAGGCGGTGGAAGACCTCCTCGGGGATGAAATAGATGAGCGAGTCTTCCATGGCCCGCACGGGATAACGGACCCGATTGTGTCGCAACAGGCTGAATTGCCCGAAGATCTCGCCCTCGCCCCAACGATTGTAGAGCTCCCCGCCGCGACGATAGATTTCCACCGCGCCACTGCGCACGTAGCACAGCTCGTGAAGCTCCTGGTCGAGGACCAGGATATCGCTATCGGCCTTGAAGTAGGCCACCTCGACCCGGCTCGCCACCTCGTCGAGCAGTTCGTCGGAGAGCGTCTCGAAGGGCGGAAACCGCCCCAGATGCTGGCGGATTTCCAACAGTTCAACATCCATGGCCCGGTGCCCGCTCGATCGTGGAGATATGCCAAGTCTGAAAGGGGGCGGGAGCGGTGTAAAGCGCTCCTGTCGCCCTCGCCCAACGCGAAAAGGCCACCCCCGAGGGGTGGCCTTTCCATGCACAGGGGCTAAACGGGCGGTACGGGATCAGGAAGCGGACTCGCCACTACCCTGGGTCATGCCCTGCACACGCTTCATCAGCTCGGGGTTCTGCTGAATCGCCTGGCCGATGGTGTTGAAGGTATCTACCTCGAGGCCGCTGTCCTGGACCGCTTCGACCATCTTGTCGTTGGCCTCCTGGCGAACCTCCTGCTGGCCCTCTTCACCTTCGGCGTTCTTCAGCTGTTGGGTGTAGTCCTGGGAGATCACCGAGATTTCCTCGGAGGCATCGGCGAACTTCTGCAGCTGAGCATCGGAGAAGTTCTGGGCCGTCGCTTGTGTCGCGGCCGCGGCCTGACCCTGGCTTGCCGTCGCATCGGCGCTGTCTTGGGCGTGGGCCATGGAACTCATCAGGCCGGCGCTGAGCAGGGCGGCGGAGAACAGGGCAGTGATACGTTGCATAAATACCTCCGGAAATCATTGTCATGCATGCGTGAGATGCCCCCCTATGACGCGCCGGGCACGGTGAGGTTCACGGCAATCGTGTTACAAAATGTAATTCTTATCGACACCCTCTCATGCATGCCTCGCTATCGAGCCCCGCTCAGCGCGAGAACACCACCGTTCGACGCCCGAGCAGGAACACCCGACGCGCCACATGAGCATCGACGGCCCTTGCCGCAGGTCGAGAGCGACACTCGATATCCCCCGCTCAGCGCGAGAACACCACCGTTCGACGCCCGTGCAGGAAGATCCGGCGCGCCACATGAGCATCGACGGCCCTTGCCGCAGGTCGAGAGCGGCACTCGACATCCCCCGCTCAGCGCGAGAACACCACCGTTCTACGCCCGTGCAGGAATACCCGGCGTGCCACATGGGCATCGACGGCCCTGGCCGCAGGTCGAGAGCGGCACTCGGTATCCCCCGCTCAGCGCGAGAACACCACCGTTCGACGCCCGTGCAGGAACACCCGACGCGCCACATGGGCATCGACGGCCCTTGCCGCAGGTCGAGAGCGGCACTCGATATCCCCCGCTCAGCGCGAGAACACCACCGTTCGACGCCCGTGCAGGAACACCCGGCGCGCCACATGGGCATCGACGGCCCTTGCCGCAGGTCGAGAGCGGCACTCGATATCCTCCCGCTCAGCGCGAGAACACCACCGTTCGACGCCCGTGCAGGAACACCCGACGCGCCACATGAGCATCGACGGCCCTTGCCAGGGTCAAGCACTCGATATCCCGGCCCTTGGCGACCAGATCCTCGGGGGCATCGGCGTGGCCGACCGGCTCCACGCCCTGGGTGATGATCGGCCCCTCGTCCAAGTCATCGTTGATGTAATGCGCGGTGGCCCCGACCAGCTTGACGCCCTTCTCGAAGGCCTGGTGGTAGGGCTTGGCGCCCTTGAAGCCGGGCAGCAGGGAATGATGGATGTTGATCGCCCGACCGGAGAGCTTCTCGCACATCTCGCTGGACAGCACCTGCATGTAGCGAGCCAGGATCACCAGCTCGGCGCCGGCTTCCTCGACGACCCGCCAGACTCGAGCCTCCTGCTCGGCCTTGGTGTCCGCGGTGATCGGGAGATGGTAATAGGGCAGCTCATGCCAGTCGGCCAGCGGCTTGAGGTCCGGATGGTTGGAGACCACCGCACGGATCTCGATCGGCAGCTGGCCGGTGCGGTAGCGATACAGCAGGTCGTTCAGGCAATGATCGGCCTTGGAGACCATGATCACCACCGGCAGCCGTGCATCCGGAGCCGTCAGCTCGAAGTCCATCTCGAACTCGGCGGCCCGAGCGGCGAAGCCGGCCTGGAAGGCCTCGGCATCGAAGTCGGGCGCCGGCGGGCGGAACTCGGTACGGATGAAGAAACGCTCGCCGTGGTGATCATCGAAGGATTGCTGTTCGGTGATGTAGCAACGACTTTCCTTCAAGAAGCGGGTGACCACGTCGACGGTGCCCAGGCGACTGGGGCACTGCGCGGTAAGGATCCAGGTGTCGGCGCTATTGCCGACACGACGGTTCATGGGGTTCATGGCGAGTCTCCTGACGAAGCAGGCCGGAGCGGAGCCCCGGCCTGTGGCACAACGAGGTGGCGGAAGCGCCGAGCAGTCAAGGCGCTGCCGCGACGCGACTCTCGCGTGTTTCCTAGGCGATGTCTGAAACGTCGACGAGCGATGATCAGACAAGGCAAAAATCGACGAAAAGACGGAGCTTACGCGGTGTAAATGAGTCCTTTGAGTCGATTTTTAACGCCGTATGAGCGAACGCAGGCACTTGTCGAACAACGCCTAGCGTTCGACGCCGATGGCGTATTCCTCGCCGGCATCCAACAGCCAGCGATAGGTATAGTCGGCGAAGCTGCGGCGCACGATCAGCTCCCAGCGCGACTCGGAGGGTCGACGCAACACCACGCTCGTCTTGGCGAAAAGGGTGGTCACACCCTTGCCGACCGGGAAGTGGCTCGGGTGCACGTCGTAGACCACCGACTTCATCAGCAGCTCGTGGGCGGCTTCGCCTTCGAGCTCGATCAGGGTCTGGCCACCGCCGATGTTACTGATCGCGAAATGGGCATCGCCCAGGGCCGCACGCAGACGTTTCTCCAGCTCGAATTCCTCGCCACCGGGCACGATCACCAACCACTCATCCGGCGAGATCCACTGGATGGAGCGCTGACCTTCGGCATCGAGGGTCAGGCCCTGAGGCTCGCCGGGCAGGGAGACACCGAGCACCTCACGCACCGCGTCGTCGAGGACGATCGCGCCGCCACGCAGCACCAAGTGCCCCATGAAGGGGCGCTCGCGCAGCACCACCCGGCTGTCGGCGCCGGGGGCCGGGGCCCCCGAGCGACGATAACTGTAGGCCAGCGGCGACTCCACCGGCGTATTGGCCTCGGTACGGGTATCGAAGGTCCTGACTGTTTCAACGGCAAGGTTAGACATGCTGACGCTCTCCCTTGGGATCGAGGAAGATGGTGCTGACGATTTCGGCCTCATGGACCTGACCGTCGGCCATGGGTAGATAGACGGACTCGCCCATCTTCTGCTGACCGCCCTTGACCACCGCCAGGGCGAAGCCTGATGCCAGGGTCGGGCTGTAGTAGCTGGAGGTCACGTGGCCTTCCATCGGCATCGGGATCGCATGGTTCGGATCGAGCACGATCGGGGCGCCCTCCTCCAGCACTACCTGGGAGTCCCTCGGCTTGAGGCCCACCAGCTGCTTGCGGCCGGCCCGCGCGCTATCGGGGCGCGTCAGGGCACGCTTGCCGATCCAGGAGAACGGCTTGTCGTAGCCGATCGCCCAGTACATGCCGAGGTCTTCCGGGGTCACCGAACCATCGGTGTCCTGACCGGCGATGATGAAGCCCTTCTCGGCCCTCAGCACGTGCATGGTCTCGGTGCCATACGGCGTCAGCCCGTACTTGTTGCCATGGGCGAACAGCGTCTCCCACACCGGCAGCGCATAGTTGGCCTGGACGTTGATCTCATAGGCCAGCTCGCCGGTGAAGGAGATGCGGAACACCCGCGCCGGGACCCCGGCGACCTTGCCCTCGCGCCAGTCCATGAACTTGAAGCTGTCACGGTCGAGATCGATGTCGGTGGTGACCTCTTCCATCAGTTTGCGCGCTTCCGGGCCGGTAACGGTCATGGTCGCCCAGTGGTCGGTCACCGAATTGAAATAGACGTCCAGCTCCGGCCATTCGGTCTGATGCCAGATCTCGAGCCACTCCATCACGGTGGCGGCGCCGCCGGTGCTGGTGGTCATCAGGAAGTGGTTGTCGCCCAGGCAGCTGGTGGTGCCATCGTCGAACACCATGCCGTCGTCCTTGCACATCAGGCCATAGCGCACGCGGCCGGGGGCCAGCTTGGCCCACTTGTTGGTGTAGACGCGACCCAGGAACTCACGCGCATCCGGCCCCTGGATGTCGATCTTGCCGAGCGTCGAGGCATCGAGGATGCCGACCTTCTCGCGCACCGCCAGGCATTCGCGGGCCACCGCCTCATCCATGCTCTCGGTCTTGCCGTCGACCTGGCGCGGGAAGTACCACGGGCGCTTCCACTGGCCGACGTCCTCGAAGGCCGCCCCTTGTTCCACGTGCCACTGGTGCATGGCGGTGTAGCGCTCGGGATCGAACAGCTCACCGCAGTGACGCCCGACGATGCTGCCGAAGGTCACCGGTGTGTAGTTGGGACGGAACACCGTGGTGCCCACCTCGGGGATCGAGCGCCCCAGGCAACGCGCGGCGATGGCCATGCCGTTGATGTTGCCGAGCTTGCCCTGGTCGGTGCCGAAGCCCATGGCGGTGTAGCGCTTGACGTGCTCGATGGACTCGAAGCCCTCGCGGGTGGCCACCTCGATGCCGGCCGCGGTGACGTCGTTCTGCAGGTCGACGAACTGCTTCGGTGCGCGCAGGGTCGTCTTCTCGTGGGGCACCTGATAGAGCGCGCAGGCCTCGCCATCACGCCGCGCGGGGACCTGGGGCGGGCTCACCGAGACGGCCTCGAAGCCGGCCTCGACGGCCGCCTGGCGGCCCGCCGCGACACCGTCGTCCAGCACCTCGGCGGTGGCGTAGACGGCCTGGGCCCCTCCGGCGGCGGCGACGCCCGGCACGGTGTTGGGCACGAAGCCCAGCCGGTCGTCACGCCAGGTCGGGCGGCAACCGGTGTGGGACGCCAGGTGGATGACCGGGCTGTAGCCGCCGGAGCTGGCGATGGTGTCGCAGGCGAGGGTCTCGGCGGTCCCGACCACGCGGAAGCCTGCGATATCGATCGGGGCGATGCGCGCGGCATTGACGCGGCTATCGCCCTTGGCCTCGACGACCGCGGAACCGGTGATGACACGAATGCCCTTGACACGGGCCTCGGCGACCAGCTCGCCGTCCGGATTGGCCCGAGCATCGGCGATGGCCACCACCTCGCGGCCGGCCTCGACCCAGTCCAGGGCGGCGCGATAGGCGTGATCGTTGCTGGTGGAGAGCACCAGCCGTTGCCCCGGCACCACGCCGTAGCGGCGGATATAGGTGGACACGGCGCCGGCCAGCAGGTTGCCCGGCACATCGTTGCCGGCGTAGACCAGCGGACGCTCGTGGGCCCCGGTGGCCAGCACCACACGCCCCGCACGCACGCGATGCAGGCGCGAGCGAACCTGTCGGCGCCCTTCCTTGCGTGGTGCGGTGTCGGCCAGGTGCTCGGTGCGCCGCTCATGCAGGGTCACGAAATGATGGTCGTGATAGCCGTTGGCGGTGGTGCGAGACAGCAACGTCACGTTGTCCATCGCGGACAACGCCTCGAGGGTCTCGGCGACCCACTGATCCGCCGGCCTGTCGTCGAGCAGCTCGCGAGAATCGAGCAGCGAGCCGCCCATCTCTTCCTGCTCGTCGGCGACGATCACCCGCGCCCCGCTCCGGGCGGCGGCCAGCGCCGCGGCCAGGCCGGCCGGGCCGGCACCCACCACCAGCACATCGCAGTGCTGGTGCAGGTGGTCGTAGATATCCGGATCGCCTTCCATCGGGCTGCGACCCAGGCCGGCGCTCTTGCGGATGTATTTCTCGTAGGTCAGCCACATGGAGGCCGGGGCCATGAAGGTCTTGTAGTAGAAGCCCGGCGGCATGAAGCTGCCGCTCAGCTTGCCGACCAGGCCCATCAGGTCGCGCTGGACGTTCGGCCAGCCGTTGGTGCTACGCGCGCTCAGGCCGTCGTACAACGCCTGCTGGGTGGCACGCACGTTGGGCACCTGGGCGGCCTCGCCGTCTCCGAGCTGGACCAGCGCGTTCGGCTCCTCGGCACCGGCGGCGACGATGCCGCGGGCACGCGAGTACTTGAAGCTGCGATTGACGATATCGACGCCGTTGGCCAGCAGGGCGGACGCCAGGGTGTCGCCAGCATGGCCCTGATAGGTCTGGCCGTTGAAGCTGAAGCTCAGCCGACGAGAGCGATCGATGCGACCGCCCTGGGCGAGACGGTTCGCTTGTTGCCTGGGCTGGCTCATGCTCGGACTCCTTCACGAAGCGATGCCGGGTCGGCGGCCACGGACGGCCGGCCCTCGGGGTTCTCGGCGGTGAACGTCGGCTGCTCGCCCATCTTGTAGGTCTCGAGGATCGCGTAGCTCACGGTGTGGCGCGTGATGTTGAAGAACTTGCGGCAGCCCACCGCATGTACCCACAGCTCGTGGTGGATGCCACGGGGGTTGTCGCGGAAGAACAGGTAGTCGCCCCACGCCTCGTCGCTGCACGACTCAGGCTCCTGGGGGCGGGCGATATGCGCCTGCCCCTTGGGGTGGAACTCTTCTTCCTCGCGGTGTTCGCCGCAGTAGGGGCAATGGATATAGAACATCGTGTTATCCCTCCATCACTCAGGATGAAAGCGAAATGTATCTCTGTACTTTGATCGCCTGCCGGTGCTGAACGAAAACTCGTCGAGCGAAGGCAAGACAAGGCAAAAAATGGCGAAATAGCGGAGTTTACGAGCCGTAAGTGAGCATATTGAGCCATTGTTTAACGCCGTATTGTCGAGCACAGACCGTTTCCGTCAGTACCTAGTGAGCCACGCCGGCCGCCCCGTGCTCGTCGACCAGCGCCCCGGTGTTGAAGCGGTCGATGGAGAACGGCGCGGCGATCGGGTGCATCTCGCCCTTGGCCAGGCTGGCCGCGAACACGTTGGCCGAGCCCGGCGTGGCCTTGAAGCCCCCGGTGCCCCAACCGCAGTTGAAGTACAGGCCCTTGATCTTCGTCTTGGAGAGGATCGGGCAGGCATCCGGACAGGTATCGACGATGCCGCCCCACTGGCGGTTCATGCGTACCCGCGAGAACATCGGGAACATCTCGACGATGGCCTGCAGGGTGTGCTCGACGGTCGGATAGCTGCCGCGCTGGCCATAACCGTTGTAGCCGTCGATGCCGGCGCCGATGACCAGGTCGCCCTTGTCCGACTGGCTGATATAGCCATGCACGTGGTTGGACATGGTCACGGTGTTGAGCACCGGCTTGAGCGGCTCGGAGACCAGCGCCTGCAACGGGTGTGATTCCAGCGGCAGCTTGATGCCGGCCATCTTGGCCATCACGCTGGAGTTGCCGGCGGTCACGCAGCCGACGGTCTGGGCCTCGATGTCGCCGCGATTGGTGTGCACGCCATGGATCTGTCCATCGCGGATCTTGAAGCCGGTGACCTCGGTCTGCTGCAGGATATCCACGCCCAGGGCGTCGGCACCGCGGGCGAAGCCCCAAGCCACGGCGTCATGGCGAGCCACGCCGCCGCGCGGCTGCCAGGAGGCGCCGAGGATCGGGTAGCGCGCACGCTTGGAGGTATCCAGCGCCGGCTCGATCTCCTTGATCTGCTGCGGGGTGACCACCTCGCCGTCGACGCCGTTCAGGCGGTTGGCGTTGACGCGGCGCTGGATGTCACGCATGTCCTGCAGGGTATGCCCCAGGTTGAGCACGCCGCGCTGGGAGAACATGACGTTGTAGTTGAGCTCCTGGGACAGGCCTTCCCACAGCTTCATGGAATGCTCGTAGAGCGCCGCCGACTCGTCCCACAGATAGTTGGAACGCACGATGGTGGTGTTGCGCGCGGTGTTGCCGCCACCCAACCAGCCCTTCTCGATCACGGCGACATTGGTGATGCCGTGCTCCTTGGCCAGATAGTAAGCCGTGGCCAGCCCGTGGCCGCCGCCGCCGATGATGATGACGTCATAGGCCTTCTTCGGCGTCGGGTTACGCCACTGGCGCTGCCAGTTCTCATGGTGGCTCAGCGCATGCTTGACCAGCCCGAAACCTGAATAACGTTGCATAGGGGATGACTCCTCAAGGGCCCCGCCGCTACCGCGACGGGGAACGGGCTCACGCGGTGGCGGTAGCGGCGTTGCTCGACTCGACCGCGGCCGCGGCCGCGGCATACACGGGATGGCGAGCGCAAAGCTCGGCCACCTTGCCGCGCACCTCGGCCTCGATGGCGGTGGTGTCCTGCTGTTTCTCCAGCTCATCGAGGATGTCGCAGATCCAGCCGGCGAGGGCCTCGCAGTCGGCCTGATCGAAGCCGCGCGTGGTCACGGCCGGAGTACCGAGACGCAGCCCGGAGGTCACGAACGGGCTCTGCGGATCGTTGGGCACGGCGTTCTTGTTGACGGTGATGTGCGAACGGCCCAGGGCGGCATCCGCCGCCTTGCCGGTCACGCCCTGCTTGATCAGCGAGACCAGGAACAGGTGGTCGTCGGTGCCACCGGAGATCACGTCATAGCCGCGTTCGACGAACACACCGGCCATGGCCCGGGCGTTGTCGATGACCTGAGCCTGGTAGCGCACGAAGTCCTGGCTCATGGCCTCGCGGAAGGCCACTGCCTTGGCGGCGATGACGTGCATCAGCGGACCGCCCTGCTGGCCCGGGAAGACCGCGCCGTTGAGCTTCTTGTAGAGCGCCTCGTCGCCGCTGGCGGAAAGGATCAACCCACCACGCGGACCGCGCAGGGTCTTGTGGGTGGTGGTCGTCACCACATGGGCATGGGGCAGCGGGCTCGGATAGTGGCCGGCGGCCACCAGGCCGGCGACATGAGCCATGTCGACCAGCAGGTAGGCACCCACGGCATCGGCGATATCACGGAAACGGCGCCAGTTGACGACCCGCGAATAGGCCGAGAAGCCGGCGATGATCAGCTTCGGCCGGTGCTCGTGGGCCAGGCGCTCGACTTCCGCGTAGTCGATCTCGCCGGTGTCGGGATTCAGGCCGTACTGGATGGCGTGGTAGTGCTTGCCGGAGAAGTTCGGTGCCGCGCCATGGGTCAGGTGCCCGCCATGGGCCAGGCTCATGCCCAGCACGGTGTCGCCCGGGGCGACCAGGGCCATGAAGGCCGCGGCGTTGGCCTGGGCACCGGAATGCGGCTGGACGTTGGCGTAGTCGGCGCCGAACAGCGCACAGGCCCGTTCGATGGCCAGTTGTTCGACCACGTCGACATGCTCGCAGCCGCCGTAATAGCGCTTGCCCGGGTAGCCCTCGGCATACTTGTTGGTCAGCTGGCTGCCCTGAGCCGCCATCACCTGGGGGCTGGCATAGTTCTCGGACGCAATCAGCTCGATATGGGCTTCCTGTCGCAGCACCTCGTCATCGATGGCGGCGGCGACCTGCGGATCGGTCAGGGTCAGGTTGTTGTCATTCATCTCTCATCACCCTCGAATTGGCTTCGCAACAGTAAGATAGGGCGGCGCTCGGAGTATCCTGAAAACGACGTCCGCCTTGCCAGGCGAGACACCGAGCCTCGCGCGTCGCCTCTTAGGACATATTGATAGCCAAACCCAGCCTGGAAAGATTGAATACATGCGACAAAGTTACCGATAAAATCGCGACAAAATAATTAACTTATTGATTTTTAACAAAATAAAATTATCGAGATTTTTGTATATAAGCCCCTTAAACACGAAGGACCGACGCTTGCGCGCCGGCCCCATGATCGCGAGATGCCTGCCTATCCCGCCGCCGTCGACCCCGATGCCTTCAGGGCACCATCGACGGCGCCCTCATCGATCTCCATGATCGCCTCGCCGTCGGCCTGCCATTGGGCCTTCTCGGCCTCGCTGGCACGCGGCGAGAACCAGCCCATCCACGCATAGAACACGCCGATCAGCGGTGATAGCCAGCAGGCGAACGCCAGCGGGATGTACAGCAGATCGCCCATGCTACCGTCACCGATACTCAGGCCGAGCGAGGTGATCACCACGGCGCCGCCGGCATTCCAGGGAATCAACGGCGAGATCAGGGTACCGCCTTCCTCCGTGGCTCGGGACAGGTTGAGCAGCGAGTAGCCCTTGCCACGATAGACCGGACCGAACATCCGCCCGGTCAGGGTGATCGACAGGTAGGGATCGCCGGCGATCAGGTTGGTGCTCATGGAGCTGGCGATCGCCGATGACTGCAGCCCGACGAAGCGCTTCACCCGGCTGACGATGGCCGCGATGATGGCGTGCATGCAGCCGGTGCGCTCGAGGATGCCGCCGAACGACAGCGCGATCAGCAGCAGGGTGATGACCCAGGTCATCGATTGCAGGCCGCCACGATTGAGCAGGCCGTCGATCTCGGCCACACCGGTCTCGATGGCATAACCCGAGAAGGCGAAACCGAACAGCCCTTGCAGCCCCTCGTCCTGCAGCAGGAAGGCCGTGACGGCGCCGAGCAGCACACCGACGAACAGCACCGGCAGCGCCGGCATGCGTAGCAGGGCCAGCCCGATCACCACCAGCACGGGCAGCAGCGACAGCACGCTGATGTCGAAGTTCTGCGCCAGCCCCTGGGTGATCGACGCGATACGCTCGAGCGAGGCGGCCTGATCGCCGGCCAGGCCATGCCCCGCCACCAGATAGACCACCAGCGCGACCAGCATCGCCGGCACCGTGGTCGGCATCAGGTTGCGGATATGGTCGAACAGGTTCACCCCGGTCACGGCGGGTGCCAGATTGGTGGTGTCGGACAACGGCGAGACCTTGTCGCCGAAGAAGGCCCCGGACACGATCGCACCGGCGCTCCAGTAGGCCGGGATATCGAAGCCGGCACCGATGCCCATCAGCGCCAGGCCCACCGTGCCCACGGTGCCCCAGGAGGTACCGAGCGACACCGAGACGACCGCGCACAGCAGCGTCGCCGCGGCGAGGAACATCTGCGGGCTGAGCAGTTCCAGGCCGTAATAGATCAGCGTCGGCACGGTGCCGCTGGCGATCCATACGCCGGTGATCATCCCCACCAGCATGAGGATGCCCACGGCGGGCAGGCCGATGCTCACCACATGCAGCATCCCCGCCTCCATCTCCTGCCAGCGCAGGCCGAGGCGTCGGCCCAGCAACGCGGTCAGCGCGATGCCGATGATCAGGGGCACATGGGGAGTGAAGTTACCGAACACGAATAATTGGATGCCCAGCACGCCGAAGGTCAAGACGATCGGCAGCAGGGCCAGGGCGAGTCCCGGTTTCGGGACTTGGGAGGACGACATGGGAAGAGCTCCTTGCGGTTGTTGTTGTACCAGGCCTCCGCCCCGAGGCTCGCCATGAGCGGAAGCCTCTCGATAGATACCCCATTACCCCGCAAGGAGATTGAAGGTTTGCGACATCTTTACCATAAGATTCACGACAGAAACCTATAACACATTGATATTAAGGCATATCCCTAACCGCAAAGGGGATTCAAAAGCCCCCCGAGGAAGCGCCAGCCTGCTTCCCCGCGCGACCCATGACGACTCATTTCCGTGCCTCGGCACGAGACTCGATATGTAGGAAGAACGGATCGACCGGGGCCGTGCCCTCACTGGCGGCCTTGCGCATCGCGGTGGGCGTGGCCCCGAAGGCAGCGCGGAAGTGCCGCGAGAAGTGCGCGGTGTCGGAGAAACCACAGCGCTCGCCGATCTCGGTGACGCTCTTGGCGGTGTAGTGCAACAGCCACAGGCCATAACGCAGTCGCAGGTCGCGGGCGAACTTCTGGGGGCCGACGCCCAGTTCCTCGCGAAACTTGCGCTCGATGTTGCGCCGCGAGGTGCCGACACGCCGCGCCAGCTCGTCCACCGAGATCGTCTGCCCCAGGTGCTGCTCGATGATATCGATGGCCCGACGCACCAGCCGGTCGGTCACCTTGTCGAAGATCACCGGCTGGGGCTGCGGATGACACCCCTGGCGCGCCTCATCGATGAGCATGATATGCAGGCTCTTCATCGCCCAGGCCTTGCCCAGGTGGCGCTCCACCAGGTAGGCGGCGAGGTCCGCGGAGGCGACGCCGCCGGCACAGGTCAGCCGATCGCCATCGTCGATGAACAGCCGGTCCCCTACCGGCTCGATGTCGGGAAAGCGCTGAGTGAGGTCACCATGGTGATACCAGCTGACGCAGCAGCGACGACCGTTCATCAGCCCGGCCTGGATCAACGCGAAGACCCCGGTGCAGACGCCCACCAGGGGCACGCCGGCCTCGTTGACGCGCGTCAGGTAGGCGAGTGCCGCCTCGTCCACGGCATCATGCTCATCCTGCACCCCACCGATGACCACGATGTAATCGAACTCGGAGGGATCGCGAAAAGGCGAACAGGGCGTGATCGCGGCTCCGCAGCTGGACATGGCGTCATGACCTCCGCTGGCCATGAACACCCAGTGGCAACGCAGCTGGCGAGAACGATCGCCCTCGTCGGCGGCCAGGCGCAGACAATCGACGAAGGCCGCGAAGGGCATCATGGTAAAACGCCTCAACAGCACGAAGCCGATGGAGAGCGGCACATCCTGACGATCGGGGGTCATGGGGCGGGAGCCTTGGCAGCGTCAATTCCGAGGGGCAGTGTCACGGGCTTTCCCCCGTGACACAAGGATGACCCCATCGGCCATGTCTTCATCGGTGATGCCGCCGTCGTGCTCCATGTCGACCTCGCCCGAGGTCAGCGGCACCCGGCAGGTGCCGGCAACAAGAACGCCCCATGCCACCGGCATGGGGCGGCGTCGCGTGGCGACAACCCTCAGTACTCGACCACCACATCGCCCGTGGGCTTGCTGCAGCAGGACAGGATGACGCCATCGGCCATGTCTTCATCGGTGATGCCGCCGTCGTGCTCCATGTCGACCTCGCCCGAGGTCAGCGGCACCCGGCA
>NZ_SDMO01000138.1 GCF_004798905.1 Halomonas borealis | reverse complement strand
AGAGCTGAAAGGAAAAGAAAAACTAAAAATCAAGAGAAATAAAATATCATTTTTATTTCAAGATTTCGGTCTAGTTGAAGAAGAAACAATTAATTTTAATTTAGAAATAGGCTTAAAATATAGCAAATTAAGTAGGAAAGAGAAAGTAAAACAAAAAAAGGAGGCACTGAATGCGGTCAATTTAAATAAAAAACTATCCACAATGATTAGCAGTTTATCTGGAGGAGAAAAACAGCG
>NZ_SDMO01000137.1 GCF_004798905.1 Halomonas borealis | reverse complement strand
AAAGACCCTTTTTACGTTTGCTCCAATTGTCTCCTTCTTTGAGCTCTTGCCAAAGACGACAATAAGCATTGTCCTTATAAAAGTCAATGCTCATCCGTACACGCCTATCCAATCTCTGAAGATGCTTTGAAGGACTCTCAACATTTTCAATGGTGATCCAATAATCTTGGTTAATTGCTTGGCAATAGAGCAAATCAAAGTGCGTTTCTTGGTTACTAACTTCAAAGATAAGGACTTT
>NZ_SDMO01000136.1 GCF_004798905.1 Halomonas borealis | reverse complement strand
ATCCAAAACCTGGTGTGGCTGGACCATCAAAGTATTCAACCAAACCATCATAACGGCCGCCTGCACAAACCGTCAATTCTTGTCCTTTGACATCTACGATAAATTCAAAAATTGTATCATTATAATAGTCCAAACCACGAACCATATTAGTATCAATGACATATTCAATGCCTAAACCATCGAGCAGATCACGTGTCATGTCAAAGTGATTTTGAGACTCTTCTGTAAGAAAATCCAA
>NZ_SDMO01000135.1 GCF_004798905.1 Halomonas borealis | reverse complement strand
GCATAATTTGGCCGTTTTTATAAGCAACGTCAATCAAGGCCCCGCCGAGACACTCTTCACCGTCATAAAAAACAACAGCTTGTCCTGGAGTGATAGCACGTACAGGTTCATCAAATTTGACAGCAACTTTATCTCCCTTAACAGAGATAGTTACACCTGTGTCTTCTTGACGGTAACGGAATTTCGCTGTGCAATGCATTTCAAATTCTTCAGGCATTGGACGAGTGAAGCTCAATTCA
>NZ_SDMO01000134.1 GCF_004798905.1 Halomonas borealis | reverse complement strand
CTGGTTTTTTATTTGAAATTGGTATATAATAATAAAAAAACAAGGCAGAGGGAGACACCATGCAAAGAAGCAATGTTCCAAATTATATAAGAATTCATGACGCGATAAAAGAAGAAGTTGAAAAAACAGTTTGGAAGATTGGTGAGCGGCTGCCGAGTGAACGAGATTTGGCTGAGCGCTTTGGTGTAAGTCGAATGACTGCGCGACAAGCAGTAACGTCACTTGTAGAGGAAGGAATCC
>NZ_SDMO01000133.1 GCF_004798905.1 Halomonas borealis | reverse complement strand
ACAGCGTTCGTTATATCTCATATAAACCTCGCTATTCCACGTCCCCCTGTTTTTTGACGGTATTTATCAAGATAAACAACATAATCCGATAAATCATTTTCAATCCATGAGCTGGAAATATCATTCTCAGATGATGTCTTTTTACCTTCATCACCAATACGATTGAAGCGCCTTACAGTCAATTCTCGAACAATCCAGTCCAAAGCTTCAGGAT
>NZ_SDMO01000132.1 GCF_004798905.1 Halomonas borealis | reverse complement strand
GACTCA
The DNA here is from genome assembly GCF_004798905.1 of Halomonas borealis. GTDB lineage: Bacteria > Pseudomonadota > Gammaproteobacteria > Pseudomonadales > Halomonadaceae > Halomonas > Halomonas borealis. Next base: position 234 of record NZ_SDMO01000132.1, on the reverse strand, counting down.
ACATCATAATCTGATAAGAAGGCGCCTTGTAAACGTACAGGATGATTTTCATCAATGGGTTTAAAAAGCATATCCCCCCGTCCTAAAAGTTTCTCTGCACCATTTGTATCAATGATTGTGCGAGAATCCGTCCCGCTGGATACAGCAAAAGCGACACGTGAAGGAACATTTGCCTTAATCAAGCCAGAGATGACATCAACGGATGGACGTTGCGTTGCTAAAATCATATGGATA
>NZ_SDMO01000131.1 GCF_004798905.1 Halomonas borealis | reverse complement strand
AGCCGGCAACAGCTCGGCGCCGTCCGATAGCATCGACTTCAGCGTGGATGGCACCAGCCCGGGCGGCGATGACGGTAACGACGCCCCGACCCTGGCGATTGCCGAGGCCGCGGATGGCGCCATCGACGCCGATGAGCTGTCCGATGGCGTTGAGGCCAGCGTGGGCCTGACCGCCGGCACCCAGGCCGGCGACACCATCACGCTGAGCATCGATGGGGCCGAGGACGAGACCTACACCGT
>NZ_SDMO01000130.1 GCF_004798905.1 Halomonas borealis | reverse complement strand
GAGTTTGAGCAGTCTAAACCTAATCCAGCTATTTATCTGGCTGCTATGGAAAAGCTTGGTGTAGAACCTTCAGAAACCCTGATTATTGAAGATTCGCATTATGGTATTATGGCTGGTAAGGCGGCTGGAGCCACTGTTTGGGCGGTTAAGGATAACTATTTCGGTATTAATCAAGAACAAGCAGACCGGTTTATTGAGACACTTACGGATGCCAAAAAGTTGTTGGCGGAATCAGAATAAA
>NZ_SDMO01000129.1 GCF_004798905.1 Halomonas borealis | reverse complement strand
TTATAAATTTCTGCACAGTGGTAATCCAATGTGGATTAAGAATATGCACTTGAAAACTTCAGACTTAAGTAAAGCATACGATATGATTGATAAGGTTTTAGAAAATGCAAAAACTGAAGAATGAAATGAATATAGCTGTTTGGTTGGTAATGATTATAATGCTCATGCCAGCCTTTTTTATCTTGCCGCAGAAGAATCAAAATGTAAGCATTGATTCCAAAGTAAAAAGCTTAACACAAAG
>NZ_SDMO01000012.1 GCF_004798905.1 Halomonas borealis | reverse complement strand
TGGTGTCGCCGGCCTGGGTGCCGGCGGTCAGGCCAACGCTGGCCTGCACGCCATCGGCCAGCTCATCGGCGTTGATGGCGCCGTCAGCGGCCTCAGCAATCGCCAGCGTCGGAGCGTCGTTACCGTCATCACCCCCCGGGCTGGTCGCATCCACAGTGAAGTCGATGTTGTTGGAAGCCACCGAGCTGTTGCCGGCGTCATCGGTGATTACTGCCGTGACGCTATAGTCGCCGTCTTCCAAGACACTGCTCGGAATTACGACGTTCGCGCTGCCGGCGTTGGCGTCGTCCGCCGTGACGGTGTAGGTCACGTCATCGGCATTATCGATGCTCAGGGTAATGGTGTCACCGGCCTGGGTGCCGGCGGTCAAGCCAACGCTGGCCTGCACGCCATCGGCCAGCTCATCGGCGTTGATGCCATCCGCGGCCTCGGCAATCGCCAGCGTCGGAGCGTCGTTACCGTCATCACCGCCCGGACTGGTGCCATCCACGCTGAAGTCGATGCCGTTGGACGGCACCGAGCTGTTGCCGGCGTCATCGGTGATCACTGCCGTGACGCTATAGTCGCCGTCTTCCAAGACACTGCTCGGAATTACGACGTTCGCGCTGCCGGCGTTGGCGTCGTCCGCCGTGACGTTGTAGGTCACGTCCTCCGCCCCATCGATGCTCAGCGTGATGGTGTCACCGGCCTCGGTGCCGTCGGTCAGGCCAACGCTGGCCTGCACGCCATCATCCAGTTCGTCGGCATTGACTTGGCCATCCGCGGCCTCAGCAATCGCCAGCGTCGGAGCGTCGTTACCGTCATCACCCCCCGGGCTGGTCGCATCCACAGTGAAGTCGATGTTGTTGGAAGCCACCGAGCTGTTGCCGGCTTCATCGGTGATCACCGCCGTGACACTGTAATCGCCGTCTACCAGCGAATCGCTGGGGATCACCACCGTGGCGCTGTCATTGGTGACGTCATCGTCCGTGACGGTGTAGGTCACGTCATCGGCATTATCGATGCTCAGGGTAATGGTGTCACCGGCCTGGGTGCCGGCGGTCAAGCCAACGCTGGCCTGAACGCCATCGGCCAGCTCGTCGGCGTTAATGGCACCGTCCGCGGCTTCGGTAATCGTCAGCGTCGGGGCGTCGGCGCCGTCATCACCACCCGGGCTGGTGGTATCCACGCTGAACTCGACAGCGGGAGATGACACCGCCGAGCTGTTGCCGGCGTCATCGGTGGCGGTCGCCGTGAAACTGTAATCACCCTCGGTCAGTGGGTCTGCTGGGGTGAAACTCCAGCTGCCGCTGCCGTCGGCCTCGGCGGAACCCAGGACGGTGTCCCCATCGAAGATGGTCACCGTGCTATCCGCCTCGGCGGTACCGGTCAGCGTCGGGGTGGTGTCGTCGGTGCTGTCGCCGTTGGCAAGTTCCCCGGTGACATCACCCACGTTGTCCGAGGCCGACGCGATGGTCGGCACCTCAGGTGCGGCGGTATCCACTCTGACGTCGAAGGCGTCGCTCGCCTCCGAGGTGTTACCGGCGTCATCGGTGGCGGTTGCCGTGAAGCTGTAATCACCCGCGGTCAGTGGGTCTGCTGGGGTGAAGCTCCAGTTGCCGCTGCCGTCGGCCTCGGCGGAACCCAGGACGGTGTCCCCATCGAAGATGGTCACCGTGCTATCCGCTTCGGCGGTGCCGCTCAGCGTCGGGGTGGTGTCATCGGTGCTGTCGCCGCTGGCAAGCGGATCGGTTACATCACCCACGTTGTCCGAGGCCGACGTGATGGTCGGCACCTCAGGTGCGGCGGTATCCACGCTGACGTCGAAGGCGTCGCTCGGCTCCGAGGTGTTGCCAGTAGGGTCGGTCGCGGTGGCAGTAAGGCTATGGCTACCATCGGCGAGAGGCTCTGACGGAGTAAAGCTCCAGCTACCGCTATCGGCTACGGTGATGGACTCGAGCACCGTATCACCATCCCTGATGGTTACCGTGCTGCCTGCCTCTGCGGTACCTGACAGCGTCGGGGTGGCATCGTCGGTGCTGTCACCACTGGAAAGCGGCCCGGTGAAGTCGCCTTCGTCATCCACGACCTCTGCGATGACCGGTGCCGCCGGGGCGGCGGCGTCCACTGTCAACGAGGCCTCTGGGCTTGCGTTACCCGCCGCGTCGGTGGCTGTCACAGTGATGACAGTATCGTCAGCCAACGGCGAAGTCGGTTTCACGGACCATTCGCCAGTTGTCTCATCCGCCGTGGCCATCAGGTCCGCCGTGCCATCGCCGTCAAGGTCGAGCGCTATCGTACTTCCGGATTCGGCACTGCCGCTGATGACGGTGCCATCGCTCGGATTCAGGGTCGGTGCCTCAGGAGCTGCGGTATCCACCGTCAGCTCCACGGCATCACTCGCCTCAGAGGTATTGCCGGCAGGGTCGGTGGCGGTAACGCTAAGGCTGTGACTACCCTCGGCAAGCGGTTCGCTTGGGGTAAAGCTCCAGTTGCCGCTGTCATCCGCGGTGGCAGTCCCCAGCACCGTATCACCGTCACGGATGGTGATCGTGCTGCCCGCCTCTGCACTACCGGACAGCGTCGGAGTGGCGTCGTCGGTGCTATCACCGTTAGCAAGAGGTCCGGTGACAGCTCCCTGATCATCACGGATTGCACCGATCTCCGGTGCCGACGGCGCGGTAACATCATCGTCGGAGCCGTCGTCGTGGTCTTGGCCGCTGCCGTCATCGTCGCTACCGCCGCCACCACCGGCTGCCGCAGCGGCCAAACCAGCAGCAGCGGCGCCGCCAAGAATCGCAGCGCCGGTCCAGACGCCACCACTCTCTTCAGCCGCTGCCACCATCTCGAAACCAGCCATGTCGGCCTGGGGAACATACTGCGCAGCAACTACGCCATTCTCGGCGGCAGGCGACAGATCAGCCCAGACAACACCACCTTCATTATCAACAAGATAAAGCTCACTAGCCCCTTCGCCAGCCTCGGTATAGAACCCGACAATCTTCAGGACCTGGCCATCGGCCGTCTCGACGATTAGGTCGTCACCGTCCCTGACAAGGGAAGTGATATTTTCTGGAGTGATATTCAGCAATACATTGCTTGACGTCTCGAGAACGAGATCTCCCTCGACCTCCCACTCGACAGCCTTGGAGAGCTCTTCCCCTAGACGGCTAACCTTGACAGTCATCCCCATGGAACACTCCTTGTGTTTTTTCTGGTTCCCTGATCCAAATCACGCTTATTTAACGGTCGACGAGCTGGCTTGCTAGATCCTTTTCATAAGGTATTTAGAATAAATGACGAGCATCTTTCAACAGAAAACTCGACTTGAATTATGCGAAACCCCAACTTAGAAGCGAATACCTATTGGATTCAAGGGGTGATTGACTATCCAATAGGTGAGCAAACGCGGTCACTTGCCCCGCCATTCCTACGTCATTGCAACCCGTGACTCCACGCCATTGACCCTAGCTATCGGGATCACATCACTAGATTACGCTCACCGATCCACATGCAGCAGTTGGCAAAGGGCTAAGGTGACCTTTCTTCTACCCCCTTCATGACCGCCTTGGCATTCTTGGCTGACTGGCTTCGCCTACCCTCCAGATAGACCCACCGCGTGGCACCGATGGCGACGGAAAGCAGCGTCTCTCCCCCCCCCTCATCCAGCACCTGACAGGAAGGTAGTGATGTCGATATACACCTACCCGATCACATGCCCGAAAAGGGTTTGTGTTGGTTTCTCCACCTACCTCCGGCGTTTAGCCATCTAGTTCCGCCAATGCCAGCACCTCACGTCATATAAATATGCGATGAAAACCGAAACATAAAACCGAGAATTTCAGACCCCACGGGCCACGATCAACACGTCTTAGAGAACGAACCGCAGATACCCGCGACCTGCTATCAATTTCAATATTGAGACCGCGAGGAAATACTTGCCCAAGTGCTCACTCAGCATGTTAGCCTCGTGGCGCTCGCTTTTCCGGGTGATGGGCTTCTTGGCCGGGATGGCATCGGCCAAGTAACGTTTGAGGGCGGTTTCGAGCGCCATGCGCTTCGAGGCACTGCGCTGGACGTAGACGACACACATCATCTCGTCTTCAATGCTGCGAGCCCAGCCTTGGGCATCGCGCGTTAGTGCGGCAGGCCTTAGCGATAGTGGGCCAGCCGGCCTTGCGGATGACGGCTTTCCAGCTACCGGTGAGAGGCTTGACGATGGTGGCCATGACAAGTTCCAGGGCCCCGAAGAATCGGTACTGTACCGAAACGGTAGCCTTGGAGTATGAGACTCGCCATAGAAAATTCTGAGATATTTGGTCTGAATGGTGGGCCCAGTAGGACTTGAACCTACGACCAAGGGATTATGAGTTCGCTTATAAATCAATAAGATACTGATACCCAAGGAAAAGCAACCGTAATCGAGAGAAAGGTACAGTTCTTTGAAATCAGTAGCTTAGAGAAAGTTGAGGATAGCACACGAAGCTGGTGTGTGTACCGGTGGTGTACCGTTTGGGGACCTCTCCTATCTCAAATAGCATGCCTCAGAGGGAACGTAAGGCTGCTTCTCTCGAATGTATACTGACCACTTACAGAAAAGAACAGGCTTTTAGTAAGTTCTGATATAACGTCCTCATATGCGCGGCTACTCAACGGGGCCAAGACTCAGTGCAGTGGGCTTAGCCGTGACAGGCCTTGTTGAGCTACGGGCACAGAACATCTGCGATAATCCTAGACTCAGCTAGATAATTCTCCAAGCGATGGCCATCGCGATAATTTGGCCTGGAATCTAGATAATAGCCAACGGAGTGGACGCGGTTTTGTCCACGCCTCAAAACTTGTGGAAGATTGTGGTCCGTCAAAACGTTCTGCATGTTTCTCTTCGCCGAGGCGCTACGGTGCGCTAGGAAGTTGCGTAGCGCCTTGAAGGCTTCAAATACTGCACTATTCACAGGCGTTATTGCCTGAATGTATCCCTGATAAGGCTGGGCTAGCCAGATTCCCGCCTTTTCCTTTAGATCATCTGAGCTCCCAAATGACACATTGTAGCCATTAGGATCCAGAATGTTTCGTATCGAATCTTGGGAAAGATGGGAGGTAATATCGATACTCGCTATGTTTTTAGCCCTCTTCGCATATAGACCACTAGCATCTATCTTCATATGCCCCGTCAGATAGTTTACGAAAGCGCTATTGTCGCGATTAATATATGCAATGAACAGATCGCTTATAAAGCCTTCTAGAAGAACAGATGCGCCCAAGAATGTGTATTCTGCCATAAGGTTACTATTAGTAGTGGAAAGAGCCGCGCCTGCCATGCTTACATATGCTTCTTCCACATCCTGAAGCCCAGACAAAAAATCTGATTTAATACTCGATGGATTCAGTGTTCTCATTTTTTCTTCCTATAGCCCCTGCGCCTGTCTTCAGCCGACTGCTTGAAGCGAATGACTGAAAGTAAGTGGCGAAAAGATAGTTCAATGTAAATCATTTTTGGGTGTAATACCACGCTCACTCTGAAGCTCCTGACATATGAGCTACTTCGAAGTGGCGGATTTTCTTGGAAAGCTCTAAGTATTCTCCAGATTCAAGAGCAGCGTACTTCTTATTAAGTAAAATTCTCTTGCCAGGAAAATAAACGTTAGCATCATCGACCAACCCAACAACCAACTGGCTGTTTTTCGGTCTATTCTTTACAATAAAGTCAAGGATATTATATAAATTTCCTTTATCTTGCTCTTGTTGATTTGGAGCATCAATAACTAAAGGAAAGTTCACCCCATCTTTACCCTCTACGATGAGAGAGACAACAGCAAAATAGTATGCAAGAACGGCCCTTGGAAGATCGCTTCCGCTTTCATCTATAGATGCATTAACATTTTTGAACACATGTTCACTGAGCCCCGTAACTTGTAGTTTTCTAGCATTCACCTCGAACCTCTCTCCATAGGTCTCAACTATTGTTTTTCGCCTTTCAGGATCATCAAATTTATCTGCGGACTCTTTAGCCTCAGCTTGATGCCGCTCAAGCTCACCTAAGTAAGCTTTAATCTCTTTAGCTTCAGTTTTCAAATGCTCCAAAAGTGACTTCTTTCCCTCAATATCAATTAGGTCCTTGACCTTAAGCTTTCCACGCTTCCGAGAAAGTATTTCCTCAATTTCAGATTGTCGCAAAAAATCTTTCTTCAATTCATCTTCGATAGACGCAATGTGCTTCTTTACCTGAGCTAAATCTTCCCTAAGTGATGAAAGCAAATCCGTGCAGGTTTCTGCATCTTGTGCAATTGCAAACCTTTCTGAAAATGAGTTTTCGTATTCTGCTCCACAAGTTGGACAATCAACTGAACTACCCAGACTCGATTGAGCATAAGCGTAGTCAGAATCCAACTCTTCTCGAGTATGGATGACAATTTCTATCTGAGCCTTAAGTCTAACTTCCTCTGTTCTAGCTTCAGAAATTTTCTGTTTGTACTGGGCTTGATTCTTTTCCAATTCATTGCATTTCAAAACAAGCTTATCAACATCCTTCTTAAACTCACTGAGATCTATATTAAAATCTACTGAAGAAAGTTCTTGGATAGCTTTAAACTCAATAGACTCGATCGACTTAAGCTGTCTCAATGGCTCATTTTTTTCTTCATCTAGCAACTTTATTTTTGCGTTTAGTGCGTACCACTGGTCGGGCCTTAGCCCGAGAAAGTAGCTAGTTAAGGTTTGCTTCCAATTTGCATATTGGCCAAGCCTATTAAATGAACACCAGGTTCCTGACCAACCTTTATCTTGATCAATGTAAAAAGGCAGGAGCATATATGCAGGCGGAGGAGTTTCTTGAATCCCCTCTCTATTTGTAATTTTTAGATTAAATCCAAATAGTTTTGCCAAAGCTGGACCGAGCTCATTGGTAACACTTTCGTAAGAACCTAGAAGGTGTCCTCCACCTGAAAACAGGGAGAAGGAGCGGCGGTGACGATAGATAAAATACTTATCTTCATCAATCTTAAATTCAACTAATGACGCTATATCCGCGGCCTTCCAGCTTCGGTGAATTTTCGGAGGCTCTGCACCAAAGGTCCAAAATAACGTTTTAATTACTGAGGACTTTCCAGTGTCGTTAGCTCCCTGAATCAGAGTCACATCAGGATCGAACTTTATTTCCAGAGCTTTCTTTTCTTCGTGCGATACGAGAAGCATGCTTTTTAACAGCAATTTTTTCATGACTCTTGCTCCTTAATTTCCTAACCAACTTCCTGTAGTTGTTCATCTTTAGTTACCTCTCTACAAATCATCGCTGCAATTTTCGTGACACCAAACAACCAAGACTCTGTAGTACTAAGCTCTTCTCTGATCTCTTTTGCAAGCGCAATAATCGTAACATCTCCGCTTCCAGTCTTGCTTTCCACTACCGATCTAACAAGCTTTGAAAACTCTTGGAACTGCTCGTTACCTGAATCCATTTCTTCGATTATAATTTGATTCCAAGCATTTTTAATACCCTTCAAAGCTAGCCCGTTGCATCCCTCGTTAAGCAGAATCTGGCTTGCATCGCTCCATCGCTGATCGTTGCTTCTTTGGCCCACCATGACGGAAAGCATTTCATTAAACCTATCTTTCGAAAGGCTTTTATTTACAATCGGATAGTGGCCTGAACTTTCGGCGTGCTCAAAATTAGTTTTCCGCCTCACTTCATCAAAAATAGTTTTGTATGCCAGACCAATATTTATCGTCTCTGTTGGAAAAAGGTTTTCAAAAAACTCGGATAACTTTCCTTTTGTTTGTGCGACATGATCTTCAACTGTGAGTAGTGTTCGCTCGAATTCGAACAGCCTAAGGCCTGACAAATCAGAATATGACTTATGCTTTGACTCTAACGCATTTGAGCATATTGTTTTTTCATCAAGGTGCATTTCGTCAAATCTCAACCTTGAAACGACAACTTTCTTTCCTGATTTTCTATCCTTGGTACTTATACCCTGATTCGAAATAAATGCCAGCCTTACTGCAAACTCAGGAAAGCACTCGTAGTTGGAGTAAATCTTCCGAAGTATAGAAGACTCATGGTCTTCACCTTTGCACTTAGCCAACCTGGCAATCGTCCAGTTTCCGCTTTTCTTAGATTTAACCTGATAAAAGCAGGCAGAATCAGGCATTGTGCGATGATCAAAGACCACTGTGTCTTCATGATGATCGAAAACAACAAGGTAATCTTTGCCATCTTGATGCAACTCTAAGAAATGGCAAATTGACCAGTTTTTCTGGTAGTCAAAACGGTTCGAAGAGCTTGAGCCTGCCGTCTCTCTTGGTGGGAGTGCTGAAAATTGAGTCAGAATATCAGATGTCACAGTATTTTCCTCAAGACCCAACAGGTATTAAGCTGCATGTACGTCAACTTGAATAAACATGCGCCCTCGAAAACATTGCTCAGCGTACTCAACTAGCTCACAAACTATTGAAATTTTTAAAATGTCAGCCATAACTTACCACCAGCCTCAAACTCAGCGACGTAAACTGCCTATCCGTTTCCTCTTCCGCCAACAGCGGAATGCTGAGCTTCTCGTGGCCGCTATGAGCATCCAGCGCGGCATCAGTAGCCTTCTTCAAGAAAAGGCCGTGCATTACCTGGTCTTCGCATTGGTTTTGTATCTGTGCCATAACCGCACCGTCGCGCCCTGTGTGGTCGCCGATGCCGTTGACGAAGTGCAGCTTGTCGTCGTCGCTGACCGGAGTGAGACCGTAGTCGCCTTCAGCCCCTTCTTGGCGCAGACGCTTTTCATTGCGCTTGGTGAGGTGATAGTGGGTGAGATCCCGCTCGCTGACCTCCTCCCCCGTATGTTCGCAGCCGCCGGCTATGCCGACCTCCCAGCGATAGGCCGTTATGGCCTCGATGATGTCCCGCTGGAACTGAGCTTCCCTGCTGTTCACTGTGTCATCCCCTGTGCCTGGCGTAATTATGCGTAACAGCCTAGCTCTTAAAGGATATAAGGAGAAGTCGACTTAGGCCGTTAAACTGCCAGGGCATGCCGCATCATCGGCGAAGCCCGCCCAAGGCCTGCTCCAATAGCTCTAGTGACTGACGGTGCTTGTCAGCCCCCATCCTCTGGATATTGGCTAGCTTCCAGCGCACGGCAGGCAGCCGATCCACGCCCGCCAGCGGAAGCAGCGTCCAGTCGGGTGCACCCTGCTTGAAGGACAGAAGAAAGCGAACGTCTTCATCCGTCATCAGCTGGCCTAGCCGCGTCAGAAGTTCATGCCGGGCGCCCTCCAACTGCTGCAACGGCATATCGGCCCTAGCCATCCCGACAAACTCATGTCGGTAGACATCATCCAACGCTTTCAGCCGTGGGTTGATCACTTCGTTTAAGGGCCTCGGGTGCCCCAGCAGATAGACCAGGAAGCCTTCGAATACGCTTCGATCCAGGCTGCCCTGGTTCAGCAGCAGCTTCACATCGAAAAGGTCCCTGGGGTGCTGGCGATCCAGCGCGGCGCAGATCTTGCCACCATAGAGGTCCGGCAGTGACACCACCCGCACCGCAGCGAAGCCGTAATCGTCCTCCACGGCTTCCACGACATCGCGCTCCTGCGGCGGGTGCAGAGTGCCACGCAGTACCGGCGACACCTCTACCTTTACCTGGCTGCGACCTCGACGCACCAGGATCCTCAGCTCGTCTCGGCGATTATCCTGAAGCTCGGCCCGCACACCTGGCAGTCGGGCGCTGAAAGTCTCTACCAGTCGCTGCAGCGCCTCGCGGCAGCGTCGCAGTGCCTCGTCACGGGGCTCCAGCGGCAAGTAGGCCAAGTCAATGTCGACCGAAAGGCGGGGTAATGGCTGCACGAAGAGATTGATGGCCGTACCGCCCTTCAGGGCGAAGCACGGCTCGTCATTGAGGAATGGCAGCAGTGAGACCAGCAGCCTGACCTGTTCGTGGTAGCGAGCGTCAATCGGCATGCAGGAACGCCTCCGGCACCGTCACGTGATATTCCCTGTCCAGCTTGCCGCCCTGGCAGAGCTGCCGCTTGCCTTTGCCGAGGTCCAGTCGACGTGGTTCCAGACGACCGTACCAGGCATGCCCGGCGTAGCGAGCCAGCACCAGGAAGGCACGCTTGGTTCTCACCGAACGGCACCCCTCCAGCAATGCCTGCAGCCGGCGCGGACGCAGCGTATTGAGCCCGCCGAAGGTGTCCACCAGCTCACTGCTGAACAGCAGCTCATTCGGCGTCACGGCGATCCACTCCAGGACCGCTCGCTCTGGGGTCGATACCTGCAAGCTGAAGGCCCTGCCATCCGGCGCGTAGTCCGTGAAGCTGCCGGGAAGCTGCGCTGGCAGGCCCTTTTCAGAGTGGAGCACCATCCGCCCTGCCCACTCGGCATCATTCAACCACCGGGGCAGCCGAGCGGCCTCCTTGCCATACAGGTGCGTTGTGCGCTCCCCCATGGGCAGATAGTGGGCAAAGCCATGCAGTGCCAGGGCCGTCTGGCCACCCGGCCAAAATGGTGGCATCCCCGAGCCGTCGCTCGCCTGTAGGGCGAAAACAGCGCTCTCCCAGGTAAGAGGCTCCCCCGCTTGGCAGTAGGCGCCGTGCCCCACGCGTTGCAGCCAGCCACTGCTGGCCAGCTTACGCGCCTGATCAGATGTGACGCCGTGTGACGCCAGCCAGGCGGTCGTCACGACGGCGCCATACGGGATCTTGTGCAGCAATTGGTTTATTTTCACGTTAAAAAGCGGCCTTAAATTCCGTCTTCAGAGTGAAGAATAAACCACAGTGGTTTATCTTCAAGCACAAAATCGCCATTCAATGCCGTTTTTAGCATAGAATTTAAACCAAAGGCTGAGTCTCCGTCCCTGCTTGTGTCCAAATTTAGCGGGAGGAAGCTTGAGGGACGAGGCCAGGCTGAGAAGGCCGCTGCAGGGGGACAAAGCGGCCACACATCACGTCAACCCTGATAGTGCGTGTACTTTTTCGCACTTCCCTTCACTTGGTCGGCGGGATATTTCTCCGCATTCTTCTCCATCTTCGCCCGGCATGCCGCTTCGATATCCAGGTCCAGCTTGCCCGCCAGCCGGATCAGATAGAGCTGAACATCGGCAATTTCGTCGCGCACGGCGGCCAGTTGCTGCTCATCCAGTTCCCTGGACTGCGCCTCGGTCAGCCACTGGAAGCACTCCTGCAGCTCCGCTGCCTCCACCGTCAGCGCCATGGCCAGGTTCTTGGGCGAGTGAAACTGATCCCAGTCGCGCTCGATGGCGAACTGGTCCATGGCGTCGCGGAGCTGCTCGAACGGGTCTGACATCTAGGGCTCACCTGGTTCTGCGGGATCGGATAGCGGTGAGCATGCCTGCTCTTCCGCTCGCTATCTAGCCTGCATCGGTATAGGCGGCGATGCGGCCGCCCACTCGCTCACAGCACGGAGAGGAATTCGCCGATGACCTTCAGATCCTCAAGCTCGTCCTCGAGCACGATGTCCTTGTAACCGAAGGCGTTGGTCTGGGGCTTCAGCACGATGCGCTGGTTCACGAACTCGCCGTATTCCTCGATCTTCTCGCTCTGATACTGCTTTACTGTGAAGCTGCCCCCGTGGTCAGGGTCCTCGATGGCGCGATGCTGCACCACGACGACCTTGCCTTGCCGTGTGCCGCCAGGGTTGGCACGGAACAGGCACCAAGCGCCGTTGGGGATGCGCCGGTTCATCGACTCCCCCACTACCCGGCTGACGAACAGGTCGGGGCTCGCACGCATGAAGTCCGGTAGCTCGACCCAGTGTTCAGCGTCGGCGATCTGCATCTCGCTGAACTCGCCGGCAGCGATGCTCAAATCGTACACGGGTATATGGCGCTCAAACGGCGCGGCCTCATCACGCGTCACGGTGGGAAGGTGCAATCCATCCAGCGTCTCGGCCTCTTTAGTCAGATCGGTATGCTCGGTGGCTGCCTGCGAACGAGCGAAGGCCGCGAAGTACTCGCGGGTCTCGGGATCCGTGGCATAGACGTAACAGCCCTTCTGGCCCCGCGTCATCAGCGTGCGATAGGTGTTCTTGATGATCTGGTCCGCCCGGGCACGGGCATGCTCGGGCTGCTCCTTGAGCATCTTCTTGTAGCCATGCACCGAGCGGTCCTGCCCTGCCCGCTTGGCGGCGTCCGTCACCACGCGGCCGTCACGAATCACGAAGTCGTCGCCGATGATGACGCCGACGTAGTCGAACTCGAGCCCCTGGCAGGTGTGGATGCAGCCGACCTGTTTCGCTGATCCATCGGCGATCGCCCATAGCATGCCGTCGTCGTCGAGGTTCCATTGGGCCGCGAAGCCATGTTCGGGAAACACGATGTCCATGGCGTGCTTGTCCTTCTTGCTCGCCCATGGCCAGCAGTAGCCCGCCACCATGCGTGCCTTGTTGGCCTTGCGGTTCTTCTCGAGAATCGCCCGGCGCATGGCACTCGGGTCATCGAACACCTGGAAGCCGTAGTCGATGTCCTCAAGATCGGTGTTGGCCGTGGTGCGAATCTGCAGCGCATGATCGAGCCAGGCCAGATAACCATCCGAGCCGTTGCAGCGAAACTGCGAGGCCAACTCAAGCTCGTGTACATCGGCACCGCACTCGGCTGCCCGCCGCCGGATCTCCTCGACCGAGCCCACGTCCTTCAGCGTGACACGCTGCGCCTCATCGATGAAAAAGATCGAGAAGCGTGACGCGGCGATCACCTCCTTGACCTGGCTCTCTCCCAGGTTCTGATACATGCCCGATTTCTCGTTCAGGCGGTGCGCCTCATCGACGATCAGTGCATGGAAGGTATCTGGCTCGGCGTTGACGTAGCTGCCCGAGCCCTTGAACAGGTTATCGATGTGGGTCTTCTTGCGCGTGCCGGTCAGCTTCTTCTTGAAGACCTCCCGAGGGGCCGAGTTGCGCGAGACGTACTGCGTCATCATCTCGCGCTTCGTCAGCTCCACCAGCAGGTTGATGGCTACTACCGACTTGCCGGTGCCTGGCCCGCCCTTGACGATCAGGCACTGCTTGCTCCCGCTGGCCGCGCGATGCGCAAGATCGATGGCGGTTTCATAGACCAGCTTCTGGTCGTCGATCATCAGGAACTCGGCGTTGCCTTGCATCATCGAGGCCAGGGCATCCGCCAGGTTCTTGCTCGGCTTGATCACACCGTGCTCGATGCGATACATGATGTTGTTGCTGTCGCCGTACTTTATGTGCTGGCTCAGAAACGCCGACAGTTTCAAGGCATCCTGCGAGATGAAGACCGGCGCACGGCGCGTGTGGTACTCGTAGAAGGGATCATTGATGGCGTCCCCCTGCTTCATGTTGTGCAGGTAGGCGCAGGGCACCAGGCGGATCGACTCGGAGCGTACCGTCTCGTTGTAGTCTTCGATCAGCGCGCCATAGGACCACGCCTGATACGACGGATGGTTGGTCTCGTGTACGCCGCCGCCCAACTGGGTGCACACGATGGCATCCTTCTTCGTCACCTCGACGGACTGCCACTGTTTCAGTTCCACGATGACCGCCGCATCGTCCCGCTGGTGGTTCTTGCCGGTCAGGATGAAGTCCACACGGCGATTGGTCAGCGGGATGTTGTATTCGATGGCCACCCCGGCCGACGCGGGAATCGCCTCGTCCAGTAGCGCGCTCATCATGAAGCGCAGAGAATTCTCCCACGACGTCACCTCACTGCGCGGTGAGTTGCGGTTCAGTCTACGTGCCACTTCGTTCTCGATGGCATCGGTGATGACGTTGGCTCGCACATCATCGATGAACTGCTGCTTGGTGGCGTTGTAGACCAGCATTCCAGAAAAATCCTTTATGAACAGGTTTTTATAAAACCCCAAGCACGCTTTTAGGCCACTATGGCGATTATGGAACCGCCATAATATCAACTAAACTTCATATTGTAGTCACAGTAAGCTATAGGGGAACTCCGAGTCATCATTGCCAGAGACCGACGGCTGTGCTGGCATTTCCTCCCCAGTGATTCATCCAGCGAGCCTCTGAGAACGCAGGAGCTTTCTCCGGACACAGCGAGACGCTATCGGAATACCCAGACTTTAGGATGAACTCATTGAATAGACGCCTTCGGATCACTAAGGTGATTTAGTATACGAGATGCACATTGCGGGCGATTGCTCACCACCGGAACTCCGACACCATGGCCACGATCATTCCCTCGCTCACCACCATCGCCCGCATGACGCGTGGAGAGCGCCGCTTTGGTCGTCGCCTGGAGAGCCTGCTGGAAGAGGACTACCTCGTCTGGTACGACATTCCGCTAGGGCGACGGCGCCGCTACCCCGACTTCATCATCTTGCACCCGGCGCGCGGCCTGCTGTTTCTCGAGGTCAAGGACTGGAAGATCGAGACCCTCCGTTCGATCACTCCGGACAGCGTCGTGATCGATACCCAGGAGGGCCGCAAGACGGTTAGTAACCCGCTGGCCCAGGCCCGCCAGTGCGCCTTCGCTGCCATCGATCAGTTGAAGCGTGACCCTCAGCTCACTCAGTCCGATGCGCGCTACCAGGGCAAGCTCTGCTTTCCCTACGGGCACGGCGTGGTGCTGCCCAACATCACACGTAAGCAGTGGAATCGGGCCGTTCCGGGGGCCGAGCAGGAAACGCTGCTGCCGGCACAGCGCGTCATCTGCAAGGATGAGATGCAAACGACAACCGACCCGGAAGCCTTCCAGCAGCGGCTCTGGGACATGTTCGAGTATCGGTTTGGTGAGAAGCTCAGCGTTCCGCAGATCGACCGGATTCGCTGGCAGCTGTTCCCGGAGGTACGCATCGATGCGCCTACGCAAGATCTCTTCGGTGACGATGCCAGCGAGGAGGACGCGTCGTCCGAGCCTCTCGTTCCAGACATCGTTCGCGTCATGGACTTGCACCAGGAGCAGCTGGCGAGAAGCATGGGCGATGGCCATCGGGTCATCCATGGCGTCGCCGGCTCCGGCAAGACCCTGATTCTCGGATATCGCTGCCTGCATCTGGCACGCGCCATCTGCAAACCGATCCTAGTGCTGTGCTTCAACATTACTCTGGCCGCTCGCCTGCGCAGTTTCATCGCCGAAAAAGGACTCACCGAAAAGGTCAAGGTTCACCATTTCCATGAGTGGTGCGGCCTGCAGCTGAAGACTTACCACGTCGACACGCTGCCGGGGAACCGGCCTGTCTGGGAACGTCAGGTGGAAAGCGTCATCCAGGCCGTCGATGCGGCACTCATTCCCCGGGCGCAGTACGGTGCAGTGATGATCGACGAGGGCCACGACTTCGAGCAGGCCTGGCTCAAGCTGGTGGTGCAGATGATCGATCCGCACATCAACTCACTGCTGCTACTCTACGACGATGCCCAGTCCATCTATCAGAAGAGTTCACTCAAGTTTCCGCTCTCCTCGGCCGGAGTGCAGGCACGTGGGCGCACCACGATTCTCAAACTGAACTATCGCAATACCCGGGAAATTCTCTCCTTTGCCTACGATTTTGCCCGGGATTTCCTGGAGGCCCAGGACGCCGACGAGGACCATATTCCGCTGATCACCCCGGAAGTCGCCGGAGTGAGCGGACCCAAGCCCGCCTTTCGATGCTTCAGCAGCGCCCATGATGAGGCACGTTACTTGGTGCGCTGCATCCAGACATGGCGTGACCAGGGCAGCGAGTTGAACAGTATCGCGGTGGTATATACCGGCAATGCTCAGGGACGATTCTTTCACGAGGTCCTGCGGGAAGCCGGCATCCCCAATCGATGCCTTCAGCAATCCGCCGACAAGCGCCGTTACGATCCACACGCCGATGAGGTAGTGCTGTTAAGCCGTCAGAGCAGCAAGGGGTTAGAGTTCGACACCGTGCTGCTGTGTGGGCTCGGGGCGTTGAGCAACGACGAGGAACAACAATTCCAGGAAGCGCGTCTGCTCTACGTCGGCATGACCCGCGCCCACCGTCGCCTGCTGGTGACGAGCTGCCAGACGAACTGGTACACACGGCGGCTGACGGAGCTCGCCTCGGCCTGAGCGAAGCCGTCAGATTCGGCCCGAAATCGGGCGTGTAGACAGGTACAGTCGAGTACAGCGGAAGGAAGGGAGAAACGTGCTGTAACTCGTTGATAGTTGGTGGGCCCAGTAGGACTTGAACCTACGACCAAGGGATTATGAGTCCCCTGCTCTAACCAACTGAGCTATAGGCCCTTATCAGCGGCTGCGTATGATAGCGAAAGCCGCCGGCCGAGGCCAGCGGCTGTCCGCGTCGAATGTAGCATCGGCGAATCACACCATCCCAAGCACAGTGTAGGGCGCTTCACAGGCATGACGCTCATCGCGCTCGCTCACGCTGCCAAGCGTAAGGTTGCGGTCGTTGTCGTAGGCGACGAACAGTCGCTCGCGGTCGAGCACTGCCAGGCCTTCGGCCTTGTGCTCGAATTCCAGCGGCTCGCCCTCGGGGGTGGTCACCAGCCGTGGGATCTCGCCGTCGCGGAACTCCTCCAGGCTCAGCTCCCACAGATAACCGCCAATGCGCTCCTCGCCGCCCTCTTCAACTTCGAAGCTTGTGAGCAGGTAGAGCCGGGCATGGTAGGGATCGTACTCCAGGCTCGAGAGCCCACACTCGAAGCGCACGCCATCCTGTTCGTGGGGCACGAAGCGGAAGTGCTCGCGCAGGGCGTCGACGAACTCGATGTTGCCGCCGTCGGTGATCTGGTAATGCGCGCCGACCACGCGGCTCACGTAGTCGAAATCATCATGGGCATTGCCCTGCTCGCGCACGCCGAACAGCAGCAGGCCGTCGCCGCGGTCACCGGGCACGGTGGCCAGCCCCTCGAGCTTGTAATAGGGACAGCCGATGGCCGCATCGAGCTTGCGGCGCAACTCCAGCGAGCCCTCCACGCCGTCGCGCGGGTCGGGGTCCACCACCTGCACCGCCCCGGGTTCGCCGAGCGGCCAGATCAGCAGATGATTGTAGTCGTTCAGCGCGTGGCTCTCATCATCGATGCGGTCGAAGCCGGTCACCGCCAGCACGTGGCGACCATCGGTGGTCAACGCGAAGTCCTCGTACTTCACCGCCTGCTGGAGCCGAGCGGCGGTGAGGTACTCAAGCCGGGTGTCATCGGGGCCTTCAGACGTCAACGGCAGAGCGAAGACCGCCGAGCGCGACTCACCAGGCACTGGCTTGTCGCTAGCCAACAGCAGCCTCTCACCATCGTAGAGTACGGCGGAGATCTCGGCGTTAACGATCTCGCCGTGCTCGTCACGCAGGCCGGCGGGGAAACAATGGATGATGCCTTGCTGAAGGATACGGGCTTGGGCCATAGGACAGCCTCCATGGTGGGAATGCGACGCTCACCCAGCCTAATACAGCCGCCGGGCCTCGCGCGACGGCATTGATCCGACGCGACCATGGCGCGCCCCTGTTATCTCTCGGGTTAGCCCTGGCTAGCCGTTGCCCCTCCTGATTCGACCAGAATTACGAATAAGAACCTTTCTTATTATTTGCAACGTTGGCTATACTCGCCACGCTTCATGCAATTTACATCCATTATCATAATCATTCAGGGGATACATGAACCCACGTCATCTGGCCGCCAGCCTCGCGGCCCTGACCGGCGCCCTCTCCGGCCCGGCATTCGCCCAGACCACCGGTGAGACCGACATTCAGGACACCATGGTGGTGGTCGGCTCGCGCACCCCCACCGAGATCAGTCGAATTCCCGGCGCCGTCTGGGTCGTCGACCAGCAGCAGCTACAGGAACAGTTGGGCACCGGCGCCGACCTGAAAACTGCCCTGGGCAAGCTGGTACCCGGCCTGGACCTGGCACCCCAGGGCCGCACCAACTACGGCCAGAACATGCGCGGGCGCAGCGTGCAGGTGCTGATCGACGGCGTGTCGCTGAACAGCTCACGGGGCCTATCACGCCAGTTCGATGCCATCGATCCGTTCAATATCGAGCGCGTCGAGGTGCTATCGGGGGCCAGCAGCCTGTATGGCGGTGGCGCCACCGGGGGCTTGATCAACATCATCACCAAGAAGGGTGACCAGGACGGCATCCACATGGCCACCGAGGCCGGCATGACGACCGGCTTCAACGACCCCGATGACCTGGACTATCGCCTGGCCCAGTCGGTGAGCGGCGGCAACGAGACCGTACGAGGCCGCCTCGCCGTGGCCTACCAGGACAACGGACGCCACTTCGATGCGAACGGCGACGCAATCTTCCCCGACATCGCCCAGACCGACCTGCAGGACAACCGTAGCATCGACGTCATGGGCAGCCTCGACGTGCAGTTGACCGAGCAGCAGACCCTGCAGCTCGGCGCCCAGCTGTACCGATCCGGCTACGAGGGGGAGCGCGGGGTCTACTTCCCGAACCTGGACGCCACCAACCCCGACCTGAAAGACGCCGAGATCCGCGATGGCTACGCCTCCGACCGCGACCCGGCCACCGACCGCAAGATGCTCAACCTGCAGTATCACCACGCCGACCTGCTCGGCCAGGACTTCTACCTGCAGGCCTTCCACCGTGAGGAAGACGCCAACTTCCAGGCCTTCCCCTACCCGGTGACCGGCGGTTCGGAGTTCCGCGCCTCCCAGCAGAACACCGACCTCTCGGGCCTCAAGGCGCTGTTCGATGCCGACCTCACCGACACCCTGTCGCTGAGCTATGGCCTGGACCTGGACCGCGAGACCTTCGACGCCAACCAGATGATCTTCGACAAGGCCGTCTCCGATGCCACCGGCGGCTTGGTCCAGCAGGAGGGCGGCGTGGAACCGCGCTATCCTGGCTACCGAGTCGATGGCATTTCGGCCTTCACCCAAGGGGAATGGCAGGCCACCGATGGGCTGCAGCTCTCCGCCGGGGTACGTCGCCAGCATATGGACGTCGAGATCGAGGATTTCCAGGGCATCCCCGGCGGCGAGAACGACTATGACGCCACCCTGATCAACGCCGGCGCCCTCTACGACTACGGCAATGGCCACCAGAACTGGCTGCAGTTCAGCCAGGGCTTCGAGCTACCCGACCCGGCCAAGTACTACGGCAAGAGCGCCGAGGTCAGCGTCGATCAGAACCCGCTGTCCGCCATCAAGACCGACCAGGTCGAGCTGGGCTGGCGCTACAACAGCGGCGCCTGGGTGACCCAGGCGGCGCTCTACTACGCCTGGTCCGACAAGGCCGTGGAGAACGCCGAAGATCTCAGCGTCAGCGTGGTCGAGGAGAAGAAACGCGACTACGGCTTCGAGGGCGCCGTGACTCGCTACTTCGATGGTGGCCTCGAGGCCGGCACGACCCTGCACCTGGTACGTTCCGAGCAGGAGAACGCCGACGGCGAATGGGAGAAACGCGATGCCCGCTACGCCTCGCTATCCTCCGCCACCGCCTTCCTCGGCTGGCAGGATCCCCGCGGCGAGCGCGCGGCACGCTTGCAGGCCAACCATGCCTTCGACCTAGAGGATGACAACGACCGCCGGATCGACGGCTTCACCACCCTGGACCTGAACCTCCGCCAGGCCCTGCCGGTCGGGGAGATCAGCCTCGGCGTCGCCAACCTGCTCGACGAGGACTACTCCACCGTCTGGGGGCAACGCGCCGCGATGTTCTATTCCCCCCGCTACGGTCCGGAATACCTCTACGACTATCAGGGTCGCGGCCGTACCTACACCCTGAACTGGTCGATGGACTACTAAGGAAAACACGCCTTTATTGCTGCGCCCGACGGCCCACAGGGACGTGGGAAGGGGAAAGCCGGAAATGGGAAGTACGTTGGTTCGTCCGGAACGAGCCTAGCGATCTTGGCTCGCGACATGAATCAGCGCTTCCTGGCTCTATACGACAACGGATGGCTCTCGCCCCACACCACGCCCACCCTCGGTGGGCGCTGTCGTTTTCCCGCCGCCATTTTGATAACGATTACCATTTAATATAACATGCCAACGTTTCCTTCGCCGGTGAACGTGCCATGACTCTCGCGCTGTCGCAGCTCTATATCGGCCCCCTGCAGCATCTGCCGCCCCCACAGGTCACGACGACGCCCACGGCCGACAGCATCCCCGCCCGCCGGCTGCTCGACCCGACCTACCTGGATGCACTATTCGATCGCTTCGGGGCCCAGTACGGCCACGGCGATCGCCGGGCGGTCGCCTCGCTGTGGTCGAAGTGGCATCTCAGTACGCTCTGCGCCCATGGCCTGGCGGCCAACCTGCTGCTCGAACGCGACCTGCCGCTGGGGCTGGACGAGCTACGCCTCGACCAATCGCCGGAGGGACAGACCACCGGGCTCCACCTGAACCATGCGGGCCGGCCGCTCGGCGATCTCGACGGCCTGACCCGCTTCGCGACGCTGCTCGACGGCCATCTGACGCCGTTGATCGAGGCCCTGGCCTCGGCCACCGGGGCCTCGCCCAAGGTCTTCTGGAGCAACGCCGGCAACTACTTCGAATACTTCGCCAGCGCCCTGCCGAGCCACCCCATGGCCTCGCCCCATGGCGCCGAAGAGGCCCACCGGCTGATGGCCAGCCGCCACCTGGCCGATGGGCGACGCAACCCCCTGCATCGTCCGGTGCGCTATGTCGAGCCCACCACCCCCGAATCGCCGAGCCGCATCCGGCGGCTGTGCTGCATCCGCTACCTGATCGACGAGCTCGACTACTGCGGCAACTGCCCACTGGAATGCCGACACGGTGCCAAGGGTGCGAAAGCCACCAACGCCGAGCCAGTCCAGGAAGCAAGGCGGGCCACCTCATGAACGCCGCCTCCGCGGTGCGCCAGCACACCGCCCGCGACCTGCAGGCCTACGGGCGACGCTACGGCATCGAATACCGCGTGCCCACGCTGCACGCCCGAGCCGAAGAACCGGTGGTACGCGGCGAGGTCCACGAAATGGCGTTGGGTCAGGGCATGGAGCTAGTGGCCTCGAACGTGGAGGTGCTGCATCGCTACGACTCCCGCTCTCGGGTGCCCTCGCCGCTGTCGATCGTGGTCATGCTGGAGGGCCGGGCCGAGGTCCGTCTGGCGGACCGCACCCTGGCCCTGACGCCGGGCACGGCGCTAAGCGTGCGGCTCGACAGCCGCCATGGCCTAGAGGCCACCCAGCCAGCCGGGCAACGCATTCGCGCCCTGACCCTGGGCCTCAGCGAGGCGCGCCTGGCCGAACTGGGCGCGGCATCCGCGAGCGACGAGGGCTCGCGGATGCATGCCTGGCAGCCACCGGCGCCGCTGCTCCAGGGGCTCGAACAAGCCCTGGTCGCGCCGCTGCCCAGCCGCGCCCAGGGCCTGCTGATGGAGGGCCTCGGCCTGCAGCTGCTGGCCCACGGCCTGCCGCTGGCGATGGCCCCGGAACCCGGCCCGCCGGCCCGCCTACCCCCGGGGGAATACCAACGCCTGGAACGGGTACGCGCCACGCTAGAGAAGACACCGGCCGCCGAGCATCGCCTGGAGACCCTGGCCCGGCTGGCCGCCATGAGCCCCGCCAGCCTGCGCCGCAAGTTCCCGGCCGCCTTCGGCCGCAGCGTCTTCGACTACCTGCGCGACTGCCGGCTGAGCCTCGCCCACGATTACCTGTGCCATGGCTACAGCGTGCAGCAGGCCGCCCACTTCTGTGGCTATCGCCACGCCTCCAACTTCGCCACCGCCTTCCGCCGCCGCTACGGCGTAGCGCCGAGTTCCCTGCATCACCATGCCTGAGCGCCGCGCATAGACGAGTGAGCGCCGCGCATACCTCGGCCCACCCCATAAAAAGTAATAATTCTCATTGCCTGGCGACACCCATTCACACCAAGGACCCCCTCATGCCGACCCCTCGCCCCCTGGCGCTGGCGGTAGCGCTCGCCGCCGCCGGCACCAGCCTGAACGCGCTCGCCGAGCCAGCCACGTCTCTGGATACCGTGACCGTCACCGGCCAGGCCGCCACCAAGACCGAGACACCGTTCAACGAGACGCCCCAGGCCACCTCACGGGTGGAACGCGAGGAATGGGAGCAGAAGGGAGCCGAGACGGTGCAGCGGGCGCTCGACTACACGCCCGGTGCTTTCACCGACCAGATCGGCTCGTCCAATCGCTACGACTACATCGTCCTGCGCGGCTTCACCGATGGCAGCGTGAGCAACACCTTCCTCGACGGCCTCAAGGTGATGGGCGATGCCGGCACCTTCTCCTCGCTCAAGATCGACCCTTACATGCTGGAGTCCATGGAAGTGGTCAAGGGGCCGGCCTCGGTACTCTACGGTCGCGCCTCTCCGGGAGGCCTGGTCGCGCTGACCAGCAAGCGCCCGGCATTCACCGACGAGGTCACGGGTGAGGTCACAGCCGGGTATGGCAACCGAGATCAATACCATACGGGCTTCGATGTCACCGGCAGCCTCGGCGAGAGTCAGCGCGCCGCCTACCGCCTCACCGGCATCACCCGCGGGCAGGACACCCAGTTCGCGCCGGTCGAGGAAGAAAGTTATGCCATCGCGCCGAGCGTCACCTGGGACATCACGGATCAAACCACGCTGAACCTCAACGCCTATCTCTCCCGTGAGCCCGAGGGCGGCTATCACGCCGGCATGCCTTATGAGGGCGCGGTGTCCAGCCGCTTCGGCCGCCGCATCGACAACGACACCTTCGAGGGCGAGCCCGGCCACGATGTCTTCGAGCGCGACCAGAACCTGCTGGGCTACGAACTCGAGCACCGTTTCACCGACCACCTGAGCGCCCGCCAGAAGGTGCGCTACCTGGAGTCGGACGTCGCCATCGAGCAGGCCTACGTCACCGGCTATGCCACCGACACCGAGATGAACCGTGGCTACCTCGAGGGCGAGGAGAGCCTCGAGGCCTGGACCGTCGATCACCAGCTCGAATATCGCCTCGAGGCCGGCGACGTGAACCACCAGTTGCTGTTCGGTGCCGACTACCAGTACCGCCAGACCGACACCGAAGACGCCTACGGGGCCCTGACCCCGATCGACGTCTTCGACCCTGAGTACGGAGCGACTCCCACCGGCGTCACCACCTATTTCGAACGGGACCGCGAGCTCGAGCAGATCGGCACTTACTTCCAGGACCAGATCCACTGGGGCCACTGGCATGCCATGCTCGGCGCGCGCCATGACTGGGTGGAGATCGATAACGTCGGCAAGCTGAGCGGCGACGAGAACTCCCGGGAAGACACCCAGTTCAGCGGTCGCGCCGGGTTGCTCTACCGCTTCGACAACGGTGTCTCACCCTTCATCAATTACACCACCTCGTTCTCGCCCAACAGCCTCTCGAAGGCCGACGGCACCATCCTGGAGCCGACGGAAGGCGAGCAGGTCGAGGCCGGGATCAAGGTCCAGCCGACCGGCACGGCCGACCAGTACAGCCTGACGGCCTTCCATATCACCCAGGAAAACGTGGCCACCAAGGAAAACCCCGCGGCCGAATACGAGACCATCGGCGAGATCCAGTCCCAGGGCATCGAGCTGGAAGCGCGCGTCCAACTGACGCAAGACCTCAGCATGCATGCGGGCTACGCCTACACCGATGCCACCTTCGAGGAGACCGACAACGGTTACGAAGGCAACCGGGTCAACCAGGTGCCGAAACAGACCGCCACCCTGTGGGGCTTCTATGAGGCCTCCAGCGGCCCGCTACGCGGCCTGGATGCCGGCCTTGGCGTGCGCCATTACACCGAGAGCTACGCCGACCGCGACAACACCCGCGAAGTGCCGAGCTACACCCTGCTCGACGGCATGATCGGCTATGACTTCGGCCAGATGGGAATGGAAGGCGTGACCGCCAAGCTCAACGTCAACAACCTGCTCGACAAGGACTACGTGGCCTCCTGCTATAGCCTCGACTACTGCTACTTCGGTGCCGAACGCAGCGTGAAGGCCACCGTCAGCTACGACTTCTGATCCCACCGAGTCTCCCCCATGACGCACACCGGCGGCCCGAAGGCCGCCGGTGTTTGCTTATCCAGACAGGATGAGTTCCCCCTCTCCGTGAATCGCCATGGGCCTCAGGGCGACACGACGCATCATTCGCCCACTGCCGGGGACGCTGCGACCATCCAAGTCCAGAGCGTTCGCCCCATCATCAAGGCGCTTGGCGATCCACTCGCCTTGAAGCAACAGGCCCGCAGCCCCCCAACTCGACTTCATGCCATGAACCACTGATAATCGAGGGTTTTTCACGCTGAGCCGGTCGCAAGGGAATTGCCATGTCGATCATTAACCGCAAGACGACCTTCTGGCGTCGCTGCCTGGCCGACACCGTCTTCGAAGCCGGGTGCCGGCCACAGCAGAAACACGGGCTGATTGCCCAGCCCATGAGCTGTCGCGAGCGCGGTATTGTTGAAACCCTTCCGCCACCCCCCAAGCACACTCGGCTTGCCGGGGCCGATCGGCAGCCATCCACGCGTACGGAGCCTCAGGCGCTAACCCTGTTCCCCGAAGCCTGGGTACTGAAGCACGACCACGGCCTGACCAGCACTCGCCATGGAGATGAAGCGGGCTCGTCGCCCATGTGGCTGCCCTTCGCTCTGCCGGTCTTGCTCGATCGCCACAGCCGGCGGCTATGGCCCGCGGCACAACCCTATATCCCGCGCGACCTGCTGGCACCGGACTGGGAGAGCTCCGATCAGCCGATTATGGCACTGCTACACGACCATGATACCTTTCGCAGCGCCCATCCGTTCGCCCCCGCTCCGCCCGTGACATTGCCAGAGCCTTGCACGGCTGCACCTGGCTCGCCGGAGTTCCAACGGCAACTGGAGGAGGTCGAAAAAGCCCATCGAACCGCCTGGTCGAGCGCCATGGCCTACCTGGACGCGCTGCGCGAAGCCGCCTGTGCCACCCACCGTTCGGCCCTGGAATCCGGCGCGCTGATACCTCTCGCCGAGGTGCCCACCGGCGGCGGGGCCTGCTTCCTGAGCAGTGACGCGCTGTCGGATGCAGCCATCCGCCAGCAGGTGCGCGTCTTCGACGAATTGCTCGATCATACGACGGAGGCACCGGCGCTTTACCGGCGTTTTGCCGCCGATGCGCCGGCCGACGAACGGCCCCTCCTCGATGACCTCCAGGGGTTCGGCCAGCGTTTGGCCCATTCCACCGGCCGACACCCCCTCGCCGAGGCCCAGCGCCACGCCATGAACCACCTGGTGCTGGGCACCGGCGACGGCGAGATGCTGGCGATCAACGGCCCGCCCGGTACCGGCAAAACCACGCTGCTGCTCTCCATCGTGGCCAACCTCTGGACCCAGGCAGCACGGGAGGCAGCCAGACGCCCACCGATCATCGTCGGCGCCAGCGCCACCAACCAGGCCGTGACCAATATCATCGCCGCCTTCCACAAGGACTTCGACGCCGGCTCCGGCCCGCTGGCCGGGCGCTGGCTACCCGACTCGCTGGTATGGAGCTACGGCACCTATCGCCCCAGCACCAGGGCGCTGCGACGGGCCAAGCAGCAGGCCACCCAGGCGATGCAGGACCACAGCGCTCCCATGTACTTTCAAGAACTGCTCGAGCGTCTGACCGACCGCGAGCGGCTGGCGACCGCCATGGCCGAATACAACAGCCATGGCGGCGCCTGGATTAGCACGGTCCCCGACCTCGGAAACAGCGAGACGCTGCACGACCTTGAGCCCAGTGCCACCACCCGCTACCTCGTCGATGCCCTGCACCAAGATATCTGCCAGCGCAGCCAGGCCATTGATGCGCTCCGCGCCACCCTGGAAACCCTTCCCGCTTTGCATCAGGCGTGCCAGGACACTGACCAAGCGTTGGCCCACTCCCGGCAGGCAGTCGAGTCCGAGCAGGTTCAGCAGGCGCAGGCGCGCCAGACACTCGAGGCGCTCGGTCATACCCGCGACGGCCTCACTCAGGCACTGGCCCAGGCACCGAGCTGGCTATCGCTGTTCGACTTTCTTCCCCCCGTCAGGCGCAAGCTCGAAGCGGTAGTGCTCAGCAGCGAAGCCGTGGAGGCCGCCACTCTACACGAACGGCTGGCGGCCACGGGCAAGGCGGCAGGCCAGCGTGGGCGCCTTGAGGCGGTCATGACACGACTCGACGCCGACATCATCGCTGCCACCCAAGCCGTTCGGGATACCGAGACGCGCCACGCCGCCTGCCGGGCGGAGGTGGAGCAACAGCGCCGGCACCACGCCGAGCTGCATGCCCGGCTCGATCGGTGCTGGCAACAACTGGACGAGCACTTCGAGGCCGACTCGCCGGTCGGCATCCTCCTCGGGCATCGCGACTGGAGCGCCCGGGCGGATGAGCTGGTGGCCAGCGCCGACGCAGCCCTGGAGCCCACTCAGCGCTTCACGCTATTCCGTCTGGCCACCCACTACTGGGAGGGACGCGCCTTGCTCGAGGCCGAAGAGCTGCTGGCGCTGGATCACGACCAACTCAAGCGACTGAAGCAGATTCCCGCCGGCGGCGGCTGGCACCCCAAGCCCGGGGAACTGGAACGCGTGCTGGGCCTGTACGCCATGGTGGCACCAGCCATCGTCTCGACGTTCAGCGCCCTGCCCTCGCTGTTTCAGGTCTATCGCGGCGGGCGCCAGACGCTGGCCTTCGGCCTGGCCGATCTGCTGATCGTCGACGAGGCCGGCCAGGTCAGTCCCGAGGTCGCCGCACCCGGTTTCGCACTGGCCAAGCGCGCACTAGTGGTGGGCGACACCCAGCAGATCGCCCCGGTAGCTACCCTCGGCGAGACCCTGGAGCGCCAGAACTTGGCCGAGAGTCGGCTTATCACCGCCACCGACGACGATGCAGGCGTGGCAGCTATCAACACCCTGGGGCAGGGGCCGACGCAGGGATCGGTGATGTACATCGCCCAGCAGGCCTGTGCCTACCACTACCTGCGACGGCAACGAGGTACCACGGGCGGTCCGCCCGGCATGTTCCTCGATGAGCACCGTCGCTGCTTCGATGAAATCATCGACTATTGCAACGCGCTCTGCTACGAGGGCTTGCTGACCCCGAAGCGCGGCGCCGCGCAGGCCCCTCTGCAGACCGACGCAGCCCCAGGCCCCGAGAGTGGCGACCGGCCGACCTTACGCCTGGCGCAGCTCCAGCCGCTGAGCTACTGGCACATCGATGGCCAGTGCCAGATGCATGGCACCTCCCGTGTCAACGAGACGGAAGCGCTGGCGATCAGCCAATGGATCGCCGAGCACGCCGAGGCCATGGTCGCCCGCTACCAGGAGGGCGAAAGGCCGGTGGCGCTCTCCTCGCTCGTCGCCGTGGTGACGCCCTTCAAGGCTCAGGCCGAGGCGATCAAGCGGCAGCTGCGACAGACCCTGGGCGAGGAGGCGGCCAGCCAGCTGACCGTCGGCACGGTGCATTCGCTGCAGGGGGCCGAGCGGCGCGTGGTGCTGTTCTCCGGCGTCTACGCGGGGACGGTCGACGGTCGCTTCATCGACCGGTCCCGCTCGATGCTCAACGTGGCCGTCTCCCGCGCCAAGGATCACTTCATTTTCGTCGGTGACATGCACCTGCTGGGACGCCAGCCGGACAGCAGCCCGCGGGGCCTGCTCTATCGCTACTTGACCCGCCACCCGGGCGGCGATATTCCGATGGCCTTCACGCCCCGGATAGATGACACGGATGCCTCGACAATCGAGGTCATCTTCGAGCACGCCGATCATGACGCTCTGATGTTTGCCGCCATCGCCAACGCCCGTCAGCAGATATGCATCTTGTCGCCCTGGGTTCTGCAACGCGAGCTCGAGCGCGCCGAGCTAGTGCAGGCGCTCGAGGCGCTGCGCCGACGGACCGGTGCCACTTCCCGGCAGATACCGGTTCGCATCTACCTCGACGAGGTGTTTAGCAGCGCCAAGTGGAAGGACCGGCGACTCGGCTTTCACGACTACCTGCAGGCCTTTGCCGATCGCTACGGCGTCACCTTCCGCCTGTGTCGACACCTGCATGCCAAGATGCTGCTGGTCGATCAGGACCTGTACGCGTGCGGCTCGCTCAACTGGCTCTCGGCCGACCGCAATGGCGCCTACCGGATGCTGGAAAGCAGCAGCGTGGTGCGTGGCCCCCAGGCGCGGCCGCTGATCTCCCGCGCCTCCGAGACTCTCGCCACCTTGCGCGACAGTTCCCCCACCATCACCGCCAGCGATTCGGTGTCCGCGCCCTGAACTCCCTCATCGCCTCGCCTCAGCCGAACGGCTGCTCCGCGAGCTCCAGCTCTCCGGTCTGCACCCGCCACTGGGCGGCGTAACGCCCGTTGTGGGCCAGCAGCTCACGGTGGGTGCCGCGCTCGGCCACCCGGCCCGCCTCGATGACGGCGATCTCGTCGGCATGCACGATGGTCGACAGCCGATGGGCGATCATGATCACCGTGCGGCCATGGCCGATGCGCGAGAGCGAGCGCTGGATGGCCGCCTCGGTCTCGTTGTCCACCGCGCTGGTGGCCTCGTCGAGCACCAGGATCGGCGGATCCTTGAGCAGCGCCCGGGCCAGCGACAGCCGCTGACGCTGGCCGCCGGAGAGCCGCACACCGCGCTCGCCCACCGCGGTGTCGAGTCCCTCGGGCAGCGCCTGGATGAAGCCCCAGGCCTCGGCGGTACGCGCCGCCTCGACGATCTCGGCATCCTCGGCGTCGGGCTTGCCATAGGCGATGTTGTCGCGAATCGAGCCCTCGAACAGGTAGACGTCCTGGCTGACCAGGCCGATCGCCCGGCGCAGCGAGATCAGCGACACCGCGTCGAGCGGCTGGCCATCGACGCTCACTCGCCCCGCGGCCGGCTCGACGAAACGCAACAACAGCTTGATCAGCGTCGACTTGCCGGAGCCCGTGGCGCCGACCAGCGCCAGGGTATGCCCCGCCGGCACCGCGAGGTCGATGCCCTCGACCCCGGCGCCGGACTCGCCATAGCGGAAGGCTACGTCTTCGAAGCGCACCTCGCCGCGTACCGGCGCGGCGAGTGGCCGATCGGCGTCGTCACGCACCAGGATCGGCGTGCCCAGCAGGTCGAGGATGCGCCGGGTGCTGGCCATGGCGCGCTCGAACAGGTCGATGACCTGGGCCAGCCCGGTGAGCGGCCACAGCAGCCGCTGGGTGAGGAACACCAGCACCCCATAGGCGCCGACGTTGAGCTCACCGTTCAGCGCCATCATCCCGCCCACCGTGAAGGTGGCCAGGAAGCCGGCGAGGATCGCCATGCGAATCACCGGAATGAACGCCGAGCTGAGGCGGATCGCCCGACGGTTGGCCGCCACGTAGGCTTCGCTTGCCTGGCGCAGGCGCTCGGCCTCGCGGGCCTCGGCGGTGAAGCTCTTGATGGTGGCGATGCCTGCCAGGTTGTTGGACAGCCGGCTTGCGAGCTCGCCGACCCGCTCGCGCACCTCGGCGTACAGCGGCCCCGCCTTGCGCTGGAAGTAGAAGGCGCCCCAGATGATCAGCGGGATCGGCGTGAAGGCCAGCAGCGCGATCAGCGGCGAGAGCACGACGAACACCGCTCCTACCGCCACCACGGTGACGCCGACCTGGATCATGGCGTTGGCACCGCCATCGAGGAAGCGCTCGAGTTGGTTGACGTCGTCGTTCATGGTCGCCACCAGCTGCCCGGAGCTTCGCGATTCGAAGAAGCCCATGTCGAGGCGCTGAACGTGCTCGTAGGCGTCCTGACGCAGCTCGGCCTGGAGTCGTTGGGCCAGGTTGCGCCACAGGACCTGGTAGAGATACTCGAACAGCGACTCGCCGGCCCAGATGAAGAAGGTCAGCACCCCGAGGATCAGGATCTGCTCCCGGGCCGTGGTGAAACCGAGCCCGGCGACGAAGCTGTCCTCCTGGTTGACCACCACGTCGATGGCCACCCCGATGAGGATCTCCGGGGCGATATCGAACAGCTTGTTGATGATCGAACAAGCGGTGGCGGCGACGATCCGCCGCCGGTGACCGCGGGCATAGCGCAACAGACGCCCCAGGGCCCGGAAGCTACTGGTACTCGACATGCGTGACTCTCCATGACAGCGCGGGGAACATCGCCCGGCGGCGTCAAGGGGCCACCGGACAGAGGAGGGCTACCTTACCCCGGGGCCGCCCCCCTGTCGCCGGCCCCGGATACCCAGTCCTGTCACCCAGCCCCTCGCCGGGAGGCCGCGATGCGCCACACGTCACCATTGATAACCATTCTTATTCCAGGTAACCTCGGGCCGCCGCCCGCTTCCGCGGTCGAGGCGCCCTCGACGAGCCACGGAGTCCACCATGTTCGAAGCCCAGGCCGCGACCTTCGACGTCAACGGTAAACGCCTGCTGCATCCCATCGACCTGCGCTTCGAGGAAGGCCGGATCCATGGCCTGATCGGCCACAACGGCTCCGGCAAATCGACCCTGCTCAAGCTGCTGGCCCAGCAACAGCCCGCCAGTCAGGGTACGATCCGCTTCGACGGCCGCCCGCTCGGCGGCTGGGGTCACCGCGCGTTCGCCCGCCAGGTAGCCTACCTGCCCCAGCACCTGCCCAGCGCCGAGACCCTGACCTGCCGCGAACTGATCGCCTTCGGCCGCTACCCCTGGCGCGGCCTGCTGGGCCGCCATACCCGCGAGGATCGCCAGCAGGTCGAGCGAGCCATCGCCCTGACCCATACCGAGGCCTTCGCCGACCGCCTGGTCGACACCCTCTCCGGAGGCGAGCGCCAGCGCGTCTGGCTGGCCATGCTGATCGCCCAGGGCAGTCGTTTCCTGCTGCTCGATGAGCCGCTGGCGGCGCTGGACATCGCCCATCAGGTCGAGGTGCTGGCCCTGATCCAGAGGCTCTCCCAAGAGCTGGGCCTGGGGGTGATCATCGTGCTCCACGACATCAACATGGCCTCGCGCTACTGCGACCGCCTGGTCGCCCTTCACGAGGGGCGTCTGCTGGCCCAGGGCACCCCGGCCGAGCTGATGACCGGCGACACGCTGGAGGCGATCTACGGCATTCCCATGCACGTGATGCGTCATCCCGTCGGCGAGCATCGCGTCGCCATCGCCCACTAGTCCGTCGCTCGATTTTCGTTCATGGAGTTTCGCTTGTCTCTCCCGTACCGCCTTCGTCATCGGGCCAGCCGTTGGCTCGCCGGCCCGTTCCTCATGCTGCTTGCCCTGCTGCTCCATGCCCTGCCGGCGCTGGCCGAGTCGCCGCGCCTGGCGACCCTCGACTGGACCCTGGCCGAGACCCTGAGCGCGCTCGACACGCCGCCCGTAGCGGTCGGCCAGGTCGATGCCTATCACGCCTGGGTCCGTGAGCCCGCGCTGCCCAGCTCGGTCACCGACCTGGGCCTGCGTACCCAGCCCAACCTGGAACTGCTGGCAAGCCTCGATCCCGAGCGCATCCTGGTCACGCCGATGTTCTCCAACCTCACCCCGCGCCTCGAGCGCATCGCCCCGGTGGAGAACCTGGCGCTCTACACCCCCGGCCGCGACACCTGGACCGAGATGCGCGAGCTGACCCACCAGGTCGCCGCGCTGGTCGATCGTGACGCGGCCGCCACGCGACTGATCGAGGACACCGAAGCGCACCTCGAGCACCTGAAGCAGGAGCGGCTCGACGACGACGCGCCGCCGCTGCTGGTCGTGCAGTTCATGGACGCCCGCCATGTGCGGGTGTTCGGCGACAATGGCCTCTATCAGGCCGTGCTCGACCGCCTCGGGCTCGACAACGCCTGGACCGGCACCACCAACGCCTGGGGCTTCTCGCTGGTGGCCATCGAGGCCCTCGCCGGGCTCGATGCCCGGCTGGTAGTGGTCGAGCCCTATCCGGCCGGCGTCCGCGCGACGCTTTCCGAGAGCGGCCTATGGCAACGCCTGATCGAACGCAGCCGGGGCGAGCCCCTGACCCTGGCACCGGTGTGGAGCTTCGGCGCCCTGCCCTCGGCCCGGCGCTTCGCCGACCAGCTGGTCGGTGCCCTGGAGAACGACGATGACCGCTGACGCGCTACCGCACACCACGCCACGCCGCCGGCTGACGCCGGGGCGCGCCTGTCTGCTGCTGGGCCTGTTGAGCGCGGGGCTGGCGCTCGCTCACTTGCACGCCGGGCCCGGCCTCACAGCGGGGCTGGCATCGCTGGTGAATATTTCCTCCGCCTCTACGGAGGCCCTGGTGCTGCACTTCGCCTGGTGGCCGCGGCTGGCCATGGCATTGATGGCCGGCGGCGGCCTGGCGTTGGCCGGCGTGCTGATGCAGCAGGTGCTACGCAATCCCCTGGCGGCGCCCACCACGCTCGGCGTCGCCAGCGGCGCCAACCTGGCGCTGATGGCCGCCAGCCTGCTGGCGCCGGGGCTGCTGGTGCTGGGCCGCGAGTGGGTGGCGCTGGCCGGCGGTGGGCTGGCCATGGGGCTGGTGTTCGCGCTGGCCTGGCGACGCGGCCTCTCACCGATGGTGGTGGTGCTCGGCGGGCTGGTGGTCAACCTCTACTTCGGCGCGCTGGCCATGGTGCTGCTGCTGTTCCACCAGGAGGCGCTCAAGGGCATGTTGATCTGGGGCGCCGGCTCGCTATCCCAGAACGGCTGGCAGGACGCCGCCTTCCTCGCCCCGCGCCTGGCGCTGGGCATGCTCGGCGCCGCCTGGCTGCTGCGTCCGCTGGCGGTGCTGGAGCTGGACGAGGCCGGCGCTCGCAGCCTCGGCGTATCGCTCAAGTGGCTGCGCCTGGGCGGGCTGGGCCTGGCGGTGTTCCTGACCGGCTGCGTGGTCAGCGTAGTCGGCGTGATCGGCTTCATCGGCCTGGCGGCGCCCAACATCGTGCGCCTGGCCGGCGCCCGCCGGCTAGGCACGCGGCTGCTCTGGTCGACCCTGCTCGGTGCCTTGCTGCTGGCCACCACCGACCAGCTGTTACAACGCTATTCGGGCATCCTGCCCACGCTCATCCCCACCGGCGCCACCACCGCCGCCCTGGGTGCCCCGCTGCTGCTGTGGCTGATCCCGCGCCTGCGCCTCCATGGATCGGCGCCGCCGCGCCCCTCCGGCACGCCCACCGCTCGCCATGCCGCCCCCCGCCGGCTGGCCGCCGGGCTGGCCCTGGCCCTGATCGCGGTGGTGGTGATCGGCGCCTTGGCCGGCCAAGGCGCCGCGGGCTGGCAGTGGGCCTCGCCTCTCGATGGCGAGCTGCTGCAGTGGCGCCTGCCACGCCTGGCGGCCGCCGCCGGCTGCGGGCTAATGCTGGCCATCGCCGGCACCCTGATCCAGCGCCTCACCGCCAACCCCATGGCCAGCCCCGAGATCCTCGGCATCAGCGGTGGCAGTGCCATCGCCTTGATGGGCGCCATCTTCCTGATCCCCGCCCCGAGCAACCCGATGCTGGTCGGCGCCGGTGTGCTCGGCGCCCTCGCCGCCCTCGCGGTGCTGGTGATGGTCAACCGCAAAAGCGGCTTCCAGCCGGAACGGCTGCTGCTCACCGGGGTGGCGATCACCGCGTTGTTCGAGGCGATCAAGGCGATCCTGCTGGCCGGTGGCGACCCCCGCGGCCAGCAGGTCATCGCCTGGCTCTCCGGCTCTACCTACTACGTCGACACGGCCAGCGCGCTGACGGTGACCGGCGCGGCGCTGGTGCTGGCGCTGCTCGCCGCGCCGCTCGCCCGCTGGCTGGATATCCTGCCGCTGGGCGCCGCCACCGCCGCGTCGCTGGGCATCGACCTGCGCCGGGCCAGGCTCAGCCTGCTGCTGCTGGTCGCCCTGCTCACCGCCGCCGCCACCCTGGTGGTCGGCCCGCTGTCGTTCGTCGGCCTGCTGGCCCCGCACATGGCGCGGCTGATGGGCTTCACCCGCGCCCGGGCGCACCTGGCCGGGGCGGCGCTGACCGGCGCGACGCTGATGGTCCTGGCCGACTGGCTGGGTCGCCAGCTGCTGTTCCCCCAGGAGATCCCCGCCGGCCTGGTCGCTTCGCTGCTGGGCGGCGCCTACTTCATGTGGGGGCTCCGGCGGTTGTAGACTGACGCGACATCATGCCGAGGACGACCCGCCATGCCTCGCTCCAACAATCACTACACGACGGCGCAAATCGCCCTCAGCGGGGGCTGCTACTGGTGCATGGAGGCCGTCTGCGAGGCGCTGATCGGCGTCCAGGCGGCGCTGCCCGGTTTCGTTACCGCCCCAGACGACGCCACCCCCGTGGAGGCGGTGCGCGTCGACTTCGACCCACGCCGGTTGCCGCTCGAGGCGCTGATCGCCGCCCACCTTCAGACCCACCGCTGCACCGCGAACCATGCGCGCCGCGATGCCTACCCCTCGGCGATCTACGCCGACGACACGGGGTGGCGCCAGGCGTCGCAAACGGTCCTCGAACGCCAGCAGGCAGAGTTCTCAGCGCCGCTGGTGACCCGCGCCCTGCCGCTGGCCAGCTTTCGCCCCGCCGACACCCGTTACCGACACTACTTCTTCGCCCACCCCGAACGCCCCTTCTGCCAACGCCGCATCGCCCCCAAGCTCAAGCACTTGCTGGCCGGCTTTCCCGATTGGGTCGACCGGGAACGGCTGGCGGGCGCCGGCCTCGTCGACCTTGACTGAGCACCAACGAAAGCGCCCGGCCAAGGAATGGCCGGGCGCAGTAGCAGAGCGATGACGCGGCTTAGAAGCGGTAGCTGAGGCTACCGATCACGCTGCGTGACTCACCGTAGTAGCAATAGAAGTCACAACCGCTGACGTACTCCTCATCGGTGAGGTTGGTGACGTTGAGCTGCGCCTTCCAGGACGGGGTGATCTCGTAACTGGCCATCGCGTCATAGAGTGTATAGGACGACACCTTGGCGTCTTCGCTCGCGCTCGGGCTGTTGGCGGTGGAACCCACGTAGCGAACGCCGCCGCCGACCGACAGGCCGTCGAACGTGCCGGTGAAGTCATAGTCGAGCCAGGCCGAGGCCATGTGATACGGCACCAGGGCCGCTCGCTCGTCCTGCTGGTTCTCGCTGACATCGACCCGGGTGTCGGTATAGGTGTAGGAGGCGGTGAGCTTGAGGTTGTCGGTGAGATACCCCATCCCCTCGACCTCGACCCCGGTCGAGTTGCGCTCGCCGATCTGGCGTTGGACGCCCGCCTCGCTGGCGATCAACGTGTTGCTCTCCTCCAGGTCGAACGCCGAGACGGTCAAGTAACCGTCGAAGCCGGCCGGCGCATACTTGATGCCCGCCTCCAGCTGGCGGCCTTCCAGCGGCTCGTAGCTCTCGCCGCTGACATTAGTGCTGGCCAGGGGGGTAAAGGATTCACTATAGCTAATATAAGGAGACAGGCCGTTGTCGGCCAGATACATGACGCCGCCGGTCAACGAGAGCTGACCGTCATCGTAACCCGCTTGCGAGCGGCCGGTCTCGTCGCTATAGACATCGCGGCTATCGACGCTGTCGTAGCGTGCACCAGCCAGGAAGATCCACTCGTCGTTGAGGCGGAACTGGTCCTGCACGTAGACGCCGATCTGCTCCTTCTCGACATCGTGATGCGTCGGGTCGCCAGTATCGGGAGCGGTAAAAGCATCGTGGTCCGGGTCGAACATGTCGACGCTGTCAATGTTCACGAAATAGGACGAGCCATCACCCAGGGTCCTGAAGCTATCCGCGTTGTCGTACTCGAGGTCGAGGCGCTGATAGCCGACCCCAAGCAGCAGGGTGTTCTCGGTGTGCTCGGTGTAGGTTCGCGCGATGAGGCGGTTATCCAGGGTGAAGGCATCATATTCGCCATCACGATCCACGACGCCGCGCGAGATGCTGCGCGGGGGCGTGACATAGGAATTGGGGTAGACGGTGCGCAGCTCGAGATCGAGGTTGCTGTAACGGAAGTTCTGTTCGAACGCCCAGGTATCGTTGAGGTGGTGCTCGAGCTCGTAGCCCAGCGAAAGCTGGCGCTGGTCGAGGTTATCGTAGTCCGGCTGGCCGAGGTTTGTGTCCGGGTCAATCTTGCCGAACGGCGTGCCCTCGCGTGTGCCCTGGGCCGGGAAGAATCCGGTAGTCGGCACGCCTTCATCCTTCTGCACGCTGGCCAGGAACGTCACCGTCGTGTCGTCCGAGACATCGACCGCCAGACTCGGCGCGAAGTAGTAGCGCTGCTTCTCGGACCCTTCGAGCTCACCGTCGCCATCGCGCACCATGCCCACCAGGCGATAGCGCATGTCATCGTGGCCGGCCACCGGGCCCGAGGTATCGATGCCGATCTGGCGATGACCCTTGTTGCCCACCTGCAGTTCGAGTTCGCCCTGCGGTTCGGCGGTAGGGCGTTTGCTGACCGCATTGACCACCCCGCCGGGGGGCGCCTCGCCGTAAAGAATCGACGACGGCCCCTTGAGCAGCTCCACCCGCTCCAGCCCGAATGGTTCGGTCATCCACCAGAAATAGCCACCGGTGCGGAACAGCCGCAGGCCATCCTGATAGGTCGAACCTTCGGCGCTGAAGCCACGCAGCAGCATCCAGTCGGCGTTGTTATCCGAACCATAGGGCTGTGAGACCACCCCGGCGCGGTACTGGAACGTCTCGTCATACTTATCGACGGAACGCTTGTCCAACTCGTCACGGCCCACCTCGCTCACCGCCTTCGGCGTCTCGAGCGTCGGCGTATCCACCTTCAGGGCCGAGGCACTGACCACCACGGTGTCGGTCTCGATATCGGTGGCGTCGTTCTGGGCCGGCGCCAGGGAGGAAGCCCCAACCAAGGAAAGCCCCAGGCCATAGCGTACGGCGGCGGCCAGGGGAGACAGCCGCCACGAGCGGCGGGATGCGGGAATCATGATGTCGATGCCTTACGGTTCGAGGGGACAAGGGAGGCCAACACGGAACGCCACGTTCGGGCTTGACCGGCGTCAAATGTTAATGGCTTTTATTTGCACAGACAACTCGGATGCCCTGCCCCTCGCGCCGGCTATGGCTTCGCGGCATCGAGCCGTGCCACCGCGTCGCGGCTGACCCGATGGCGCTGGGCGCCGGTGAGCTCGCTCAGCCGCCCGTCGTGCATCTCCAGCAGTCGATCGGCTCGATCGAAGTAGTGGTCGTCATGGCTGATGGCGAAGACCGTCTTGCCCATCGCCTGCAGACGCGGCAGCAAGTCACGATAGAAGACCCGGCGGAACTGCGGGTCCTGATCGGCGGCCCATTCGTCGAGCAGCAGCAGATCGCGCTCCTCGGCGACCGCCATCAACAACGCTAGCCGCTTGCGCTGCCCCTGGGAGAGCTCGGGATTGGTGACACACTGCCCCTCGAAGGCCAGCTTGTCGCGCATCGCCAGGTCCTCCAGCCAGGCCTCGACAAGGGCCGGATCGGCCTGCTCGCCTTCGGGGCCGACCAGTTCCGTGAACTGATGGAAGTCGGTGAAGACCGCGGAGAAGCGCTGCCGATAGGCCGGCGCGTCACTCATCGGTTCGCCGTCCAGCAGTAGCTCGCCCTGCTGGGGCCGGTAGAGCCCCGTCAAGAGCTTGGCCAGGGTCGACTTGCCGCTGCCGTTGCCGCCGATCAGGAACACCAGCTCGCCGCGTTTCAGGGTCAGGTCGAGCGGGCCGACCCGGAAGCCGGATGCACCGCCCGCACCGGCATAGGTGAAGCACACGCCGCGCAGGCTGAGGGTCTGCCAGTCGCCCGGCGGAGCCTCGGCGACCGCGAAATCCGCCTCGGGCTCGGCCAGCTCCAGCGCCGCGATCTTGTCGAAGGCCACCTGGGCGCTCAGCAGCGTCGGTAGCGCGCCCACCGCCTGGATCAGCGGTGTGCGCAGGAACAACAGCGTCAGCGAATAGGTCGCCGCCACCGAGGTGCTGGCCCAGCCCAGGCCGTTGGCGAGGAAGAACACCACGCCGATGGCGCCGAGCATCATGATGTTCGACCAGTTGACCGCGCTCAGGTGATAGGTATCGGCGCGGATGATCTGCTCGCGATAGTCACGGGCATCGGCCTCGTAGCGCTCGGCATAGAGCCGCCTCGCCCGCCCCCGGTTGAGCGCCAGCTCCTTGCGGCCATGAATGACCGCCTCGTAGTCCCGATAGAGCCGATCTTCGCTCTCGCGCACGCGGCCCAGGTGGCGGTAGACCCTCGCCACCAGCCAGGAGCTGACGGCGATGGTCACCGCCAGCCACACGGCCGTGACCCACAGCAGTCCCGGCGACAGCCAGCCCAGGTAAAGTGCCGAACCGAACGTCAGGATCACCCCCTGGATCAGCTCCGGCAGGCGCACGAAGGCGATGGTGACGTTGCGCACATCGCTCGACAGGCTGGCCAGAAGTTCGGCACTGCCGAGCCGTTCGAGGCGCTCGATATCGGTGTCGAGGATCTGCTTGACCAGCCGCCCGCGCAGGCCATAGACGAAATAATGTCCGAGGGTGGTCAGCGCCAGCTGCGAGGCCAGGGTCACCACTAGCAGTGCGGCAATCACCCCGAGGAAGGCCGGTAGCACCCCCATCGGGTCACCGACCGTCTCGATCAACCGCCGGTTGATGAAGGCGATGGCGCCGATACCGAGACCGGCACTGGCCAGGCTGAGCAGCATGACGGCCAGGAAGGGCCAGCGATAATGGCGATAGACGACGCGCAGCAGTTCCACGAGGAATCCTTGTCTTGAGGGGCGACAGGCATTGTCCGCTTCGAGGCGCCGGCGTCAATCCACCGACACTCATGGCGGGCATCACATTGCAGGCGCAAATGAAAAAGTTTATCGTTCGGCTTTGTGCTTCACCTACTGCCGATAACAACAACGCCATCTTATCGAATCGAACAAGGGATCCACCTCGCCATGCCCATGCCTGCACGACCTCGCCATGCCCGACTGCGCCTGCTGCCCCTCGCGCTCTGCTCCGCCCTGCCCGCCTCGGCCCTGGCACAGACCGCCACCACGGCAGGCACCGACAATAGCGCCGACGACTCGACGCTGAACCCGCTGGTGATCACCGCCACCCGCAACAACAGCAGCGAAGGCGAGACCCCGCAGAAGATCACGGTCATCTCCCGCGAGCAGATCGAGCAGCAGCTGGCGATCACCCAGGACCCGAGCCAGGTGCTCAGCAACCTGGTTCCCTCCTACTCGCCCAGCCGCCAGAAGCTCAACAACACCGGCGAGACCTTCCGCGGCCGCTCGGTGCTGTTCATGGTCGACGGCGTGCCCCAGTCCAATCCGCTGCGCGACGGGGGCCGCGATAGCTACACCATCGACTTGTCCATGGTCGAGCGCATCGAGGTGATCCACGGCGCCAGCGCCGAGCACGGCCTGGGCGCCACCGGCGGCATCATCAACTACGTGACCAAGAAGCCGGACGGCGCCGGAATCCGCCAGCATGCCGGCATCAGCCTGACCAGCGACGACGACGTCGATTCGGATGGCTTCGGCCACAAGCTGGACTACCGCCTCAGCGGCCAGACCGGCGACTGGGACTACGTAGTGGCCGCCAGCCGTCAAGAACGCGGCGTGTTCTACGACGGCAACGACGAGTTGGTCGGCATCGCCTATCATGGCGAAGTCCAGAACTCCGCGAGCTATGATTTCTTCGGCAAGCTGGGCTACTGGATCGACGGCGACCAGAATCTCGAACTGTCGCTGAATCACTACGATCTCGAGATGAACGACGACTACGTGCCGGTATCCGGGGATCGCTCCGAAGGCATCGCCACCACGGCACGCAAGGGCACCCCGGCCAGCGACCCTGGCTACAACGAGGCGACCACCGCCCGGGTGTCCTACTCCCACGCCGACTGGTACGGCAACGAGCTGGACGCCCAGCTGTACACCCAACGCTTCCGCGCCCAGTTCGGGGCCACCGGTCTCGGCTCCTTCCCCTATCAGGATACCGCGGGTAATACCCTCTACGACCATACCCGCAACGAGTCCGACAAGGTCGGCGCCAAGTTCACGCTGAGCCGCGACGGCCTGCTTAACGATCGCCTGACCCTGACCACCGGCCTCGACCTGTTGCAGGACGAGACCCAGCAGGTGCTGGTCAAGACGGACCGCCAGTATGTGCCAGAGAGTCAGTTCCGCAACATGGCGGCCTTCCTGCAGGGCGACTATGCGCTGACCGACTCGCTGAGCCTGCATGCCGGGGTCCGCCAGGAGCATGCCCAGCTGAACGTCGACGACTACTCGACCGTGGACCGCGATACGAGCGTCGAGAATGACGGGGTCTCGGTGGACGGCGGCAATCCCGACTTCGACGAGACACTGTTCAACGCCGGCCTGGTCTATCAGGCCACCGAATGGGCCCAGCTCTACGCCAACTACTCGGAAGGCTTCGGCATGCCCGACGTCGGCCGGGTGCTGCGCGGTGTCGGCTCCCCCGGCCAGGACGTCGATACCCTGATCGACCTCTCGCCCATCGTCACCGACAACCGCGAGATCGGCGCCCGCTTCGACTGGGACCGCTACGGCCTCGAGCTGAGCTACTACGAGTCGAACTCCGACCTCGGTCAGCGCATCAAACCCGATGCCCAGGGCAACTACCGGGTGCAGCGCGAAAAGACCGAGATCCAGGGCTACGAGATCACCGGTGAGGCCCGGGTCAGCGACGCCCACCAGCTGCGCCTGACCTACACCCATGCCGAGGGCGAGTCTGACGCTGATGGCGACGGCCAGGTCGACACCAAACTGACCGGCCGGGACATCGCGCCGGATACCCTCAAGCTCGGCTGGAGCGCGGCCTGGAACGACAAGCTCTCCACCCATCTGCAGTACAGCTATTACCGTGATCGTAGCTTCGACGATCCGGCGCTCGAATTCGACGGCTATGGCCTGGTCGACGCTTCGCTGTCCTATCGCCTGCCGGTGGGCCGCGCCAGCCTGGGCATCGAGAACCTCGCCGACAAGGACTACTTCACCTACTACTCACAGTCGTTCCCGCAGTCCTCCACACTCGAAGACGACCTGTACTTCAAGGGCCGAGGCCGCACCCTCACCCTGAGCTACCAGCTCGACTTCTGAACCGCGCGTCCGATTGAACTGGCTTGTTGAGCGGCGCCATGAGGCGCCGCTTTTTTTGGCTCACCCGATCGCCGAGGCGCCCGGCCTGGCGCGTCAGGCCCGCCCAGCGTGCCTTCCTCACGGCTCACGCCATCGCACCCAATTGATAACGCTTTGCATTTGCAGCCATGCCGTGTCATCCTTCAGCCCCATGATGCCGATGGTAGCGCCGTTCTTCCCGGCCGACGCCTGCCGTGCCCCACGCCGTGAGTGTCCATGTCGAATACGTCCACGCCTGGCGGCAAGGTGCTGTTCAGCGTGCTGCTGGGCACCTTCACCGTCAGCCTCAACAACAGCGCCCTGAACCTCGCCGTGGCCGAGCTGATGGCCGTCTTCGATGCCAGCGCCACGGACGTCAGCTGGGTGGTGACCCTGTTCATGATCACCATGGGCATGACCATGCCGCTGACCGGCTACCTGGCCGACCGCTTCGGCCGCAAGCGCATCTACCTGCTGGGGCTGTGGGGATTTCTGGCCGGCTCCGCCCTCGGCGCCCTGGCCCAGAGCCTGGCCGGCATCACCCTCGCCCGCGGGCTGCAGGGCGTGGCGGCGGGGCTGATGATTCCGCTGTCGCTGTCGCTGATCTTCTCCGCCTACCCCAGCGACCAGCGAGGCCGCGCCAGCGGGGTCTGGGGCTTCGCCGTGATGATCGCCCCGGCCATCGGCCCGAGCGTCGGCGGGCTATTGCTCGAGGTCAGCCACTGGCGGGCCCTGTTCGTGATGAACATGCCCTTCGCGCTGCTGGGGCTCGTGTGTGGCTACCGCTATCTCTCGGCCGACCCCGCCAATCGCCGGCGCCGCTTCGACCTGCCCGGCTTCGTGCTGATCACCCTGGGCATGGGGGCGGTGCTTTTCTCGCTGAGTCGCGTGGAAACGCTGACGGACCTGCTGCGCCTCGAGGCCCTGCTACCCCTCGCCACCGGCCTGCTGGCCCTCGTGGCCTTCGTGCGCATCGAGCGAGGCACCGAGGCACCGCTGCTCGATCTCTCGCTGTTTGCCCGTCCGGGGTATCGCTTAAGCGTCATCCTGGCCTGTCTGCAGGCGATCATCCAGTTCGGCTGCATCCTGCTGGTACCACTGTGGATGCAGGCCACGCTGGGCTTCGGCCCCTTGACCACCGGGCTGGTATTCCTGGCCACCGCCCTTGCCGCCGCCTGCTGCTCGCCGATGGCGGGACGGCTGATCGATCGCTACCCACCGCAGTGGTGCATCGGGGCCGGGCTGCTGGTCACCCTGGTGAGCCTCGCGGGGCTCGCTACCCTGAGCGAGGCCACGCCGGTGTGGATCATTGCGGCCTGGATGGGCCTGCGCGGCCTCGGCCTCGGCGGCGCCTATCTGCCTTCCACCACCGTGGGCATGCGGGACCTTCCCGAGCACAGCGTCGCCCAGGCCTCGGCCATGAACAACATGGCCAGGCGACTGATCTCGTCGCTTGGCATCGTCGCGCTCTCCCTCTACTACGACACGGCGGTGAATGCCGCGCTGCAGCGAGGGATGCCCTATGCCGAGGCGAGCGCCTCCGCCCTCCATCAGGCCTTCCTGGCCCTGGCGGCGATCGCTGCGCTCTGCCTGCCGCTGGCCTGGAGGCTGGGACGCGCCGTGACCCGGCAAGCGCCTGCCTCGTCAGGCGACGCCGCCTGCACGGCTTGCGCCCCCGAACACGCCCTGAACCCCGTATCCCCCAGGAGGCCGGAATGACCCCTCGTGCCCGGACCCGACGCCACTGGCTGGCGGCGTTGCTGATGGCTCTGGTGCCGCTGGGCGCCACCGCCGGCGATACCCGCGACGGGCGCCTCGTCACCCATGCCTTCGGCGACACTCGCGTCCCCGCCACGCCAGAGCGCGTCGTCACCCTCTACCAGGGGGCGACGGACAGCGCGGTGGCGCTCGGCCTCACGCCGGTGGGCGTCGTCGATTCCTGGCTGGAGAAGCCCATGTATCGCTACCTGCGCGACGCGCTCAAAGGCGTCGAGCATGTCGGCCTGGAGACCCAGCCCAACCTGGAGAAGGTCGCCTGGCTGGACCCCGACCTGCTCGTGGCCACACGCTTTCGCCACGAGCGGGTCCGGCCGCTGCTGGAGCAGATCGCGCCGACCGTCGCCACCGGCAGCGTCTTCGATTTCAAGGCCAGCCTTGCGCTGGTGGCCGAGGCCACCGGCCGGGAGGCCCGGGCCCGCGCCTTGATGCAGGACTGGGACGCTCGAGTGGCCGACTTTCGCCGGCGGATCGAAGACACCCTGGGCGACGCCTGGCCACAGAAGGCCGCGGTGGTGCGCTTCAAGAGCGACCATGTGCGTCTCTATTCCACCGGGTTCGCCGGCTCGGTCCTCGATGAGCTGGGCTTCGAGCAACCGGACGCCGTGCAGGACCAGGGCTGGGGCATGAAGCTGACCAGCGAGGAGAACATTCCCGTCCTGAACGCCGACGTGATCTTCGTGCTGCTGGAGCCGGACGACCCCGCCATCGCCCGCAACTACCGACACTGGCGTTCCCACCCCCTGTGGCAGCGGCTGGACGCCGTGGAAGGCGAGCGTGTCTACGAGGTGGATGCGGTGAACTGGATCATGGGCGGCGGCATCCTCGCCGCCAACGCCATGCTCGATGATCTCTACGCCCACTACGGGCTGGAGAAACCCCACCCATCCACCGCGCCGGCCGCCACCTGCGCCGCATCCGCGCTGATCCAGACGCGAGACGAGGAGCCCGCCGGATGCTGAATCACCGACTCTCTCGAATCGCCGGGCTGCTGCTGGGCCTGGCACTGGTCATGGCGGCCTTCGTGGCGAGCGTCATGCTGGGCACCACCGAGATCGCCTGGCCGAACTTCCGCG
Source organism: Halomonas borealis (assembly GCF_004798905.1). Classification (GTDB taxonomy): domain Bacteria; phylum Pseudomonadota; class Gammaproteobacteria; order Pseudomonadales; family Halomonadaceae; genus Halomonas; species Halomonas borealis. The sequence continues at coordinate 70,763 of NZ_SDMO01000012.1, read as the reverse complement.
AGGCGCTGCTGCACTACGACCCCAGCCGGGTCGCGCATATCATCCTGCTCACGGAACGCCTGCCGCGGGCGGTGATCGCCGCCCTGGTCGGCGCAAGCCTGGCCATCGCCGGCGCCCTGATGCAGACCCTGACCCGCAACCCGCTGGCCTCGCCGAGTATCCTCGGGATCAACGCCGGGGCCATGTTCTTCGTGGTGATCGCGGTCTCGCTGCTGCCCCTCCACGCTCCGGCCGAGGTGGTCTGGGCGGCACTACTGGGAGCCCTGGTGGCGGCCTGCCTGGTGGTGCTGCTGAGCCGCGGCCGTCATGGGGAGCTGTCGCCGCTGCGGGTGGTACTGGCGGGGGTGGCCGTCACCGCCATGTTCGTCTCGTTCAGCCAGGGCCTGTTGATCATCGACCGCCAAAGCTTCGAGAGCGTGCTGTACTGGCTCGCCGGCTCCGTCTCCGGCCGCGAGCTCGCACTGGTGGTGCCGCTGCTGCCGCTGTTCGGCGCCGCCCTGCTGCTGTGCGCCCTGCTCGTCCGCCACGCCAACGCCCTGCTGCTGGGCGATGACATGGTCAAGGGGCTGGGCATGCGCGCCGGCACCATCAAGCTGTTGCTTGGCCTGGCGGTGATCCTGCTGGCCGGCAGTTCGGTGGCGCTGGCCGGCATGATCGGCTTCGTCGGCCTGATCGTGCCGCACATGGCCCGGGGGCTCTTCGGCGTCGACCACCGCTGGCTGCTGCCGGCCTGTGCCCTGCTGGGCGCCAGCCTGTTGCTGCTGGCCGATGTGGCCTCGCGCTTCCTGATGGCGCCTCAGGACGTGCCGGTGGGCGTGATGACCGCGCTGATCGGCACGCCCTTCTTCATCCATCTGGCGCGCAGGAAGCCGGCCTGACCATGACCCACTCCCCTTCCCTGAACCATCGCCTGACGCCCTCGAGTGCGGCCACCGCCGATGCCGGCCGGGCGCGCTACTTAAGCCTTCTGGGCCTGCTCGGGCTGGTGCTGCTGGCCAGCATGGGCCTGTCGCTCGGCCTCGGCAGCTTCCCCACTTCGTTTGGTGAAATACTGCACGCCCTGGCCTCGCCCCAGCACAGCGATATCGCCTTCATCGTCTGGGAGCTGCGCCTGCCGCGCCTCCTGCTGGCCGTGCTGGTGGGCGCGGCCCTGGCCGTGGCCGGCGCCATCCTCCAGGGCATGGTGCGCAACCCGCTGGCCTCGCCGGACGTGATCGGCATCACCAGCGGCGCTGCACTTGCCGCCGTGACCTTCCTGGCGTTGGCCGGCACCACATTGAGTATCCACTGGCTGCCGGCCGCCGCACTGATCGGTGCGCTGATCGCCGCCCTGCTGGTGTTCCTGCTGGCCTGGAAGGGCAGCGTCAGCCCTTCGCGCCTGGTGCTGGTCGGCATCGGGCTCTCCGCCGCCATGGGGGCCCTGACCACCCTGTTGATCGTGATCAGCGACGATGCCGCCGCCATGACCGCCTATGTGTGGCTGACCGGCAGCCTCTACGCCACCCAGTGGCAGGACGTGCTGGGCATGCTGCCCTGGCTGCTGGTGGCCCTTCCCCTGTGCCTGGCCCATGCCCGGCACATGGACGCCATGGCGCTGGGTGATGCAGTGGCCCAGGGGCTGGGGGTGAACCTGTTGCGCAGCCGGCTGGTGCTGATGGCCTGCAGCGTGGCCCTGGCGGGCGCGGCCGTGGCCTTCGCCGGCGGACTCAGCTTCGTGGGCCTGATCGCCCCGCATATCGCGTCCCGCCTGGTGGGCCGGGGCTTCGCCCGGTTGGTGCCCGCCGCCGCCCTGGTGGGCGCCCTGATCGTGCTCTACGCCGACCTGCTCGGTCGGGTGGCCTTCCTGCCCAAGGACCTCCCCGCCGGCATCTTCGTCTCGGGGGTGGGCGCGCCCTTCTTCGTCTATCTATTGCATCGCACCCGCGGCCAGCGTCACTAGGCTCTGTCCGAAAACTGGCTGCGCTCGGCCATACGGCGTTAAAAAACGACTCAAAGTACTCATTTACACCCCGTAAACTCCGTCTTTTCGCCGATTTTTTCCTTGTCTGGCCTTCGCTCGCCGACTTTTCAGACAAAGCCTAGGAGCGTGTTTCCAGACACACGTTGGTAATGGCCGCCGGGGACAAGGCGAAGCGGTCAGCCCCCTCGACCCAGCAAGGAGAGCCCATGTTCCATATCGTCCCTCGTCAGGACACGATCACCGAGCGACAACGGCAGCGCTATCACGCCATTGCCACCTCCACCCTGGGACACTTCACCGACTTCGGCGCCATCACCGCCCTCTCGCCGATCCGGCGTCCCGTGCGGCTGCTCGGCACCGCCCTGACGGTGAGGATTCCCCATGTCGACGGCAGCATCATCCGCGAGGCGTTGAAGATGGCCGGGCCGGGGGACGTGCTGGTGATCGACACATCCGGCGACCAACGACGCGCCTGCTGGGGCGAGTTTCGCGCCTACGCGGCGCTGCGCAAGCGGCTCGCCGGCGTGGTCACCAACGGCGCCATCACCGACTGGGACGCCCTGTCCCGGCTCGACCTGCCCACCTACGCCCGCACCACCAGCCCCCTGACCACCCGGGCGCTGGAGCTGGAGGGCGAGATCAACGTGCCGGTGGCCATCGACGGCGTCACCATCCACCCGGGCGACCTGGTGGTGGGCGACGACGACGGCCTCTTCGTCGTTCCGCCGCATCGTGCCGACGCCCTGGCCGACGCCGCCGAGGCCAAGCAGGCTCAGGAGCAGGAAAAACGCCATGCCCTGGAGGCCGAATTTCCCGAGTGGTTCCGCTAGGGAAGCACCGTACAAATGTCTGCGCGGGCGAGTCGCTGCGTTACGCGCTGCTCGCAAGCCTCACCTATATCCCATAGGCTCCGGTTGCTGCGCTGCGGGCGCCTTGCGCTTCATCCCGCTCGCCAATTTGTTCAGCGCTTCCCTGACAACGCCTCTGCGCTGAACATGCCGCCCCCATAAGACACCGCCCGACGATATGTCGGGCGGTGTCTTCCTCAAGGGTCGGCCGTTGTGGCAGTTCAGGCCTCGGTCAGCGCCTCGGCGACCGTTTGCTGGGCGGGTCGGCCGACCCGAAGGAAGGGGTTGCAGGTCGAGCTGGTGCCGAAGGGCATGCTGCCCGGCCCGCCGGCTCGCTCGATGATCGGCGCGATAAGCCGCTTGTAGGGCCACCGCTCTCGTTCGAAGAGCCGCTCCTTGAGCATGTCGCGATCATGATCGTCGAAGGGGATGGCGTCGATGCGAGCCTCGAGGCGGGCGGCCATCACTCTCCACAGCTCGGGAGCGGGCAGCGCGTAGTACTCCGCCAGGGTGTCGATGATCGCGCGCAGATTGACCTGGATCGCCAGGGTCTGCAGCCAGAACAGCAGGGCCTCGAGGCTGTCGTGATAGAGGGTGTTGGCGTGGCCAGGCTTGATGCAATAGCAAGGGTCCTGCATGCCGTGCCGCTCCAGGCGCGCGACGCTGATCCGCAGGGAATCGTGATCGCGCAGCAGCAGCCCCTGGCAGCGGCCCTCCTCGAACACCAGCACGGCGTTCTGGCCATGCACCTCCGCCAGCATGCCGAGGCGGAACAGCCGCAGGTTGATGTCGAAGAAGGTGTCGCAGAGCTCGCCGAACAGCGCGCGCACCGAGGCGGAATCGGCGGACATGCCGCGTTGGGCCAGCCAGTCGTCGAACACATGATGCTCGCCCCCCGGCAGCGGCGTGCCCAGGGTGGCCATGGGCACCAGGCGCACGCCCGGGTCGTCCAGCAGCGCGCGGGGGTAGCTTCTCACCATGGCCGAGAGATGCCGCGGTGCCTCGTCGAACAGCGTCGCCCCCTCCGGCATATAGGCCCACCACTTGCCCTCGTCGCACAGGTGGAGCCCCTCGGCGAGCCGGGTGTCCTTGTCCCTGGCCTGGTGCAGCAGGCGGGCACTGAGATCGCCGTTGGCCATCTTGACCGCCGGCAGGTAGCGGGAAGCACCCAGCGAATGGATGGCCATCGGCAGCTTCAGGAAGTGCGGGCTCGCCGTGGTGGGGGCCAACGAGCGCAGCGACGAGGTCGCGAGCCAGGGCTCGGTGACCGTGTCCAGCGAGACGCAGTCCCCCGCCGCGAAGGCCGCCTCAAACCAACGGGGCAGCGCGTGCTCGTGCTGCCAGGGATGCACGGGAATGGCGACGTGGCTGCTGGCCAGGCCCCGCGACGCCAGTTCCGCCTCGAGGGCCTGGCGAGCCGCGTCACCGGCGAGCCACTGCACCGGCGCGGGGCAATCTTCATCGACGCCGGCGCCGGTCATCACCCGGTCGCGGGCCATCGCCACCCAGCGCAGTCGGATGGGGGCGTTGAACTCGGCCATGTAGGCGCGATACTCGGCCTCGCTGAGCCCCTGCTTGGCCTTGGCCGTGGGGTGGTAAGGCCGGTCGAGCAGCGACGCCCACTGCTCCATGATCGCGAAGTGCGCGGCGGTGTCGCGCCCCGGCAGGTGGTGGGTCTCCACCCGGTGGTCCACCGAGCTCTGCGCCTGCCGAAGGCTATCGGCCAGCGCCTGGAGGAACACGCTCTGACCCTGGCTCAGGGCCTGATCGTCGTCGGACGCGGCCCCGAAGACCCGGCGCATGAAGGCCACGGGATCGAGCGAGACCCCGTCCCCGCCGTCGTGATCCCACAGGATCACCGGCGTGTGGGCCGCCTTCTCCCACGCCTGGGCGATGCCGGGCCGCAGCAGCATGACGATACCCCGGTGCGGGCCCTGCGGCCAGCGCCAGACACGGGCCTCGGGATCGGCGAGGTGGGGCCGGAACGCCGGCAGTCGGGCGAGCCGTTCGTCGGCCTCAAAGGGCGCCTGCCAGGTCGCGCCGAGGTCATCCAGCAGGCCCTCGACCAGCAGGCCATCCACCAGCGACTGCAGGATCTGCGCCTCGGCATGGCGCTGGGCATCGAGAGATTTCATGGTCGTGCACTCCATAGCAGTGAAGGAGAGAGAGGGATCGGCACGCTCGAGGGCGCCATCGCCCGGCCGATTCGCCGTGGAAGAAACATTCGCCATCGGAGACTTCATGGATCGGGGACCTCGCTCGCCACCGGCGCCCGGCCATCGTTTTCTACCGACGCCCGAAAATCGCTTGCCACCGGCGCCCGGCCATCGTTTTCTACCGGCGCTCGGACCTCGCCGAGCGCCCGCTGCAGGGCGCGAAAGGCGATGCCACGCTCGTCGCCCAGCATGAAGGTACTGACGCCCCGCGCACGCCAGCGGGTCTTGGCCTTGGCGTCACGCAGGAAGGCGCAATAGGGAACATCGTGCTCGCTCGCCGTGCGCTGGACCGCCTCCAGCGCCTGGACGACCTCGGGATGGCCGGACTGCCAGGTCACCCCCAGGGACTGGGACAGGTCCGCCGCCCCTTCCAGCACCAGGTCGAGGCCCGGCACCATACAGATGTCGCCGATCCGCTCCACGCCCTGGCGGCTCTCGATCATGGCGACCACCAGGATCTCCCGGTTGGCCGCCTCGACGTAGTCCGCCAGGGAGGCCTTGCCGAAGGATCCGGGCCGCCCGGCGTTGAGGCTGCGCTGGCCCTCCGGGGCGTACTTGCAGGCGGCCACGGCACGCGCGAGGGTCGCGGCGTCTTCCACATTGGGCAGCACGATCCCCTGGGCGCCGCCGTCGAGCAGGCGCAGCAGGGTCTTGGGATCGGCATCCGCCACCCGCACCAGGGGCGTCAACTGGTAGCTCTCGGCGGTGCGGATCATGTGCTCGACGGTTTCCGGGTTGATCAGCACGTGCTCGGTGTCGATCACCACGAAGTCGAAGCCCGCCTCGGCGATCAGCTCGATGGAGGCGGCCGTGGGCAGCGAGGCCATGATGCCGTGGACCTCCTGGCCTGCGGCCAGCGCCCGCTTGAGCCGGTTGGTCCTCAGCATGCGTCCTCCTCGCCCGGCGCGAAGGCCGCCAGCGGATTGGGGACGTGCTTGATCTGGGGGGCCTCGTCGCCGAACAGTCGACGGCGGGTCAGGGCCTCCACCTCCCACTGGGGCGCGAAGACATCGAAGCAGCGGTAACGCTCGGCGTGCTGGGGATGGGCGCGCTGGTAGGCCGTGATCTCCTCCGCCGTCATGGCCCAGAAGCGGGATTCCGCCAGGCCGAAGTGCCGCTGCAGGAAGATCGCCATCTCCGCCAGGGCGATGAAGAAGAAGGCATCGCAGGAGTAGTCGCGGACCGCCTCCGGGTCATCGGTGACGATGAAGGAGTTGCGGTTGAGGGCGGCATGACGCTCGGGCACGGGCGCCAGGGCCGGGGCCAGCTCGGGGCGAGCCAGATGGGCGGTGCTGAAGCGCACGCCGTCGTGGAAATCCTTCAGCGCCACCCGCAGCGGCCAGCCGTCGCGATGGATGACCACGATGTTCTGGCCGTGGGATTCCATGCCCACGCCCTCGGCGAACAGCAGGTGGATGATCGGCAGGGTCGCGACACGCACGAGCTGCCGGGTCCAGGCCTCCAGCCCGTGGCGCGCCACCCAGGGCGCGATGAAGGGGCCGTCGGGCTCGCCCTCAACGTCTCGGCTGAACTGGCTCAACCCATTGAAGGGCACGGCGCCTTCGCCGCCCTCGAGGAAGTCGCCGATATTCTGGCGCCAGATCGCGCCGACCTGGCCGTAGACGTCGTCGTAGCGGGCCTCCGAGAAAGCCCGTTCGTCCAGCGCCACGCCGGCCACCTCGCCGAGGATCACGAATCCCGCGCCCCTGGCGGTGGCGTCGGTGTCGATGAGTCCTTGGAGCCACTGGGTGATGATGGGGCCGTTGGTCACGGTGTGGCGCGCCAGGATGCGGGTGCTGGAGGTATTGGTGATGCTCATCGCCAGCTTGAGATAGGGCTTTTCCGACTCGCCTGGGGCCAGGGTGCGAATCGACTGCTGGGCGGTATAGGTCGCCTCACCCTCGCCCAGCACGGCGATCTCGCCGCTGGCGAGCTCCGGGTAGAGCGCCGGCACCAGAGCGTTTTCCCACTGCCAGGGATGCACCGGCATCGGCACGACCTCGTCTCGCGCCAGTTGGTGCCGGGCCAGGTAGTCGTCCAGGCTCGCCAGCACGCGCGGGCCGGCGTCCTCGGCGACCCGATCGGCCAGCGCCAAGCCGTCGACGGCGCCCTGATGGGCCAGGCGTTTCGGCACGGCCAGCCACAGGGCCCGCAGTGGCCGGGCGAATTCCGGCCCGTAGCGCTGGTTGTCGCGCAGGGAGAAGCCGAGCCGCGACTTGTAGCAGGGGTGATAGCTGTGGGCGTCGGTGAAGTACTGCTCCAGGGCATCGGCGCCCAGCGCCTGCGGTGTCTCGGTATAGGGCACCGGCCAGGCGGCCGACTGCAGGTCCTTGATCAGGGTCTGGGTCAATTCATTGACGAAGCCAGGCTGGATCGTCGCCTCGCCCAGGGCCGTCTCGATATCCTCGAGGCACCGTTGCAGGCTCACCGGCTCCGTCGATCCCGACGGCCCCTCGACCGCCAGGGTGGCGTGATCGAGGCGAATCAGATCGAAGCTGTGGCATTGCCAACCGCCGACACGATAGCGACGCTCGCCCAGGGTCAGGGCGAATCGTGTCGCCCCGGTGTTGCCGAATGCCGGCTCGGCGACTGCCTCATAGGGCAGCACGTCCTCAAAGAGCAGGGTCTGCAGCAGCTGGCCGACGACTCGCCGCTCGATGCGGGCGTGATGGCGCCAGTCCGTCGCGGCGCCGAACGGCGTGGCAGTGGATAGCGGGGCGTCGGAATCGTCCTCGATGGCCGTGGCCGGCGGCATAACGCGTTCATGGGATGACATAGGCTACCTTCGAAAAAGCATGGATCGGCAAAGTGGCTCGGTCAGAGCCTTGGCTCAGTTCGCGGGCCCAGTTCGCGGGCTCGGCGCGCCCGCTCTCTCGCGCCTCGAGCTCACGGCGATCCTGGGGCTCGCCGACGAAGACCTGCTCGGGACGGGGATGGCACAGGAAGTCCGCGTGGGAGATGTTGTAGCCATAGGCACCGGCCAGCGGCAGCACCAGCAGGTCGCCCACCGCCACCCCAGCCAGCGCCTGATGGCGGCTCAGCACGTCCTTGGGGGTACAGAGCTGGCCCACCACGGTCCAGGGACGGCGCTCCCCCGCCCTCGCCCGCTCGGGGTCGTGTGGCAGGTGAATGACCGGGTGATCGTGGTCCTGGGCCGCGGGCAATCGGAACTGGTGGGTGCCGCCCCGGCAGACGAGGAAGCCTTCCCCGTGGCTGACCTTGGTATCGAGCACCTCGATGGCGTAGTAGCCGCAGAAGGCCGAGAGGAAACGGCCGATCTCGAAGCGCACTCTAGGCGGCTCGGGCATGGCCGCCAGGCGCGCTCCCAGGGCCTCGCACAGGCCGGCCCAGTCGAACTGCGCGGGCGGGTGGAGCGAAGAGGATTGAAGATAGTTCACGCCGATGCCGCCGCCCACATTGAGCTGGGTGACTCGCTCGGGGTCGCGTGCCAGCGCGCGCCAGCGGGGCCAGCGCTCCAGGTAGGCGTCCAGCAGCCGCTGATGCCGCCGCTCACAGCGCTGATGCGACATCGCGTGGACATGAAAGCCGACCAGGGCCAGGTTCTCGGCGGCGTCGACCGCTCGCACGGCATCGGCCAGTTGCGCCTCGTCGATGCCGAAGGGCGTGGCGGTGCCGGCCATACGCAGGCGGCTGGAGAACTCCTCGGGCAGGGTCGGATTGATGCGTAGCAGCACGGGCTGGACATGATTCAGCGAGGCCGCGATCGCCTGCAGGCGAGCCACTTCGCCGAGGCTCTCGACATGAAAGGCCTCGACGCCCTGAGCCATGGCCTCGCGCATGTCGGCGTCCAGCTTGCCCGGGCCGGAGAGCACCCAGGGGCGCGGCGTCGCGCTGGCGCAGGCCCGAGCGATCTCGCCGCCGGACGATAGCTCCAGCCCGTCCACGATCGGCGCCAGCGTATCGATGATGGCCGCCTCGCTGTTGGCCTTGATGGCATAGTAGAGCTCGACGCCAAGGGGTAACGCCGCCTTCAGGGCGCGGCCATGGGCTTTGAGCGCCGGCAGGTCGTAGAAGAACGCCGCCATGGGGTCATCGCAGGCCCGTCGATGGTCATCGATGGCGGCGAGTATGCGCTTGGGAATCGTGTGCTCGGGAATCACGGCGGGCTCAGCCATAGGCCACCTCCCGGTTCACGGCCTGGGTGGCATACCAGGGGTTCGGCAACGCCACGTACTCGGCCTGGCGATCCGCCTTCGCCATCAGCCGCAGCTTGAAGTTGGTCTTGCAGGGCAGCTCGCCTCCCGCCAGCAGGGCATCCAGCTCGGGAGCCTGCGGGCCCAGGGTCCGTCGCACCCGGCACAGCTCGCCCAGGGTGTCCTGCCACAGCGCCTCGCCCAGGTCCGGGCGCTGCCAGCTCAGCGCCAGGATCGCCTCGGCGACATGATTGACCAGCAGGCAATAGGCGATGCGGTTCCAGCCCTGCTCGCGGTGATAGGTCATCGACTCCCTCACCCGGGGAGGCAACGACTCTCCGGCGAGCCAGTCCACGCCCTTGTCGTGGGTCAGCTTGACCCCCTCGAAGTCGCGCAGCAGCATTCGCCGAGGCATGCCCGCCTCGTGGATCAGCACGCAATTCTGCAGATGGGGCTCCATGACGATGCCGTGGCGGAAGAACAGCCCCAGCACCGGCGCCACCAAGGTGCTCAGGTAGGCCTGGAACCACTGCCGGACCCGGCCTTCCGGCGGCAGGGGCTCACCACCATCTTCCGAGGCTTCCCCATCGATAAAGGCCAGCGCCATGGGCGCCAGCTGGGCATCCCGGGCGAACAGCGTCGCGCTGAGCAGGCAACGCTCGGGGGAGAAGCGCTCGCAGAAGTTTTCCCGCAGGATCATGCCGGTCTGCTCGCGGAACCAGCGCCGGTCGTCATCGCTGCCCGCGGTGGGGGTCCAGTGCACCGTGGCCGGCTCCTGGGCCACGCACAGCGCCTGGAGTGCCGCGTCCTGCTGCTGGGCAAGCCGGTGCATGATGCGATCGATGATCAGCGTGCTCTCCAGCTCGTACCAGGCGTTCTTGCGTACGCAGTTGGTGATGCGCACGTTAAGCGACCCCTTGAGGAACCAGGGATGTCCCTCGAGGTACCAGGTGCGCATCGACGCGGTGGGCGCGGCCTGCCAGCCGCTCTGGCCGAGATCGCCGATGATACCGCTCTCGATCATCTCCGCCACCCGGGCATCCCGGCGGAACAGGTCGGCCTGCACCGGGTGCATGCTGAGCACCACACGATCGCCGCCCTCGGCATGGCGCTGATCCGCCACCTGCGGCAGCACGTCCGGGGCACTCAGGCGATTGGCCTGGACGCAGAGCCCGGCCACGGGGAAAGAAAACTGGTGCAGGGGCGTGGTGGCGCCGAATTCCGGCGCGTAGGCGGGTCTGTCCTGCCGCAGGTGAGACGGCCATTGCCGGGCCTTGGGCGTGGGGTGGTTGGGATGGCCGAACCACAGCCCCTGCTCGCTGCGCCGGTAATCCGCCAGCGGATCGAGCCGGGGACGGTCGGCGGCATGGGCGACGATGGTCGTCATGACGTCCTGGCTGTGCAGGACCTGCTCGCAGAGTTCCCGGTTGAGGGCCCCGTCGTGCCAGCGGCAGTGCGCCAGCAGAGAGGCTATCAGCTCCGCCATTCCGGGGATGCACCAGCCGGTGGCCCCCGCCTCCCGAAGATAGACCTCTGAGAGATAGAAGTGGCTGCCGATCACCGAACGCCGGTCCACCATCACGAACAGCGCAAGCGAGGCCGACCATTCGATCAGCAGCGGCGTGCCAGGCAGCGGTTCCGGCAGGCCCTCCCGATGGGCCGGCCAGCGATGGGCCAGGCTGTCATGGGGGATTGCCACTTCCTTGATGATGCAATTCAGCAACGCATGCATGGATGCATGTCGGCTCGTCTCGTCGGATCGACGAGAGCAACGGGCGTAGCGCATGTGGCCTCCGCAAGATTGCGTCCTGTGACGACTCACCTACCGGTAGCTTGCCGGTCCATCGGTCCTCGGCATGCGTCGAGCGGTGAGTCCGCGTGTCCCTCGCTCATCACTTTGCGAAGTCGTCATGGGGTGTTGGGGATGATCATGGCCATCGAGAGAGTCGCCGGCATTGGCCGAAGCCCCTCCCGCTAACGGCGCTATCACCTGCAGGCGATGGCATCGCCGCCTGCTGACGGGGCAGCGCCGGCTTTGCCTCGTTGATCCAAACCCAGTATCGCAAATGAGAATTGTTAAGATAATCACTTGCTGCCCGACTGTCTAGGCCCCAACCCTCCGCGCATCGAACGATACAGCGAAGATGTTTACATTCATTGAAAATGAGAATTCATTGCCTTAGGGTGCCTTGATTCCGAGATCACACCACGGGCCTCCCATGTCCTCGACACCCGCCAAGCCGCCGCGACTGACAGGCGAAGCCCTGCGCGCCGGATACGAGTCCCGCCGCGTGCTGGACGGCGTCGACCTGGCGGTGGCCGAAGGCAAGCTGACGGTGCTGCTGGGCCCTAACGGCAGCGGAAAATCGACGCTGTTGAAGACCCTGGCGCGCACCCTGACGCCCAGCGCCGGCCGGGTCTGCCTCGATGGCCAGGACATCCACCGCCGCCCGACCCGCGAGGTCGCGCAGCGCCTGGGTATCCTGCCCCAGGGCCCTGCCGCCCCGGAGGGGCTCACGGTCAAGCAGCTAGTCGGCATGGGACGCTTCCCGCACCAGGGGTGGTGGCGGCAGGATGCCGAACGGGATGCCCGCGCCATCCGCGAGGCGCTGGCCTATGCCGATGTCACGGACTTCGCCGAACGCGGCGTCGATGCGCTCTCAGGGGGCCAGCGCCAGCGCTGCTGGATCGCCATGGTGCTGGCCCAGGAGACCGAGCTGCTGCTGCTCGACGAGCCCACCACCTTCCTCGACCTCAAGGTCCAGGTGGACCTGCTGGACCTGCTCGCCCGCCTGGCCCACGAGCACGGCCGTACCCTGCTGGTGGTGCTCCACGACTTGAATCTGGCGGCGGCCTACGCCGACCAGCTGGTGATGATGCGCGACGGCCGCATCCTGGAACGCGGTACACCAGGCGAGATATTCACCGCCGCCAACCTGAAGCGGGTATTCGACCTCGACGCCAACGTGATCCGCGACCCCCACAGCGGGCAGCCGGTCTGCGTGCCGCGGCTGGCCAGGTCCGAGGCGCCGAGCCAAATGCTGGCAGGACAGGCACCATGACCGCGCCCAGCCACGCCGAGGAACGTCGAGGGTCGTCCAACCCCCGACCGGCCCAACGCTTCTGCGCCGAGGACAGCCTGGCCATCGGCGACCCGCTGGTGGGTAGCGCCGCCCACGCCGAGCGCAACCTGCTGATCAGCTGGCCACGCCCCAAGTGGCTACGCAGCCTGCGCCAGGCCAAGGACATGCCCGAGGCGGTGCGCGAGCGCCTCGGGGCCCTCGCCGAGGCGGGACGCCGCGTCAACCTGATCCACCGCCGCGGCGAGGACGCCGAGCTCCACCGCATCTTCCTGATGCCGGAATGCCGCGAGTATCGGGTCCCGCGGGAAGAACTCGAGGCCTTCCTGGCGGCCTTCGCCGATGACGCCGCGCTGGACGCCTGGGCCGTCGGGAAGGTGACCCGGCCGCTGATCCTGTGCTGTACCCACGGCAAGAAGGACAAGTGCTGTGCCAAGTTCGGCTATGCCACCTACCAGGCCATCGCCGGCGCCGTGGCGCGTGATGAGCGGCCCTTCGAGGTCTGGGAGAGCACTCACCTGGGCGGCTGCCGGCTAGCCACCAGCGCCCTGGTGCTGCCCGCCCTGCGCAAGTATGGCCGCATCACCCCCGCCGAGGTGCCGGGGCTGCTCGAGGCCGAGGGCGAGGACCGTCCCTACCTGCCCTGCTACCGCGGCGACTCGCGGCTGACGCCCGTCGAGCAATGCGCCCAGGTCGCGGCGCTGGAGTGGCTCGCGGCCCGCGGCCACCATGCCAGGGCCTCGGTCGAGGACGCCCTGATCGATGACGATGGTGACGATGATGGCTCCCGCCGGCGGCTGCCGGTCCGCTGGCAGGCCGGCGAGCAGGAGGGCCGACTGGTGGTGAGCTGCCTCGAGAGCGAGCTGATCCGCCACGATACCTGCTCGGACGCCGACGCGGGCCCGCCGACGCCGAGCCGCGTCTGGCGGGCCACGCGGATCGATTGATGGGGCTCACAACACCTCTGCATCACGCACCCCTTGAAATCGCCCCCGTGGTCCCTAATGTCTAGTCATGTGGCGTAGTATCGAGCCATTGCAAGATGGACTTTCTCAAAGGAGCGATCACATGACTCTGAAGAAACCGCTTAACTCGGCTCTGCTCGGCGCACTCCTGGTCGGTGGCCTCGGTGCCGGTAGCACCGCACTGGCCGCCCCCCAGGGTCTCTACTCCGCCGACGAATTGACCGACGCCGACGTCGTCACCCAGGCCGACCCCGGCCAGGATATCGGCGAAGTGGAAGACGTGCTGCTCGACGACAACATGCAGGTGCGCGCCCTGGTGATCGACACCGGCGACCTGCTCGACTTGGGCGAGAAGCAGTACGTGATCGAGACCGGCAACTTCACCGTCGAGACCCATAACGGGGAAAGCCTCGAGGACGTGGAATACGTGGTCCATGTCGCCCTGAGCGAAGAGGAAATCACTCAGCAGCCGGAATACACCGACAATTGGTGGAGCGAAGCCAAGCAGAGCACCCGCGAAGCCTGGTCAGACACCAAGGAAGGCGCCAACAGCGCCTGGGAAAACACCAAGGCCGCGACATCCAGCGCCCTGACCCGCGCCGGTGCCGCCCTCGAGGAGGCCGGCGACGAGACCCAGAAGGCCGCCGAATAACGCGCCACACGACACTTCCCGTTTCACTCTTCCCTTCCCTTCAGACGCCCCGGCCCTCGCCGGGGCGTCTCGCGTTCAGGCCCGGCGTAGGTCGGCCAACAGCGGGGCCCCGCTGGCCGGGTCCGGTATCAGCGTGCAGGTTACCCCGTACAGCTCGTGCACCAGGGCCTCGGTGACCACCTCGGCCGGTGACCCCTGGGCGACGATCCGCCCGTCGCGCATGGCGATCAGGTGATCGGCGTAGCGGCAGGCGCTGGCCAGGTCGTGCAGCACCAGCGCCAGGGTCCGCCCATCGGCGGCCAGCCGCCGCACCAGTTCGAAGACCTCCAGCTGGTGGCCCAGATCGAGCGCCGAGGTCGGCTCATCGAGCAGCAGCAGCGGGGTCTGCTGGGCGATGGTCATGGCGATCCAGGCACGCTGACGCTGGCCGCCGGAGAGCGCCTCCAGCGGCCGCTCGGCCAGCGCCTCCAGCCCCGCCGCGACCACCGCCGCCTCCACCGCCCGCTGATCGTCGCCGGACCACTGGCGCCACCAGCCCTGGTGCGGCTGGCGGCCGAAGCGGATCAGCTCGCCCACGGTCAGCCCCTCCGGCGCCGTGGCCTCCTGGGGCAGCAGCGCCAGGCGCCGGGCGAGTTCACGGGTCGGCAGGCGCCGGATGTCCTCGCCGTCGAGCAGCACCGCCCCGGCGCTCGGCGCATGCAACCGCGCCAGCCCGGCCAGCAGGGTCGACTTGCCGCAGCCGTTGGGGCCGACGATGGCGGTCACCTTGCCCGGCGGCAGCGCGACGGCCAGCTCCTCGATGATGGGGGTACGGCCATAGGCCAGGCTCAACGAGCGGGTCTCTAGGCGATGGGACGGGGTCATGGCGATGTCCTCTTGGCGGTACGCAGCAGGATCCACAGCAGCCAGGGGCCGCCGACCACGGCGGTGACGATACCCACCGGCAGTTCGATGGGCGCCAGCAACAGCCGCCCCGTCAGGTCGGCCAGCACCATCACCAGGGCGCCGGCCAGGGCCGAGGCGGTCAACGGCACGCCCCGGGGCGAGGCCAGCGAGCGGGCGATCTCGGGGCCGATCAGCGCCACCATGCCCACCGGGCCGGCCACCGCCACCGCCAAGGCGGTCAGCAGCACCGAGAGCGCAAGCACCTGGACGCGCCGGCGGCGCAGCTCGACGCCGAGCCCACGAGCCACGGCGTCGCCGAAGCGCATCAACGACAGCGAGCGGGCAAGCGCGATGGCCAGCGGCCCAGCCAGGGCCAGGCCCAGGGCGAGCCCCGTGACGGCCCCGCTCGAGCGGGCGTTGAGGGTGCCCACCGTCCAGGGATAGGCGGCGTTGGCGGTGTCGATGTCCACCCGGGCCAGCAACAACTGGGTGACGGCGCCGAACACCGCGCCGATACCGATGCCGGCGACGATGAAGCGGTAGCCGCGGGTGTCGCCGCCGCTGGCCACGCCGAAGGTGATGGCCGCCGCGGTGGCGGCCCCGACCATCGCCATGGCCGGCGGCGCCAGCGACACGCCGAGCCCCACCACGGATGCCACGGAGAAGGCCGTGGCGCCGTTGTCGATGCCGATGATGCCCGGCGTGGCCAGGCGGTTGCGGGCCAGGGTCTGCATCAGGCAGCCGGCCAGCGCGAAGGCGGCGCCGGTCAGCCAGGCCGCCAGCAGGCGCGGCAGGCGCAGCTCCTGGACCACGAAGACGGCCATGGCATCGCCCTCGCCGCGCAGCGCCGAGAAGGCACCGGCGGGCGACAGCGACTGCTGGCCCAGGCACAGGTAGGCCAGCGACGCCGCCAGCAGCACGGCCAACAGCAGCAGGCCGACGCCCAGCGCGCGACGCTCGATCAACAGGTGCCGTTCGCCCCGGGCCAGCCGCCAGCAACCGGGCGGCGGCGCGACGCGTTCGCCGACCGGCGCCCCGAGGCGCTCGGCGTCGTCGCGATGGGGCATCGAGAGGGTATCGGACATGCGGGTCTCCGGCTCACAGGGTCGGTAGTCGGCGGGCCCGCACCACGGCCACCAGCACCGGGGCGCCGACCAGTGCGGTGAGCACGCCCAAGGGCAGTTCCGAGGGCGCCACCACCAGGCGCGAGACCACGTCGGCCGCGAGCACCATCAGCGGGCCCAGCGGCAGGCACAGCCACAGGGTACGGCGGATGTCGGGGCCGGCCAGGGCACGGGCGGCGAAGGGCACCACCAGGCCGACGAAGGCGATCGGTCCAGCGATGGCGGTGGCACCGCCCACCAGCAGCGCCACCGCGACCACCACCAGGGCCCGCACCCGACCGGGACGATGACCCAGCCCCGAGGCGACCCGCTCGCCCAGCGCCAGCGCCGCCAGCGGCCGGGCGATCAGGCCGGTGACGGCGAGCGCCAGGGCCAGGCTCGGCAGCACGGCGACGAGGTCGTCGAGGCGGCGGCCGGCCAGGCTACCGACCACCCAGAAGCGGATCTCGTCCGCGGTGCGCTGATCGAACAGCAGCAGCAGCGAGGTCAGCGAGGCCAGCAGCGCCGAGAAGGCGGCCCCGGCCAGCACCAGGCGTACCGGGTCGTCGCCCAAGCCGCGCAGGCGCACCACGCTCATCACGCCGACACAGCCCACCAGGGCGCCGAGCTGGGCCACGGCGACGCGCAGGGTCGCCGCGCTGGCCCCCAGCCACAGCGCCACGGCCACGGCGAAGGCGGCCCCGGCGCTGACGCCGAGCAGCCCCGGCTCGGCCAGCGGATTGCGCGACACCGCCTGCAGCAGCGCCCCGGCCACGCCCAGCGCCAACCCCACGGCGATGCCGATCAGGGTGCGCGGCAGGCGCAGGGTCCCGACCACGAAGCGCGCCTCCTCGTCGCCGTGCCCGGCGAGCGCCGCCAGGGCGCGGGCCGGGCCGACCTCGCCGGCGCCCCACAGCAGGCTTGCCAGCGCCGCCAGCACCAGCAGCCCGGACAGCGTCAGCACGACGCGGGAGAGCCTCGCCGATGGGCGGGGCTCGGTGTTGACGGTGGTGGCCTTCGACATCAGGGCACGAGTGCCGCTTCGATGTCGTCGAGGATCGCCTCGGCGGCCAGCGGGCCGTTGGCACTGGTCCACAGCTGGCCGTCCACCGGCACCACCCGGTCGTTCTCGACCACCGGCAGGCGGGCGAACGCCGGGGAGTCCTTGGCGGACACCAGGGCCTCCTCGCCTTCCTCGTTGAGGGTGGCCAAAAACAGCCAGTCACCCTGCAGCTTGGACAGGTTCTCCAGGCTCAGCGGATCGCTGTGGGCGCCACGCCCGTTGATCAGGCCGGCGTCGTCGACCTCGAGCCCCACGGCGGCGAGCAGCCCGGCGGAGAAGAGGCGGTCGGACATCACCAGCGGCCCCTGGGGCATCCAGCGCACCAGGTTAGCGGTGGCACCGATATCGGCCACGCCCACGCGCTCGGCCAGCTCGGCGGCACGGGCCTCGACGTCATCGATGGCGGCGTTCACCGCGTCCTCACGCCCCAGCGCCTGACCATACTGACGGGCCTCGGTCTTCCAGGCCTGCGGCGTGACGCCCGGGCTCTGCGGCACCACCGTCGGTGCGATCTTCGACAGCAACGCATACTGGGCATCGGCGAGGCTCGGCCCGGCCAGGATCACATCCGGGCGCTCGCCGACCACCGCCTCCATGTTGATCTCGCGGACCACGCCGACGACCGCCGGCCGCGCCTCGTCGAGATACGCCTCGAGGTAGCGGGCCACGTCATCGCCGCCACGGGTGGTCACCGCGCCCACCGGCATCACGCCGGCCGCCAGGGAGGCGTCCAGGGCCCCCTCGTAGAGGGTCACTACCCGCTCGGGGGCGTCGGGAACCTCGAGCTTACCCTGGGCGGTGTCCAGGGTGCGGGCCTGGGCCGAGCCGACCGCGACGGCCAGCGCCGTCGCCAGGCAGGCACCGGCCAGCAGCGGCGTCTTGGGCAAAGAAAGCGACATGGAATCTCCTTGGCTCGCCGGGCGCCTGGGCGACCGGCGATGAAAAACGATGACTAATGATAATCAATATCAAGAAAAGCCTCAGCCTCGGGACCGGCAACGCCTCGTTCGAGGTTTCGCAACGTCGGCTCGCCCGTCACGTGGGGAGGCGCCGGCTCATAGGCTGCCGGTGATCTCTTCCAGCTGGGCACGCACGCTCTGCAGGCCGTCGCCGGCGAGGTACCAGAGCCCCGGCGAGAGCGCCGTCACCTCGATCGCCTCGCCACCCTCGTCGGCCAGCGCCGCTTCGAGCGAGACGACGTCCAGCGGGGTCTCGCCGATGGCCGCGCTGCGATCGACCACGAACAGCGCATCCGGGGCCATCTCGGCGATGGCGGCCGGCGTCAGCGGATGAAAGGTGCGGGTACCGCGGCTCACCGGCTCGACGGACGCCGGTACCGCCGGCTGAGCGATCTCCAACAGCTCGTCGACCACCGGCGCCTGGCGCAACGAGTAGTGGCCGTCGTTATGGATCACCACCACCGCTTCGAGGTCGTCGGGCAGGCTCTCGCGGGCCGCTTCGATATCGGCGTGCAGGGCCTCGAGACGTTCGCGCGCCTGCGCCTCGGCGCCGAAGGGCGCGGCCATCCCCAGCACCTTGTCGCTCAGCGCCGCGAAGTAATCGCCCTCGCCGAGGGTCACGTCTCGAGTCTCGGCCACCGCCCGCAGCGCCTCCAGCGAGTCGGATTGGCGACCGGTGACCAGGATCAGGTCCGGCGCCACCTCGGCGACCGCCGCGGCGTCGGGCACCTTGAGCCCTCCCACATCGGCACGCCCCTCCACCAGGTGCGCCACGTAGGCCGGCGCCGGCTGATGCGGCACGCCGACGAGGCGATCCGCCAGCCCCAGGGCCGCCAGGGTATCCGCGGCACCCCAGTCGAAGCTGACCACCTCGGGGGCCCGCGTCTCGCCTTCTACCTGATGGGCCTGGGCCATCATCGGCGCCGCGCAGGCACCCACCATCACGGCCGTCCGCATCCAGTTCGTCGTCATCATGCTCTCCTGTGGCTCGTTCATGGATCAGCCATTGTCACGGCCCGACCTGAGCCCGACCGCGGCGTTATGGCGTGCTCGATAGCGACGATCAGAATTCGACGTTGACCCCCAGCCACAGGCGGCGGCCATCCTCGACATAGCCGTACTCGTCCCCGGTGATGTCCTCGTCGAACAGGTTGTAGAGACCGGCGTTGACGGTGGTCTGCGGTGTCAGCCGGTAACCGAGGCCGGCATCCACGAAGGTGTAGGACGGGGCGACGATGGCACTCTGGGAAGGGCCGGTGGTGGGCTGGCTCTCCTCGCCGCGATAGGTCAGGCGGGTCCACTGGTTCAGGCGCTCGGTGGCCTGCCAGTCCAGCGACGCCGTGACCCGGTGCTTGGGCAGCTGGGTGAGCGGATCACCCTCGTACTCGCCGCTCTTCTGCTCGGAGTCGGTGTAGGTATAGCTGGTGTTCAGGTCCAGGGTGTCGGCCAGCGGCGTGGACAGGGAAAACTCGACGCCCTGGGTGACCGCCTCATCGACGTTGACCCGGTAGGTGGGATCGGAACCAAACTGATTGACGCCGTCGGTGCATATGGCCCCCGGGCAGGTGATCCGGGTGATCTTGTCCTCGAAGTCGGTATGGAAGACGGTCAAGCCGGCCATCAGGCCGTCGTCGCCGGCATAGTGCAGGCCCAGCTCCTGGCTGAGCGAGGTCTCCGCCTCCAGGTCCGGATTGCCGTAGATGTTGCCACCGCGGCTGACCTGGACCCAGCCGGGACTGGTGTGACGCAGGTCCGGTGCTCGGAAGCCGGAGGAGGCGCCGCCTTTCAGGGTCCAGCGATCGTCCAGCTGCCACACGCCATAGAGACGCGGCGACCAGTGGCTGCCGTACTTCTCGTCCTCGTTGAGGCGCACGCCACCGGTCAGCGAGAAGGCCTCGGTCATTCGCCACTCGTCCTCGGCATAAAGCGCCCAGCGATAGCGTTCCAGCTCGCTCAGGCTAGACGTCCTGGACTGGTTGCCGCCGTCCTCCAGGCGCTGGTTTTCGTACTGCCCCCCCAGGGTCAGCATGTGGGCCCCCAGCGGCAGCACCATCTTGGTATCCGCCACGCTGCTCTGGTAGTTCATGTCGCGCGAGGGGTTGTCGACCTCTTCGTGCTGCACATGGCTCGTGGTGCTGCCGGCATCGAAGTGCCCATCGTGGCTGAGCGCGACGTGGCGACGATCGTATTCCTGCTCGGATCGCTCGTTCGGCCCCCGTCTCCCTGCCAGCGCGACGGACTCCCCGGGATTGGTGATACGACGCTGCCGGCTGTAGCCCGCCTCCAGGCCGAGCTCGTGGATCTCGTCGGGCGTCCAGGTCAGCTTCGCGGTGCCGCTGGCCAGGCGCTGATCGGCATAACCATCGACGATGGCGTCCTCGTCGCGCTGGTCGTACTGGCCGTAGACCTGCAGGCCGAGCCGCTCGTCGACCAACGGGCCGGCCACGTGGAAGCGGCTGTTGTGGGCGTCGCCGGAATCAGCGTCTTCCTGGAGCGTCAGGCTGGTCGAGACCTCGCCACCCCACTCCTGCGGCACCTTGCGGGTGATGACGTTGATCACCCCGCCCAGCGCATCGGAGCCATACAGCGACGACATGGGCCCGCGGATCACCTCGATGCGCTCGATGGCCGACAACGGCGGCAGCCAGCCCTGTTCGATGCCCGGCCCATCGCTGTTGGGCCGGGTCTCTCGCGAGCCCTGGCGCTTGCCGTCGACCAGCATCAGGGTGTACTTGGCCCCCATGCCGCGGATGCTGATGTCCTGGGACGACCCGCCGCCGGTGACGGTCACGCCCGGCACGTTGCGCAGCGCATCGGTGATGTCACGATAGGCGCGGCCTTCCAGATCCTCGCGGTCGATGACGCTGATCGAGGCCGGGGCATCCTGAATCTGCTGCTCGTAACCGGCGGCGGTGACCACGACCGCATCGAGCTCGGTCGTCTCCTGGCCCATGGCGGCGGAGGCCGCCAGGCTGGTGACCAGCGACGCGAGGGCGGTTCGGGGAGAGGGGAACGACATGTAGGGCGACTCCTGAAGATCCCGTCGGCCTCGATGGACCGACCATTCATTGAATAGGAATTTTTATCATTAAGATTCTTCCACATTCTCCCTCATGCGTCATCGCACACCGCGTTGCGGAATGCGCAACGACCAATGACAACGATAATGATTTTCAACCAAAGGCTTGGTACGATGCGCCTCCCGTTAGCGGCCTACGGCTTATTCCTATGCATGACGCCGATGAACTGCTCGCCTTCGCCGACGTCATGGACAGCGGCAGCCTGACGCTGAGCGCCCAACGGCTGGGCGTGGCCAAGTCGACCCTCAGCCGGCGCCTCCAGCAGCTGGAGACGCAGCTCGGCCAGCCGCTGATGCGACGCCAGTCGAACCGCCTGGCTCCTACCGAGGCGGGGCGTGTCTTCCACGATTACTGCCTGCGCCTGATCGCCTTGGCTGACCAGGGCCGCCAGGCCCTGGACGAGTTGCGCGAGGACATCAGCGGCGAACTGACCCTGGAGGTCCACGAGGCCTTGGCACGCAACTGGGTGGGGCCGGCCCTGGATGAGTTCTTGGCGCGCCATGCCGGCATAAGACTGAGCCTGCGCACGCGCGAGCGGCTGCCACACGACGCTAACTCGGTGGTGGTGTGGTACGGTGAGGTCGGCGAGACATCGCTGCGCCAGGAAACACTCACCCGACTGCCCCGCGGGCTCTACGCCCACCCCGACTACCTGGCCCGCCACGGCACGCCGACCCATCCTCACGACCTGGATGGCCATGCCTGGATCGACCTGCTCGGCGAGGCCGAACGCGGCCTGACACTGCGCCATGCGCGCGAGGGGGAGCACGATGTCCGCCCGCCGGGTTCACGGCTCCGCGTCGATCATCTGCTGCTACACGCCGACGCCATCGTGCGCGGCCACGGCCTGGGCATCCTGCCGGTATGGATGGCCGAACGCCGCCGGGCGGCTCATCCGGACCAATTGGTGCGTTGCCTGCCCGACTGGCAGGCCACGGCGACGCCGGTCAGCCTGCTCTACCCGCACGGTCACCGGCCGCGCAAGGTCTCGGCATTGCTCGAGTTCCTGCGCGGCGCCTGCCCCGCCGGCTGGGCCACAGCGCCCGAGGTAGGCGGCCCGAGTGGCCGTGATGCCTCCTGCGTCCGCGGTTGCTAGAATGGGGGGCTAACGACGACGCTCAAGGAGCGAGCATGGGACTTCGTGAAATCACCGTCGGTGGCCTCTACCTCTCCCCCCTGTTGCTCTATGTCCTGCTCGGCCTCGGCGCTACCCTGCTGATCCGTGCGGCTCTCTATCGGCTGCTGGGCGCGAATCGCCTATGGTTCGAGGCCTGGTTCGATACCGCCCTGTTCGTGATCTGCACCGCCGCCATCGCCTATTTCTCTTCCGCCACCGGGAACGTCTGAACATGCGCACCCTGCTACGCAGCCTCGTCACCCTGGTCATCGTCGCCCTGGCCATCGCCGCCGGCCTGTGGCTATGGCACTACTATCTGTACACCCCCTGGACCCGCGATGGCCGGGTCCGGGCCGAGGTGATCACCATCGCCCCCGACGTCTCCGGGCGTGTGGTGTCGCTCGCGGTGGGCGACAATCAACGCGTCGACGCGGGCGCGACGCTGTTCCAGATCGATTCCGAGCGCTACCAGACGGCGGTGAGCAAGGCCGAAGCGGTGGTCGCCCAGCGCCGGGCCGAACTCCAGCAGAGCCAGGACGAGGCCTCGCGCCGCAGCCGCCTGAGCCGCCAGGCGATCAGCGCCGAAGGCCAGGAGACGGCACGCACCAACCGCCAGGTGGCCGACGCCTTGCTCGAGCAGGCCAGCAGCGCACTCGACAGCGCGCGGCTCGACCTCGAACGCACCACGGTCGCGGCACCATCGGCGGGGCATGTCCTCAACCTGCAGCTCAGCGAAGGCAACTACGTCGGCACCGGCGAATCGGTGATGGCCCTGATCAAGGCCGATTCCTACTTCGTCACCGGCTACTTCGAGGAGACCAAGACCCCGAGCTTCGAGGTCGGCGACGCCGCCCGGGTCATCCTGATGAGCGGCGATACCGAGCTCGAGGGCCATGTCGAGAGCATCGGGCGTGCCATCGCCGACCCCAACACCGCGCCCAACAGCCAGCTGCTGCCCCAGGTGCAACCCACCTTCAGCTGGGTACGCCTGGCCCAGCGCATCCCGGTGCGCATCGCGCTGGACGCGATCCCCGAGGGTGTGACCCTGAGCGCCGGCATGACGGCCTCGGTATACGTCGAGCCGACGGAGTAGGCGCGCATGTCGCCCTGGTTACAGGCCTATCTCACCCCCAGCAGCGAGGCGGTGAAGTTCGCCATAAAGGCGACCCTGGCCATGCTGCTGGCGCTCTATGCCGCGCTGTGGTGCGACCTGGAGCGCCCCTACTGGGCGCTGATCTCGGCGGCCTTCCTGCAGATCCGCCCGATGAGCGGCATGGTGATCGAGAAGGGCATCAGCCAGATCAGCGGCACCCTGGTCGGTTGCGGCATCGGCATCGCCATCATGGCGCTGTTCGCCCAGAATCCCATTCCGGCGCTGGTCACCCTGACGCTATGGATCATGCTGTGCACCTATGGCAGCTCGCTGCTGCGCAACAACGCCTCCTACGGCTGCATCATGGGCGCCGTCACGGCCATGCTGATCGTGGTGATCGGCGCCGGCCAGCCCGACGGCATCTTCTCCATCGCCGTGGCGCGTCTGTCGGAACTGTCGCTGGGCGCGGTCTGCGCGACCCTGGTCAGCGCGCTGCTATGGCCGATCAAGGTCGGTGACCACCTGGGTCGGCAGGCCGACGAGGTCGTCAATCAGGCCTTCCAGCACGCCGCGCAGCGACTGACCGACGCCGACGATCTCGGCGACCTGCAGCGCACCCTGACCGGCAGCCTGGAACCGCTCACCCAGCTCGAGACCGACAGCCAGGCCGCCCGTTACGAGGGCCCGGAAGGCCCAGGCCGGATCCGTGCCAGCCACGTGCTGACCCGCCGTACCCTGCGCCTGATGGCCACCCTGCACGCCCTGCAGCAGCTGATTCACCACTACGGCGACCGACTGTCGCCCACGATCCACCGGCTGGCCGGCGAGATCGCGGAGGGCTTCCGCGAGTCGGCGGAGGCCCATGGGGTAGCCCCGGCCCAGCGTCGCCTGCATGCGCTTCGCCACCGGGTGAAGGACTGCCCCGAAGCATCGCTGAGCCCGCTCGAGCAACGCTGCCTGCAGGGCCTGCGCGAGGCGCTGGGCCATGCCGTGGTGATGCTCGACGCCCGCGACGCCATCACCCGGCCCGGCCAGATGCGTCTACGCGGCGTGGCCCTGGCCTGGCATCGCGATCACCTGGTCGCCGGATTCAACGCCCTGCGCGCCGGCCTCATCTTCGGCCTGCTCGCCAGCTTCTGGCTGGCGACCGCCTGGAACAACGGCCAGGTGGCGATGCTGCTCGGCACCCTGTTCTCGGCCTTCTTCGCCACCCGCGACAACCCGGTCGTGATCTGCATGATGTTCACCAAGGGCATGCTGGCGGCGATCCCCAGCGCCTTCCTGTTCGGCCATGTGCTGCTGGCCCAGGCCAGCGGCTTTCCGATGCTGGCGATGATCTTCCTCACCCCGCTGTTCCTGGGGCTGCTGGGCGTGGCCAACCCACGGCTGATGGGCTATTGCCTGGCCTTCATCATCGGCAACATCCTGCTGACCATGCCCGGCAACGGCATGGACTTCTCCTTCGATAGCTTCATCAACCGTGCCATCGCGGTGATAATCGGATTGTCCGCGGTGGTCACCGGCTTCCGGCTGCTGCCCGGCTTCGGCTCGGCCCTGCGCAAGCGCCGGCTGGTCGGTGCCATCACCGGCGATCTGCGCCGACTGACCACGCCCTCCATCCACGAGGCGGAGTCCCGCTTCGTCGGCGGCATGGCCGACCGCTTGCTGCACCTGGCCAAGCATGACGACGTGCTGCCCGAGGATCAGCGTCACCTCTTCACCCTGGGCCTGACCGGACTGGATATCGGCTATGCCTGCCTGCAGATGCGCCGGCGCCTCGATGACCTGCCGGACGAGGCGCTGCATCGTGCCAAGCGACGCTTCTTCGACGCCCTGGCCCAGGCCTACGCCGACAGCGCCCGGGGCCATTCGCCCGAAGGGGTGGAGGCGGCCGGCGAAACCCTGATCGCGGCCGTGGGCCGACATCCCGCACTGACCGAGCGCCATCATGCGTTGCTCGCCGGGCTGGTCGAACGACTGGCGCTCTCGCTGGAGCGTCAGGCCCAGCGGGCTCAAGCCTCTCGCCACCAAGTGGGCCCGCTCGCCGACACCGCCGAGGCCCGATGAGAAGCCACATGCGCCCTGTCGCCTTTCACCTATATTTCCGAGGAGATAACGCATGTTCGCCGAACTCTTCGCCGTGATGGCGCCGGTCATCGCCGGTGCCGGCCTGGGCTTCGGTTGGGTTCGGCTCGGCCACGACTACCCGGTCGCCTTCATCACCCGCCTGGTGTTCAACATCGGCACCCCGGCCCTGGTACTCGCCTCACTGGCCAACGCCGAGATCGATGCCGGCGGCTTCGGGCGCACCATGCTGGCCACCAGCCTGGTACTGCTCGCCATGGCGGCGGCCACCTTCGTCACGGCCCGCCTGCTGAAGCATGACTGGCGGGTGCTGCTGGCGCCGATGATGTACCCCAACACCGGCAACATGGGGCTGCCGGTGGTGCTCTATGCCTTCGGCGAGGCGGGCTTCGCCTTCGGCATCACGGTGATGGTCACGGTGACGCTCTTCCAGTTCACCCTGGGCTCGTTGATGGCCGGGCGCGGCAACCCGTTCAAGATCCTCGCCACCACGCCCACGGTGTACGCCATCCTGATCTCCTTGGCGCTGCTGCTCACCGACACCACCCTGCCGGCCTGGCTGGCCAACAGCGTGGAGCTGATCTCGGGCTTCACCGTCCCCTTGATGCTGATCACCCTCGGCGTCTCGCTGGCCAATATCCGGGCCACCAACCTGCGCTCCGGCCTGGGCTTCTGCCTGCTGCGCCTGCCGCTGGCCGCGGGCCTGGCCTGGGGCGTCGGCACGCTGCTCGACCTGCCGCCCATGGCCCATGCCATCCTGATACTGCAGATGAGCATGCCGGTGGCGGTGTTCAATTACCTGTTCGCCCAGAAGGCCCGTCGCGATCCGGAATACGTGGCCAGCCTGGTGTTTTGCTCGACCCTGCTGTCGCTGCTTTACCTGCCGCTGTTGCTGGCACTGCTGATCTAGGCGTGAGCCCGGTTTACCGGTCGCGCCGCCGCCCCTAGGCGAGGCTTTTCCCACCTGGCTTGGCCGCCGATTTTTCCCGCTTCGCCCCTCCTCGTTCTAACTCGCCGACTTGCTGAATGCGACGACCAACGGTAGCCTCTGGCGCTTGTCGCTAATGCCCGACATCGCCAATTCTCCCATGCGATGCCGAAAAAACCGCTTTTCGACGGCGTTCGCCACAGTTTGAACAACCATTCAATAAACGCTAGGGTATGGCGCTTCCGATTTGCGTCAACGCTGCCGAGTGGCATGCTAAAGCGACGCGTCATCCCGACAACCCATTCCCGTCCCTGCCACTTTGGGCCGGGCGCCGACCAAGGCACCGCCAATGAGTGACAACCGAAACGTCAAGATTCGGGTCCGCAACCTCAGCAAGGTCTTCGGCAGCCAGCCGAAGAAGGCGCTGGAACTGCGCGACCAGGGGCTGAAGCGCCCCGAAATCCTCGACAAGACCGGCCAGACCCTGGGCCTTTCCAACATCGACTTCGATGTCTACGAAGGGGAACTGCTGGTGATCATGGGGCTGTCCGGTTCCGGTAAGTCGACCCTGATCCGCTGTCTTAACCGGCTGATCGACCCCACCGAGGGCGAGATCGTCATCGACGGGCAGAACATCCCGAGCCTCAAGGAGAAGGAGCTGCTGGAATGCCGCCGCCGCCACTTCTCCATGGTGTTCCAGAATTTCGCACTGTTCCCTCACCGCACGGTCCAGGAGAATGCCGAGTTCGGCCTGGAAATTCGCGGTGTCGATGCCGGCGAGCGTCGCGAGATCGCGCGTAACGCCCTCAAGCAAGTTGGCCTCGATGGCTGGGAGGACGCCCTGCCCCGGCAGTTGTCCGGCGGCATGCAGCAGCGTGTCGGCCTGGCTCGCGCGCTGGCCAACGACGCAAGCGTGCTGTTGATGGACGAGGCCTTCTCGGCGCTCGACCCGCTGATCCGCGGCGACATGCAGCAAGAACTGCTGCAGCTCCAGCATCGCATGCAGAAGACCACCGTCTTCATTACCCACGACCTCGATGAGGCATTGAGCATCGGTGACCGCATAGTGCTGCTCAAGGACGGCGAGGTGGTGCAGATCGGCAGCCCTGAGGAAATCCTCACCAAGCCCGCCGACGACTACGTGCGTCGCTTCATCGAGGGCGTCGACAAGTCGCGCATCCTCAGTGCCGAGAGCGCCATGCGCAAGGTGCGCTCCACGGTGCGCGACACCGATGGTCCGCGCACCGCGCTGCGCAAGATGCGCGATCACAGCCTCGATTCGATCTACATCCTCGACCGCGATCGCCGCCTGGTCGGCCTGATCGACGCCGACGCCGCCAGCCAGGCGCTGGAAGCAGGTATGGAACGCGTCACCGATTCGATGACCCAGGACTTCCGCAAGGTCACCCGCGACGAACCCATGCATAACCTGTTCGCCATGTTCAGCGAGAACCGCTTCCCCATCGCGGTGGTGGACGATGAGCAGGTACTGCAAGGCGTGGTCGTGAAAGGCGCCGTCCTCGACGAACTCGCACAGGCAGGAGACCACTGATGGCTATCGAATTTCCGCGCATCCCGCTGGGTGACTGGATCGAGAGCGGCCTGAACTGGCTGACCAGCGAGTATTCGGGTGTGACCCGCGGCATCTCGCGCATCACGCAGTCCGGCATCGACGGGCTCAACGACGCCCTGATGTGGCTGCCCGACTGGTCGCTGTTGGTGATCATCGTCGGCCTGTGCTGGTGGTTGGCCAACACGCGACTGGCCATCGGTGCCGTCGTCGGTCTGGCGTTGATCATGGATCTCGGCCTCTGGGATCCGATGATCGAGACCCTGACCCTGGTGGTGATCGCGACCCTGGTGGCGGTGGTCATCGCCATGCCGGTAGGTATCGCCGCCGCACTCTCGGATCGCCTCTACAAGACGATCATGCCGATTCTGGACTTCATGCAGACCATGCCGGCCTTCGTCTACCTGATCCCGGCCATCCCGTTCTTCGGCATCGGCTCGGTGTCGGCGATCTTCGCCACCGTGATCTTCTCCATGCCGCCGGCGATCCGCTTCACCACCCTGGGCATCCGCCAGGTGCCCGGCGATCTGGTCGAGGCCGCCGATGCCTACGGCGCGACCCGCGGCCAGAAACTGCTCAAGGTGCAGCTGCCGCTGTCGCTGCCCACCGTGATGGCGGGCATCAACCAGACCATCATGCTGGCGCTGTCGATGGTGGTGATCGCCGCCATGATCGGCGCCGACGGCTTGGGCAGCGAAGTGTGGCGCGCCATCCAGCGCCTGCGTCCGGGTGACGGCTTCGAAGCCGGCATCGCCGTGGTAATACTGGCCATGCTGCTCGACCGCCTCACTCAGTCGCTGCGCAAGAAAGGCAAGGCTTGATCCCGCGGGGCTACCCGTCGGTTGCAACCGACGGGTAGCCCCTGCATCCTCGAACTCGCATTACCAACAAAGGCAAATTCGATGAACAAGCAACCGATGCGTCTCGCCGGCCTGACCCTGATCGCCGGTGCTGGCCTCACCGCCGCCACTGCCCAAGCCGCCGACAAGGGCACCGTGCACCTGGCTTACGTCGAGTGGGCGTCCGAAGTCGCCTCCACCAACGTCATGCGCACCGTGCTGGAGCAGGCCGGCTACGAGGTAGAACTCACCTCGCTATCCGCCGCCGCCATGTGGCAATCCGTGGCTTCCGGCGATGCCGATGGCATCGTCGCCGGCTGGTTGCCGACGACCCACGCCGACTATCTCGAGCGAGTCGGTGATCAGGTTGACGACCTGGGCCCGAACCTCGAGGGCACCAAGCTCGGCCTGGTGGTTCCGGCCTACAGCGACGCCGACTCCATCGCCGACCTGAACGAGCACGCCGACGACTTCAACGGCAAGCTCACCGGCATCGATCCGGGCGCCGGCATCATGAGCCTGACCGAGAAGGTCGTCGAGGAATACGACCTCGACCTCGACCTGCAGAGCGGCAGCGGCGCCACCATGACCGCGGCCCTCCAGAGCGCCATCAACAACCAGGAAGACATCGCGGTGACCGGCTGGACCCCGCACTGGATGTTCGCCCGTTGGGATCTCAAGTACCTGGAAGACCCCAAGAACGTCTATGGCGGTGCCGAGCAGATCCACACCATCGTGCGCGATGGTTTCGAGGACGACATGCCGGGGGCCTATGCCATCCTGGACGCCTTCGAGTGGACGCCCGAAGCCATGGGTGAGGTCATGCTCATGAACCAGGAAGAAGATTCCGATCCCTACGCCAACGCCAAGCAGTGGGTCGAAGAGAACCAGGACCTGGTCCAGGAGTGGCTGCCGGAAGCCTCCTGAGGCCATATCGGCTCCCGCGCCACCCGCCAGGGGGAGACGCCTCGGGCGTCTCCCCTTTTTTTCGGGTGCTACGTGGATCAGGCGGCATCGCGCATGCCCTCGCCGTCAACGCTTTCCCCTCGCATGACGCCCTGTCTCACGATGACATGGCCATGTCGCCTGCCGCACAGCGACAGCATATGCACAGAGTTTGCTAAGCAACTGTTATCAACAAGTCGAATTTTTATTAGAATCACTTATCCGAGGTGGCCCGAGACGCCATCTGTGAGCACAACACGACACAGGAAGGGTGCAACATCGGTGGCGCTCTTGGCCGAGCCGCGTTGAAACGCGGGCTCCCAGAATCGTCGCCCAACGGCCACACTCAAGGGTGTCAGCCGCAGACACACCTTCATAAGGAGCGCAGGCATGTTCAAGAAGATCCTGGTGCCGGTAGACCTGGCCCACATCGAGGTGATCGAGCCATCGCTGCAGGTCGTCGCCGAGCAGGCCAAGCACTATGGCGCGGAGGTCTGCTATGTGGCGGTCGCCGCCACGACCCCGGGATCGGTGGCACGCACCCCCGAGGAACATCAGCAGAAGCTCGAGGCCTTCGCCCAGGAGCGCGCCAAGGTCCACGGCCAGCCGGTCAGCGCCCGTGTCATCACCACCCCGGACCCCATCGCCGATCTGGACGACGTTCTGGTCGATGCCATCGACGAGGCCGACGCGGACCTGGTGATCATGCCGACCCATCCGCCGAAGCATCTCGACGCCGTGATTCCATCGCATGGTGGCAAGGTAGCCACGCATACCGAAGCCTCGGTGTTCCTGGTGCGTCCCCAGACCTGATTTCTCCCACCTCGTTCCTCGACATCCACAAGGAGTAGTCCCGTGACGAACGATAATAAGCAGCCCCCTGAGGCGGCGCCCGACGAGGGCATCCCCGCCCCGGAGGGGCCGGCCAACCTCATTGATACCGATTATGTGATCGGTCAGGACAACATCACCGCCAACAAGTTCGGCCTGGACGTCGACCTGCACGGCAAGGTCTTCACCGTTTCGTCGTTGTTGATCCTGGTGTTCGTGATCCTGACGCTGGCCTTGCAGTCCGAGATCGAACCCGTCTTCAATGCCATCTTCTCCTTCCTGACCGGCAACCTGAGCTGGGTCTTCCTGCTCGGCGGCAATATCTTCGTGCTGGTCAGCCTTGGCATCGTGCTATCGCCGCTGGGCAAGGTGCGCATCGGTGGCGCCCATGCCAAGCCCGACTTCAGCTACGCCGGCTGGTTCGCCATGCTGTTCGCCGCCGGCATGGGCATCGGCCTGATGTTCTATGGCGTCTCCGAGCCGCTGACCCACTTCGGCACCGCCCTGGGTGGCACCAGCATGGAAGACGGCATGCGCACCGACTGGGCACCGCTGGGCGCCGCCGCCGGTGACGAGGCAGCCGCCCACCGGTTGGGCATGGCCGCGACCATCTTCCACTGGGGCCTGCACCCGTGGGGGGCGTACGCCGTCGTCGGCCTGGCGTTGGCCATCTTCTCCTTCAACAAGGGGCTGCCGCTGACCATGCGCTCGATCTTCTACCCGATTCTGGGAGAGCGCGTGTGGGGCTGGCCGGGGCACCTCA
This sequence comes from Halomonas borealis, assembly GCF_004798905.1. Lineage (GTDB taxonomy): Bacteria > Pseudomonadota > Gammaproteobacteria > Pseudomonadales > Halomonadaceae > Halomonas > Halomonas borealis. Next base: position 39,627 of record NZ_SDMO01000012.1, on the reverse strand, counting down.
TCGACATCCTCGCGGTGTTCGCCACCCTGTTCGGCCTGGCGACCTCGCTGGGGCTCGGTGCCTCGCAGGCGGCCGCCGGCCTGAATTACCTGTTCGATGTGCCCAACTCCAACATCACCATGGTGTTGCTGATCATGGGCATCACCGCCGTGGCGTTGTGCTCGATCATGCTGGGCGTCGACAAGGGCGTGCAGCGCCTGTCGCAGCTCAACATGATGCTGGCCTTCCTGCTGCTGGCCTTCGTGATCATCGTCGGCCCGACCATGCTGATCGCCACCGGCTTCTTCGAGAACCTGGCCGCCTACGCGGTCAACCTGCCGGCGCTGTCCAATCCCTTCGGTCGTGAAGACGCCAACTTCGTTCAGGGCTGGACCGCCTTCTACTGGGCCTGGTGGATCTCCTGGTCTCCCTTCGTCGGCATGTTCATCGCCCGCGTCAGCCGCGGCCGCAGCGTGCGCGAGTTCCTGACCGCGGTACTGCTGGTGCCGACCCTGGTCTCGGTGCTGTGGATGACCGCCTTCGGCGGCACCGCCATCGATCAGGTGATCACCAACGGCTTCCAGGGCGTCCAGGACGCTGCGCTGGAGATCAAGCTGTTCGCCATGCTCGGTGAGCTGCCGCTGGCCTCCATCACCTCCTTCGTCGGCATCGTGCTGGTGATCGTGTTCTTCGTGACCTCTTCCGACTCCGGGTCGTTGGTCATCGACTCCATCACCGCCGGCGGCAAGGTCGACGCTCCCAAGCCGCAGCGCATCTTCTGGGCGATCATCGAGGGCGCCATCGCCATCGCCCTGCTGCTCGGCGGCGGCCTGACGGCCCTGCAGACAGCCTCGGTATCCACCGGCCTGCCCTTCACGCTAGTGCTGTTGGTCGGCTGCTACGCGCTGATCAAGGCCCTGATGAGCGAGCCGAGGGGCAACTGACAGATACCTCGAGCTCGACGCAAAAGGCGGCCTTAGGGCCGCCTTTTTCGTTAGGGCGTCAGGCCCTTACGTCACACCATGGCGTCATTCCGTGCCGGGTGTCGATGCTCTGCAACATCTTGGCATCGGCATTTGCCAATATGATGTTGTACGCCTGTCGCCCAATGATACGCAGGCCGTGCCTTTGCGCCACTTCACGTCCACGAGACCGAAGCGCGACAGCCCCAGCTGATGGCACCTCGCCCCTCCTCCACCGAGCGACACGACATTCTGTTGCCTGGTCGCGACGTTTCCCCCTCCTGATACGCCCAAAACGACTCACCACACGGCCAAACCTTGCCACTGACAAAAACAGATACCTGATATTAAAGGTTTTTTATAATACGGCCCGAAAATTGCTTCTGACTAGGACAGATCCACGAGCGTCCGTGACTCTCGCTCCCCACCGGGAGCCTGAGACATGACGTTCGTTTCCGACCATGACCAGGAGCAAGACGCCCATGAAGATCACCATCTTTGGTTCCGGGTACGTAGGACTCGTCACCGGCGCCTGCCTCGCCGAAGTCGGGCATGAAGTGATGTGCGTCGATGTGGACACCGACAAGGTGGCCCGTCTTAGCCAGGGCGAGGTGCCGATCTACGAGCCAGGCCTCGAGACGCTGATCCATCAGAACCTGGCCGCCGGCCGCCTGCACTTCACCAACGATGCCAAGGCCGCGGTCGAATTCGGCCTGCTGCAATTCATCGCCGTCGGCACACCCTCCGACGAGGATGGCAGCGCCGACCTGCGTCACGTGCTCAAGGTCGCCGAGACCATCGCCACTCACATGACTGAGTACCGCATCATCGTCGACAAGTCGACGGTGCCGGTCGGCACCGCCAGCAAGGTGGAGCGCACCTTGGCCGCCACTCTCGAGGGTCGCCGCGCGGATATCGAATTCGACGTCTGCTCCAACCCCGAGTTCCTCAAGGAAGGCGCCGCTATCGAGGACTTCTCGCGCGGCTCGCGCATCGTGGTGGGTACCGAGTCCGAACGCGTCCGCCAGGTCATGCGCGAGTGCTACGCCCCTTACAACCGCCAGCGCGACAAGCTGATGTTCATGGGAGTACGCAGCGCCGAGCTGACCAAGTACGCCGCCAACGCCATGCTGGCGACCAAGATCAGCTTCATCAACGAGATGGCCAACCTGGCCGAACGCCTGGGGGCCGATATCGAGGAAGTGCGCCACGGCATCGGTAGCGATCCGCGCATCGGCTACCACTTCATCTATCCAGGCTGCGGCTACGGCGGATCCTGCTTCCCCAAGGACATCAAGGCGCTGACCCACACCGCCGAGGCCGCCGGCCATCCGGCCCAGCTTCTCAACGCCGTCGAGAAGGTCAACGCGCGCCAGAAGAGCCGCCTGTTCGAGATGCTCTGCGACGCCTTCAACGGCAATCTGGCCGGTAAAACCATCGCGCTGTGGGGTCTTTCCTTCAAGCCCAACACCGATGACATGCGCGAGGCCCCCAGTCGCGCGCTGATGGAAGCCCTGTGGCAGGCCGGTGCCCGGGTCCAGGCTCATGATCCCGAAGCCACCGAGGAGTGTCTGCGGATCTACGGCAACCGTGAGGACCTGAACCTCACCGAGCGCCGCGACGAGACCCTCGAGGGCGCCCATGCACTGGTCATCTGCACCGAGTGGAAGGCCTTCCGCACCGTCGACTTCACCGGGCTGCGCGAGCGTCTGATCGAGCCGGTGGTGATCGACGGCCGCAACCTCTTCTCGCCCGAGAGCGCCAGAGAGGCGGGGCTAACCTACTACGCCATCGGCCGAGGCGCTTCCGTCCGCCCCGTCGTAGCCTGAGGCCTCGCCATGTCGAAGCTCCCAAACCATACCTCCGTCGCCAGCAAGGTGACGGAGGCCACCGCCCTGCTGCTGATGCTGGCCCTGCTCGTGCTGCTGCTCTCCGAGCTGCCGTCGGAGGTCTTCTCGCCGGCGTCGAAGAGCTTCTTCTTCGCCATCGGGGCCATCGGCGCCTGGCGCTACTCCTGGTGGTTCGTCCAGGCGCTGCGTTCGGTGTGGTACAACCGGCGCGTCTTCCCGCGGCTGCGCGCCGCGGCGGACGCCGCCGGCGAGGCCGGTAAGCCCAGCGAGCTGTACGTGCTGTGCACCTCGTTCCGCATCGATGCCGACGTCAGCTATCGGGTCTATGAAGCGCTGGTGCGCGAGGTCCGGGACTACGGCGTCCCCACTACCGTCTTCGCCTCGCTGGCCGACCGCACCGACGTCGACATCATCACCCACGTGATGGACGACCTCGGCTGGCCGAGCAACGTCGAGCTGCGTTACATGTTCCAGAAGGGGGACGGAAAGCGCTCCGCCATGGCGGAAGTGCTGCGTGCCATCTCCCGCCGCGCCCCAGCCCCGGACGCCCTGCTGGTCTCGATGGACGGCGATATCCTGCTCGAGCCCAACACCCTCGAGCGCTCACTATCGTTCTTCCGTACCAACGAAGACCTGGGCGCGCTGACCACCAACAACAGCGCCATCGTCACCGGAGGCGATGTCACCAAGGAGTGGTACGACCTACGCTACGCCCAGCGTCACCTGGTGATGAGCTCCGGTTCGGTATCGCGGCGTCTGCTAGTGCTGACCGGCCGCTACAGCGCCTTCCGCCTCGATCTTGCCACCCAGACGAGTTTCATCGAGCTGGTGGAAAACGATCGCGTCGACCACTGGCGCTTCGGCAACTTCAAGTTCCTCTCGGGGGACGACAAGTCGACCTGGTACTGGCTGCTCAAGAACGGCTGGCGGATGCTCTACCTGCCGGACGTCTACGTCACCGGGTTCGAGGAGCTGCCGGACCGCCGCCGCTTCTTCAAGTCAACCACCGACCTGATGCGCCGCTGGTACGGCAACATGCTACGCACCAGCGGTCGGGCGATCGCCCTGGGGCCCCGCCCGATGGGCATGTTCACCTGGTGGAGCCTGGTCGACCAACGCCTCTCCATGTGGACGACCCTGATCGGCCCCATGGTGGCGATCCTGGTGACCCTGTTCGTGCGCCCCTCGTTCATCTTCGCCTACGCGCTGTGGATCCTGTTCACACGCAGCATCTCGACATTGATCCTGGCCTGGCAGCGCGGTCGCTTCAGCCTGCTGTGGATCCCGTTGATCTACTACAACCAGGTCTTCGGCGCCCTGCTCAAGACCTATGTCAGCTTCCGATTCAACCGCCAAAAATGGTCGCGCCAGGGGATATCCGCCGGCGAGCCGAACGACCCGGCCGCGGTCACCCGTCAGCGTCGCATGGGCCACGTGCTGCACGGCACCTTCATCGCGGGGATGCTCTACGTGCTGGTGCTGGCCACCGGTGTGCTACAGCCACCGGATCGCACCGCCATGACCATCCTCCATGACCCCGCCACCGAGGACCAGGCAAAGACCGGAACGGCCAATCGCTGGCTGGCGTTAACCCTCGCCGACGGCTCCCCCAGCGGCAACGTCACCCTGCCGCCGGAACGCCTGTCGCTGGACGAGGGGCTGCTGGACGTCGTGGCCACCACCGAGCCCATGCGCACCGAGCGCCTCACCGGCGCGCCTGGTGACGAGCCGACCACGCTCGAGATCAGCCCCGGCCTGGCCCGTCATGTCCACGATGCCAGCGGTCGCCCGCTCGACGTCGCACCGCGCGCGACCTGCCACACGACCCTAAGCTGCGCCCTCGACATCAACGGCCGCAAGGTAGCCCTCGTCGACCTGAATATCAGCGTGCAACCCGACCGCTCCTGACCTCACAGGCAGCCGCCAGGAGGCACCCTTTGGAAAGAGACTCCCCATGACCGATTACTACGCCGACCATCACGAACGAAGCGAGCCCACGCTGGGTGATCAGCACCAGGTCAGCCACGGCGCCCGCAGCCAGGGTGCCGGCCAGACACCCGGTGCCGGCATCGCTCACGAGCGCCGCGACGAACGTCACTACCTCCGCGTGAAACGCGCCTTCCAGGTCAGGATGGACGACGGCCAGGTGTTCGACGGTGCCGATCTGTCCCAGGGCGGCTTCGCGATCCGCAGCCAACGGCCGATCCGCGTGGGTGCCCAGGTCAAGGCCTCATTGCTGCTGCAGGCCGGCGGCGCCGAGATGACCGTCCCCATGTCCGCCGAGTGCCGGCACTGCACGGCCAGCAAGCAGGGCCACACCGCCGGCTTCGAATTCACCGACATCAGTCCCGGCCATCAGGAACTGCTTCGCCGCCTGATCCGCGCCAGCCTGAGCGGCCGCGAGATGGACCTGGAAGGCCTGGTGGCTGGTGAAGACCCACAGACGCCGCGCAAGCGCGGCGGCGGCCAGCCGCAGCCGGCCCAGCGGCCACCCAAGCCGCTGGGCCGCTACGTCGCGCTGTTCATGGCCATCGGCGCGCTGGGCCTGGTGGCGGCAGCCACCGCCTACCGCAATTTCATGCTGATCGAGCCGAACTTCGCCGCGGTGACCGCGCCGCGTATCGACATCCGTGCGCCGGGCCCGGGCATTCTGCAAGCCCATGATCTCAAGGCTGGCGACCGGGTCGAGCGCGACGAGCAGCTGACCAGCGTCAAGAACGTCGACCTGGAATCCAACCTGATCCTGGCCCAAGCCGCCCAGAGCTATAACAGCCAGCTGATCGACAACCTCCAGGAGAATCTCGAATCGGGCAACGGCCAGATCAGCCTGGCCAACTCCGCCCGCCCGGCCAACGGCGAGTCGGTGAGCTTCGAGACGGTGCCGCCGGAGATTGCCCGGGCACGCATCGACCAGTTCGAAACCGCGCGCGATTTCCAGAGCTCGCGGATCACCGCACTGGAGGCGCGCCAGTCGCAAAACGAGGTCTACAGCCCCTGCCACTGCCTGGTGGCCTGGGCGTTGAGCAGCTCCGACGGCACCTACATCAACGAGAGCGAACGCATCATGACGCTCATCCGCACTGGCAAGAACGACATCATGGTCGAGGCGCTGGTGCACATGGACGATATCGATCGCATCGGCCCGGACCAGCAGGCCTACATCTCGCTCCCCAACACCGCCGGCCCGATCAGCGCCCGAGTACGCAGCGTGGCGCTGGACATCGAACGCCAACCACGCGCCGGTTTCCCCAGCTGGGTGCGTCAGCAGCAGAACGTCGCCAGCGTGCTGCTGGTGCCCGAGGAACCACTGCCGGCCGACACCGTCGGCACCCCGGTGGACGTGCGCTTCACCGAGACACCGCTGGTCGGCAGCGCCGCCGAGTGGGTCTGGCAGGGTGCCCGTTCGGTGGGCCAGCTGGTCGGTGGCCTGGTCGACAGCGTCACCGGCGCCAACGACGACGAAACGCCGCTCGCCGACCGCGAGCGCCAGGCGAGCTAAGCTCGAGCGACCTTCACGAGGACACCCCGGCCGCCCCGCGGCCGCCCCGACCGGAGCCCGATATGTCAGCCCAACACATCATCCCGACGAAGCGCCCCATGGCCATGCTGATGCTGGCCCTGCTGCCCGGCTTGAGCGCCCCGGCCCTCGCCGAGGGCAAGGGGCCCGCGATAACGTCCCCGAGCGTGGCCACCTGCTCGACCCGCTATCCGCAGGTCGCCGCGCCCTCCCCCGCCATGCAGGCCGAGGATGCCCAGGCCGCCATCCGAGACGGCTTCGCTACCCAGCGCGACTGGGGCACCAAGAACGCCGAACGCCTCGCGGCCGAAGAGACCGGACTCGATGAGGCCGGCCTGCGTATCCACTATCCCGAGGGCACCTCGTCGCCCGGCGATACCGAGAAGGGCGGGGCCGGTTTTTACGCCGCCCCCAGCGCCCTGGCCGGCGCCGAGCGAGCCTGCCTCCAGTACCGGGTTCGCTTCGAGCCGGGCTTCGACTTCGTCAAGGGCGGCAAGCTGCCCGGCCTGTACGGCGGCGAGGCGCCCAGCGGCGGCGAGGAGGCCAACGGCAAGAACGGCTTCTCGATGCGCTACATGTGGCGGGCCAACGGCCAGGGCGAGCTCTACGAATATGCCGTCGACCAGCACGAAGACTACGGCAAGTCGGTCGGCCGCGGCCGCTGGACCTTCCCCACCGGGCAGTGGGTGACCCTGGAACAGGAGATCATCCTCAACGACCCCGGCCAGGAGAACGGCATGGCCCGCGTGTGGGTGGACGGGCATCCGATCCTCGAACAGGACGGCATCGTCTATCGCACCAGCGAGTCGGTGACCATCGATGGCCTGATGTTCTCCACCTTCTTTGGCGGGCACGGCAAGGAATGGCGCACACCCCGCGACCAGCACGCCGACTTCGCCGGCTTCCGCGTCTATGCCCCCCGATCCTGATCCCGAGGAATCCCGATGTCTCTGTCCCCTTGCACCGGCCCACGCCGCGTCGCCCTGCCCCATCGCCTGCTCGCCGGCCTGTCCCTGGCCTTGTCCGGGCTGGCCGCGGGAGGGCTGTCCACGGCCCAGGCCATGACCCTCGAGGCACGTGCCGAGCTCGACCTGTCTCACTACGAGGTGACGGCCCCCGACGCCTCCTACTTCGACGTCGAGACGCGCATGGCGCTGCTCAAGGACACCGACAACGCGATCCTGTTGCAGGAGATCGACCAGCTGTCCGCGGGTACCAGCTGCTCACAGCTGCTGCAGTACAAGCCGATCGACACCCGCATGCGAATCCCGGGCTACTACCCAAGCCCCAAGGAGTGGGAGCTGGCATCGGAGCCGCTATTCCAGTTCGAGGACAACGTGTCGCGCCTGGCCGGCAGCTACGTGGCCACCGGCGATGAGTACTACGCCGAATGCCTGGTGCGCTTCCTCGACAAGTGGGCCCAGGACGAGGCGTTGACCAACTTCTACTACGACTCCATGGAGCCCCAGGCCTGGTTCGCCACCGAGTCGATGATCTTCGCCGCGGCCATGGCCTACTCGGTGGTGCGCCCCGAGATCGAGGGCATGCAGGAGGAGCGCGAGCGGATCGAGGCCTGGCTCAACGATTTGGCCCATCAGCATTCCGACATCCAGGGTCAGCCCGGCAACAGCTGCTGCAACAACCACTTCTACCGCCGGGCCCTCTACGCCAGCATGGTCGGCGTGCTGACCGAGGACAATGCCCTGTTCCGCTTCGGCGTCAGCGCCATCTACTCCGCGTTGCACGACATCAACGACGCAGGTGCCCTGCCCATGGAGGTCGCCCGTGGACGCCGCGCGACCCACTACCAGAACTACGCGTTGCTCTACCTGATCACCAACATGCGCGTCATCGAGCGCCAGGGCTACGACATCTTCGACCTGGAAGTGGACAGTCACAGCATCCACGACGCCGTCGACTTCGCCCTGGATATCTTCGAGGACCCGGCCGCCCTCGGCGACATGGCCCCCCACGAGCAGTACACCGGCTTCCTCAAGGACAGCCAGTACTTCGCCTGGATGGAGATCTACCAGTCCCGCCACCACGACCCGCGGATCGCCGATTTCATCCGCCGTCAGCGTCCCATCTACAACCGCAGTGCCGGCGGCTACATGACGCTCTACTTCATGGCCCCCGATGCCCAGCAGAACATCGTCATGGATGAGACCCAGCGCGAGGACGCCGCGTTCAAGGGCCTGAGCGAGCAGTGAACGCTCGCCCCGACGTTCATCCATCACTTCGAGGCAAATCGACATCATGATCCAGATTCCACGCGACACCTCATCCACTCGCCATCCCACGGGGCTGAAGCTGGCCTTCTCGGCCACCCTCGTGGCCTGGCTCGGCGGCTGCGCCACCACCCCGCAGCCCGATGACCACGTCACCGCGCCCGTGCCACCACAGTACGCGGACTGGTTCGACGGCGGTCAGCCACGCCCCTTGGAATGGATGCACAAGAACACCGTGGAGAAGGCTCACCAGCTGCTCGAGCAAGGCCGCAGCCAACAGGCCATCGCCGAGCTCGAGACGCTGATGCAGAAGGGCTTGCCCAAGGGCTACTACGAGATGGGCAAGATCTTCGATCAGGGCAAGGGCGTGTCGCCCGACCCAGAGCGTGCGGCACGACTCTACTCCGAGGCCATCAAGACGCCCTCCTACATCACCGGCAACGCCTCGCTGAACCTCGCCAAGCTCTACCGCGAGGGGCGCGGCGTCGAGCGCGACGACGCGCTCGCCTACTACCTGATCCAGCAGGCCATCGAGGAAGAGGTCGGCCCCCGGGCCCAGGCCGCCATGGCCGAGCTACTCGTCGAGGGCGGTGACGGCGTCAAGGCCGACGCCGAACAAGCCGCCGCGCTCTACCAGCGCGCCGCCGAGGCCGACAACGGCACCGCCCTCGAGGCCCTGGCCAAGGCCCACGGCCCCGAAGGCTGGCTCGCCGAAGATCGTGGTCTGGCGAGCCAGTACGCCCAGCGCTACGCGCGCCTGCTAGAACAGGACGCCAACGCCGGCGACGTCGGCGCCATGAATCAGCTGGCCGGCCTGTTTGCCGAAGACGGCCTGCTCGGCAGTCAGCCCCAGCGCCACATGCACTGGCTGAACAAGGCCGCCGAGGCCGGCGATCCCGGCGCGCTGAGCCGGGCCGGCCGCTCGCTGGTGGAAGGCAACGCCCCCCAGCGCGGCCAAGCCATGCTGGAACAGGCCGCCCTGGACGGCAACGTGTCGGCGATGGAAACGCTGGGCAAGCTGCTGCTGGAAGGCAACGCCAACGTGGCCGCCAGCCCGGAACGCGCCCAGCACTGGCTGAGCGCGGCCATCGCCCAAGGCTCGGTGGATGCCCAGGTCACCCTGGGGCGCGCCCTGCTCGACGGTGAAGGATTGCCCGCCAATCCGCGCCGCGGCATCGAGCTGCTCAAGAAGGCCGCCGAGCAAGACGACGCCCTGGCGCTGGCGCTGCTCGGCGCCTACTACCTCGACGATGACGGCCTTGCCAGCCAGCCGATGCAGGCGCGCGGCTACCTCGAGCGCGCGAACGAGCTGGGTCATCCCTACGCTACCCAGCAGCTAGGCAAGATGTACCTGGAAGGCAACGGGGTCCCGGCCGACGGCCAGCGCGCCGAAGCCCTGCTGAAGGACGCCGCCGACCAAGGCCAGACCGCCGCCCTACGCCTGCTCGGCGAGGCTTACCTAGAAGGGGAGGTGTTGCCCTACCATCCGTCGAAGGCCGAGGAACTGCTGAAGCAGGCCGCCGACGCCGGGGATGCTTCCGCCAAGACGGCGCTAGGCGCCGGCTATCTCGAGGGCACCCTCCGGCAGCGCCAACCCGCTCACGGCATCGCCCTGCTGGAAGAAGCCGCCCGCGAGGGTGATGCCTACGCCATGGTGGTACTAGGCCGAGCCTACCGCCAGGGCGACGGCGTGCCCCGCGATCTAGGCAAGGCCAGTGAATGGCTTAACCGCGCCCGGAACGCCGGACACGACTCGGCCGAGGATGCCCTGGCGCGGCTGCGCTATGACCAGGGCAAGGCCGGCAACATCCAGGCCCTGGTGGAGGCCGCAGAAGACGGCCACCCTGGTTCCATGGCGCGGCTCGGCGAAGCCTTCCTCAACGGCCGCGGCGTTCAGCAGAGCCTGAGCAACGCCCGGATCTGGCTGCAGCGCGCTGCCAACGAGGGCCACCCCGGATCCGCCGCCGATCTAGGGCGGATGTACCTAGAGGGCAAGGGTGTGACGCGTGACCCGGCCAAGGGCGCCCGCTACCTGCAGCGCGCCGTCGCCGGCGGCCACCTCGGTGCCCGCGGCGACCTCGGCAAGCTGCTGCTCACCGGCGAGGGCGTGAGCGCCAACCCCGAGCGCGGCATGCGCCTGCTCGAGCAGGCCGCCGCCCGCGGCAACAGCGGCGCTCGACTGGCGCTGGCCGACGCCCTGCTCGAGGGTAAGCACGTCGCGCAGGATACCCCGCGCGGCATCGCGCTGCTGCGCGAATCCGCCGAGGCCGGCGACGACTATGCCGCCCAGCGCCTCGGCGCCGTCTATCTCGAAGGCAAGGGCGTCGAGCCCGATCCGCAACAGGCCGAGACCTGGCTCACCCAGGCCAGCGAGGCCGGCAGTCTCTCGGCACGCACGCTGCTCGGCACCGCGCTACTGCGTGGGGAAGGCGGTATGAGCGTCGATGCCACACGGGGACGCCGCCTGCTTGAGCAGGCCGCAAAGCAGGGCCATGCCGGCGCCCAGGCCACCCTCGGCCGAGAGCTGCTGCGCGGCGAGACCGTCAGTCAGGACCTTCATCAAGGCGCCGACTACTTGCTGGAGGCCGCCCGTCAGGGCCACGAGACCGCGCGCCTGGCACTGGCCAAGGCCTATCTCACCGCCAACGGACTCGAGAACGCCAACCGCGAGCAGGCGCTGCTATGGCTCGACGAAGTGATGGACGGCAGCGGCGAGATGGCCGCCCAGACGTTGCATGACCTACTGTCCGACGAGGATGCCATGCAGGCGCTTCAGGTGGCACCGGCCGAGCGCTGATACCGACAAGCCAGAAACGACGACGGGCCGGCAGTTTCCTGCCGGCCCGTCGTCGTTCGGGGGAAAGGCCCGAAGGCCTACCCGCCGTGGCACTTACTCACCGAAAGGATTGCGCAGCACGATGGTCTCGTTGCGGTCCGGGCCGGTGGAGATCATGTCGATGGAGGTCCCCACCTGCTCCTCGAGGAAGTGGATATAGCCACGGGCATTGGCCGGCAGCTCATCGATGCTCTTCATGCCCAGGGTCGACTCGTTCCAGCCCGGCAGGTCCTGGTAGACCGGCTCGATGGCTTCATAACCCTCGGAATCCACCGGCGTGTCGAGCAACTCACCGTCCTTGCTGCGATAGCCCACGCAGACACGGATGTTCTCCAGGCCGTCGAGCACATCGAGCTTGGTCAGGCAGATGCCGGACACCGAGTTGATCTGCACGGCGTGACGCAGGGCCACGGCATCGAACCAACCACAGCGGCGCGCGCGACCGGTGGTAGCACCGAACTCGTGGCCCTTCTCGGCCAGGTGACGGCCGTGCTCATCGAACAGCTCGGTGGGGAACGGGCCGGAACCGACGCGAGTGGTGTAGGCCTTGGTGATGCCCAGCACGTAATCCAGGTAGAGCGGGCCGACGCCGGAACCGGTGGCGGTGCCGCCGGCGGTGGTGTTGGAGCTGGTCACGTAGGGATAGGTGCCGTGGTCGATGTCCAGCAGCGAGCCCTGGGCACCCTCGAAGAGGATGTTTTCGCCGGCCTTACGCACATCGTGCACCAGGCTGACGGTGTCGCAGACCATGGCACGCAGCTCGTCGGCCATGCGCATGGCATCGTCGAGCACTTCCTGGAAGTCCACCGGCTCCTCGCCATGGAACTTGGTCAGCACGAAGTTGTGGTAGTCCAGCACCTCACCGAGCTTGGAGGCGAAGCGCTCGCGGTGCAGGATGTCGCCCAGGCGCAGACCACGGCGCGCGACCTTGTCTTCGTAGGCCGGGCCGATACCGCGACCGGTGGTACCGATCTTGGCCACGCCACGCGCCTTCTCGCGCGCCTGATCGAGACGCTCGTGGTACGGCAGGATCAGCGGACAGGCCGGCGACAGCTTCAGGCGCTCGCGCACCGGGACGTCCTTGGCTTCCAGCTCGCGGATCTCCTCGAGCAGCGCCTTCGGCGACAGCACCACGCCGTTGCCGATCACGCAGGCCTTGTCGTCACGCAGGATGCCGGAGGGAATCAGGTGCAGGACGGTCTTCTCGCCATCGATGACCAGGGTATGGCCGGCATTGTGCCCCCCCTGGAAACGCACGACGGCATCGGCAGACTCGGTCAGCAGATCGACGACCTTGCCCTTGCCTTCATCACCCCACTGGGTGCCCAGTACGACTACGTTCTTGCCCATTTTCCTCGTCTCTCGTTGCTGCGCCGCCAGCCTCGGGCGGTGCCGGTATCGTGTCTGCCTGAGCGTCAGGCCTGATCGCTGGTTACGGCCAGCGGCGCTACCTGCCAGCCGCCGTCGATCGGGATCAGCTGCCGCTGGCAGCGGTGTTCTTGCGGACCGGTATGCTGCTCGGGCAGCGCCTGTACGACCCGCTCGCCCTGCTGACGCAGGGCCTTGATGGCCTCGGCCAGGCCGTCGCCCTCGACCGGTGCCCAGATGCCGTCATGGGGGGGCTCGCCGGTCACCTGGCTGGCCAACAGCTTGAGCTCCAGGGAGAAGCCGGTAGCCGGGCGGGCGCGACCGAAGGCGCGGCCGGTATCGTCGTAACGCCCCCCCTTGGCCAGCGCCTGGCCATAGCCGGGCACGTGGGCGGCGAACATCATGCCCGTGTGGTACTGATAGCCACGCAGTTCGGCCAGGTCGAAGTAGAGCGCCACATCGGGATGCTCGGCGACCACGCCGGCGTGCAGGGCACGCAGCCGCTCCAGGGCCTCGCCCACGGCCGCAGGTGCCTCGGCGAGGACCTCGCGGGCCTGCTCGAGCACCTCGGGGCCGCCATGCAGCTCGCCCAGGGCGCACAGCATGCTCGCCATGGCCGGGTCGCTGACGCTTTCCGCGACGCGCGCGGCCAGCTCGCCGGGCGACTTCAGTTCGAGGGCCGCGAAGACCGCCTTCTCCTGCTCGGCCGTCAGCTCGGCGGCCTTCACCAGGCTACGGTAGATGCCAATATGCCCCAGCGCCAGGTGAATCTCGCTGGCGCCGGCGACCTGCAGGCTGGTCAGCGCCAGGCGCAGTACTTCCAGGTCGGCCTCCAGGCCGGCGTGGCCGAACAGTTCGAGCCCCACCTGGACCGGGCTACGCCCACCTTGGTGAGGGTCGGCCTTGGCACGCAGCACGGTGGTGCAGTAGCACAACCGCACCGGGCCCTGGCGCTTCAGGGAGTGCGCGTCCATACGCGCGACCTGGGGCGTGGCATCGGCGCTGACGCCCATCATCCGCCCGGTCATCTGATCGGTGAGCTTGAAGGTCTGCAGATCGAGCTCGGTACCGGTACCGGTAAGCAGGGAGTCCAGGAACTCCACGGGGGGCGGCATCACCTGATCGTAGCCCCAGCGATGGTAGAGATCGAGCAACGCCCGGCGCAGCTCCTCCATGCGGTTGGCCTGAGGAGGCAGCACCTCGTCCATGCCGTCGGGCAACAACCAGCGGTCAGCGATGGTCATGTCGTTCTTCCTGCGAGACGATGATTGGCCTTCGGCAAGCATTGAAGCATGGCGGAACATACGCCTGGCGGGGCGCCAGAAGGGCTTGCCGGGGAAGTGGACGGCCACAAAAAAACCGGGGCACGCCCGGTTACAGGAGTCTATCACGTTTGGCGCCGCGAGCCACCCTGCCATGCGTTGGCAGGGTGCGGCGGGGCGGCATCTACCGCCCCGCCGACCATCACCCGTCGTTCTGGGCGGTCGGCCCCTTGAGGTACTGGAAGAAGTCGCTGGAGGGGTCCAGCACCAGCATGTTGCCGTCGCCCTGGAAGCTCGAGCGATAAGCATCCAGGCTACGCCAGAAGGAGAAGAACTCCTGGTCCTTGCCGTAGGCCTCCGAGAAGATGGCCGCGGCCTCGGCATCGCCCTCGCCGCGCAGGGTCTCGGAACGCTCCTGGGCCTGAGCCAACAGCACCTGACGACGCCGGTCGGCGTTAGCACGAATGCGCTCGGATTCTTCCTGGCCCTGGGCACGCCACTCGCGAGCCTCACGCTCACGCTCGGAGCGCATGCGATCATAGACCGCCGAGGAAACATCCTCGGGCAGGTCGATGCGCTTGACGCGAATATCCAGGACCGCCACCCCAAGGGTGTCACGCAGGCGCTCGTCGAGATCCTCGGTGGGCCCGGTCATCAGCTTGTCGCGCTGTTCGGAGATGATCTGCTTCAGGTTCAGGCGCCCGAACTCGTTACGCAGACTCTCGTCGACCCGCGGCTGAATCAGCCGCACCGCCTGCATCTCGTCACCGGCGGTAGCCTCGTAGTAGCGAGTGGGATTGACCACCTGCCACTTGACGTAGGAGTCCACGATCACCGCCTTCTGTTCCAGGGTCAGGTAACGACTGGGTTCGGTATCCAGCGTCAGCACCCGGGTATCGAACTTGCGGATCGTCTGGGTGACCGGCACCTTGACGTGCAGGCCCGGCTGGATGTTCTCTTCGACCACCTCACCGAAGCGCAGCTTCACCGCGCGCTCGGTCTCGTCGATCACGTAGAGGCTGTTGCTGGCCAGCCAGGCCACGGCGGCCAGGCCGCCGACGATGAGCAGGGAACGGTTATTGATCATCGTTAACGGCCCTCCCGGCTGATTCCATTGCTGCGCGCATTGCGGCTGTCACTGCTGCCGCCGTCACTGCTGCCACTGGCCTGGCTGGCGCTCAGGCGTTCGAGAAGCTGAGGGTCCATCGACACTTCCTGGCTGCCGGCAGCACCGGCGTTTCCACGGCTCAGGCGATCCATGGGCAACACCATCAGCGGTGCGTCATTGTCCACATCGACCATCACCTTGGCGGTGTCGCCGTAGACGTCGGACAGGGCATCGAGATACAGGCGTTCACGCATGATCTCAGGCGCGGTCTGGTACTGGGTCAGCAGCGCATTGAAGCGATTGGCCTGACCGCGTGCCTCGGCGACCACCGACTCACGGTACCCCTGGCCCTGTTCGACGACGCGCTGGGCTTGACCCTGGGCGGCCGGAATCACGGCATTGGCGTAGGCCATGGCCTGGTTGATGGTGCGCTGGCGATCCTCACGGGCGCGGATGACGTCATCGAAGGCGTCCTGTACCGCATTGGGCGGCGAGGTCGACTCGACGTTCAGGGTCTGCAGACGAATGCCGGTGCCATAGCTGTCCAGGTAGGACTGCAGACGGCTGGCCACCGCGGTGCCGAGGATTTCACGCCCGGAGGTCAGGATGGCGATCATGTCGGTGCCACCGACCACGTGGCGCAGCGCACTGTCCAGGGCGTTCTCCAGCGACAGCTCCGGGTCGCGCACGTTGAGCACGTAGCCGCGCGGATCGGCGACCTGATACTGGACCGAAATCTCGACGGAGACGATGTTCTCGTCCTGGGTGAGCATCGACTGGGTCTGGCTGACCGAGCGCACCCGGGTCACGTTGACCATGCGCACGTCATCGATCAGCGGGGGGTTCCACTGCAGGCCGGGGGTGACCACTTCCTGGAACTTACCGAACCGCAGCACCACACCGCGCTCGGACTGGTCGACCAGATAGAAGCCGGAGGCGGCCCAGATGGCCAGGGCCACGATCAGCAGCAGCCCCGGCAGCGCGAAGACGTTGCGTGGCTTGCCGCCACCGCCCTTGCCGCCCTTGCCACCGTTGCCGCCGCGCTTGCCGCGGCCACCCAGCATGCCGTTGAGCTTGTCCTGAAACTTCTTCAGGGCCTCGTCGAGGTCGGGCGGCCCCTGATTATTGCCGCCGCGGTTACCACCGCCGCCGTTATCTCCGCCGTTACCGCCGCGGCGCCCTCCCCCCTTCCAGGGGTCGTGCTGGTTGCCGCCGCCACCGGGCTCATTCCAGGCCATACGTCGTCTCCACTCTGCGTTGCGTTCCGCCGTGCATTCCGGCACGACGGGCATCGGTTGCGATCCTTGTGGTGCCGACCCTGGTGTGCCGACACCCGAAGGCGACTCTTCATTGCTGCGTGTCACTGCTCCCAGACGGGGCGATCCTGCAGGGTCTCCGGCAGATAGTCGTCGGCGCGCTCGCCGAGGCGCGCCATCAGCTGCAGGAAGTCGCGCCGTGGCAGGCGGATCTCCAGCAGCGTGCGCCCCATGTCGTCGAAGCGCTCCTCACGCACCGCCCCCAGGTCATGCAGGCTGGCACGCAGCTTGCCCTGCTGCGGCTCCAGGGTGACATCGAAGTCGATGATATCATCGGCCAGGCACTCGGTGAGCGCCTGCTCGAACAGTTCCAGGCCCTTGCCGTCACGGGCCGATAGCCAGACCGATTCGGGGCGGCCATCGACGCCACGCTCGATGCGCGGGGCGCTGTCGAACATGTCGATCTTGTTCATCACCTTGAGCGTCGGCACCCCCAAGGCGCCAATCTCATCCAGCACCTCTTCGACCTGGTTCACGTTGAGGTCGCGGTCGGGATCCGCCGCGTCGATCACGTGCACCAGCAGGCTGGCCTCGGCGGCCTCCTGCAGGGTGGCCTGGAAGGCCTCCACCAGCTTGTGCGGCAGATGGCGGATGAAGCCCACGGTATCGGCCAGCACCACCGGCCCCACATCCTCGATCTCCAGGCGCCGCAGCGTCGGGTCGAGGGTAGCGAACAGCTGGTCGGCCGCATAGACCTGCGCGGCGGTAACCGCGTTGAACAGCGTCGACTTGCCGGCGTTGGTATAGCCGACCAGCGAGACGCTTGGCACCTCGGCGCGGGAACGCGCACGACGGTTCTGGTTGCGCTGGCTGCGCACCTTGTCGAGGCGCTTGTGGATCGCCTTGATGCGGCCACGAAGCAGGCGCCGGTCGGTCTCGAGCTGAGTCTCGCCCGGGCCGCGCAGGCCGATGCCGCCCTTCTGGCGTTCCAGGTGGGTCCAGCCACGTACCAGGCGCGTCGACATGTACTCGAGCTGCGCCAGCTCGACCTGCAGCTTGCCCTCATGGGTCCGCGCCCGCTGGGCGAAGATGTCGAGGATCAGGCCGGTACGATCGAGTACACGACACTTGAGCGACTGCTCGAGGTTACGCTGCTGGGATGGGCTCAACGCATGATTGAAGATCACCAGCTCGGCCTTGTGGACCTGCAGGGCCTCGCGTAGCTCCTCGACCTTGCCCGAGCCGATAAAGAAACGGGGATCGGGCCGGTTGCGCGAGCCGGACAGCAGGTTGGCCGGCTCGGCGCCGGCCGAACGCACGAGTTCGAGGAATTCCCCCGCGTCCTCGCGCTCCTGTTCGTCCTGGAAGTCTACATGGACGAGAACCGCCGTTTCACCGGCTTCGGGACGTTCAAAAAACAATCAATACCTCACACATTGCTTTCCGGCTGTGCTCCGCCTTCGGGAGCCGGCAGCCGCACGTTGCGCGACGGCACAACGGTAGAGATGGCGTGCTTGTAAACCATCTGACTGACGGTGTTGCGCAGCAGGATCACGAACTGATCGAAGGACTCGATCTGACCCTGCAGCTTGATGCCGTTCACCAGGAAGATCGACACCGGAATGCGCTCCTTGCGCAGGATGTTCAGGTACGGATCTTGAAGGGACTGCCCTTTGGACATGTTGCTCTCCCTGAATTTTTCTAGAGTTGATCATTCAGTGCTCGCCCCGTCCGGGGGCGACACAAGGTAACCGATGAGCCCGCTCGTACATACGGCCGCTCGAAGCGACCATCTTACGCTAAGTCCCGAATTCGCGCACCAGTTTCAGAAGCTCGGCGAACGGGTCGACGCCCAGGCTATCGACCCGGTGCAACCCCGGCCAGCGACGCATCCAAGTCAGCTGTCGTTTGGCCAGCTGACGCGTGGCGACGATGCCGCGCTGACGGAAGGTCGCATGGTCGACGTCGCCCGCCAGGTACTCCCACCCCTGACGATAGCCCACGCTCTTCATCGCGGGGAGGTCCGACGTCAGATCGCCGCGCGCCCTCAAGGCCGACACCTCGTCGAGGAAGCCGGCCCCGAGCATGGCGTCGAAACGCCGAGCGATACGCTCATGCAGCACGCCTCGATTGGCAGGCGCGAGGCCTATCGACAGCGGCCGCCAGGGAAAGGTTTCCGGGCGCTGCTCATTCCACAGCTCGGTCAAGGCGCGCCCGCTGACCCGGTAGACCTCCAGCGCCCGCATCAGGCGCTGTGGATCGTTGGGATGGATGCGCGCCGCGGCCTCCGGATCGACCCGGGCCAGCTCGTCATGCAGGGTCGAAAGCCCGTCGCGAGCCATCTCGCGCTCCAGCTCGGCGCGCACCTCCGGGGCCGCCGCGGGCAGGTTGGCCACGCCCTCCAGCAGGCTCTTGAAGTACATCATGGTGCCGCCGACCAGCAGCGGGATCTTGCCGCTCGCGGTGATCGCGGCCATCTCGCGCAGCGCGTCGTCGCGAAACTCCGCCGCCGAGTAAGGATCGGCCGGGTCGCGGATATCGATCAGCCGATGCGGGGCCCGCGCCAGCTCGCTCGAGGAAGGCTTGGCGCTGCCGATATCCAGGCCACGGTAGACCATCGCCGAGTCGACGCTGACCAGCTCGCAGCCCAGCCGCTCGTGCAGGGCGATGGCCAGGTCGGTCTTGCCGGCGGCGGTGGGGCCCATCAGGAAGATCGCGGGGGGGCGGGTGTCGGGCATGGTCGTTCATTGCCCCCTGAGGAAGAGGCGGTCCAATTCCTTCATGCCCAGCTCGGTCCAGGTCGGACGCCCATGGTTGCACTGGCCGCTACGCTCGGTGCGCTCCATGTCACGCAGCAGGGCGTTCATCTCCTCCACCGTGAGCAGGCGATTGGCGCGCACGCTGCCGTGGCAGGCCATGGTCGAGAGCAGTTCATTGATGCGCGCCTCCAGACGATCCGAGCGACCATAGCGCTCCAGATCGCCGAGCATGTCACGGATCAACGGTTCGACGTCGGCATCGACCAGCAGGGTCGGCACCTGGCGCACCAGCAGCGTCTCGGGGCCGGCCACATCGAGCTCCACGCCGAGCCGTGCGAAGGCCTCATGCTCGGCCTCGGCGGTAGCCACCTCGGCGGCGCTGGCCGCCAGCGAGACGGGCACCAGCAACGGTTGCGCCTGCAGGCCGGCATCGCCTTCGACAACGCCATGCACCTGGGTCTTCATTCGTTCGTAGACGATCCGCTCGTGGGCGGCATGCATGTCGACCACCACCAGCCCGCGCTCGGTCTGGGACAGGATGTAGACGCCATGCAGCTGGGCCACGGCATAGCCCAGCGGCGGCGCCTTGGTGGCATCCTCCTCGGGCATCGCCGGGCGCGCCACGGCCTCGGGCGGGGCGGCCGGCGCGGGCTGAGCCCCGAAGGGAGCCTGCGGCGGGGCCTGGCGCTCGGCCAGCGCCGTCTCGGCGGCGACCCCACCGGCGCCAGGCGCGGCGGGCTGCGGCGTCAGCAGGCTCTCCTCGTGCTCGGGGTGCAGCGCCCGATAACCTTCCATGAAGGCTCGTACGCGATCCGGCGAGACCTTGCGCTCGCCCTCCTCCTCGCGGCCATGAAGCGCCATCGGCTGCTGCTGCCAGGCATTCTGGGGCGCGGCCTCGCGGACCTCGCCACCCGGCGTCGAGGCCTCCACCGGCTCGCCTTCCGCCGACCGCTCCTGGTCGCCATTCACGCTCGCTCCGGCCCGGGCCTCGCCCAGCGCCCGATGCAGGCTGGAGAACAGGAAGTCATGGACCATCCGCCCGTCGCGGAAGCGCACCTCGTGCTTGGTGGGGTGGACGTTGACATCGACCACCGTCGGGTCGACCTCCAGATAGAGCACGAACACCGGGTGACGGCCATGGAACAGCACATCGCGGTAGGCCTGGCGGATGGCGTGCGCCACCAACCGGTCGCGTACCACCCGCCCATTGACGAAGAAGTACTGCTGGTCGGCCTGGGCCCGCGAGTGAGTGGGCAGCCCCACCCAGCCCCACAGGCGCAACCCGCCGGTCTCGAGATCCAGGTGCAGGGCGTTTTCCAGGAAGGCCTTGCCGAGCAGCGACTGCAGGCGCCGCTCGTGACCCACCAGGTCGCCGCCGGGGCGCAGCTGGTGGATGGTCTTCTGGTTGTGGCGCAGCACCCAGCCGACATCGAGCCGCGACAGCGCCTGGCGCCGGAAGGCTTCCTCGACGTGGCCGAACTCGGTCTTCTCGGTACGCAGGAACTTGCGCCGGGCCGGAGTATTGAAGAACAGGTCGCGCACCGTGACCGAGGTGCCACGCGGATGCGGCGAGGGCGTGACCCGCGGCTCCATGCGCCGCCCCTCGACCACCACCCGCCAGCCGCCGGTGGGGTCGTCGAAGGTGTTGGAGGTCAGCTCGAGCCGAGATACCGAGCTGATCGAGGCCAACGCCTCGCCGCGAAAGCCGAGGCTCGCCACGCCTTCCAGGTCTTCCAGCGAGGCGATCTTGCTGGTGGCATGGCGCGACAGCGACAGCGGCAAGTCGTCCTCGCCGATGCCGCTGCCGTCGTCACGCACCCGGATCAGCCGAGCGCCACCGGACTCGAGTTCCACCTCGACGCGGCCGGCGCCAGCATCGATGGCATTCTCGACCAGCTCCTTGACCACCGAGGACGGACGCTCCACCACCTCGCCGGCGGCGATCTGGTTGGCCAGCCGCGGGTCGAGGATGTGGATATGCTGGCTATCGCTCATAACGCTCCCGTGCTCCGCTCACGAATGGGGAATCTTCAGCACCTGCCCGACGCGAATCACATCGCCGTTGAGCTCGTTGGCCGCACGTAGCTGGGCCACCGGCACGCCGTGGCGGGCGGCGATCTCCGACAGGGTATCGCCGGGCTGGATGCGGTATCCGTCGCCGCCGGTGTCGCGGCCCTGGTCGCGCTGCCAGGCCAGCAGGCTGGCCGGCGGTGGATTGCGCTGGAAATGCGCCCGGATGCCACCGAACACCGCGCTCATCATGCGGTCCTGGTAGCTCGAGCTTTGCAGCCGGCGCTCCTCGTCGGGATTGGAGATGAAGCCGGTCTCGACCAGCAGCGAAGGAATGTCCGGCGACTTGAGCACCACGAAGCCGGCCTGCTCCACCCGCGGCTTGTGCAGGTCGTTGACCCGCCCCATGCGATCGAGCACCTGGCCGCCGATGGTCAGCGAGTCGTTCAGGGTCGCGGTCATGGTCAGGTCGAGCAACACGCCGCGCAGCACCTCGTCCTTGTCATCCAGCGACAGGCTGCCGTCCACGCCGCCGATCAGGTCGGCGCGGTTCTCGGACGCGGCCAGCCACTGGGCGGTCTCGGAGGTCGCCCCGCTCTGGGACAGCGCGAAAACCGAGCTGCCGTGGGGCCGCGGGCTACGGAAGGCATCGGCGTGGATCGAGACGAAGAAGTCGGCCTTCTGATCGCGGGCGATCCGGGTGCGCTGGCGCAGCCCCACGTAGTAGTCGTCGTCGCGGATCATCACCGCCTTGAAGCCCTCGGTGGCATCGACCTTGCGCGCCAGCCGTTGAGCCATCTCCAGCACCACGTCCTTCTCACGCACGCCGCTGGGGCCCAGGGCACCAGGGTCCTCACCGCCGTGGCCGGCATCCACGGCGATGATGATGTCGCGCCTGGGATGCGGCTGGGCAGGTTCGCGGGTCGGGGTCACCTCGGCCGGATCTTGGCCCTGCACCTGGGCCTTGGCCTGGGCGCGGTCGGCGGCGATCTCCTGATCGCGGATCATCGCCTCGATGGGATCGATCGGATCCTCCACGGCACTCTCGCCGGGGTATTCGAGGTCGACCACCAGGCGGTGGCCATACTGTTCGTTGGGCGTCAGGCTGAAGTCGCGGGGCTCGATCTCGCGGTTGAGCTCGAGCACCACCCGCAGGTCGTCACCGTTGCGCACGCCGGTGCGCACCTCGCGGATGGCGCTGCCTTCCAGCTTGAGTCGATCGACATCGGCCTTCAGCCGGGTATCCGCGAGGTCGATGACCAACCGACGCGGATCGTCGAGGCTGAACACCTCGGCCTCGGCCGACGCCGAGAGGTCGAACACCAGGCGCGCATGGTCGGGCGCCGCCCACAGGCGCAGGTTGTCGACGCTGGCCGCCAGGGCACAAGACGGCGCCAGCATCCCCAACGCCAATAGCCCGCCCAACAGGCGGCGCGGCAAGATTCCGATGCTCATGAGGCGCCGCCACCGTGCCCGCTTGCCGCCACGCCCAGCGATGCGTCGGCGGCGAGGCACTCGATCACCCGGCGGCCATGCTCGCTGCCGGCACTCAGGCTCGCCCGGCGGCCGGTGCCGTCCAGCGTCAGGCTCACCGTCAGGTCGGGGGCCGGCAGCCAGCCTTCGCCACGCGCCGGCCACTCGATCACGCACAGCGCATCGTCGGCGAGCAGGTCGCGGCCACCGATGAACTCGAGCTCCTCGGGGTCTCCCAGCCGATAGAGGTCGAAGTGATTGACCCGCACACCATCGAGCTCATAGGGCTCCACCAGGGTATAGGTGGGACTCTTGACCGCACCGCGATGCCCGTAGGCGCGCAGGATGCCACGGGTCAGGGTGGTCTTGCCCGCCCCAAGCTCGCCCTCCAGATAAAGCCGGCCGTGCCCGTCGAGGGCCCGGCCGAGGGATTCGCCGAAGGCCACCTGGCGGTCTTCGTCATCGAGTCGCAGCTGCATCGTCATTCGCCCATCGTCGGGTTGACCAGAATTCGCGCACAGGATGCCAGATCGCCGGCCAGCAGGCCACGCTCACCGCCCGCCGCCGCGGCCTCGTCGGCGGCCAGGGCATGCACCATGACGCCGACCCTGGCCGCGGTTTCCGGCGACAGCCCCTGGGCCAGCAACGCGCCGAGCAGCCCGGATAGCGCATCGCCCATGCCGCCGCTGGCCATGCCCGGATTGCCGTAGGGGCAGACCGCCAACCCCGAGGGCCCCGCCACCAGGCTGCCGGCCCCCTTGAGGATCACCACCCCGCCGAAGCGGCGCCGAAGCTCGGCGGCGGCGGCCGGACGATCGGCCTCGACCTCGGCGGCGCCTATTCCCAGCAGGCGCGCGGCCTCGCCGGGGTGCGGCGTCAGCAGCCAGTCGTCCCGCTTCAGGCCGGCGAAGCGGCTGGCCAGCAGGTTCAGGGCATCGGCGTCGACCACCAGCGGCCGACCGGCGTCGAGCGCCGCCTGCAGCATCGCCTGGCCCCAGCTGCCCTGCCCCAGGCCCGGGCCGACGACGAGCACATCGGCCTTGCTCGGCAGCCCGTCGATATCGGCGGCGCCGCGCACCCCATGCGCCATTATCTCGGGGCGACGCACCAGGCAGGCGGTGACATGCTCCGGCGCGGTGGCCAGGCTGACCTTGCCGGCGCCCAGCCGCGCGGCGTGCTCGGCGGCCAGCAGCGCCGCCCCACCGAAGCCCGGCGCTCCGCCGAGCACCAGCGCATGCCCGGCGGCACCCTTGTGGGCATCCCGGGGGCGTGGCGGCAGGGCCGCGGCGATCAGCGTCGAGTCCAGCAACTCGGCCGCAGGCATCAACTCGTCGCTCGCCACCTCGGGGGCGCCAAGCTCGCGCAGGACCACCTCGCCGGTCAGCGCCGGGGCGCGGCCGGTGTAGAGCCCCAGCTTGTCGCCGATGAAGGTGACGGTCCGCGTGGCCCGCACCGCCACGCCGAGCTCGGCGCCGCTGTCGGCATGGATGCCGGAGGGGATGTCGATGGCCAGCACCGGCCGGGCGCTTGCGTTGATCGCGGCGATGGCCTCGCGAACGGCGCCGCACACCTCGCCGGCGAGCCCGGTGCCGAGCAGCGCATCCACCACCACCTCGCCCTCGAGCGGCACCCCTTCATTCCAGGGCTCGAGGCCGACGCCCGCCGCCGAAGCCATGTCGGCGGCCCGGCGGGCATCGCCCGAGAGTTTCTCTACCGGCTTGAGTGCCACGCGCTGTACCGTCCAACCCTCGGCGGCGGCCAGCGCCGCCAACACATGGCCATCGCCGCCGTTGTTGCCGCCACCGCACAGCACGCTCAGCGAGCGTGCCTGAGGCCAGGTCTCGCGCAGTACTCGCCAGGCCGCCGCCGCGGCGCGCTGCATCAGCGCGAAACCCTCGGTCCCGGCGGCGATGGTACGACGATCCAGCTCGCGGACCTGCTCGGCGCGATACAGCGCGCGGCCCACGGCGAGGCCGGACGACTCGAACGATCCCGTCATTCCCTGTCTCCCTCGCAGACGATGCTTTACCATGGAGTGTGTCCTGTCCCCCGCCGTACGCCAAGCGTCACGGCCCCTTTCCGAACGGTGTTTCCTCAATCATGACCCAGCCGTCTCCCACGGGTGACACCCCCGATCTCGCCCAGCTCGCCGAACGCATCAAGACTTGGGGCCGCGAGCTCGGCTTCCAGCAGGTGGGCATCACCGACGTCGACCTGGCCGAGGACGAGGCACGCCTGCAGCGCTGGCTCGATGCCGGCCATCACGGCGAGATGGGCTTCATGGCCAAGCACGGCACCAAGCGCACCCGCCCCGCGGAGCTGGAGCCCGGCACCGTGCGCGTGATCAGCGTGCGCCTGGACTACCTGCCGCCGGAGGTCGAGACGACCAAGATGCTGGCGCGGCCGGAGAAGGCCTACGTGTCCCGCTACGCCACCGGGCGCGACTACCACAAGCTGATGCGCAAGCGCCTGGCGACGCTGGCCAAGCAGATCCAGACCGAGGTCGGGCCCTTCGGTTATCGTGCCTTCGTCGACTCCGCCCCGGTGATGGAGCGCGCCCTGGCCCGCAAGGCCGGGCTCGGCTGGTTCGGCAAGAACGCCATGCTGCTCAACCCCAAGGCCGGCTCGATGTTCTTCCTCGGCGAGCTCTACACCGACCTGCCGCTGCCGGTCGACGCGCCCTTCGAGGCGGAGCACTGCGGCAGTTGCAGCGCCTGCCGCAGCGCCTGCCCCACCGATGCCATCGTCGAGGACAAGGTGGTCGACGCCCGCCGCTGCATCTCCTACCTGACCATCGAGCTGCACGGCGCGATTCCCGAGGAATTCCGCGCCGCCATGGGCAACCGCGTGTTCGGCTGCGACGACTGCCAGCTGGTCTGCCCCTTCACCCGCTTCACCCGGGCCAGTAACGAGGCCGATTTCGCGCCACGCCACGACCTGGACCGCGCCGACCTGGTCGCGCTGTTCGCCTGGGGCGAGGAGGAGTTTCTCGACAAGACCGCCGGCAGCCCCATCCGCCGGATCGGTTACGAACGCTGGTTGCGCAACCTGGCGGTAGGGCTCGGCAATGCCCCCTGGAGCGAGACCGTGGAAGCCGCGCTGCGCGCCCGGCTGGCCTACCCCTCGGACCTGGTCCGCGAGCACGTACGCTGGGCGCTGGCGCGGCAGGAAGAGAAGCGGGCCGGGCTGATCGCCGTCGAGGCCTAGCCTCGCCGGCGACCGGCGTCATTCCTCCTCGTCGCCGTCCTCGTCATCGAGGCGCAGGAAGGTCTGACGATAGTGCGCCAGCTCGGCGATCGATTCCTTGATGTCGTCCATCGCCAGATGCGCATTGCGCTTGCTGAAGCCGACCAGCGCCCCGGGATTCCAGCGCTTGGCCAGTTCCTTGACGGTCGAGACATCCAGGTTGCGGTAGTGGAAGAAGGCCAGCAGCTCGGGCATCTCGCGCTCCAGGAAGCGGCGATCCTGATGGATGCTGTTGCCGCACATCGGCGAGCTGCCCGGCGCCACGTGCTCGTGCAAGAACGCCAGCGTCTCGCGCTCGGCGCTGGCGGTGTCGACGGTGCTGGCCTTGATTCGCGCGACCAGCCCCGAGGCGCCGTGGGTCTGCTGGTTCCAGTCGTCCATCTGCTCGAGCAGGGCATCGGGCTGATGGACGGCGATCACCGGCCCCTCGGCGACCACGTTGAGCTCGGCATCGGTGACCAGCGTGGCCACCTCGATGATGCGTTCGCGGTTGGGGTCGAGTCCGGTCATTTCCAGGTCGATCCACACCAGGCGCTGGGTGCGGGGGTCCTGGGCATCTTGCTTGGTGGCCATGGGAACAATCCTTGGTCGTCGTGCGGCCGGCGACAGCCGGCCCCGTTGATGAGTACAATGCCGCCATTGTACCGACCTTCGGGCCATCATGAGCAAACGCAAGTTGAGTCGCCAGCAGCGCTGGCGCATCGAGAAGATCCAGGCCGAGCGGGCCCAGCGCGCCGAGAAACGCGGCCAGCAGGATACCGACAAGCTCGACGCCGGCGAGTACGGCGCCGAACAGCCCGGGCGAGTCACCGCTCACTTCGGCCGCACCCTGGACGTGCGCCCCGAAGGCGACGACGCCCCGGTGCGCTGCCATCTGCGCGCCAACCTGGAAGGGCTGGTCACCGGCGACCGAGTGATCTGGCGCGCCGGCCAGGATGGCAGCGGCGTGGTGGTGGCCCGCGGCGAGCGCGAAAGCGTCCTCGAACGCCCCGACGCCCGTGGCCAGCTCAAGCCGGTGGCCGCCAACATCGACCAGATCCTGATCGTCTTCGCCGTGGAACCCGAGCCCCACGCCAACCTCATCGACCGCTACCTGGTAGCCGCCGAGGCCACCGGCATCGCCCCGGTGCTGGTGCTCAACAAGGCCGACCTGCTGCCCGACAGCGGCGGCGACCTGCGCGCGCTGCTGGAACGCTACGCCGCGCTGGGCTATCCGGTGGTGACCACCAGCACCGCCCACGATGGCGGGCTGGATGCCCTCTATCGCCGACTGGCCGGGCGCACCTCGGCCTTCGTCGGACAAAGCGGCGTGGGTAAGTCCTCACTCATCGACCGGCTGTTGCCGGATGAGGCGTTGCGCATCGGCGCGCTGTCCGAGGATTCCCGCAAGGGCCGACACACCACCACGACCGCCAGGCTCTATGCCTTCGCGCCCCGCGCCAACGACACGGGCAGCGAGCCCGGCGAGTTGATCGACTCCCCCGGCATCCGCGAATTCGGCCTGACCCACCTCGACGAGCAGCAGGTCACCGAAGGCTTCATCGAGTTTCGCGACTACCTGGGGCGCTGCCGCTTCCGCGACTGCCGGCACCGCCGCGAGCCGGGCTGTGCGCTGCTCGCCGCGGTGGATAACGGCAATATCCACGCCGACCGCTTTACCAGCTACCGGCGTATCGTCGATAGTCTCGAAGAGCGCTGAGAGAACGACGGAATTCCCGCGCCAGGATGATTCAGGCCACAACGCTTCAGGCCAGGATTCAAGGAGAGCCCCATGAGTTCAGAAGATAATCTGCTGCCGTTGATCGTCGAGCCCGAACGACTCGCCGAGATGCGGGAGGCCCCGTCGCTGCTGATCATCGACGTGCCGCTCAAGGCCGAGAGCCATGCACAGGGCCACGTGCCCGGTGCCGTCTACCTGGACTTCAAGCGGCTGATGCACGGCGCAGGCGACGTACCCAACGAGGTGCCGGATACCGAAGCGTTGTCGGCGTTGTTCTCATCGCTGGGGCTGACCCGTGACACCCATGTGGTGGCCTACGACGACGAAGGCGGCGGTTGGGCCGGCCGGCTGCTGTGGACCCTGGAACTGATCGGCCACCGCCGTTATTCCTATCTCAACGGGGGCATCCACGCCTGGCGCGCCGCCGGGCTGCCGACCTCCACCGAGACGACAGCCCCCACGCCCAGCGACTATCAGGCCGAGATCCTCCACCCCGAGGTGGCCATCGACCGCCTCGAGCTGAGTGAACGCCTGGACGACCCGACGCTGGCGGTCTGGGATGCTCGCTCCCGCGCCGAATACGACGGTGAAAAGGGCGACAATCGACGCCTCGGCCATATTCCCGGCGCGGTGAACCTGGAGTGGACCGACGCCATGGACAAGGCGCGCGACCTGCGCCTTCGCGACTATGCGGAGCTGGTCACCGAACTGGAAGCGCGGGGCCTGACGCCGGACATGGAGGTGGCCACCCACTGCCAGAGCCACCACCGCAGCGGCTTCACCTGGCTGGTGGGCAAGGCGCTAGGCTTCGAGAAGATGCGCGCCTATGCCGGCTCCTGGAAGGAGTGGGGTAACCGCGACGACACGCCAGTCGAGAAGCCCTGACGGCAAGAACAAGGAGGGAGGCGCGAAGAAGGAGGACCAGGATCGAAGCCGGCCTTCCTTCTTCCGGGTGCGAAGCACCACTCTTCCTTCTCATCGCGGCGTAGCCGTGCCTCCCTTCACCGACCGGAACACTTCCTTCGTGACCCTAGCCAAGCTGTTCTCCCTGATCCAGTACCCCCTGCCCCACCACCTGCTCTCGCGGCTGGTTGGCCGGCTCGCCGACTGCCGCCTGCCATGGCTGAAGGACGCCCTGATCCGCGCCTTCATCCGCCAGTTCCGGGTGGACATGCGCGAGGCCCTCGATCCGGACCCGAGCAACTACCCCAGCTTCAACGCGTTCTTCACCCGCCCGCTGAAGGACACGGCCCGTCCCATCGGCGAAGGCCTGGTATCGCCGGCCGATGGCACCCTCTCGCAGTTCGGGCGCCTCGAGCATGGCCGGCTGATCCAGGCCAAGGGCCGCGACTTCAGCGCCACCGACCTGCTGGGTGGCGACCCGGAGGCCGCCGAGCGCTACCAGGACGGCAGCTTCGCCACCGTCTACCTCTCGCCCAGCGACTACCACCGGGTACACATGCCGCTGGCGGGCACGCTCCGCGAGATGGTCTACGTGCCGGGCCGGCTGTTCTCGGTCAACGCCGCCACCACCCACCACGTGCCCAACCTGTTCGCCCGTAACGAACGACTGGTCTGCCACTTCGATACCGAACACGGCCCCATGGCACTGGTGCTGGTCGGCGCCATGATCGTCGCCGCCATCGAGACCGTATGGGCCGGCCAGATCACGCCGCTGCCCCGTGGCGGCGTGCAGCGCATTCGCTTCGACACCCCGGTGCTCCTCGAGAAAGGCGCGGAGATGGGCCGCTTCAAGCTCGGTTCCACCGTGGTGATGGCCTTCGCCGAGCCCATGGATTTCGACGCCCTGACGCCGGAGCAGAAAGTGCAGATGGGCGAACGGCTCGGCGATGTCGATTAAGCTCACCCGCCACAGCGCGCTGCGGTAAGACGCGAAGGGCCCACTCCGAGGAGTGGGCCCTTGTGTGTCGAGCGACTCAAGGCGAGCCGGCGGGTACCGTGATCGCCGGCGCCTAGCTGGCCGCCGAGCCAACGAGGCCCGCCACGGTTTCAGTTCGAGCGTTCCAGCTCGACCTCGACCGGTGCACGCACGGCCCTGTTCGGCTTGCCCAGCACCTGAACGCCCATGGCGATCAGGAAGATCACCGCGAAGACCGACGTCGGAATCTTCCCGAAGAAGTGCAGCGCCAGGGTGGCCAGGATGATCGGCACCGTCACCAGCACCACACGAGAATACTTCTTCGCCGCCTCCTCCATCTGGCCAAGGTGGCGCCCCAGCGTCTCCCGCGACTCCCCCGCCACGAGGTCATCCGCGCCGCACTTGGCGCACTGGACCGCCTCGTCGCGCAACAGCCGCTGCACATGGCGATGCCGGAGGCCGACCCGCTCCTCACAGGCCGGGCAGGTATAGGTGGCGACCTTGATACCCGAATCTTTCATGATGCACCTTCCAGGATATGAATACCGGCCCCATTGTAACGGCCTTTTCGCATCAACGGCTCGGTGATCCCAGCAGAGAACTGACCCGCTCGGAGCGATAAAGCGGCAAGCACTCTTCCGCGAAGCTCCCCCAGCAGGCACTTGTGCCCGGCCTTATCGATGAGGATGGCGAACACCCCCAGCTTGCCTGCTGCACAACGCCTGCCTCTTGGCTAATTCCGGGGCCTCCATGCGCGGCTACCTGGGCGAATTAGCGCACCTTCCCGGGCAAGGCCCCCAGGAAAGGCGCGATGCACCTTCGATGCTTCAGGGCCTCGGCGAAACGACACCCAGCCGTCACTACACGACAACGGTGTAGGCCTACGGTCTCACCCAAGAGTTCACGACGCCCTACACCCCAGAGCGAAACGAGCTCGTCGAGCACTTCTTCCGATCCTTAAAGGAAGAATGCATCTGGCGGCATCGATTCGAGTCGCTGGTAGGCGCGTTCGCCGAGCCCGATGAACACCTGCGGGTCGTCGGCGAACACCAGCCGGTGGGCGCCGCGCTCGGTGTCCTCGAACTCATGGAAGTAGAACAGCCCTTCCTCGGCGGCCAGCCGCTCGACGAACGCGAGGTCGGTCTCGCGGGTCACCGCGAAGGCCACGTCGGTGAGGCCGCGTTCCTCGCACAGGGTGTTGAGGATGGTCAGCGGCGAGACGCGCTGGAAGATCCGAGAGTTGTGGCGCAGCGAGAGGCGCCTCCTCGTAGGAGAAAACGATCGCCACACCACTGCAGCTCACGCATATGCCTCCACCAGCACGCCAACCAAGCTTCATCCCACGTGGGCGGCAAAAGGCACGCTATGATAGGCGGGCTTAGGCGTCTCGCCGGCATTCGCGTGACCGAAACGTTCCTCCACCGGTCCCAGGTCGAGGAAGGTCTCGCCACGCTCGTAGGCGGCCGTTACCTGACGGCTCAGTTCGCTAAGGTCTTCGGAAGGTTGCGCCCAGTCCTCTTTGGGCAGCGACTTGGACCACTCCTGTATCCACCCCTTGGGGATGGCCTTGGGCAGCACGTGGTTGACCCGGTACTCGGTGTACCAGCTGGCGAAGTAGCCAAGCTCCATCCAGCGGCCCAGGCGGTAGCGCCAGAACGGCTTGCCCTCCCGCTCGTGGCGCCGCCTCTGCCGAGCCATCTCGTCCTTGTACCAGGCCACGCTGTAGTCATCGGCGCGTTCGGGCACCGCCTCAGAGCCTTCTTCCATATAGCGACGAATCTGCTCCCATTGCATCAAGGCCATCTGCAGGCCGGTCACGCCGACCTCGATGCCTGCCCCCGCCAGGCTATAGCCCGGGCGCTCCGGGTCCGGCGGCAGGATATGCAGCTGCCAGCCGATACCCGCCGGACCACCAACCGTCACCGCCATATTGCGCGTGGCCACCGCCACCACGTCCTCCCAGGGCACGAAGACGGTTTCCTTGCGCCAGCCAGCCAGGCGGCGAATTCCGCGATACAGCGCCACATAGCCGACGGCTAAAGCCGGCAAGACCACCAGGTGAAGCATTGCCATCCAGGTAATGCCAGTTGGCCCCAGAAATTTCTCCTCTGCCTCCAAAAAGCCGAGACCAACTAACGCGACGGCACCACTAATGGAAAACAGCGCAAACCAGAACCCATACATCAAATCCGCGCTGGGGGACGGCAAGAAGACCCTACGTCCAGGGTGTTCCACCACGAAGGCCACCTCGCGGCGCTGGCGATGGAAGCGTACCGGGGCAGTGCTGCGTATGGCGAGATCGGGAAGCAGAAGCAAGGCGCCAAAAAACAACAGCATCGCATAGCCCCCCCCCCCATATCCCCAAAGCATTACCCCAAGTAAAGCCCCCATAAAAGACCATAAAGACGGCCGAAGCCCAAACAAACATCAAGAAGAGGAACATACCTACTACTCCCCCCCCCCAAGCCAACATGCCGTTGCGGCTGACGTTATGCAGCAGGTCCAGCGTCGCCTTGTCTCGACGATAAACCAGGCGGCCTACATCCGCCCCGACACCCGCCGTAGGCCCCAGGGGAATGGGCCTAGGGCTTAGGGCATAAAGCTCATTGGCGCCGCGCGTCAGATGCTCACCGGCGCGCAGCGCCATGGCGGCAGCGTCCTGTTCCTTGGCTTGGGTGGTCATAAGACTTCTCTGGCACGCTACCGCCAAGGAGACGACGACGCGCCTTCCCTGGCGAGGTGATATGGGGACGGTGTGCCTGTCCCTTGATGGTGTCATGCCCGGTGACGTCGTTGGTTACAGAAGTACGCTAGTCCCGATGATCCTGCTGTTCTGCAGCGCCATTCGATGAGACCGCACGAGGCCGCTCCACGAAGCGCACATCCTTGGTGGGCGCATGCGCGTAGGCGTTCACGTCTTCGGGTTCGGCGGTGTAGCTGTCCTCATAGCCCGGCACCGACTGGGCCATCAAGTCAGGACGGCTGCCCCAGGGGGCGGCGTTCACCTTCGCGTGATGTTCGTCACGAAGCCGATTCAGTTCCTTCTCATCCACCTTCGCGTAGAGATCGCGCCAGTAGGTGGCCGGACGGCCACGCTTGCCGGCCTCGTCGAAGGCCCGGGTGGTCGGGTCGAGATGACGAAACGGCTCCAGCCGGGGAATGTCCGGCAGCGGCTGGCTGACATCCATGAAGCGGCCCAGCATGTCCCACATGGCATAGCGCTCGGCGATGCTGCCGGTACCGGTGGGGAAGGTGAATTCCAGCGGCAGGCCGTTGCGCTTGTCCTTGCTGAACTGCGGATAGCGATGACGCACCTTGAGGGTGTGGCGCTGGTTACCCTTCATGTCCGCCGCCATCTCGATAAAGGCATCGAACTCATAGAAGGGGAAGTTGCCCTGAAAGCTCTTGACCAGGCCGGAACGCCGACAGAAGGCGACATCGTCCGACCAGTTCTTGTTGCTCTTGTAGAAACGAATGCTTTGAGTTTCGAAGAGCCTTCTCAGCACAGTACAAACTCCGCAAACCCCCACCACGATGGCTAGAGGCGTTAACGCGGCCAGAATGGTATCTGCGGCAAATAGAAACAAGATAGTACAAACAGCCACTACACCAGTAACAAACCAGCCCGCCCCCAACAAAACTTAAAAGATGCGTCCAGAAAACGAACCAGAAACGAAAGAATCGATAAATCAAACTAATATCTTCATCGACAAACTTTGACCAACGCAGCTCGTTGATCATATTGTAGTCATGAAAGCCCCCCCCATATACTCATAAGGCATGTACCAGGACTCCGAATACTCATATTCGAACTGAGAAGGGTTGACGCCAATATAATGTCCCCATGGAAGGCGCGCCATATCGAAGGCGTCACCCAGCTTACCGAGCTTGCCCTTGGGGGGCGGCGGCGCCTGGCGAGGGATACTCTCGGCCGTGAAGGCCGTCTCCTCGTACCCCTCCTGATCTTCCAGCTTCGCAGCGTCGCTCATATCCTGCCTCCTTGCTTGTCCCAGGGCCAGGTCAGGGTCGCCGGCTGCGCCAGCAGGCTGACCCGGCCATCCAATTCTCGATGCTTGCGCTCGGCGGAGTCCCAGTACTCAATACTGCCCTTACCCTCGACGTCTTCCAGGCTCAGGCGTACCAGCGACTCTCCGCGATGGTAAGCGCGTTGAAAGTCCGGTTCATGGTGGAAACCCGCCTGGTTGGCCACGAGCCAGTCGGCGGGCACATCGCCGAATCCTGGTACCGTGGGCACGCCCATACGGTGCCACTTATCGGGCAACCGCAGGCCAAAGAAGAGGATAATTTCTATAGGCGAGGCGATCATCCGGGACCCTGCACCAGAGGAATATTCAGGAGCCCTAGATACCGCAGCACCACCAGGGCGGTCTTGAGACGGTGGCCATGTTCGTTCAGCCGGTTGTTGAGCACGCTACCGCCGGGGAAGACACAGCAAGCCTTCCCTGGCGGAGTCAGTGAGAAATGGTCAGTCGGCGTCCTTGCCGTGACGTCACAGTGGAGCGTGATGAATCATTGATGATCAGGTAGCAAAGGATTCATAAACATTGAGTTTTCTTTCCACATATTCAACGGAAGAGGCCTTCTGGCGGATAAAACTCAGGCAATCAGCCATGTTATCACGCTTAAAATAAAGCTTTTGATAAATGGAGTATGGGTCACCTTCATCACTTTCATAGCTCATTTTCAACCCTACGAGACGGCGTTTACCCCAATATGCGATTTCCTCCACCTCATCCCAATCGTAAGTCTCATGTTGCGCATTACGAACTAATTCCTGGTACCCTTTGGAATTTCCCATCAACAATGCCATCAAGCCAAAACCAGCCGGACCGACCAAACCGAGCAGGAAGGAAGGGTCATACAGTGAGGCAACAAACACCGCGACGCCTGACACAATGGCGGTCCATTTCATCACCGGCTTTACCGCATCAATCTGCGGCTTCCACGAGATTTTCTCATAACCTTTATCCGTCAAGCGATAGACGATAATGGAGGTCTGGTGGGTCATACCCATCAACGCAAAAGTCGAAACAAAAAAACCTATACATGTAGCCACCGCCAGCCAATTACTATAATAATCGCTAGCAAAAAACAAAAGGCTATAAAAAAAAATCATATAAATACAAAAAACAACAATAAAAAGAGCATTCGCTCCTGCTGTGTTATAATCCCTGACCCGAACCTGCCAGCTCATGCACTCCGACTCATCGGTGCGCCCCCATGGCATTTCAGGAGCATAGTTTTTTTCCGGCTGTATAAACCACATCGCTTCCAACACCTTATATATGAAAAGCATCATTCCAAAACATCACAATCGGCGATATCATCCAGGAACCGTTAACTTCAGAAAACTGCTTTTTGGATGGCTAATTGACAAACCTTCCGAAAAATCAGGGCTATAATCGCCTTCACCTGCCTCGTCTTTATAAAAGACAAAGTCTGCACTGCCGGGAGACGCCAGAAACGAGTCTGGATAATCGACCGATAGTGAGAAAGGTGCATCGGGTGCTTGTGCATCTGCAGGTAGCCAAGCTTGCCATATACGCGACTCCTGCGCCTCATATGCTGTCGAGGATGGCAGCTTGCCTGCGGAATGCACGGCGCGCTCTGTGAAACTCGACGCCGGCGCCCAGAAGCCACGGCCCGCGTTAGTGGATAGCCGGATGGTTTCTCCCGCCAGCATCGAAGGCAACGCAATCTTGAGCCAATACCCCTGATGGATCAGAGTCTGTGCCCGACCTTCGTATCCGAGCTTGGTTACCGGCTCGAGGCGGACCGAAGGCTGGCTGAGTGCTTCCATCAAGGCTCGCCACTCATCGGTTTGGCCTTCATCCGTTTTCAGCCATCTTGGCGCATTGCCCCAATGGCATTGATACAGCCAGAGACGGATACCCTCGCGGTGAAAGTAACTTGCAAAGTAGGAGGAAAAGAGATAAACCACCCCGGCAATGAAGAATACCCAGGCAATCCAGGGCGCCATGATCCAGGCAAAACCATAATTGAGAAGCCGACCAACCAGAGCACCTCCCATTTGAGCGGTAAAGACCCCGGCTGGCACCGCAGAAGCTAGACCTTTACTAATCAACGCAGCTTGCTCTTGCGAGCTAGTGGCACTGCCTAACTGACCAAAAACCTGCCAAGCCTCTACTGCCCCCCCAATCGCACCAAAGGCGGCCATTCCCGCCACTCGGGTGGTGAGCTTGGCGGCGGTGCGGGCGAAAGCAGTATTACTGGCCACCCTCCATTCACTGACCCCTTTTCTAGCCAACTCAGCCGTTCCTTTACCCAAGGAACCCACTCGCGTTGCATGCTTATTCCAATAGGGCGTCACCCAGAGCGCTATCACGGCGCTGGTGGTGTAGGCCAGCGAGCTGGTCAGCGATTGGGCGTTGTCGTCATTCAGGCCCTCACGCTCAATCGTCAGCACGGTGGCACCCACGTTCAGCAGGTTGAGCCCGGCAACCAGCAGCGGTAAGCCGCCGCCGTAGCGGTTCATCCAGTGACTCATGCGGGCCTTGGCAGCAGCGGCGCCCTGCTCCAGCTTCAGGCGGTTCTGTTCGCGGATTTCATCCAAGCCCAGGGTTTCGGCGGGGCCACCAGGGCTGCCTGGCTGTTGCGCCACGATCCGTTTGGGCAGGCGGGTCGTCAGCTCCTCCAGCGCTTGCTGCTCCTTGTTGAGGTTGCGGATCTGGGCGGCACGATCCTGCGGCGACGCCGGGCGCTGCAGCGTCTGACGTAGCCCATCAATACGATTCTGCAGGCGCAACATCTTGCCCTGCCATTGGCGATGATGGGTGTCATAGCCGCCCGTGCGCACCAGCTGGGTACTACGGGCGGCATTATCGGGGTGGAGAAACGCCACCTGCAGGCTCTGAGACATCCCGCGTGCCAGAGGCGCTTCACTCACATTGGCCCCCGACCCTGTCGCCGCGAGCAGTTGGTAGGCCACCTTCTCCCAGGCCAGCTTAGCTGGCTCTTTCACGGCGGCGATCAACACATCCTGGAAGGTTCTGACGTGGGGCGCCAGGGCCTGGTAGAGACGGCTTTCCTTGACGTGATCGAGCTCCAGTACCGCTTTGACCTCGCTGGCCCTTGCGGCCAGGCTCGTCGCGCTCGCCCCCTCCAGTCCATCCGCCTGGCCGGTCTCGATAAAGTTGCCGGCGATAGTGGTCAGGGCTTCCGCCAACTCGGGCGAAAAGTTGAACAACGCCAGGCCGACGAGATGGTCTCGCTCGCGCCCACGCTCGGTGAGCCATTGCTGTCCTGCCTCACTGGCACCCAGCGCGTTGGCGACCAGCTCGGAGAACTCGATCAGCGCCTGTGTCTGGCGCACATTGCAGCCATCGAAGCACAGTTCCTGAGCCGAGAGCGGTAGACGTTCCAGCCAAGTGGTCAGGTCTTCGCGGCATTGCTCGCGCTGCTGCTCCAGCCGTTCGAGTTCAGGCTGATGAGTCTGGATATAGGCCAGCGCCTCGTCATACCGTACATCGTTGCGCCACACCAGTTTGTCCTGCCAGGCCTCGAGGTCTGTATCCGCTTCGGGATCGACCCCCAGCTCCCGGAGCTCGGCCTCCAGAGCGTCCAGTTGCTCAGGGACAGGGTTGGGCCCCGGGCCCATGCCACTGGTGCGGCTAGCCCGGGTTAGATCGTAGTAATCGCCGAGTCGTTCGATGGCCTGACGTTGCTGATCCGGGTCGTCACGTACCGCCGCGGGAAGCTCGCTTTCGCTGATGCCGCACAGCCGCTGCACCATCAGAGCGGTCTTGAGGCGATGGCCATGCTCGTCCTCGAACATCTCGTAAGCCGCCTCAATGCCCAGTAGTTGCATGGTCAGGTCATTGACCATGCCCAGGTCATCATCCAGTGCCACGAACAGCGCCTCATCCTTGTTGGGCACCTTGGCCAGCACCGCGTCCTGGCTGATCTCGGGCTTAAAGGCCAGAGTGGTGTAGGCCGACGTCTCGCCCCCTTCCTGCTCTTCTTCGGTCAGTGCGCGCGTCATCACCGTGGTGGATTCGAAGTCGCGAACCACCCCTTGAGGGCTGATGTCGGCCACGTGCGAGCCCAGTTCGGTCAGTGGGCCGACATGGGACGTGGACTCGGGAGCTTCGATGGCCGCACGAACACTGAGTGGCCGCATGAAGCGGTCTCGGGAAGACGCACTCGAGCGCATGTGTTCACAGATGCGCCATGTCCACTGGACGCATGAATAAGCGAGCCAGAGGCGGTTACGGCACGGATAAAGCAGATAAGGCCTGGTCTCGCCCTCGTCAGTCCGTTCATCGGGCTGTTGCGTGCCCACGTCTCCTGACCAGGAGATACGAGTAAACTGATGCCCCTCGATACGGTATTCATGAAAGGTTTCGTCGGTCTCGTCCCAGACGTACAGCCAGCCATCACGCAGTTGGCGCAGGCAATAATCGCGAGTATGGAGCTCGGGATGTGAAGCCCCCTGCCAGCTTTCCGGCAAGGGATGCGGCCCCTGCGCCTTTTCCTCGTCGGGTGTACTCGGGTCATCGGCCCCCCGTGTGTCAGCACCTTGTTTACCGGCACTTTCATCAATCGCGTAGCGCACCGGAAAGATGGCGGCTTCGATATTCAACGGGCACATGCCGGCCGAGCTGAACGGCGTCTCGTCGAACTCGGCATCACGCGCATCCTGCTGGGCGTGTCGATCAGACATGGGATGACGTCCTTGTGGTCCGGTGTCCATTCTCCTGGTGCGCCTTACCCGAGCGGCACCAGTCATCGAGTGTATACAACTGTTGCTGGCGTGGCAGCCTGCCACGGGAGGCGTCACCCGCCACCCAGCGGGCATAAGGACCATCCGTCGCCGTTACGAAATCGGCCCCCCAATGCAGAGCCAGCTCTGCCCAAATAGCGAGTTGCCGCTCCGTCTGCGCCCCCCAGACGAGCGCATCATCCAGGCGGGCCTCCAGCCAGTCACCGCGCATGGCAGAAGCCAATCTCGACCATGGCACCGCCGCATTCCGCTCGAAATGTGCCGACAAACGTTCCTTGAACTGCCAACGGGCCACCGCGTCGAGGGCATCGCGCTGAGGCGCCGCCAGCATGGCGGGCGCCTTCGATGCTTGCTCTTTTCCCGGCGTCGGGTGCTCGGCCGCCTCGAACGCTTGCCAGGCCGGCTCGCCCTCTTCGTTCCAGGCCGGCGCCCAATGCGCCACGCGCCAGGAACGGATGGGGCCCATTATATCGACCGGCACGCGTTCCCCATGACTCGCCAACCAATGCCGTAGCACCAAGGGGTCGGCAAATCTCAGCAGCCGGGGCGCCCCCTCGCTTTCGATCTCCACAAAACCCAACAAGTGGTCGCTCAGGGATCCCGTGGAAGCCGGGCTCGAGAGTAATGACATGGCACGCGTCCGCTCGCCGTCGCCTTCGGCCAGGATCTCGTCAACGAAACGCCGGTCCCGTGGCGCCACCAGGATGGGGCCTTGCTCCGCAAGGTCCTTGAAGCGCGTCAGCAGATAGAGCGGTTCGATCTCGGCCAGGTCGTCTCGCGCATAGAGACGCCTGAGCGCATCCGGATAGCGCGCCCCATCCACCAGTACATGGGTGATGTGACTTGGCGCGCTCACTCGCTACTCCCCTGGCCGCTGGTCTCCTCACAAATCTCGCAGCTGGCCGGCTGTTTCAGCAACGACGTGAGCTGGGCACGACGCCGAATGGGCGCCACCACCTTGTGACGCTCCTCCGTCGCCTCCCCCGGCAACTTCGGTGCCTGAACGCTCTGCCCGGTGCCGCTGCCGGGGCTGCCGCCGGAGTTGATCTTCACGCTGGGCCCGACGATGGTCACGCCACTGGGATCGAGCTTCACGAAGCTGCCGCCGGCTTCGAGGGTGATCTCGGCGCCGGCTTCGATCACCACCTTCATGCCGGCCTTGTGGTGTACCTCGCTGCCGGCCTCGACGAGCTGGGAGCGGCCGATCTTCTCGTGGCGGGTCTGGCCGACACTCAGGTGATCGTCGCCGTCGATCTTCGTACGCCGCTCGCCGTGCACGCTGAGATGGTCGTCGCGGTCGATCTCTGCGATGCGGTCGCGCTTGATCTTGAGATCGCTGTCGCGGCGGATCTCCTCGGTGCGGTCGTTCTCGGTGAGCAGTTCCAGGTCCTTCTGGGCGTGCACCCAGAT
>NZ_SDMO01000128.1 GCF_004798905.1 Halomonas borealis | reverse complement strand
ATTATGCAAAAGGCAGTCCGTCACCCTGTTAAAAACATAGGGCTCCGAATGATTGTAAGCTAATGGTTTCAGGTTCTATTTCACTCTCCTCGCTGGAGTACTTTTCACCTTTCCCTCACGGTACTTGTTCACTATCGATCTGTAAGAAGTATTTTGGATTGGAGGGTGGTCCCCCCAGATTCAGACAAAATATCACGTGTTCCGTCCTACTCAGGATACCAATAGAGTCATTGAAGATTTCG
>NZ_SDMO01000127.1 GCF_004798905.1 Halomonas borealis | reverse complement strand
AGTTGGTATACAAGAAGTTAACTTCTCGCATATAGTCATTCTACTTTATTCAGTTTTCAAAGGTCTATCGCTCTCGTAAGAGATACGCTCTCTCGCGACAACTATTATATTCTATCAAACTCAATTTGTTCTGTCAAGAATAAACTGTGATTTTTCTCCCTTTTTTTTACACTCGTTCGGAAAACCCCGCCGTTGTCACGTTTAATCACTTATTTTTTTTGTGTTTTATTCTCGTTTTTGTC
>NZ_SDMO01000126.1 GCF_004798905.1 Halomonas borealis | reverse complement strand
ATAAAAATCAGTATCTGGATAAGCTTGAGTGAGATGCTTCATCGTGTCATAGGTGTAAGATTTCCCACCACGTGCAACTTCTCCCAACTCAAGCGATAAGCGTGGACTATCTGCAATCGCCAGCTCCAGCATTTTCACACGATGCTCAGCCGAGATTGTTTTTTTCTCATCAATATGGGGAGGAAGAGCCTCGGGCATGAGCCAAACTTTATCTAATTCAAGACGTTGAGCGACCTGATCAG
>NZ_SDMO01000125.1 GCF_004798905.1 Halomonas borealis | reverse complement strand
CCTGAGATTCGCAAAAATGAGATGATCAACAATTTCATTAAACCGGGCTTGGAAGACTTGGCTGTGAGTCGTACGACCTTCACTTGGGGGATTCCTGTAAAATCCAATCCGAAACACGGGGTTTATGTTTGGCGTGATGCCTTGCTTAACTATGTAACTGCTTTAGGATATGGGTCAGATAATACCAGCAAACTGGATAAATTCTGGCCCGGTGTGAATATGGTCGGAAACGAAATCGTACGT
>NZ_SDMO01000124.1 GCF_004798905.1 Halomonas borealis | reverse complement strand
AAGTGGCCACTTCCAATCTCCTAAACTATTTTTAAACAGAATGATAAGGCCCCAAAGAATCACTAAACCTAAAAAGCCGGCTTGCTTCATCCAAATGTTCCCTTTAATTTTGTTTTTTTCTTTGTTTGGCATAAGTTTCCCTCGTGTTGTTTATTTCAGTTAATAATTGTAGGTAGTTCTCATAACGGCTCGCTAAAATCCTACCTTCTTCAAGTGCTTCTGTGACAGCACAAGAAGGTTCAT
>NZ_SDMO01000123.1 GCF_004798905.1 Halomonas borealis | reverse complement strand
CAATTATTTTTTGTGGAGGATATTTTGCTTTAAAACATATTTTAAACACGACTGACTATTACGCGAAAGTTACTTTGGAAAACAAGACGAGTTCTGTGACCAGAAGCACTTCTGATTCAGAAAGTGAATACGTCTATTTCTTCAAATCCTCTAATAGTAAAGGGGAAATCAAAGATCTACGCTTACGTTCAGATTCATTACGTGAAGGTGTATACATCATGGCTCACGTAAAT
This sequence comes from Halomonas borealis, assembly GCF_004798905.1. GTDB lineage: Bacteria > Pseudomonadota > Gammaproteobacteria > Pseudomonadales > Halomonadaceae > Halomonas > Halomonas borealis. The sequence continues at coordinate 10 of NZ_SDMO01000123.1, read as the reverse complement.
TACGATAAGA
>NZ_SDMO01000122.1 GCF_004798905.1 Halomonas borealis | reverse complement strand
TAAACAACTATATAGTACTAATGCTTTTTTGGAATCACATCATCTGAGGGTCATAATTTGTCTGACTTTCAATTTCATCTAAATATATGACTTTCAACTTCATCCAACCCAGATCCGTACGGTTCATAAATATGACTTTCAACTTCATTCAACCCTATCGCACACAAACTTTTACACCATCGACATGGATACTTATTGTAACCATGACTATCAGCAGAGCTCCGTACGGCTGGGACTCACTTA
>NZ_SDMO01000121.1 GCF_004798905.1 Halomonas borealis | reverse complement strand
ATACTGCAGTAATAAAAATATTCGCGTATGGTGTGCCTTTCTGTTTCCCTAAGAGAATTGCGGATACATCTTGCTTAGGGTATCCAGTTAATCGCACTAAGGCTTGTTGAGTCCAGCCCTTATCTGACAGATACTGCTTAATTTTCAAGCGGTATGTATCCATGTTTTGCGTTGTGTCAATCATTGTTTAGCGTTCCTTTCTTTTTGTGTGTAAGGTGTTTTGTAAGGATAAAGCATAATTTTC
>NZ_SDMO01000120.1 GCF_004798905.1 Halomonas borealis | reverse complement strand
TAGAAAATTTGTCCCAGCTTGGAGGTTATAAGTTTGAATATTTCCACCAGTGATCACTCCCTTTGCCTCTCCATGATTGTAGATTTTCCATTTTGTCTTTTTGGGGGATCTAGTTATAGTTTTATCAAACCATAAATCACTTGTCCATAAATCACTGGGTTCTAACACATAATTTTTATTTTTCATAGCGTTTATCCAGCTTTGTGTTTGAAACTCCTGAAGTTCATCCATTTTAAAGGACGAA
>NZ_SDMO01000119.1 GCF_004798905.1 Halomonas borealis | reverse complement strand
CAAGCTAAATCTGTGACGGAGAAAGAACCAAAGTACCAGCACAAAGACAGTAACTGTCAAAATATTCATTGGTAAACCAATATAGGTATTCACTCCGTCACTATTTAAAAGTAACCACAAAAGCGAACGAATGATAAGAATAGCAAAAGCACTGCTTAAGCCAAGCATAAATAGTCCAATCAAAATGGGCAAGATTGTGAAGTCAATCTTTAAAAAGCTTGCACTCGGCACCAAAGGAAATTGG
>NZ_SDMO01000011.1 GCF_004798905.1 Halomonas borealis | reverse complement strand
AAAGAAAACAAGTGCTTCTACCACCCATCACCGCCTGCAACGTTGCCCGTCGCCGGCAGCGGATGCGTACTTTACGGGCTACGGCGGAGAGACGCAAGGGCTAATTTCGGGACGGACGGTATCGTCGCGCTGACGCAGGAATGGAGGCACGCCAACCGCCACGCCAAACCATCCACACCCCTCCGCCAGAGCAACCGCCTGTGGATAGACGCACAAGCGCGCCACTCGCCGCCCGGAGACGCGAACGCCCGCGCGAGGCGGGCGTTCATGACCAGCAAGCATACCGCGATTCCCTTCAGGGCGTCGCCTTCATCTTGCGCCATAGGGCGCACACCGGGCCGGAGGCGACATAGGTGCCGAACAGCAGCAACAGCATGACCGATGGCTCGATGGAGATCACCACGAAACCCAACACGATGGCCAGTAACACGACGAACGGCACGGGCCCCTTGAGGTCGACGTCCTTGAAGCTGTAATAGCGGACGTTGCTGACCATCAGCACACCGGCCGCGCCGACCAGGAACAGCATCAGCAGCTTGAAGCCGAAGGCATCGGCATCGAAGCTATGGAAGGTCCAGACGCTGGCGGCGACGACGGCTGCGGCCGAAGGACTCGGCAGGCCGATGAACCATCGCTTATCGACGCTGCCGATCTGCACGTTGAAGCGCGCCAGGCGAAGAGCGGCGCAGGCGACATAGAGGAAGGCCACCACCCAGCCGGTCTTGCCTACGTCCTGGAGAATCCAGGTGAAGGCCACCAGCCCAGGCGCCACGCCGAAGGACAGCATATCGGAGAGCGAGTCGAACTCCGCCCCGAAGGCGCTCTGGGTATTGGTCAGGCGCGCCACCCGGCCATCCAGGCCGTCGAGCACCATGGCGATGAAGATGGCGATGGAGGCCGAGATAAAATCACCGTCGATGGCGGCCACCACGGCGAAGAAGCCGGAGAACAGCGCCGAGGTGGTGAACAGGTTGGGCAGCAGGTAGATCCCCTTGCGACGGACCGTCTTGCCATCCTCCAGCGCTTCCTCGACGACCTCCGACTCGCGCAGGAAAGTCCTGGCCAGATCGTCGTCGTCGCGGGGCGGCGTCTCTTGATCGCGGTTGCTGGGTTCCTGACTCATGGTGTCATCCGTTGCGGCTTGTGTTGTCCCCATTCTACACATAGAGCCGGGCAGGACTCATTGTCCACACCAACGGGGGGCGCGGTTTCCCGCGCCCCCCCTGCCGTCAGCCGTATGGGCCGTTCGATCAATTCTTGGACTTATCGACCAGCTGGTTGGCGGCGATCCACGGCATCATGCCGCGCAGCTTCTCGCCCACCTGCTCGATGGGGTGCTCGGCGTTCAGGCGGCGACGCGCGGTCATCGACGGGTAGTTGGAGTTCCCCTCGTTGATGAACATCTTGGCGTACTCGCCGGTCTGGATGCGCTTCAAGGCGTTGCGCATGGCGTCACGGGACTGCTCGTTGATGATCTCACCGCCGGTGACGTACTCGCCATACTCCGCGTTGTTGGAGATCGAGTAGTTCATGTTGGCGATGCCGCCCTCGTACATCAGGTCGACGATCAGCTTGAGCTCGTGCAGGCACTCGAAGTAGGCCATCTCCGGCGCATAGCCGGCCTCGGTCAGGGTCTCGAAACCGGCCTTGACCAGCTCGACGGCACCACCGCAGAGCACCGCCTGCTCGCCGAACAGGTCGGTCTCGGTCTCGTCCTTGAAGCTCGTCTCGATGATGCCGGTGCGGCCGCCACCGACGCCTGCCGCGTAGGACAGGGCCAATTCCTTGGCGCTGCCGGTCGCATCCTGGTGGATGGCGACCAGGTCGGGAATGCCACCGCCGCGGACGAACTCGGAGCGCACGGTATGACCCGGCGCCTTGGGCGCGATCATGATCACGTCCAGGTCGCTGCGCGGCTCGATCTGGTTGTAGTGGATGTTGAAGCCATGGGCGAAGGCCAGGGTCGCGCCTTGCTTCAGGTGCGGGGCGACCTGCTGCTCATAGATGGCCTTCTGGTTCTCGTCGGGAGCCAACAGCATCACCACGTCGGCGGCCTTGGCGGCCTCTTCCACGGAGGCGACCTTGAGACCGGCGGCCTCGGCCTTGGCGGCGGAGGACGAGCCTTCACGCAGCGCGACGATGACGTCGACGCCGGACTCCTTCAGGTTGTTGGCGTGGGCATGGCCCTGGGAGCCGTAACCCACGATGGCCACCTGCTTGCCCTGGATGAGGGAGAGATCGCAGTCCTTGTCGTAATACACGCGCATGTGAGGCTCCTGAAAACGAGTATGCAAAAGAGGTATCAGCGTTGATGGCCACCCGCGCCGTCTTGTCGCGGCGCTGGGAGTCGGGCCCCGGGTCTGTGTGCCCGGTCGATGCAACGACTCTACGACAGGCATATCATTGCGTAAAACGCTATATTTGCAACGACACATCCCAGAATATGGCATGACGACCTTATGGACATGCGCCCCCTGAAGCACTTCCTCGTCCTGGCCGACACCCGGCACTTCGGCCGCGCCAGCGAGGCCTGCCACGTCAGCCCGTCCACGCTTTCACGCACCATCCGCCAGCTGGAGGAGAGCCTCGGCGTGCGCCTCTTCGAGCGCGACAACCGTCACGTCACGCTGACCCGCCAGGGCCAGCATTTCCATGACTACGCCCGCGATGCCCTGGAGGAGTGGGAGCGGCTACGCCGGTCGATGATGAGCGAGGCGCAAGCGCTGACCGGCGAGATCAGCATCTACTGCTCGGTGACCGCCAGCTACAGCTTCCTCTACGACCTGCTCAGCGAGTTCCGTACCCGCCACCCCGGCATAGAGCTCAAGCTCCACACCGGCGACCCCGCCCAGGCGATGTCCCGAGTGCTGTCGGGCGACGAAGACATGGCGATCACCTCCCGCCCACGGCGGCTCCCCGAGGCCCTGGCCTTCAAGTCGCTGACTCGCTCCCCGCTGGTGTTCATCGCCCCGCCGGAGCCCCGGCCCTGGATCCCCCCTACCCCGGAATCGCCGAGCACCGAACAATGGCGCGAGGTGCCGATGATCCTCTCCGAATCGGGTCTGTCGCGTGACATGATCGATACCTGGTTTCGGGCGCTCGGCGTCAAACCGCGCATCTACGCCCAGGTCACCGGCCATGAAGCCATCGTCAGCATGGTCAGCCTGGGCTTCGGCGTCGGCGTGGTACCGGGCATCGTACTGGAGGCGAGCCCGCTGGCCGAGCGAGTGCGGGTGCTGCCGGTCAAACCGGAGCTACCCCACTACGACGTCGGGCTCTGCGTGCTCAACCGGCGCTTGAAGAGCCCGCTGATCCACGCCCTGTGGGCCGAGGTCGAGGAGCACGGCTGAAGCGCTCTTTGGTCAACGAAAAAGCCGCCCCGTAGGGCGGCTTATGTGCACTCGCACGCGAGTAGACGAGTGTGATCGGCGATTACAGCGACAGCACCTTGTCGCCGCGCGCGATCCCCGACACCCCGGTCCGTGCCACCTCGAGCAGCCCCACCGGGGACATGGCCTCGAGGAAGGCATCCAGCTTGCCGGCATCGCCGGTGATCTGGACGGTGTACTGGCTCGGCGTCACGTCGACGATCTGCGCCCGGAAGATATCCACCGTGCGCTTGACCTCATCCCGCGCCGCGCCTAGCGCCTTGACCTTGACCAACATCAGCTCGCGCTCGATGTGGCTACCCTCGGTCAGGTCCACCAGCTTGACCACGTCGATCAGCTTGTTGAGGTGTTTGGTGATCTGCTCGATCACCCGGTCGTCGCCGACGGTGGTCACGGTCAACCGCGACAGGGTCTCGTCCTCGGTGGGCGCCACGTTGAGGGTTTCGATGTTGAAGTTGCGCTGGGAAAACAGCCCCACCACGCGAGACAGGGCGCCCGGTTCGTTTTCCATCAGAATCGAGATGATATGGCGCATCAGGTCCGCTCCGTCTTGGAAAGCAGCATGTCACGCATGGCACCCAGGGGCACCTGCATCGGATAGACGTGCTCGTGAGGATCCACGGCGACATCGAGGAACACCAGTTCATCGTTGTCGGCGAAGGTCTTCTCCAGGGCCGACTCGAGTTCCTCTCGCGTCTGCACCTTCAGGGCGGTGAAGCCATAGGCCTCGATCAGTTTCTGGAAGTCGGGCAGCGACTCCATGTAGGAATGCGCATGACGAGACTTGTAGTTCAGGTCCTGCCACTGACGCACCATGCCGAGCGAGGCATTGTTGAGGTTGATGATCTTGACGCCCCCCCCGAACTGCTTACAGGTCGAGAGTTCCTGCATCATCATCTGGAAGCTGCCCTCGCCGGTAAAGCAGACCACCTGCTCGTCGGGGAAGTTCTGCTTGATACCCATGGCCGCCGGAAAACCGAAGCCCATGGTGCCGAGCCCGCCGGAGGTGACGAAGCGGTTGGGCTTGTCGAACTTGTAGTACTGGGCGGCGAACATCTGGTGCTGACCCACGTCGGTGGTCACGTACGCCTGGCCGTGGGTCGCCCGGCAGACGGCCTCGATGACCTCCTGGGGCTTGAGCACCTCGCCGGCGGCGGACGGCTCATAGAGCTTGCCACGACGCTCCTCGCGCCAGCCGTCGATGCTCTGCCACCACTCGGCGAGCGCCTCGGAACTGACGATCTCGCGGCCCTGCAACAGGCTGATCATCTCGTTGATCACGCTGGCCGCCGGCCCCACGATCGGCACGTCGGCACGCACCGTCTTGGAGATCGAGCTGGGATCGATGTCCACATGCACGATCTTGGCCGTCGGACAGAACTTTGAGATGTTGTTGGTCACCCGGTCATCGAAGCGGGCCCCGATGGCGATGATCAGATCCGCGTGGTGCATGGCCATGTTGGACTCGTAAGAGCCGTGCATGCCCAGCCAGCCGAGGCTCTGGTCATCGCTCTGCGGGAAGGCACCGATACCCATCAGCGTGGTGGTGATCGGGAAGCCCAGCCGTTTGACCAAATCGGTCAAGCCGTCACTGGCCTCGCCGGTTACCACCCCACCGCCGGTATAGAAGACCGGACGACGCGCCTTGAGCATCATCTCCACGGCCTTCTTGATCTGGCCGGTATGGCCACGCGTCACCGGATTGTAGGAACGCAGCTTGGCCTTCTTCGGGTAGATATACTCGTAGCGCTCGGTGGGGGCGGTCATGTCCTTGGGAATGTCCACCACCACCGGCCCGGGGCGTCCGGTCGACGCCAGGTAGTATGCCTTCTTGAGGACTTCCGGAATCTCGCTCGGGTGCCTGATCGAGAAGCTGTGCTTCACGATCGGCCGGGTCACGCCGACGATATCGGTTTCCTGGAAGGCGTCTTCGCCGATCAGATGGCTCATCACCTGGCCACACAGCACCACCATGGGAATCGAGTCCATGTAGGCGGTGGCGATGCCGGTGACCGCATTGGTGGCACCGGGGCCCGAGGTGACAAGCACCGTGCCAGGCTTGCCGCTGGCCCGGGCATAGCCATCGGCGGCGTGGGTGGCGGCCTGTTCGTGGCGCACCAGGATGTGCTTGACCTTGTCCTGGCGGAACAGGGCGTCATAGATATGTAGCGCAGCGCCGCCGGGATAGCCGTAGATGTATTCGACGCCCTCGTCTTGAAGGAAGCGGGCGATCATGTCCGCGCCGGAAAGCAGTTCCACAGATGTTTCTCCCCTGGAGGTCTCGAGTGCGATCCGCGCCACGTCGGGCACGGGGTCGAGTGCGGCGGTATGCCGCGGCCGGTCGCGCCGGCACCTGATGCCAAACCCTGGCTCATTGAGGCCCTGTTAGGGCCAGCACTCTCATCGGGAACGCCGAAGCCATATCACGCTCGACCGCTCGTCGCGCGCGACACGCATCGGCCGCTCCCTCCACGGCGGATTACCGCGTCGGGGCATTGGCCAGGCCGGGCGGTTGGCCCGGACCCGGAAGTCCTTCGGCGGGTAGAGGCTGCGTGGCCTACCCTTCGCGCGGTAATGGGGGATCGCCCGCTGGGGTCCGCGCCCGATTATCAGGATGCATCAAGATTCCAATAGCGCCGCGGAAGTGTCAACCGCGAACCCCGGTGTCATCGCACGGAGCCATGCTCTAGGCAGGGGGAACACGCCATGAATGAGGCGCCGGTGGGGAGAAGAGAGAAGGCGGCGACCGGCCGCCGCGGGCTTGATGCCGGGGCGACGGCCCACCTGCCCCGGCCTGGCCGGGGCAGGCGGTCACGCCACGGGGCGTTTCACTGCCGGAAGACCAGGCGCTCGCCTTCGGCGTCGACCCTGATGACGTCGCCCGGCGCGAACGCCCCGGCCAGCAGGTCCTGGGCCAGCGGGTTCTCGATGCGGCTCTGAATCGCCCGCTTGAGCGGCCGCGCCCCGAACACCGGGTCGAAGCCCCCCTCGGCCAGTTGCGCCATGGCCGCATCGGAGACCTCGAGCGACAGCTCGTGCTCGGCCAGCCGCCCGCGCAGGCGCTCGAGCTGGATGGCGGCAATCGCCTGGATCTGCGCCTGGCGCAGGGCGTGGAACACCACCACCTCGTCGATGCGATTGATCAGCTCGGGGCGGAAGTGACTGCCGACCACGTCCATCACTGCGGACTTCATCTGCGCATAGCCGCCGTCGCCGCCGCCCATGCCCTGGATGACCTCGGACCCCAGGTTCGAGGTCATCACGATCACGGTGTTGCGGAAATCCACCGTGCGGCCCTGGCCATCGGTGAGGCGGCCGTCCTCGAGTACCTGCAGCAGGATGTTGAAGACATCGGCATGGGCCTTCTCGACCTCGTCGAGCAGCAGCACCGAGTAGGGCTTGCGGCGCACCGCCTCGGTCAGGTAACCGCCCTCCTCGTAGCCGACGTAGCCGGGAGGCGCGCCGATCAGCCGCGCCACGGAGTGCTTCTCCATGAACTCGGACATGTCGATGCGCACCATGGCCTCCTCGGTGTCGAAGAGGAAGTGGGCCAGCGACTTGCAGAGCTCGGTCTTGCCCACCCCGGTCGGCCCCAGGAACAAGAAGGAACCGTTGGGACGGTTCGGGTCGGCGAGCCCGGCCCGGGAGCGCCGCACGGCATTGGCCACCGCGGTGACCGCCTCGTCCTGGCCGATGACCCGCTCGTGAAGGGCTTCCTCCATGCGCAGCAACTTGTCGCGCTCGCCCTCGAGCATCTTGGCCACCGGGATGCCGGTCCAGCGCGACACCACCTCGGCGATCTCTTCCTCGGTGACATTGGAGCGCAGCAGCTGATGCTTGGCGGTATCGGCCTCGACGTCACTGGTCTCGGCGATCTTGCGCTCGAGCTCGGGGATCACCCCGTACTGCAGCTCGGACATCCGCCCCAGGTCGCCCTGGCGCCGCGCCTGCTCGAGATCGATGCGCGCGCGGTCGAGCTCGTCCTTGAACTGGGCCGCCCCTTGGATGCTCGCCTTCTCGGCCTTCCAGATCTCGTCGAGGTCGGCATACTCGCGCTCGAGTTCGCCGATCTGCTCCTCGAGGCCCGCGAGGCGCTTCTTGGACGCCTCGTCGGTCTCCTTCTTGAGGTGCTCGCGCTCCATCTTGAGCTGGATCAGCCGGCGGTCGAGGCGGTCCATGGCCTCCGGCTTGGAGTCGAGCTCCATGCGAATCCGCGAGCAGGCCTCGTCGACCAGGTCGATGGCCTTGTCGGGCAGCTGGCGATCGGTGATGTAGCGGGTCGACAGCTTGGCGGCGGCGATGATCGCGCCGTCGGTGATGTCGACGCCATGATGCACTTCGTAGCGTTCCTTGAGCCCGCGCAGGATGGCCACCGCATCCTCCTCGCTGGGCTCGTCGACCTGCACCTTCTGGAAACGACGCTCGAGCGCGGCATCCTTCTCGATGTACTGGCGATACTCATCGAGGGTGGTGGCACCGACGCAATGCAGCTCGCCCCGGGCCAGCGCCGGCTTGAGCATGTTACCGGCATCCATGGCGCCCTCGGCCTTGCCGGCACCGACCATGGTATGCAGCTCGTCGACGAACAGGATGACCCGGCCCTCTTCCTGCGCCAGCTCCTTGAGCACCGCCTTGAGGCGCTCCTCGAAATCGCCGCGGAACTTGGCCCCGGCCAGCAGCGCGCCCATGTCCAGCGACAGCACGCGCTTGTTCTTGATCCCCTCCGGCACCTCGCCATCGACGATACGGCTGGCCAGCCCCTCGACGATGGCGGTCTTGCCGACCCCGGGCTCGCCGATCAGCACCGGGTTGTTCTTGGTGCGCCGCTGCAGGACCTGGATGGTGCGGCGGATCTCATCGTCACGGCCGATCACCGGGTCGAGCTTGCCGCTGGCCGCCCGTTCGGTGAGATCCAGGGTATATTTCTCCAACGCCTCACGACTCTCCTCGGCATTGGGGTCGCTGACCTTCTCGCCACCGCGCACGCCATCGATGGCGGTCGCCAGCGCCTGGCGGGTCAACCCGGCCTGGCCGAGCAGCTTGCTCACCGTGTGACGCATCTCCAGCGCGGCCAACAGCACCAGCTCGCTGGCGATGTACTGATCGCCACGCTTCTGGGCCTCACGATCGGTGAGGTTGAACAGCTTCATCAAGTCACGGGAGGGCTGCACCTCACCATCGAAATCGCCGACCTTCGCCAGGCCGTCGAGATGCCCGACCAGGCTATCGCGTAGCCGCGCGGCGTCGCCGCCGGCCTTCTGCACCAGTGCCTTGACGCCGGTATCGGTGGCATCGAGCAACACCAGCAGCAGGTGGCCCGGCTCGAGCTGGTTATGGCCATGCCCCACCGCCAGGGATTGGGCATCGGCCATGGCGTTCTGCAGCTTGGCGGTGAACTTGTCGATTCGCATGCGCGTTCCTCCGTCGGGATGGCGGGGCGAATCGGACGCGCCGCCTGGCCCGGTGTCATGGGTCTTGACATCTTAGATGGCGCCGGGGTGGCCGGCTTTCAAGTCGCCGACCAGGGAAAGCGTAGGTGGGATCGAAGGCAAGCGTCGCCGCGACTCATCTGAGCCAGATCATGCTGGCCATGCGGCCGGTGACACCATCGTCGCGGCGGTAGGAATAGAAACGCGATTCGCAGGCGGTGCAGAAGTGGCCGCCACTGATATGGGCGAGCCCCAACCGCTCGAGGCGTAGCCGCGCCAGCTTGTAAAGGTCGCCCATGTAATGCCCCAGCCGGTAGGGGCTCGGCACGAAGGCCTCGGCGGCCTCGGGCTGTACGGCGACGAAGGCCTCGCGCACCTCGCGGCCGACCTCGAACTGGGCGTTGGAGATCGCCGGCCCCAGCCAGGCCATCAGCGACTCGGGTGGCGCCCCCATGGCGGCCACCGTCGCCTCCAGCACGCCACCGGCCAGCCCCCGCCAGCCGGCATGGGCCACGCCGACCCGCCGGCCATCCTGGTCGCAGAAGAACACCGGCAGGCAGTCGGCGGTCAGCACCACGCAGGCATGCCCCCGGTCGAAGGCCACCGACGCATCGGCCTCCGGCGGGGCCTCGACGTACTCCGACTGGACCCGGGCGCCGTGGGATTGGTCGAGCCATAGCAGCGGCCGAGCGTCGCCGATCTCCTTGTGCAGCTGCCGACGGCATAACCCCACATGGGCGCTGTTATCCCCGACATGCTGCGCCGGATTGAAGGCGGCGAAGCGCCCCTGGCTGGGCCCGGTCTCGCGCGTGGTGACGCAGGCCGCCACCGACGCCGGCGCCGGCCAGTCGGGACGGATCAGGGTCGGGCGCAGGTCGAAGGCATCGCTCATCGCGGTTTCCTCAGCGTCGGGTCTCGCGGTCTTCGCGCAGGAAGTCCAGCAGCATCAGCATGTCATCCGGCAACGGCGCGCGGAAGGTCAGGGTCTCGCCACTGGCCGGATGCACGAAGGCCAGCTTGCGGGCATGCAGGGCCTGGCGAGGGAACTCGCGCAGCACCTCCTTGAGCGTCTCCCCGGCCCCGGCCGGCAGCTTCAGGCGCCCGCCATAGACCGGATCGCCGATCAGCGGATAGCGCAGGTGCGACAGGTGCACGCGGATCTGGTGGGTGCGCCCGGTTTCGAGCTTGCAGCGCACATGAGTGTGAGCGCGGAAGCGCTCCACCACCCGATAGCGCGTCACCGCCGGCTTGCCGGACGCCGTCACCGCCTGACGCTTGCGATCCTTAGGGTGGCGGCCGATGGCCGCCTCCACGCGCCCGCCGGCGGTCATCACCCCGACCGACACGGCGTCATACTCGCGGGACACGGTTCGCGCCTGCAGCTGCTCCACCAGCGCGGTCTGCGCGGCCAGGGTCTTGGCCACGACCATCAGCCCGCTGGTGTCCTTGTCCAGGCGATGGACGATGCCGGCCCGCGGCACGGTGGCAAGCGTGGGGCAGTAATGCAGCAGGCCATTGAGCAGGGTGCCATCGGGGTTGCCGGCGGCCGGGTGCACCACCAGGCCGGGCGGCTTGTTGATCACCAGCACCTCGTCGTCCTCGAACACCACCTCCAGGGGAATGTCCTGAGGCTCGAAGCGAGCGTCGTCCTCGACCACCGCGGTCAGCGCCACGGCCTCACCGCCATGGACCTTGTCGCGGGGCTTGGCCGGGCGGCCATCCAGGGTCAGGGCGCCGTCCTTGATCCAGGCCTTGAGGCGTTCCCGGGAGAAGTCGGAGAAGAGGTCGGCGGCGGCCTGGTCGAGGCGCAGGCCGGCCATGTGCTCGGGGACGCGGTGCTGGGCTTCGAAGGTCTGGGACATGGACTCGATGATCATCCGTCTGGGCGGTGGAGCGCTTCGCGACAGTGCACGCGGTACGGTGACTGCGTTTTGCCACGAGGTGCTTTATAGTGGGCGAATTCGGGCCGATTCTAGCACGGCCACCCAGGGTTGTTTGACACGAGGATCACGATGCGCGTTATCACGACCGGACCCCGCCTGGCCGTCATGTTGCTGGCGAGCGCCCTGCTGGCCGGCTGTGCCAGCACCGCCGAAGAGCAGGAAGCCCCGGACCTGCAGGAGCGTCAGCTCTACGACGAGGGGCGCTCGGCGCTGGAAGGCGGGCGCTTCACCACCGCCGTCAACCGGCTCGAGGCCATCGACACCCGCTTCCCGTTCGGCGACACCGCCGAGCAGGCCCAGCTGGAGTTGATCTACGCCTACTACGAGACCAACGACTGGGAGAAGGCCCGGGCCGCGGCCAGCCGCTTCATTCGCCTGCACCCGGATCACGCCCAGGTCGACTACGCCTATTACCTGCGCGGCCTGTCCGCCTGGCAGGCGGGACGCTTCAGCCTCGAAGGGCTCAAGCTGATCGACATCTCCAAGCGTGACCTGGGCGCCACTCGCGATGCCTATTCCGACTTCCGCGAGCTGGTCCAGCGCTTCCCCGACAGCCAGTACGCGCCGGATGCCGAGCAGCGCATCGTCTACCTGCGCAACCTGCTGGCCCGCCACGAGCTTCAGGTGGCCGACTTCTATCTGCGCAAGGGCGCCTACCTGGCCGCCGTGGAACGCGGCCGCTGGGTCATCGAGCACTACCCCGAGGCGCAGGCCACCCGCGATGCGCTGGCGACGATGGTCGAGGGTTACGTCGGGCTCGACATGGGTGAGCGCGCCCAGGAGACCCTGCGGGTGCTGATCGACAACGCCCCGGACCACCCGCGGCTCGATGGCCGCACCTTCGATCCTCAATACGTCAAGGCGGACCCGATCAGCGCCTGACAAGCTGCTGCATGAAACCGCTCGACGCATAAAGAAACCCCGAAGGCCGACGCCTTCGGGGTTTCTTGTCGCTCGGCGTTTGCCGCTAAGCGCCGCCCGGAGGGCTTACTCCCCCGGCTGCCAGCCATTGACGATCGGGTAGCGACGGTCACGCCCGAAGCCGCGGCGGGTCACCCGCACGCCCACCGGCGCCTGGCGCCGCTTGTACTCGCAGCGATCGACCAACCGCACGACCCTGTAGACATCCTCACGCTCGAAGCCGGCGTCGATGATCGCCTCGGCGCTCATGTCGCCCTCGATGTAGGCCATCAGGATGGCATCCAGGTCGTCGTAGTCCGGCAGCGAATCGCTGTCCTGCTGGTCCGGCGCCAGCTCGGCGGTCGGCGGCCGCTCGATGACCCGCTCGGGGATCGCCGGCGACTGGGTGTTGCGCCAGCGTGCCAGGCGATAGACCCAGGTCTTGTACACGTCCTTGATGGCATTGTACCCCCCCACCATGTCGCCATAGAGGGTCGCGTAGCCCACCGCCATCTCGCTCTTGTTGCCGGTGGTGAGCACCATCAGGCCCTTCTTGTTGGAGATCGCCATCAGCAGCACGCCGCGGCAGCGCGACTGCAGGTTCTCCTCGGTGGTGTCACGCTCGGTACCGGCGAAGCTCTCGGCCAGGGTCGACATGAACGACTCAACCATCGGCTCGATAGGCATCACCTCGTAGTCCACCCCGAGCAGCTCGGCCTGGGAGGCGGCATCCTGCTTGGAGATGTCGGCGGTGTAGTGATACGGCATCATCACCGCATGCACGCGCTGCGGGCCCAGCGCATCCACCGCGATGGCCAGCGACAGCGCCGAGTCGATGCCGCCGGAGAGCCCCAGCACCACACCCTGAAAGCCGCTCTTGTTGACGTAGTCGCGCAGCCCGGTGACCAACGCGCAGTAGAGGTCTTCCTCCGGCTCGACCGATTCGTCGACCTCGCCGGCCTGAGGCACCCAGCGCGACTGCTCGCGCACGAACTGCACCGGCATCAGCCCCACCGCCCAATGCGGGGCCTGCACCCGCAGCTGGCCGTCGGCGTCGACACAGGCCGAGCCGCCGTCGAACACCAGCTCATCCTGGCCGCCGATCTGATTGACGTAGACGATCGGCAGCGACACCTCCCGGGCGCGCTGCTCGAGCAACGCCAGGCGCTCGGTGGGCTTGTCCTGGTGGAAGGGCGAGGCATTGAGCGTGACCAGCACCTCGGCCCCGGCCTCCCGTGCCTGCTGAACCGGCGTCTCGTCCCAGATGTCCTCGCAGATCAGGATGCCCAGCGCCGCGCCCTTGTGCTCGATCACCAGCGGCCGGGTACCCACGGCGAAGTAGCGCTGCTCGTCGAACACCTCATAGTTGGGCAACGCCTGCTTGGCGTACTCATCGAGCCATTCGCCGTTGTAGAGCACGCCGGCCAGGTTCCAGTTCTGCCCCTCGCGGCGGCCCGGATAGCCGACGATCACCATCACGTCGCGGGACATCTTCTCGGCCATTCGCGCCCGCGCCTCGCGCAGGCGCGTCTCCATGGAGGGGCGCAGCAGCAGATCCTCCGGTGGATAGCCGGTCAGGAACAATTCGGGCAACACGACGATATCGGCACCATGCTCGATGCGCGCCTCGCGAACCGTCTCGATGGCCCGGTCGGTGTTGCCAGGAATGTCCCCCACCAGGGGGTCCAACTGAGCCATCACCAGCGTTAGGTCTTGCATGGGCGTAGAAATCTCTCGAGAATCCATGGATACCCGCATTGTCCCGCAAGGGCGGTCGAGTGGCAAAGGCGGTCGATACGCTACAGGGAGCGCTTAAGGATGAACCTCTTGCTGATCCGGCTGATCATCTTCGCCGTGCTGTTCTTCGCCGGCCTCAAGCTCTATCGCATGTATCGCGAATGGAAGCTCGAACGCGAAGACAACGCCCAGCCCTCCCAACAGGGCGGGCAGATGGTGCGCTGCGCCTGGTGTCGGGTCCACCTCCCGGAAAACGACGCCCTGCGCGAACGTGGCGAATGGTTCTGCTCCACCGACCACCGCGACAAGTTCCTGCAAGAACGCCGGCGCGAAGACTGAAGGCGCGCCCGACGGGCCGCATGCTTACCTCGAAGCCGCCAGTCGCGTCTCAAGGCGATACGGCATCGGATCGAGGATCGGCTCGCGGCCCAGCAGTTCATCGACCAACAGGTGCGTCGAGGCCGGGGCCAGCACCAGGCCATTGCGATAGTGGCCGGCATTGACGTAGAGCCCTTCCACGCCCGGCGCCGGGCCGATGAATGGCACCCCGTCTGGCGACCCCGGGCGCAGCCCCGCCCAGTGATGCTCGATCTCGCATTCGGCCAGCGCCGGCACGATCCCGATCGCCGACTCCCGCAATGACGCCCGCGCGTCATCGTCCGGCGTCTTGTCGAAGCCGCGTTCCTCGAGGGTCGAGCCGGCCAGCACGCGACCATCGGCGCGAGGAATCACATAGCGACCATCCCGCAGCACGACCCGCTTCACCAGCCCCGGCGGCGCCTTGAACAGGATCATCTGCCCCTTCACCGGGCGGATCGGCAGCGCGACGCCGGCCCGCTCGAGCAGCCCCGCCGCCCAGGCGCCACCGCAGACGATCGTGCGTGCGCCCGCGACGGGGCCCTCCGAGGTCTCGACGCCCGTCACGCGGCCTTCGGCCCCACGAAAGCCCGTGACCTCGCAGCCTTCACGCAGCGTGACACGAGGCATGTCTTCGAGCCGACGGCGCAGCGCCTGGCCGAGGTGCGGGTTGCGGAGGCTGCCCAGGGTCGGCATCCACAGCGCCTCCTCGAGGCCCGGGGCGACCTGCGGCTCCTTGGCATAGAGAAAGCTGGAGGAAACCCGTTCCAACGGCTTGCCCACCTCTCGGGCCCAGCCCATGGCCTGGGCCTCGTCGGCCACACTCAGGTAGAGCAGCCCTTTCTGGCGGTACTCCGGGTCTATCCCGGTCTCCTCGCACAGGCGCAGGGCCAGCGCCGGATAGCTGCCCTCCGACCAGCTCGCGAGGCGCGAGATGGGGGCCGAATGGCGCCAGGGGTAGAGCGGTGAGACGATGCCGCCCCCCGCCCAGGAGGCTTCACGGCCACAGCGGCCGCGTTCGAGAAGGGTGACAGCATGGCCGGCATCGGCCAGTTGCAGGGTCGTCATCATGCCGATGACGCCCCCGCCCACGACGAGGAAATCGCTCACGAAACGTGTCCGAGTTGACTGACGGAAGGAATAAGGCGCCTGATCGATAGTAAACGGGTACCGTGAAGCAAACCGAGAGTTCTCCCGGGAGGGCGACATGGCACCCGGCGCCACCCAAGCTCAACACCTTACCGAGAAGACCGGAGGATGGCCAAAGCCCACCGACACCGGCTTCACCCTGATCGAGCTGCTGGTGACACTCGCGGTGGTCGTGATCCTGGTCACCGTGGCCGTGCCCGGCTTCCAGCGGCTCATGGCGCGCAACGAGGTCGCCGTCGAGGTGATGCGGCTGAAGACGGCACTCGCCATGACGCGTAGTGTCGCCATCACCCGCCGACACACCGTCACCCTGTGCCCCAGCGAGGACATGGCCCAGTGCGCGCTCGATGACGATGCCGATGGCCAGGCCTGGCTAACGACCCTGGCCCTCTTCGATGGGCAGGGGAAGCCCGGCGATGAATTGATACGGACGTTCGGCGAGAGTCACCTGCCGGCCCTGACCTATCGCAACGATGACCGCCCGGTCCGCTACGCGGCGCTGGGGCGCGCCTCAGGGTATAACGGCACCTTCCGGCTGTGCGGCAGGCAGGATGAGGGCGCCAAGGTCATTCTCAGCAACATGGGGCGAGTGCGTATCGAACCCGATAGGCCGGAGTGCTGAACCCGGCCTGCTGACCCGATGCTTCACCGGAGCATCCCTCGAACTTCCCGCCAGGAATAGCACCCCGCGCTACGATTCGTTTAGAGGGGACGGCCTCGCGGCCGGGACGTGCATGAGGCCCGCCTTCACATGGGCTCCCACAGCATGCCTCCACTCTCGACTTCGCCCGGTTCGTCCGGCTCCCCGCCTGTCACCTCGGTTCTACCATTGAAGGCAATCGCCCCATTGGAAACAATACTGCCTGAGATATTGGACCTTCCCGAGAGGCTGATGCTACCACTCGCCCAGATCAGCCCGCTTATCTCTTTATTTCCGAAACCCTTGAAACGTATCTCACCACTGGAGACAAACGACGCCGCGACATCTCCCTTGACCTTCAGCCCTTTCTTTCCCCCTAAACTGCCATCCGCCACGACCGTCATTCCATCGAGCCGGGAGTCGACGTCTCCCTCGAAGACACCATCACAAAACACGATGCTGGCCGCTCCCCGCGAAAAACTCGAGTCACAGCTCTCGACAACCGCCCCATCCCCCGAGGCAAGTTTGGCTTTCACCTCATCAATAAATCCTGTCCGGGTAGGGTCTGCGGGGTGTCGAGACCTAGGATCGGGCACATTGTGCGTGCCGGCATTCATCTTCGACTCTCCCGAGACCGACGAGGCAGGATTCATCGTGTAAGGACCACCCGAAAGGATCGCATAATCAAAGATACCATCGGGGAATGGCACACCGGCCTCATCTTCCGCCCCCTCGCCCACCATCAAGAAGCGATGAGCAATAATCACATCTCCAGGCCTTACATAGCCCATGAACAGCTGGACGTCTCGCCCCTCTGAGTTGGTGCAGGTAAGGCTCCTGTAATAAACACCTTCTGCCCCCGCACTCCTTTCATCGCCCCACTCTTCCAGCCCGACATTTGCATTGGGATACTCTGCCGCATCGGCACAAGAAACACCCTTACCATGACTAGCGGAACCCGGGAATTCGGCGGATCCACCATACTCGGCGGCCATCTGTGCTTCGGACTGCGCCCGATAATTACCCGCCAACCGCTCATCGATCATGGACGACTGCATACTCGTCACCCCCAGCATCAGCGACATCGTCAATAGCGAGAGAACCACAACCAAGGCGGCACCTTGCTGCCTGCGTCTCATCGACTTCCCCTCCGCATCAGCACAAAAACCAACTCAGGGGAGGAGGCCACGCGCACACACCGTCATCGTCGTTATCATCGCCGTCACCGCTATCACCGCCGTCACCGCCGTCACCGCCGTCACCGCCGTCACCGCCGTCACCGCCGCCATGATCGCTATCCCCAAGGCCGCTCGCCACCGCCGCCGTACGATTCACCGCTGAGAATGTCAAAGCCTCAAACTTGCGGGACCCATCCGTCGCCATCAAACGAAACGTGATCCGTAAAACGCCATCATCGGGCCATTCCGCGTCATCAACCTCGAACCCGGGGGTATCGCCGCCCTCACCATCGCCGAAAAAACCTCCGACGACATCGTCATCGTAAGCGACCTTGTCATTACAGCTAACCTCGACATGCAAGAAGGCTTCGCCGGTCTCGGCACTCGAACGTAAACTATATTGTTTCTTGACCGGGGCACCCTCGGAACAGCCCGAGCTCCCGACATCGGAGCGATTGGGAACACTCAGCTCGAGCGTGCCGCTAGCGTCCTTCCATGGATCACCACCAGGGTCATGATGCGCTCGCCTGACGTCCCTCAACAGGCTCTCGGCGGCGAAGTTCACCGCCGCCTGTTTCTCGCCCAGCCGTTCCACCTGTCGATGGGTCTGAAACACCGTCAGGAAAAGCTGGCCGGCGCCAAGAATGATGATCAGGCCGATGACCATGGCGACCATCAGCTCGACCAGCGAGAAGCCCTTATTCTTCTGCACCGCCCGCCCCCTCTGGTAGCCTGATGGTATAGGTCAGCGCTGGCGCCGCCTCACCCGCAAAGCGCTCATCCTCCCATGTCAGCGTCAGATCGAACTCACACTCACCCGATGACTCGAGGGGCGCTGGATCGAGCCCCGGCAGGAAGGTTTCCCACTGCGCATGCCATGTCCCGGCGGGGCCATTGACCTCACCTTCAGCGGGACATGTCAGGCTTCCGGATTCGGCCAGCCCGGCCCAGAGCCTTTCCTGCGCATCCTGTGCCGCCAGGCTGGCGATGGAGCGCTGATAGGCGGCATGAGCGCCCTGCAGGGACTTGAGCTGCATCGCGGCGATACCCAGCAGGCCGATGGAGAGCACCAGTAACGCCACCAGCGCCTCGATCAGGGTAAATCCTCGCGAGCTCATGATGACGAGCCTCGGCCGACACGCCCCAGCGGGCTCACGCCGACCACCCGCGCGTCGGCCCCCGAACGCATCAGGGTCAGGCGGCAGCCGGAGGTGCAGTTGGTGGCCTTGCCCAGGGCGTCGAACGTCACCGCGAAATCCTCATCGTCCACCGTTAACATGCCATCTCCGGCACGCCGCACACGCAGCGGCTCAGAAGTGTCTTCCACTGTCACTCGATACCCCCAGGACGCGGCATCCGCCATCTCGAAGGTCACCGCCTGGCGTCGCTTGATCGCCTCGCTCCGGGCGACATTCAACCCGACGAGCACCTCGTTATAGCCGGACCGCACACGATTGTCGGCCAGCATATGCTGGAAGCCCGGCAGCGCCACGGTGGCCAGGATCACGACCACGGCAAGCGTCACCAGCAGCTCGATCAACGTGAAGCCTGACGATTCCCGCATGCTCAATCCCAGCAGGCCTCGGGGCCACGGCTGCCATCGCTTTTCACCCATAGGGTCTGGCAGCCAGAGGAAACCCGCTTGCCGCCCGTGGCCTGCAGCGTGAAGGTGCTCCCGGGCTCACCCTCGAACTCGATCGTGGGATACACCCCGTCGGGCGAGGCCGTCGTCTGTAGGCACGACGCCTCATACGCATAACGCTGGGTATAACAGCGCTCCATTTCCCCGGCGGCTTGCATCAGCCCCGCCTGCCCATCCGTGACTCGCGAGCGCTCCACGTAGCCCGTATAGCGGGGGTAGGCGATGGCCGCCAGGATGGCGATGATCGCCACGACGATGATCAGCTCGATCAGCGTGAAGCCTCGCACTCTCCGCCCCGGCGGCAGGTGGCGAGCCGCTTCTTGGTGTCTGGCCTGAGTCACACTCACTGCCCTGCCTGGTGATATGTCGTTTCAGTATGTCCCAAGACCGCACCTCCCTGATAGGGCCCATGGAGCGTGCATCCGATAGCCCCATCTCATGTTGACGCCTGAGGTTCATGGGGCTTCGGGCTCACGCCCTGCGCCCAAGGTCGTGCCATCGGCGGAGCATCGCCAGCGCCCCTGCCGGGACGCACCCATGCACAAAAACACCGCCATCGCGGGGCGATGGCGGTGTCCAAGGCGCTCACTCACGGGCGCATCACTCGCTGGCGATCACCCGCTCGCGCAACTCACGGGGCATGGAGAAGGTGATCGTCTCCTCGCGACCGGCGAGCTCCTCGGGCGCTTGTGCGCCCAGCTCCTGCAACCGTTCGATCACGCCCTTCACCAGCACCTCGGGGGCGCTGGCCCCGGCGGTCACGCCCACCACGTTCACGCCCTCGAACCAGGCGGGATCGAGCTGTTCGGCGTTGTCGATCAGGTAGGCCGAGGTGCCCATCCGCTCGGAGAGCTCTCGCAGACGATTGGAGTTGGAGCTGTTGGTGCTGCCCACCACCAGCAGCAGGTCGCTGCCCGCGGCCAGCTCGCGCACCGCGTCCTGACGGTTCTGGGTCGCGTAGCAGATATCGTCCTTGCGCGGCCCCTGGATCTCGGGGAACTTGTCGCGCAGGGCATCGATCACCCGGGCGGTATCGTCCATGGACAGCGTGGTCTGGGTGACGAAGGCGATTCGGCTCGGGTCCTTCACCTCGAGCCTCGCCACGTCATCCTCGTCTTCGACCAGGTAGATGTGCCCGCCATGCGAGGTGTCATAGCGCCCCATGGTGCCCTCGACCTCGGGATGCCCCTGGTGGCCGATCAAGATGCATTCCTGGCCGTGGCGCGCATAGCGCAGCACTTCCATGTGCACCTTGGTCACCAGCGGGCAGGTGGCATCGAAGATCTTGAGGCCACGCCGCTCGGCTTCTTCCTGCACGGCGCGGGACACGCCATGGGCGGAGAAGATGACGATCACGTCGTCGGGCACCTCATCGAGCTCCTCGACGAAGACCGCCCCTCGCTCCCGCAGGCTGTCGACCACGAAGCGATTGTGCACCACCTCGTGGCGCACGTAGATGGGCGGCTCGAAGACATCCAGCGCGCTGTTGACGATATCGATGGCGCGATCGACGCCGGCACAGAAGCCACGCGGATTGGCCAGTTTGATCTGCACAGAATTAGCTTGCATAGGTTGCCTTGCCTTGATGCGTTGGCATCGTTTAACCGCCGAGGACAGCCCCAGCCGTGTCATCACAAGCCGGAAAGTGCTGACTTCCGTCGCGAGCGAAGAAAGGCTGGCTGCCGTCGGAGCACAGGACCGAGCGGCAGGAAATCAGTATTTTCCTAGTGGGTGGTGGCCGGCTTGACCTCGATCACCTCGACCTCGAAGGTCAGGGTACGCCCCGCCAGGGGATGATTGAAGTCCACCTCGACACGCTCGTCGTCGACGCTCTTGATCACGCCGGGCAGCTCGCCGCCGGCCGCATCGGCGAAGGACATCACCATGCCTTCCTCGGGGTCCTCGCTGGTGAAGTCCTCACGCTTGATGACCTGAATATTCTGCGGGTTGTGCTGGCCGAAAGCGTGCTCCGGGGTGATCGCGAAGCTACCGGACTCGCCCGCGCTCATTCCCTTGATCGGCTGTTCGAAACCCGGCGGCAGGTTGCCGTCACCCAACTGGAAGGTCGCCGGCGCCTTGTCGCGGGTCGAGTCCACCTGGGTGCCATCTTCCAGCTTGAGGGTGAAGTGCAGGGTGATTTCCATGCCCTCGTCGATGCTCAGGCCTTGTATATCGCTCATAGATTCTCTCGAAACGGTCGTGAAGGTCGCGTCAGGCGCGCCGCGCCCGGCGGCGCTCGCCGATGGTCGACTCCCAGATCAGCCCGATGGCGCCCAGGGTGATGCCGATGTCCGCGACATTGAAGGCCGGGTAGTACCAGCCGGCGGCGTGGAAGGAGAGGAAATCCACCACGTAGCCGTGCACCAGCCGGTCGTAGAGGTTGCCAAGCGCACCGCCGATGATCAGCGCCAGCGATACCGCCAGCAGACGCTCGCTCGCCTTCAAGCGCTTCATCCACAGCGTCAGGCCGATGCTCGCGGCCACCGCGATGGCCGCGAACAGCCAACGCTGCCAGCCCGGGTGGTCGGCCAGGAAGCTGAAGGCCGCGCCGGTATTGTGCAGCAGCGTCAGGTTGAAGAACGGCAGCACCTCGAGCGGCCGGGCATAGTCGAGCATGCCGGAGGCCAGCGCCTTGCTGCCCAGGTCCAACACGACCCAGGCCACGGCTAGCCACAACCAGCGCAGCGGCTTGTGCATGGGCGCCGTCTCGGCGCCCTCGGGAATCTCGGGCATGGTGCCCACCTCACGCATAATGACGGGTCTCGCCGGAGCCATCCGGCAGGTTGCTCACGCAGCGGCCGCAGAGATCGTCGTGCCCCTGGTGGGTGCCGACGTCCTCGCGATGGTGCCAGCAGCGCTCGCACTTGGTATGCAGGCTCGCCGCGACCGCGACCTTCAGGCCCTCCAGCTCGGTGGCCTCGGCGCCTTCGCCCGCCGCCAGCGGCGCCAGGTGGACCTCGCTGGTCAGCATCACGAAGCGCAGCTCGTCGCCGAGCTTGGCCAGCGTCGCCTGCAGGGCATCATCCACGTAGAGAGTGACCTCGGCGGCCAGGCTACCCTTGATGGCCTTGGCGTTGCGCGCGTCTTCCAGGCACTTGTTGACGGCCTGCTTGATCTCCAGCACCCGTTCCCAGAAGCCGCGTCCCATCTCGGCCGAGTCGTCCAGGGTCTCGAGCCCGGAGTAGTACTCCTCGAGCAGCACGCTCTCCGCACGCTTGCCCGGGATGTGCTCGAAGATCTCCTCGGCGGTGAAGGAGAGGATCGGCGCCACCCAGCGCACGAGCGCCTCGACCACGTGGTAGAGCGCGGTCTGGGCGCTGCGCCGGGCCAGCGAATCGGCCTGGGTGGTGTACTGGCGGTCCTTGATCACATCCAGATAGAAGCCACCCAGCTCGCGGGCACAGAAACCGTGCACCTGCTGGTAGACATCGAGGAAGCGGTACTCTTCGTAGGCGGTCTCGATGCGGGCCTGCAGCTGGGCGGCGCGGTCGACGACCCACCGGTCCAGGGCCAGCATCTCATCGAACGCCACCGCATCGCGGCTCGGCTCGAAACCATTGAGGTTGGCCAACAGGAACCGCGAGGTGTTGCGGATGCGACGATAGACATCGGCGGTGCGCTTGAGGATCTCGTCGGAGACCGCCATCTCGCCGCCGTAGTCGGTGGAGGCGACCCACAGGCGCAGGATGTCGGCGCCCAGCTTGTCCATCACCTCCTGCGGCGCCACCACGTTGCCCATCGACTTGGACATCTTGCGGCCATGGGCATCCACGGTGAAGCCATGGGTCAGCAGCCCCCGGTAAGGCGGATGGCCGTCGATGGCGCAGCCGGTCAGCAGCGAGGAATGGAACCAGCCGCGGTGCTGATCCGAGCCTTCCAGGTACAGATCGGCGATCGGCCCCTCGGCGTGACCATGCGGGTGCGAGCCGCGCAGCACATGGCGGTGGGTGGTGCCGGAGTCGAACCACACGTCCAGGGTATCGGTGACCTTCTCGTAGTCGGCGGCCTCGCCGCCCAGCAGCTCCGCCGGCTCGAGGCGGAACCAGGCGTCGATGCCCTCGGCCTCGACGCGGCTGGCCACGCTCTCCACCAGCTCGACGGTACGCGGATGCAGCTCACCGGTCTGCTTGTGCAGGAAGAACGGGATCGGCACGCCCCAGTTACGCTGGCGCGAGATGCACCAGTCGGGGCGATTGGCGATCATCGAGTGCAGCCGTGCCTGGCCCCAGCCGGGGGTGAAGGCGGTGCCCTCGATGCCTTCCAGCGCCTTCTCACGCAGGGTGCGGCCATCGCGGCCGGTCAGGTCCATGCCGACGAACCACTGGGCGGTGGCGCGATAGATCACCGGCGTCTTGTGGCGCCAGCAATGCATGTAGCTGTGGTTGATGGTCTTGTGATCCATCAACGCCCCCAGCTCACGGAGCTTGGCGACGATCTGCGGGTTGGCCTTCCAGATCAGCTGGCCGCCGAAGAACGGCAGGTCATCGACATACACGCCGTCGCCCTTGACCACGCTGATGAAGTCGCTGAAATCCATGCCGTAGCGGCGGCAGGAGTCGAAGTCGTCGACGCCGTGGACCGGCGCCGAGTGCACGATGCCGGTGCTGCCCTCGTCGATCGTCACGTAGTCGGCCAGGAAGATCGGGGCACGGCGATCATAGATCGGGTGGGCGAACTCGACTCGCTCCAGGCGCTCGCCGGTGGCGGTGGCGATGATCTCGCCCTCCAGGCCGAAGCGCTCGAGGCAGGACACCACCAGATCCTCGGCCAGCAGCAACAGGCGGTCGCCGGTGTCGACCAGCGCATAGGTGAACTCGGGGTGCACGTTCAGCGCCTGGTTGGCCGGGATCGTCCAGGGCGTGGTGGTCCAGATCACCACCGCCGCCGACTTGGGCAGGCTCGCGAGGCCGAAGGCCGCGGCCAGCTTGTCGTCCTCGGCACAGGCGAAGGCCACGTCGATGGCCTCGGACTTCTTGTCGGCATACTCCACCTCGGCCTCGGCCAACGCCGAGCCGCAGTCGAAGCACCAGTTCACCGGCTTCAGGCCCTTGAACACGTAGCCGCCCTCGACCATGTCGGCCAGGGCACGGATCTCACCGGCCTCGTTGGCGTAGTCCATGGAGCGGTAGGGGCTGTCCCAATCGCCGATCACGCCCAGGCGCACGAAGTCGGACAGCTGGCCCTGGATCTGCTCGGCGGCATATTCGCGACACAGTCCACGGGCCTGATCGGCCGCCAGATGCTTGCCGTGGGTGGTCTCTACCTTGTGCTCGATCGGCAGGCCATGGCAGTCCCAGCCCGGCACATAGGGCGCGTCGAACCCGGCCAGGTTCTTGGACTTGACGATGATGTCCTTGAGGATCTTGTTGACGGCGTGACCGATGTGGATGCTGCCATTGGCATAGGGGGGGCCATCGTGGAGCACGAAGACCTCGCGCCCTTGGCGCGCCTCGCGCAGCCGCCGATAGAGGTCCAGCTGTTGCCACTGAGCCACCCGCGCGGGCTCACGCTTGGGCAGCATGCCGCGCATGGGGAAGGCGGTTTCTGGCAGGTTCAGAGTGTGCTTGTAGTCGCTCATATCCTGGGGGTCAGCCGTCGTCGTGGTCGGCGGGCTGGCCCGCCGAGGAATCGGAAGTCACGGCCTCGCGCGCCAACGGCGCCGATGCCAGAGGAAGAGAATCGTCCGCCGTGGCGAAGAAGCCCCGCGCCCGCGCCTGATCGTCGCCGATCTGCGCCTTGAGGGCCGTGAGGCCATCGAACTTCACCTCACCGCGCAGCTTGGCGCAGGGCAGCACGCGCAGGGTCTGGCCGTAGAGGTCGTCGTCGAAGTCGAACAGGTGCACCTCGAGCACCGGCCGCTGGCTACCCACCGTGGGCCGCCAACCGACATTGGCCACACCGGCCAGGCGGCGGCCATCGGGCAGCTCGGCGATGACCGCGTAGACGCCCTGTAACGCCAGGGTGCGGGCCGACTGCGGCAGGTTGGCGGTGGGCACCCCGATGGTGCGCCCGAGCTGGCGGTCACGCACCACCCGGCCGGCGAGCCGATAGGGACGCCCTAGCAGGCGCGCGGCCTGGGCGAAGTTGCCACAGGCCAGCAGGGTGCGCACGCGGGTACTCGAGACCCGCTCGCCATCGAGCAGGAAGCTGCGGGTATGCTCCACCTCGAAGCCCCGCTCGCGGCCCACCGTCTCCAGCAGCGCGAAGTCGCCGCGCCGATCGCAGCCGAAGCGGAAGTCGTCGCCGACCACCAGGTGGCGCACACCGAGCCCCTCGACCATCACCCGCTCGATGAAGGCCCGTGCGGTCAGCGAGCGTAGCGTGTCGTTGAACGGCAGGCACAACACCCGATCGGCACCATGGGCGGCCAGCCGCTCGACCTTGTCGCGCAGCCGGCTCAGCCGCGGCGGCGCCTGAGCGCCGGCGAAGAACTCGCGGGGCTGGGGCTCGAAGACCACCACCGTGACCGGCAAGCCCAGCGTTCGTGCCCGCTCGCGCAGCTGATCGAGGATCGCCTGATGGCCGCGGTGCACACCATCGAAGTTGCCGATGGTCGCCACGCAGCCCCGGTGTTCCTCGCGCAGGTTGTGCAGTCCTCGAATCACTTGCATGGGCGTCATCGCGCTGGAGGTGAAAGATGCTCGATTATAACGGACCGAGGGCCCCTTGACAGCCGACCCGGCTTGGCCATCAGCCGTTGATCCGAAAATGCCGCGGTCGCACGCCGAGGGCCACCAGCCAGGCGAAGTAGGCACCCGCCCCGGCGACCACCAGCGCGGCCAACCAACCGACCCGACGCCACAGCGACCAATCGAGCCAGGCCTGCCACTCGGGCGTCAACCAGGCCAGCCCCACCCCCATGACCGCGCAGCCACCAAACAGCTGCACGGCATAGCGGCCCCATCCCGGCTGGAAGCGCAGCACACCCTCACGGCGCAGCAGGAGACCCAGCAGGCCGGCATTCAGAAAGGCCGACAGCGCCGTGGCCAGGGCCAGCCCCGCGTGGGCCAGCGGCCAGATCAGGATCAGGTTGAAGACCATGTTGGCGACCATCGCCACGATCCCGATCTTGACCGGCGTCTTGGTATCCTGGCGGGCAAAGAAGCCCGGCGCCAGCACCTTGATCAGCATGAAGGCCACCAGCCCCAGGGCATAGGCCCGCAGGCTCATCGCCGCCATGGCGATATCATGATCGGTCATGGCGCCGTAGTGGAACAGCGTGATCAGCAGCGGTTCGGCCAGCAGCGCCAGCGCCAGCGCCGCCGGCAGCCCCAGCAACAGCACGGCGCGGATCGCCCAGTCGAGCATCCGCGCGAAGTGCTCTCCGGACTGCTCGGCGTGACGCTTGGACAGCGCCGGCAGGATCACCGTGCCGATGGCGATGCCGAACACCCCCAGCGGCAGCTCCACCAGGCGATCCGAGTAATAGAGCCAGGAGACGCTGCCCGCCGCCAGCAGCGAGGCCAGCACGGTATCCAGCAGCAGGTTGATCTGTGATACCGAGACGCCGAACAACGCCGGTGCCATCAGCCTGAGGATGCGTCGCACACCGTCATGGGCGAAGTGTGGCCAGGGCCTGGGGATCAGCCCCAGCCGTGCCAGGAAGGGCACCTGGAAGAGCAGCTGGGCGGCACCGGCGATCAGCACCCCCCAGGCGAGCGCCAGGGATGGCTCACTGACCAGCGGCGTCAGCAGCAGCGCCGCGCCGATCAACGACAGGTTGAGCAGCACCGGCGTGAAGGCCGGCACGGCGAAGCGATTCCAGGTATTGAGCACGCTGCCGGCGAAGGCGGTCAGCGAGATCAACAGCAGGTACGGAAAGGTCAGCCGCAGCATGTCGGCGGTCAACGCCAGCTTCTCGGGGTCGCGCGCGAAGCCGGGGGCGAACAGCCACACCAGCCAGGGCGCGGCCAGCATGGCCAGCGCCGTGATCAACAGCAGCACGGCGGCGAGGCTGCCGGCCACCGCATCGAGCAGCTCACGCACCTCCTCGCGGGTACGCTGGGTCGCGTACTCCGAGAGCACCGGCACGAAGGCCTGATTGAAGGCGCCCTCGGCGAACAGCCGGCGCAGGAAGTTGGGCACCTTGAAGGCCACGAAGAAGGCATCGGCGCCCTGCCCCGCCCCCAGCAGCGCGGCGATCACCACATCGCGGGCCAGCCCCAGCACCCGCGAGAGCATGGTCATGGTGCTGACCACCAGCCCCGAGCGCAGCAAGCCGCCGCCCTTGGGGGCCGGCGGGGTGTCGGAGGCGGGCTGTGGGGTGGAATCGGTCACGGGGCGCTCCCTTCCGGTGCGGATCATACCGGGAATCGTCAGGCACAAAAAAACCGGCCGTAGCCGGTTTTTCGATGGCATGCCCGCGCCTGGCGGGCACCCATAGGCGTCCGGCGAGCTTACGCGGCCAGTGCCTTGATACGCTTGTTCAGGCGGCTCTTGATGCGAGCGGCCTTCTTCTTGGACAGCGCGTCCTTGTCGGCGATGCGGTCGATGACCGGCTGGGCGCGCTTGAAGCTGTCCATGGCCTGAGCATGGTCGCCGCCGTTGATGGCCTTGACCACGTTCTTGATGTAAGTGCGAACCATGCTGCGCTGGCTGGCGTTACGGACACGACGGTCTTCTGCCTGACGGGCGCGCTTGCGGGCTTGCTTGGTGTTAGCCACTGACTGTCTCCTTGGAGAAAGTTGTCACCGCCTGCTAGAGCGGTTTTGATAACATTTTGATCCAACAGGGAAAATAAGATTTCCTGTCGGTCTGGCCATCTGGCCGACCGCACCGAAAGGCGCAATCGCTTACGGGCCGTGTCTGAGAGGATGGCGCATCCTATCATGCAGCCGAGGCGCTTGCCAGCCTTGTCAAGGGCCGACACCCCGCCACAGCGGCGCTAGAGCATCACGAGATTGTCGCGGTGAATCAGCTCCGGCGCCTCCATGTAACCGAGGAGCGCCTCGATGCGATGGCTCGGCTGGCCGAGCAGGCGCTGCGCCTCGTCGACGCCATAGTTGACCAGCCCCTTGGCCACCCGACGCCCCTCCTCGTCCACGCACAACACCATCTCGCCACGCACGAAACGCCCGGCGATCGCCTTGACGCCGACCGGCAGCAGGCTGGAACCACTGTCACGCAGCACCTTCACCGCGCCGGCATCCAGGGTCAGGGTGCCGCGCACCTGGAGCTGGCCGGCCAGCCAGCGCTTGCGCGCCGCGATCGGCGCCTGGGCGGGGGTCAGCAGGGTGCCGAGCCGTTCGCCGTCGACCAGCCGCGAGAGCACCTCGGGCTGGCGACCGCTGGCGATCACGGTCAACGCCCCGGAGCGTGCCGCCAGGCGGGCGGCACGCACCTTGGTGGTCATGCCGCCGCGCCCCAGGGCACCGCCGTCGCCGGCCACCGCGGCCAGCCGCGGATCGTCGGCGCGCCCCTCGTCGATCAGCCGGGCCCGCGGATCGTTTCGCGGATCGGCATCGAACAACCCCTCCTGGTCGGTGAGGATGACCAGTGCATCGGCCTCGAGCAGGTTGGCCACCAGGGCTCCCAGGGTGTCGTTGTCGCCGAAGCGGATCTCATCGGTGACCACGGTGTCGTTCTCGTTGACCACCGGCACGACACCCAGCTCGACCAGGGTGCGCAGCGCGGAACGCGCGTTGAGGTAACGCTTGCGATTGGAGAGGTCGTCGTGGGTCAACAACACCTGGGCGGTGGTCAACCGGTGGCGGCCGAAGTGGCCCTCATAACACTCGGTGAGCCCGTTCTGGCCCACGGCGGCGGCGGCCTGCAGGGCATGCACCTCGGTAGGGCGCGTCTGCCAGCCCAGGCGCGCCATGCCCGCGGCCACGGCGCCAGACGACACCAGCACCACCTCGATGCCACGCCGGTGCAGGGCGGCGATCTGATCGACCCAACCACCGATGGCGGCCTCATCGAGGGCACGACCATCGTTGGTCAGCAGGGCGCTGCCGATTTTCACTACCACCCGCCGCATGCCTGTCAGAGCGTCGCGACCCGGGACCTCTTCACCTTTCGCCATCTTCGCCGTCCTTGATACGACTCGACCTCATCGGACCCACGCATGCCGTGCAAGCAGGCCACATGCCGACACCGATGCTACCCGCTACGCGACCTCAGGGGGCGTATTCGATCTCGACATCATAATCATCGTCATCGAAGTCGTCGTCATCCTCGTCGTCACGGCGACGCTTGCGCCCCAGCCGCGCCTCGGTGCGGGCCACGGCTTCGTCTTCCATGCGACGACGCATCTCGCGCTCGTGCTCGGCGACTTCCTCGTCCTCGTGCTCGAGGCGACGCCGCTCGGTGAGCCAGCGATGCGCCGCCTGTACCAGCGCCTCGGTGCCCTCGCCGCTGATCGCCGAGATGCGGAACACCGGGCCCGTCCACGCCAGGCGCCGCACGATCTCATCGGCGGCCGCCTCGCGCTCGTCCTCGGGCAGCAGGTCGAGCTTGTTGAGCACCAGCCAGCGCGGCAGTTCGGCCAGCGTCGGCGAGAACTCGCCCAGCTCGCGGGCGATGGCCTCGGCGGCCGTCACCGGGTCGGACTCGTCGAAGGGCGCCACATCGACCACATGGAACAACAACCGGGAGCGCGTCAGGTGCTTGAGGAAGCGCAGCCCCAGGCCGGCGCCGTCCGAGGCCCCCTCGATCAGCCCCGGGATGTCGGCCATCACGAAGTGCTCGTGTTGGGCAAGCTTCACCACGCCGAGGTTCGGCACCAGGGTGGTGAAGGGATAGTTGGCGACCTTGGGCTTGGCCGCCGACACCGCCCGGATCAGCGTCGACTTGCCGACGTTGGGCAGGCCCAGCAGGCCGACGTCGGCCATCACCTTCATCTCCAGGCGCAGGTTGCGCCGCTCGCCCTCGGTACCCGGCGTGGTACGCCGCGGCGCCCGATTGGTGGACGACTTGAAGTGGATATTGCCCAGCCCGCGGCGCCCTCCCTGGCCGACCAGCACCACCTGGCCGATCTCGGTGACGTCGGCGATCACCTCGAGGGTATCCTCGTCGATCACCGTGGTGCCCACCGGAACCTTGATGTGCAGGTCCTCGCCGGCGCGACCACTCATCTGCCGGCCCTGGCCGCCCTGGCCATTCTGAGCCTTGTAGAAGCGCTGATACTTGAAGTCGATGAGGGTGTTCAGGGCATCGTCACCGATCAGGTGAACGCTGCCGCCATGCCCCCCGTCGCCTCCGTCGGGGCCACCCTTGGGCACGTACTTCTCGCGGCGAAAGCTCAGGCAGCCATTGCCGCCCTTGCCGGCTTCCACGATGATCGAGGCTTCGTCGACGAACTGCATCTATCATTCTCCCGGCGGTACCTACCGCCATGATACAAGAAGGCCCCGCCATGGCGGGGCCTTCTCGCTACAGGTCCGGGCGGTCTCAGGCAGAGACGACGCTCACGAACTTGCGGTTCTTCGGACCCTTGGTCTCGAACTTGATCACGCCTTCGTCCAGGGCGAACAGGGTGTGATCCTTGCCGATACCAACGCCGTTGCCGGCGTGGAACTTGGTGCCGCGCTGACGGACGATGATGTTGCCCGGGGTCGCTGCCTGGCCGCCGAACAGCTTCACGCCAAGGCGTTTGGATTCGGAATCGCGACCGTTACGGGTAGAGCCCGCTGCCTTCTTATGAGCCATTGCAAATACCTCGCTCGTTCAGGGGAGTGACCGCTTACGCGGAGATCCCGGTGATCTTGACTTCGGTGAACCACTGACGGTGGCCCTGACGCGTCATGCTATGCTTGCGGCGACGGAACTTGATGATGTTCACCTTCTCGCCGCGGCCGTGTGCGACGATCTCGGCGGACACCTTGGCACCGCCGACGGTCGGGGCGCCGACCGTGATGTCGTCGTCGCTACCCACCAGCAGGACCTCATCGAATTCGATGGTGTCGCCGGTCGGCACTTCCAGCTTCTCGAGCTTGAGAGTCTGGCCTTCCTGAACGCGGTACTGCTTGCCACCGCTCTTGATTACTGCGTACATGCTTGTCTCTCCGGTACTCATCGGGGTTGGCTCTTCATCGACCTGCTTCGAGTGGCGCCCCTTCCGGCAACCATCTGGCAGGGAGCGAGATGAGTGGGTCGCGGATTATAACCGCCCGCGCGAACGACGACAACCCGGCGCCTGCCGCCGACGGCATGGCCGACGCTTCCCCGATGGCGCGGACGGCGTGCGCCTTGACGCCCCCCAGGGGGCCCCATAGCATGGCTCACACTCCCAGGCCGGCCCACAGCATCACGCACGGATGCCGCATGCCGCCTCCACCACTTCGTCGATGCCGCCTTCATGCCAGCCAACCCGTCGTCACCCCAGCTCGATAACGCCGTCCCCGCCTCGCCCATCCATGCCGTCGTCGCCGAGGACTTCAGCGCCGTCAATCACACCATCCTGGCGCAGCTCGCCTCGCGTGTGCCGCTGGTGAAGACCATCGGGCAGTACATCATCGACAGCGGCGGCAAGCGCCTGCGCCCGCTGCTGGTTCTGCTGGCCGCCCGCTCGCTGGGCTACCAGGGCGAGCGCCACGTGACGCTCGCCACCCTGATCGAGTTCATGCACACCTCGACGCTGCTGCACGACGACGTGGTCGACGAGTCCCACCTGCGGCGCGGCAAGGCCACCGCCAACGATGCCTGGGGCAACGCTCCCTCGGTGCTGGTCGGCGACTTCCTCTATTCGCGCTCCTTCCAGATGATGGTCGACGTGGGCTCGATGCGGATCATGTCCGTGCTCTCCGCCGCCACCTGCACCATCGCCGAGGGCGAGGTGCAGCAGCTGACCAACGTCGGCAACCCCGACGTGGACGAAGCCGCCTACTTCGAGACCATCCAGGGCAAGACCGCCATGCTGTTCGAGGCGGCCTCTCAGAGCGGCGCGATCATCGCCGACGCCACCCCGGAACAGGAAGCCGCACTGCGCGATTATGGTCGCTACCTGGGACTGGCCTTCCAGCTGATCGACGACCTGCTCGACTACCAGGGCGATGCCGAGGCGATGGGCAAGAACGTCGGCGACGATCTGGCCGAAGGCAAGCCGACCCTGCCGCTGATCCAGGCCATGGCCGCCGGCACCGCCGAGCAGGCCAAGCTGATTCGCCGGGCCATCCGCCAGGGCGGCCTCGAGCACCTCGACGAGGTACTGACGATCGTCAACGACACCGGCGCCCTGGACTACACCCGCGCCAAGGCCGAAGAAATGTCGGCCAAGGCCCTGGCCCGGCTGGATGCCCTGCCCGACTCAGCGTACCGCGACAGCATGGCCGAACTGGCCCGGCTGGCGGTGCAACGCCGCAACTGACGGCAGGGGGCCGGCGAGAGAAAAGGATGAGGCGGCAGAAGGGCTTGCATTCCAACCGCTCCTGCGTATAATGCTCATCCGTCGCCGCGAGACACGGCAGACATCGGAGTATAGCTCAGCTTGGTAGAGCGCTGCCTTCGGGAGGCAGAGGTCGTAGGTTCGAATCCTGCTACTCCGACCAAAGAATTCAGTAAAAGCGGCCACTTAGCTCATCGGAGCGGTGGCCGTTTTGCGTTGCATGCCTTCCGGGGCCGCTGGAATCCGCGGGGCCACAGGGCGCCAGACGTTATGCCAAGGCGGCTTCTCGACTATCCTTGTAGCCAGCAAGCCACACCGCTGGATGACGAGAGGGATGCCGCCGCCATGGACGAGATTCACTTCATCCCGCTGCTGCTGGGGGAGATCGAGCAGTACTTGCGAGGCCTGGCCGCCGCCGCACCCCGCATCGCCGGCGCGCTGCTGCTGATCGTGGCGACCTGGGGAGCCTCGAAGCTGCTGCGCGTCCTGGTCTCTCGGCTGGCCCACCGAGCCCGCCTGCGGCGCAACCTCACCGAGGTCATGGCGATGCTGATCGGCCTCACCGTGTGGCTGGTGGGGTTGCTGGTCGCCATCACCCTGGTGTTCCCCACCATCACGCCGGGCAAGGCGATGACCACCCTGGGGCTCGGCTCCATCGCCGTGGGCTTCGCCTTCAAGGACGTGTTCGAGAACTTCCTGGCGGGGCTTCTGATCCTGTGGCGCGAGCCCTTCAAGATCGGCGATCACATCGCCGTCGAGGAGCATGAGGTCGAGGGGCTGGTCGAGGAGATCACCGTCCGCGACAGCCATATCCGTCGCACCGATGGCCAGCTGATCGTGGTGCCCAACGCCCTGATGTTCCAGAACCCGGTCATCGTACGCACCGACCGCGACGTGCGCCGCACCTCGATCATCGTCGGCATCGCCTACGGCGAGGACGTTGACGCCGCTCGCTCGGTGATCGAGGTGGCGGTGCGCCGGGTCGACTCGGTGCGCGACGACGTGCGCGACATCCAGGTCTTCGCCAAGGCCTTCGGCGAGAGCTCCATCGACTTCGAGGTCACCTGGTGGACAGGCTCCAAACCGGTGGATATCCGCTCCTCCCGGGATCAGGTGGTGGCGGCCATCAAGCGCGCCCTCGACGACAACGACATCGAGATTCCCTTCCCCTACCGCACCCTGGTGTTCAAGGATGATTCTCCGGTGCCATTACCGCGCCCCGACGGGAATGACTGAGCCAGGACCTCACCGACCGCCACCCTGACCATCGTGCGCACCGATACGCAGCCCATGCTGCCTGAGCTTGCGTACCACGGTGGGCTGACTGATATCGAGCCGTTCGGCGATCGCGTAGGTGGAAGGTAGCTCACCACACAGCTCGGCCAGGATGGCCCGCTCGGTGCGCGCCAGTGCCGCCTTGAGCGATTCGCTCTCGCCCAGCCGCATCGATGCCTCACCGCCTCGCGCGCCCTCCTGCAACGACGACATCGCCCGACCCGATCGCGGTCCGACCGACGCCCCCTCGAGGCGGATGACATCGTCCGCCGCCGAGAGCCAGGCCCGTTCCAGCCAGTTCTCCAGCTCGCGCACGTTGCCCGACCAGTCGCGCCCCATCAGCTCCTGCCAGACGCAGCGACTCACCAACTTGTCGCGGCCATAGCGGACATTGAGCCGCTTGAGCTGTCGCTCCACCAGGCCTGGGATATCCTCGCGACGCTCGCGCAGCGGCGGCAGGGTCACGGGGATGACATTGAGCCGATAGTAGAGGTCGAGCCGGAAGCGCCCCTCCTCGACCCGACGCGCCAGGTCCTGGTTGGTCGCCACCACCAGTCGAAAGTCGACGCGCCGCGGGCGAGTGTCGCCCAGCCGAGTCACGCTGCCGTCCTGGATGACCTTGAGCAGCTTGGTCTGCATCGCCAGCGGCAGCTCGCCGATCTCGTCGAGGAACAGGGTGCCGCCCTCGGACTGCTCCAAGAGCCCCGCCTTGCCGCCCGGCGCCGCGCCGCTGAAGGCGCCGTGCCGATAGCCGAACATCTCCGATTCGAACAGGCTCTCGGGGATGGCGCCGCAGTTGACGTCGATGAAGGGACCCTCGGGGCGGGCGCTCCAGAGATGCAGCTGATGGGCGAAGGCGGTCTTGCCGACCCCGGACTCACCGAGCATCAGCACCGTGGCATCGGTCGGCGCCACCCGCTTGAGCAGCAGCGCCACCTCGCGCATGAGCTCGCTGCGCACCTCCAGTTCGCCCAGCTCGGCCTCCAGGCCAGCCTCCTCGGTGCCGCCGCTGCGGCGCAGATGATCGCTGAAGCGCCGCTGTAGCAAGGCGTATTCCTTCTGCAGCAGCTGCAGGTCGGTCAAGTCCATGGAGCGGCTGACCACCGCGGCCAATTTACCCGCCTGGAACACCGGATGCGCCTGGGCGATGACTCGCCTGCCGGTGCCCGTCACCTGCACCAGCTGCGCCGGCTTGCCGGAGCGCATCACCTCGAGGCTGACCGAGGGCTTGAGCACGCCCTGGGCCTCGAGGGCCTGAACGGTGGTGCGGCACAGATCCTCCCGGGACATGCCATAGACCGCCGCCGCCGCAGGACTGACATCGCGCACCCGTCCGCCGGCGTCGACCACGAAGAAATGGTCATGGGCGGTGTCGATGATGGTGCGCAGGATATCGCTGTTGAGCTCACTCATGAGGCCTCGCGCCGATACATTCATGGATCGTTGATCCACGAATGTATCACTTGCGCCGCTTTAACGATGCACACATGGATCGCCTTTTCAAAAAGGCTTGTAATATCAGTCTGTTAAAAATGGCACGATTCCTGCTTAAACAAAGAAGACCTTCCCCAACAGACGGAGCCAGACATGAGCGACCTGAACCAGCCCCTGGGTGGCAACGAGATGCCGCGCTTCGGCGGCCCCGCCACCATGATGCGTCTGCCGACCCAGGACGGCGCCGCGGGCCTCGATGCCGCCTTCATCGGCGTACCCATGGACATCGGCACCTCCAACCGCCCCGGCACCCGCCTCGGGCCGCGTCAGATCCGCGACGAGTCGCGCATGCTGCGTCCCTACAACATGGCGACCCGGGCCGCGCCCTTCGACAGCCTGCAGGTGGCCGACATCGGCGACGTGCCGATCAACACCTTCAACCTGCCGAAGAACCTCGACATCATCAGCGAGTTCTACGACAAGGTGCTCGCGGAAGACTGCGTACCGCTGACGCTCGGCGGCGACCACACCCTGACCTGGCCGATCCTGCGCGCCATCGCCAAGAAGCACGGCCCGGTCGGGGTGATCCATATCGATGCCCACGCCGACGTCAACGAGCACATGTTCGGCGAGGAAGTCGCCCACGGCTGCCCGTTCCGGCGCGCCCAGGAAGAAGGCCTGCTGGATGCTAACCGCGTGGTGCAAATCGGGCTGCGCGGCACCGGCTACGCCGCCGACGACTTCGACTGGTGCCGCGAACAGGGCTTCCGCGTGGTCCAGGCCGAGCAGTGCTGGTACAAGTCGCTCGAGCCACTGATGGCCGAGGTGCGCGAGCAGATGGGCGACGGCCCGGTGTACATCTCATTCGATATCGATGGCCTCGACCCGTCCGTGGCGCCGGGCACCGGCACCGTCGAGATGGGCGGGCTCACCGCCCAGCAGGGTCTGGAAATCGTGCGCGGCGCGGCTGGCCTCAACGTCGTCGGCGGAGACCTGGTCGAGGTGGCCCCGCCCTATGACACCAGCGGCAACACCGCCCTGATGGGCGCCACCCTGCTCTACGAGATGCTCTGTGTGCTACCCGGCGTCAAGCACCGCGACTAAGCCGAGCCCCGGCCCCGCGGGGCCGAGCCACATTACAAGACCAACAGGGAAACCCCCATGGCCGATTCCATCGACACGACCCCCGTCAACCGCACCGCGCCATTGAGCCGGAGCGGCCTGCTGAAGTTCCTGATCCCGTCGCTACTCGGCATCGGCCTGTTCCTGGTGCCCTTCTCGACCGGCGACACCATCAACATCGGCATGGGCATGATGGCCGACTGGCTCAAGGCTACGCTCGGCGATGCACTGCCCGCCATCGCCACCCTGGTGCTGTGCCTGTCGGTGCTGTTGACCGGCTTCGTGAAGCTGGCCAAGCCGGCATGGGCCCGGACCGGCATGCTGCATGAGCTGTTCGACGTGGCGCCGCTGTGGGCGATCATGCGCGCCCTCGGGGCCGCGTTCGCGCTGATGACCTACTTCCAGGTCGGGCCGACTTTCATCACCGCCTCCTTCACCGGCGGCGTGATGCTCAACGACCTGGCGCCGGTGCTGCTGACCTTCTTCTTCTTCGCCGCTATCCTGCTGCCCTTCCTGGTCGACTTCGGCTTCATGGAGTTCATCGGTAGCCTGGTGCGCACCCCGTTCCGGATCATCTTCGGGCTACCGGGGCGTAGCGCCATCGATGCCACGGCCTCCTGGATGGGCTCGGGCACCGTCGGCGTGCTGATCACCACCCAGCAGTACGAGCAGGGCTACTACAACCGCCGCGAGGCCTCGGCGATCGCCACCAACTTCTCGATCGTCTCCATCGCCTTCGCGCTGCTGGTCACCAGCTTCATCGGCATCAACCACCTGTTCGTGCCCTTCTACCTGACCGTGGTCATCGCCGGCCTCGTCGCCGCCGTCATCGTGCCGCGGCTGCCGCCGCTGTCGCGCAAGTCGAACAGCTACTACGAGCCGGCCGGCTGCCAGATCCAGGAAGAGAACACCGGCAACCAGAGCCTGCTGCGCTACAGCCTGGGCATCGCCGTGGCCCGCGCCGAGAAGGCCCCGGGGCCGGTCAAGCTGGCCAAGCTGGCACTCTTCAACGTCGCCGACATCTTCTTCGGCCTGCTGCCGCTGGTGATCGCCATCGGCACCGTGGCCCTGGTGCTGGCCGAATTCACGCCGCTGTTCACCTGGCTCTCCTACCCCATGGTGCCGGTGCTCGAGTGGATGCAGGTGCCCGAGGCCGCGGCGGCAGCGCCGGCGACCCTGGTCGGCTTCGCCGACATGTTCCTGCCGGCGGTGCTGGCCAGCGACATCGAGAGCGAGCTGACCCGTTTCGTGATCGCCTGCCTGTCGCTGACCCAGCTGATCTACATGTCCGAGATCGGCGCCCTGCTGCTCAAGTCGAAGATTCCGCTCAAGCTCTGGGAGCTGGTGATCATCTTCTTGCTGCGCACCGCCATCACCCTGCCGATCATCGTGCTCATGGCCCACTGGCTGGTGGGCTGAAGCGATGCCCATGAACCTCGAGAGAACAACGCCCATGACCTGTGCCGAGCTGCTGATTCGCCTGCTGCGCGACACCTACGCCACCGATACCGTATTCGGCATTCCCGGGGTGCATACCGTGGAGCTGTACCGTGGCCTGGAAGGCGGTGCCGAGGCCGGTGAAGCCACGCCCAGCGGCATTCACCACGTCACGCCACGCCACGAGCAGGGCGCCGGCTTCATGGCCGACGGCTATGCCCGGGCCACCGGCAAGCCCGGGGTATGCTTCATCATCACCGGGCCTGGCATGACCAACATCGCCACCGCCATGGGCCAGGCACTCGCCGACTCGATCCCGATGCTGGTGATCTCCAGCGTCAGCCGCCGCGACACCCTGGGCCGCGGCCAAGGCCGGCTGCACGAGCTGCCCAGCCAGCAGCAGCTGATGGCCGGCGTTTCCCGCTTCAGCCATACGCTGCTCGATCCGGACGCCTTGCCAGAAACCCTGGCACGGGCCTTCGCGGTATTCGAGGGGGCCCGCCCGGGGCCGGTGCATATCGAGATCCCCATCGACCTGTTCGATGCCCCGGCGAGCGCACCACGCCACTGGCAACGCGCGGCGCTGGCCAAGGCCGCCCCCGACCCCACGGCGCTGCACCAGGCCGGTGAGTGGCTCGCCGGCGCCGAGCGTCCGCTGGTGCTGCTCGGCGGCGGCTGCGTCGCGGCGCCCGAGGCCGCCCACACCCTGGTCGAGGCGCTGGACGCCCCCGCCGTGACCACCATCAACGCCAAGGGCCTGCTCGGCCGCGACCACCCGCTGGACCTGGGCGCCAACGCCTCGCTGCCGGCGGTGCGCGAGCTGGCCCGGGATGCCGATGTGGTGCTGGCCATCGGCACCGAACTCGGCGAGACCGACTACGACGTGGTCTTCGACGACGGCTTCCACCTCGATGGCCGGCTGATCCGGGTCGACGTCGACCCCCAGCAGCTGGCGCGCAACCAGGCCGCCGACCTGGCCCTGGTGGCCGACGCCGGCCAGGCCCTCGTAGCCCTGGCGGCGCGCTTCGCCGGACAACGTTTCAGCCGCGGCGGCGCCGAGCGCACCCGCGCCACCCTCGCGGCCCTGGGACTGGCCCGAGACCCGGCATTCACCACCTATGTGCCGCTGTTCGAGACCCTGCGCGAGGCCCTGCCCGAGGCGATCCTGGTCGGTGATTCCTGCGCGACCACCTATGCCGCCAACCACCTGGTGACCCAGCCGGCGCCGCGGCGCTTCTTCAACGCCTCCACCGGCTACGGTACCCTCGGCTACGGGCTGCCGGCGGCCCTGGGCGCCAGCCTCGCCCGGCCCGATTTGCCGGTGGTGGCGCTGGTCGGCGACGGCGGCGTGATGTTCACCCTGCCCGAGCTGGCCTGCGCGGTGGAGGAGCGTCTGCCGGTGGTGATCCTGCTGTGGCACAACCAGGGCTATGAAGAGATCC
This sequence comes from Halomonas borealis, assembly GCF_004798905.1. Taxonomy (GTDB): domain Bacteria; phylum Pseudomonadota; class Gammaproteobacteria; order Pseudomonadales; family Halomonadaceae; genus Halomonas; species Halomonas borealis. The sequence goes on along the minus strand of NZ_SDMO01000011.1, from coordinate 84,125 downwards.
GCCGTTTCATGGACGACGCCGGCGTCACCCGCCTCGGCGTCGACATCCAGGCGCCGGACTTCCTGACCGTGGCTCGTGGCTTCGGCTGCCCGGCCACCCGCGTCAACGCCCCCGCCGAGCTGGCGCATGCCCTGGCCACCCGGCCCACCGACGGGCCCTTGCTGATCGAGATCGACGCAGGCGCCTGGGCCGGCGCCGTCGCTTCCGCCTGACCCCCGATTCCGGAGCCTTGCCATGCAACGACTGACCAAGCAGTTCATCGACAACCACTGGGTCGACAGCCAGGCCACACGCCGCCTGACGGTCACCGACCCCTACCGCCAAGAAACCCTCGCCGAGCTCACCGCCGGCGATGCGGCCGATGTCGATGCCGCGGTGGCCGCCGCCCGACGCGCCCAGCCCGACTGGCAGGCACTCGGCGGCGAGCGCCGGGCCGTCTATCTCGAGGCCTTCGCCGAGGCCCTCACCGAACGCCGCGAGGCGTTGATGCAGCTCTCGGCGCGCAACAACGGCAAGGCCCTGGCCGAGACCGCCATCGACCTCGACGACGCCATCGCCTGCTACCGCTACTACGCCGGCCAGGCGCGGGCATTGGAGGCCCGCCAGGGGCGTCTCGTCGAACACGCCATGGAGGGCGTCGAGGCCCTCACCTACGAGGATCCCGCCGGGGTCGTGGGCCTGATCACCCCCTGGAACTTCCCGCTGGTGACCAGCGCCTGGAAGATCGCCCCGGCGCTCGCCGCCGGCTGCACGGTGGTCTTCAAGCCCTCCGAGGTGACGCCGCTGCCTGAACAGGCGGTGGCGGAGATCGCCCTGGAGATCGGCCTGCCCTCCGGCGTGCTCAACCTGGTGCACGGCGACGGCGACGGCATCGGCGCGCCGCTCACCGCCCATCCGGGCGTCGACAAGCTCTCATTCACCGGCAGCAACGCCGTAGGCGAGAAGGTCATGCGCGCCGCCGCCGAGGGCAGCCGTGGCGTATCGCTGGAACTGGGCGGCAAGTCACCGATCCTGGTGCTCGACGACGCCGAGGTGGAGGCGGCCGCCGACTGGGTGATGGCCGGCATCTACTTCAACTCCGGCCAGATCTGCTCGGCCACCTCACGGCTGATCGTCGACGAGTCGCTGGCCGAGCCGCTTTACGCGGCGCTGGCCTCACGCATCGACGCCATCCGCCTGGGCGACCCGCTGGCCGACGACACCGACATGGGCCCGATGACCGGCGCCCGCCAGCGCCAGGCCGTGGAGCGGTATCTGGCCATCGCCGCCGAGGAAAGCCTCACCGCCGTGCGCGACGCCCGCCACCGGGAGTTGCCGAACCAGGGCGAGTTCATCGCCCCGACGCTGTACCGCGATGTGCCCACCGACAGCCGCCTGTGGCGTGAAGAGATCTTCGGCCCGGTGCTCTGCGCGCGCAGCGTCGCGAGCGAGGCCGAGGCCGTCGCCCTGGCCAATGAATCGGCCTTCGGCCTCGCCGCCACGGTGATCAGCGGCGACGCCGAGCGCGCCAAACGCGTGGGCCGCGCCCTGCGCGCCGGCAGCATCTGGTTCAACAGCGAGCAGCTGGTGATGCCGGAAGCCGGCTGGGGCGGCTTCGGGATCAGCGGCATCGGCCGCGAGCTGGGGCCCTGGGGGCTCTCCGCCTACCTCGAGGTCAAGCACCTGATCGGCCCGGCGGGCTGACGGCCACCGACCATACGGCCGGGGCCTCGTCACTCGGGGGGCAACGCCCTGCCCCGGCGGCTGGTACATGCCGGGGATCGGCGAGGCCGACGGCCCCACGACGCCCCCGGCCTACCGGCGACCGCCCCGCTATCGCGGAGGTAGCGTCGGGCCAGCCCCTCCCACCCTCGAGCCGCCCGGCTAACCGGTCTCGCCGAAGGCCTCGATGATGAAGGCCTCCATGGCCTGGGCGGCCGGCGACAGGCTGCGTCGCCCGGGGCGCAGCAGGCCCAGCTCGCGCTCCACCCGCGGGTCGACCAGCGGGATGAAGCGCAACCGTTCGTACTCCTCGGGGAAGGCCAGCCGCGGCAAGGTGGTGATGCCGATGCCCGACACCAGCATGGCGGTCAGCGATATCATGTTGGAGATATCGAAGGCGCTCTCGGCCAGCAAGGGTTCGGCGTCGCTGCCCTCCAGCAGCCGCGAGGTGCCATTACGGATCAGCACCTGGCCCTGCAGCGCCTCCCAGCCCAGCGCCTCTTGCCCGGCCAGGGGGTGATCGTCCCGGCACACCACCCCTACGGCGTCGCGCATCAGCGGCGTGAAATCCAGGTCATCGTCCTTCTGCCACAGGCTGGTGAGGCCCAGCTCGACCTCGCCGCCGGCCACCAGCTGCCGGACGAAATCCGCATTGCCGTCCTGCAGGCTGACACGCAGCGCGGGATGACGCTGGATGAAGTCGTTGAGCAGTCGTGGCATCACACGGCTGGCCACCGAGGGCACCGCGGCCATGTCGACATGGCCGACCTGCTGCTGGACCTGGGCCACCAGCTCCCGACTCAAGCGGTCGTGCTGGGTGATCAGCTCGCGGAAACGCGGCAGGCAATAGGCACCGAAGGGCGTGAGCACCGACTTGCCGCCCTTCTCGAACAGCGGCTCACCCAGGCGTTGCTCGAGCTCGCGCACCGCCATGGAGACCGCCGGCTGGGTACGATGCAGCTGGCGCGCCGCGGCATGGAAGCCTCCCGCGTCGACGATCGCCAGCACACAGCGCAGCGGCTGGATCTTGAGCTCGGGCAGCATGGTGTCTCCTTGGCCATGGCCGGTAAGAAAGTCTGATCACTGTATCTTTTTTATTGATTATCCTTATCTTGGACCCTCGCCTAGCATGACGGCAACGTCATCAAGGAGGTTCCCATGTCTCACGTTCATTCCCTGTACATCGACGGCGCCTGGGTCGAGGGCCAGGACAGCATCGCCAACGTCAATCCGTCGGATACTCGCGACCTGATCGGCGAATACGCCCAGGCCGGTGTCGACCAGGTCGGCGTGGCCATCGCCGCGGCCCAACGCGGCGTGAACGAGTGGCGCGAGAGCGGCCTGGAGCGGCGTTACGCCGTGTTGATGGCCATCGGCGACGAGCTGATCGCCCGCAAGGACGAGCTCGGCCGGCTGCTGGCCCGGGAAGAAGGCAAGGCCCTGGCGGAGGGCGTCGGCGAGGTCTACCGCTCCGGCCAGTTCTTCCACTACTACGCCGCCGAGGTGCTGCGCCAGATCGACGAGCGGGTCGATTCGGTGCGCCCGGGGGTCGAGGTCGACACCCGCCGCGAGCCGGTGGGCGTGGTCGGCGTCATCAGCCCCTGGAACTTCCCCATGGCCACCGCGGTGTGGAAGATCGCCCCGGCGCTGGCCTTCGGCAATGCAGTGATCTTCAAGCCGGCCAACCTGGTGCCGGCCAGCGCCTGGGCGCTGACCGAGATCATCAGCCGCCAGGCGCTGCCCGCCGGCACCTTCAACCTGCTGATGGGGCCCGGCTCGAGCGTCGGCGACGCGCTGATCTCGAGCCCCGAGATCCACGCCCTGAGCTTCACCGGCTCGCTGGGCGTGGGCCGCCGCGTGGCGGCCGCCACCGCCGGCAACCTGGTCAAGTGCCAGCTGGAGATGGGCTCCAAGAACGCCCTGATCGTCGCCGATGACGCCGACCTGGAGCTGGCCGTGGAGGCCGCCTTCGCCGGCGCCTATTCCGGCACCGGCCAGAAGTGCACCGCCTCCTCGCGGCTGATCGTCACCGACGCGGTCCACGACGCCTTCGTCGACAAGCTCATCGCCAAGCTGAAGACGATCCGCGTCGGCCACGCCCTGGAAGACGGCGTGCATCTCGGCCCCGCCGTGGATGCCCGCCAGCTGGAGTCCAACCTGGCGTGGGTCGAGCGTGCGAAGACCGATGGCGCCACCCTGGCCTTCGGCGGCGAGCGCCTGGAACGCGACACCGAGGGCTACTACATGGCGCCGACGCTGTTCGTCGACACCACCAACGCCATGGCCATCAACCGCGAGGAAGTCTTCGGGCCGATCGCCTGCGTGATCCGGGTGCGCGACTACGAGGAGGCGATCGCCACCCTCAACGACACCAACTTCGGCCTCACCGCCGGCATCATCACCGACTCGCTCAAGCTCGCCAGCGACTTCAAGGCCCGCGCCGAGACCGGCTGCGTGATGGTCAACCTGGCCACCGCCGGCACCGATTATCACGTGCCCTTCGGCGGTCGCAAGGACTCGAGCTTCGGCCCCCGCGAGCAGGGCCGCTACGCCCGCGAGTTCTACACCGTGGTCAAGACCTGCTATGTCAAAGCCAACTGAGCCAAGGCCCGAGGAGCGTGCCATGTCACAGGAAATGCTGATCGTCGACGGCCTGCAGTACTCCAACTGGTCGCGGGAGATCTTCGAGCAGATGCGCGAGGGCGGCGTCGATGCCGTCCACGCCACCCTGGTCTATCACGAGACCACCCGCGAGACGCTGAGCCGCCTCGGCGAGTGGAACCGTCGCTTCGAGGCCCACGGCGACCTGATCATGCCGGTGCGTGCGCCGGGCGACATCGAACGCGCTCGCCAGGCCGGCAAGGTAGGCATCTTCCTCGGCGCCCAGAACTGCTCGCCCATCGAGGACGACATCGACATGGTCGCGGTGATGCGCGACCTGGGCCTGCTGATCATGCAGCTCACCTATAACAATCAGAGCCTGCTGGCCTGCGGGTGTTACGAGGCCGAGGACAGCGGCATCACCCGCTTCGGACGCCAGGTGATCGGCGAGATGAACCGCGTGGGCATGGTCATCGACATGTCCCACAGCGCCGAGCGCTCGACCCTGGAGGCCGTCGAGCTCTCCGAGCGGCCGGTGATCATCTCCCATGCCAACCCGGCCTCCTTCCATCCGGCCAAGCGCAACAAGTCGGACAAGGTGCTGGAAGCGATCGCCGAGTCCGGCGGCCTGCTGGGGTTCTCGGCCTATCCTTTCCACTTGAAGAACGGGCCCGACTGCTCCCTCGACGACTACTGCGACATGATCGCCCGCACCGCCGATCTGATGGGCATCGAGCATATCGGCATCGGTACCGACCTGTGCCAGGCGCAACCGACCTCGGTGCTGGAATGGATGCGCAACGGCCGCTGGTCCAAGGCGATGGACTACGGCGAAGGCAGTGCCGGCAACGCCGGCTGGCCGCAACCACTCGCCTGGCTGCGCGACAGCCGCGACTTCCCCAACCTGGTCGCGGGGCTACGCCGGCGCGGCTTCGACGAGGCAGAAGTCGCCCGCATCATGGGCCGCAACTGGGTCGAGCTGCTGGAGCGGACCGCCGTGCCGGCCCGGGCCGAGGAGGCCGCCGCCTGACCCAGCGGTGCCTCGCCGCCACACAATAACAACGCCCTCAAAGGGCCATCAGCAAAGGCCAAGACCATGACACAACACCACGCCACGTCTCATGCCGCGCCGGCATCACGCGAGCGGCGCCTGGGCGACCCGGTCGTCCTCGTGCTCAGCATCGGCTTCATCCTGCTGTTCGTCGCCCTGTCGCTGTATGACATCGACATGGTCGCCGACACCATCAGCGCCGGCTTCGCCTGGACCGCCGCCACGCTCGGCGCCTACTTCCAGCTGTTGCTGCTGCTGACCTTCTTCATCGCCATCGGCGTGGCCATCACGCCCGCCGCCAGCGCCCGAATCGGCAACCTCGCGACGCCGGAGATCGGCACCTTCAAGTGGCTGTCGATCATCATGTGCACCCTGCTGGCCGGGGGCGGGGTCTTCTTCGCCGCCGGCGAGCCGGTCTACCACTTCGTGGTCACCCCACCGGCCTTCGACAGCGAGCCCGGTTCCGCCGAGGCGATCGCCGACGCCCTGGCACAGTCCTTCATGCACTGGGGGTTCCTGGCCTGGGCAGTGCTCGGTTCGCTGACCGCCGTGGTGCTGGCCCACGCCCACTACGACAAGGGCCAACCGTTGCAGCCACGCACCCTGCTCTACCCGGTGCTCGGCGAACGTATCATGAGTGGCTGGTTCGGCGGTGTCGTCGATGCCCTGTGCGTGATCGCCGTGGTGGCCGGCACCGTGGGCCCGATCGGTTTCCTGGCCACCCAGGTCAGCTTCGGGCTCCACGAGCTGTTCGGCGTCGCCGCAGGGTATGGCACCCAGCTATTGGTCCTCGTCGCCCTGGCGGTGGTCTATGTGACCTCGGCGGTCACCGGCATCCATCGCGGCATCCAGATACTCAGTCGCTTCAACGTGATCCTGGCGCTGACCATCGCCGCGACGATCTTCGTCTTCGGCCCCACGCTGTTCCTGACCAACGCCTTCACCCAGGGCTTCGGCGAATACCTGAGCTCCTTCTTCAGCATGGCCACCATGACCAATCAGACCGCGCCGGCCTGGTGGATGCAGTGGTGGACGGTGTTCTTCTTCGCCTGGTTCATCGGCTACGGGCCGCTGATGGCGATCTTCGTGGCGCGCATCTCGCGTGGGCGCAGCATCCGCCAGATGATCCTCGCCGTGGCGGTGATGGCCCCGGTGGCCACTACCGTGTGGTTTACCCTGCTCGGCGGCTCGGGCATTCATTACCAACTCACCGGCGCCATCGATCTCACCGAGGCGCTCAACAACTTCCAGTTCGACGTGGCGACCCTGACCGTGGCCCAGGCGCTGCCCGGCGGCACCCTGATGGCGTTGGCGATCCTGGTGCTGACGACCATCTTCGTGGCCACCACCGGCGATTCCATGAGCTATGCCATCGCCGTGGTCGGCTCCGGCCATGATGAGCCCAACCCCCTGGTGCGTGCCTTCTGGGGCATCGCCATGGCACTGATGGCTGGCATCCTGCTGTACATGGGCGCCGGCCAGATCAGCGTGCTGCAACAATTCATCGTGATCACCGCCATCCCGGTGTCGCTGGTGCTGCTGCCCTCGCTGTGGACCGCCCCCCAGGCCGCCCGCGCCATGGCCCGCGAACAAGGCCTGTCGACCCGCCGTACACCGGAGCCCGACCATGGCTGAGTATCGCGACGCCACCGCCCCTGGGATGCCACTGCGTGCCGCCGACGAGGCCATGGACCTGGAACGCCTGGGCAGCCTGCCGGCCAGCCGCCTGAGTTTCGTGCGCAGCCTGGTGCGCCAGATGGCCCGCCAGCGCTGGCAGGTCAGCCGCGCCCGCTTCGCGCTGGACGCTCAGGGTCATGGCATCGCCATCTACCGGCTGCAGACGCCCCACGGGCGCTATCACGGGGTCATATTCTCCCATCACCTGGACGACGCCCAGCGTTCGGACCGCGTGATCGCCCAGGCCTGGGACGTGACCTTCGGAGTCATCGAGGGCGACGTCGACGATGTCCTGCTCGAGCAGATGGCCGCCAACGTGCCGCTGCAGGAGGCCGGCCGCCAGCATCCGCGGCTGCTGGTGCTGTCCCGCGCCAATCGTAGCCTGCGCAACTTCACCCACTTCGTGACGGCGCTTGGCGCCGGCGACCAGCCCGATCCCGCCCAGCTGACCCGGGCCGGCTACCTCTACCGGACCACGGCGGTCTACGGCAACGGCAAGTTCGGCATCGCCGACTTCGTGCGCCTGCAGGACAACCCCGACTTCCAGCGTCCCTTCTCGGCCCAGATGCTGGCGGTCTACCTGCTGCGTCACTTCTCCATCGAGCAGGTGGAACACATCGCCCGCGCCCAGGCCCCCGACACGGCGGTTCCCCTGGCCACCGAGCTGCGCCGCTACCTGGGCATCGGCAACTCCACCGGGCTCGGCATGGCGCCCTTCCTGATCAACCACCCCCAGCTGATCCAGCAATGGGTGACCTGCCGGGAGACCGCCCTGGCCATGGCGCTCGGCCAAACGCCCGACGAGGCACGGCGCCAGCGGCTGATCGCCTTGACCCGGCGCGCCATGCGCCACCTGGCGCAGACGGTCACCGAAGACGCCGAGCAGGGCGAGCGCAACGCCGCCGTCGTGATGGCCCTGCCCGAGGTAATCGCCTGGCTCGAGGAGATGCCACTGGAGGACGACCTCTGGCAGCAGCTGGTGGCCTGGAGCGCTCGCACCCTGCCGCTGGAGGCCCAGGAGCTGATCAACACCCTGCTGATCGAGCTCTACCCCGAGCGGGTCGACTCGCTGGTGGACCAGATGGGCATCGAGGAGCGCCTCGAACTGACCCCCGACATGCCGCTGGTGCGCTTGAAGCAGCTGATCGAGACCCATTACGACTGGGCGCTGGCCGAGGACTTCGCGCTCCCCGAGGCACGCCACTGGTTCTGGTATCGCTCGACGGAGAAGGAGGAGCCACGGCTGGGTGTACGCGGCGTCGAGCCCGGAGCCGAGAAGGAGCTGCCGCTGGCCATCGCCCCCCGAGTCCACCATACCCACGGCGTGCTCAGTGACTTCCTGGAGGCCAATCCCCGGGCCCTGGTGGTGGAGTTCCTGATCGCTCACCCCCGCCACAAGGACATCGTGCGGCGCATCCAGACCCTGGCCGATACGCCCTACGGGGAGATTCGCGCCAACCTCTGGCACCGCGACATGAAGCCCATGCACCTGCTACGCACCAAGCTGTCCTTCTTCGGCGCCGGGCGCTTCGATCCCAAGTCGGATCGCTGGGTGCGTATCACCCTGTTCCAGGGCGCGCCGCTGGTGGAAGAACTCAATGCCGAGCCCCGGGACCTGGCCGCGATCGACGACTGGAGCTTCCCGCTGGAGCCCGAGGGCGTCATGCACTCACAACGACAAGGGGCAGGAGAGACATCATGAAGGCGTCCTACAACGAATTGCAGGGCCTGTGCCGCAAGGCCTTTATCGGCATGGGCTTCGAGGAGGGCGACGCGGCGGACGCCGCCGACATGGTCGCCTGGATGCAGTGCTTCGAGCTGGGCGGCCTGGCCGCGCTCAGTCGCGGCCTGGACTTCCTGCTCGAGGACGACCCCGACGAGCTGCCAAGCGTGCTCTACCAGGACGGCGACCTGGCGGTGGTCGACGGCCACGGGCAGAGCGTGCTGAGAAGCTCCACCCTGGCCCTCGAGCTCGGCTTCGCCAAGGCTCGGGCTCGGGGGCTCGCGGTGATCAAGATCCGCCATTGCCACAATCGCCAGCTGATCATGGGCTACCTGGCCCGGCTGGCGGGGCGCGGCATGAACGTCACCGCCTTCTGGCGCAACGCCCAGCAACCGCCCACCGAGCAGGTCGTCGGCTTCCGTGCCAACGGTTCGGTGCCGGAGATTCGCGTCTACGCGGTGCACGAGGTGCCCGAGGAGAACGAGCCCAACGACGCCGTCACCCTGGTGATGGCCAACCACGTCGACCTGCTGCCGGCGATGCGTTCGGACTACCGCTACGACCTGTTGGCGCGCCACGACGAGTCGGACCTGCTGGCCTGCCGCCACCGCTCCCTGGCCGAAGGCATCGAGGTCGACGAGGCCGTCTGGGAACGCCTCAAGCACCTCGCCACCCGCATGCTGGTGGAGGCCAGCGAGGCCTCCCGCGAGGGTGCCGGCGCCGGCACCCAGGATAACGACTGAGACCGAGACGAGGCATCACCCATGATTCATCCCGTCAGCACCGACCTCTTCGCCTCCCAGGCGCCCTTGGAATGGGCCGTGGTCGGCAACGGCATCCTGTTCACCGCCCAGATCCCCATCGGCACGGATGGCCAGGTGGTCGAGGGCGGCATCGAGGCCCAGACCCGCCAGACCCTCGACAACCTCACCCACACCCTGGAGAGGGCCGGCGCCGGCCTGGACGCCCTCACCCAGGTGCTGATCTACGTCACCGCCCGGGAGGACCTGGCCACGGTCAACAAGGTCTACGCCGAGTACATCGACGCGCCCTACCCCAATCGCGCGGCGATCATCGTCTCCGGCTTCGCCCGGGAAGAGATGCGGATCGAGATGCTGGCCTACGCGGCCGTAGACGCCGCCGCGTCCTGAGGCCCGCTCCCGACGGGAGGGCGCGTTCTCAGCCCTCCCCCCTTCGCCCCAGCTCCTCGAGATAGCCCTCCAGCACCCGGTTGGGGGGCGCGCCCTTGCGGGTGATCGCGCTGTAGCGGGTCACGTAGTGGCAGGTGTCCGGCTGCAAGGCGCGCATCCTGCCATCGCTCACCCAGCGTTCGGCATAGTGGGTCGGCAAGTAACCGATATAGCGCCCGGAGAGGATCAGAAAGGCGATTCCCTCGCGATCCGTGGCCGAAGCGGCGGCCTTCAAGGGCTCATGGAACGCCTTGATCTCCGGGCTCTGGGCATAGGCCGGCGTCACAGCATCCGCGCGGGCCAACTGCGCGTCACTCACCGATTCGGCGTCGAACAATGGATGCCCACTCGCGCAGTAGAGCCGCGAGGCCTCCTCGTAGAGCGAGCGGTAATGCAGCCCGGGCAGGGTCTTGAGCTCGGGCACCACGCCGGTATGCAGGCGACCATCGAGCACCGCCAGCTCGATATCGTTGGGCGGTATCATGCGGATGTTGATGCGCACGTCCGGGCCTCGCTCCTTGAGGGCGCTCAAGGCATCGGTGATATGCATCTCCGGCATGGTCACCAGGTTGTCGGTGATGCCGATATTGAGCTCGCCCTTGAGCCAAGCGTGGAGGCCATTGACCCGGGTGCGAAAGCCCTCCGTGGCCGCCAGCAGCTGCAGGGTGGCCTCATAGACCTCGGCGCCCTCGTCGGTCAGGGCGAAACCACTACGGCCCCGCTGGCACAGCCGCAGGCCGATCCGCGTCTCCAGGTCGTTCATCGCCATGCTGATGGCGGCGCGGCTGATGTTCAGCGTCACCTCGGCGGCGGAGAAGCCGCCACACTCGACGACCTTGCGATAGATCCTCATCAGGCGCAGGTCGGCATCGCTGAGCGATCCCGTCAGGGCCTCCTGGCGACGTGCCATGGTGTCTCCTCGCGCGGGAATGTGTCTCCCGCAGACTATGCCGAGACGCGCTGAAAGTTAACCTGATGCTGACATGAAATTAACGATATCTAGATTTAACTTACCGCATCCCTGGACCAGTCTTCATTGACGCAGTCGCCAAGACGACGAGGACAACAGAGGGTATCGCCATGTCAGATCGTTCTCCCCTGCAGGCCGCGGGCCTGACCGCCGCGCAGCTGGATGCCTACTGGATGCCCTACACCGGCAACCGCCAGTTCAAGCGCGACCCGCGGATCATCACCGGCGCGCAAGGTAGCTACTTGACCGACGCCGAGGGTCGCCGGATCTACGATGGCCTCTCCGGCCTGTGGACCTGCGGCGCCGGCCATGGCCGCCCCGAGATCACCGAGGCGGTGAGCCGCCAGCTCGGCGAGCTGGACTACGCCCCGGCCTTCCAGTTCGGCCACCCCAAGGCCTTCGAGCTGGCCCACCGCCTGCGCGAGCTGACACCCCGCGGACTCGATCACGTGTTCTTCACCGGCTCGGGCTCGGAGAGCGCCGATACCGCGCTGAAGATCGCCCGCGCCTACTGGCGCAAGAAGGGCAAGGCGACCAAGACCAAGCTGATCGGCCGCCGCAAGGGCTATCACGGCGTCAACTTCGGCGGCATCAGCCTGGGCGGCATCGGCGCCAACCGCACCCTGTTCGGCCAGGGCGTGGATGCCGACCACCTGCCGCATACCCTGCTCAAGGACAACGCCTTCACCCGCGGCATGCCCGAGCGTGGTGCCGAGCGCGCCGAGGAACTGCTGGAGCTGATCGCGCTGCACGACGCCTCTAACATCGCCGCGGTAATCGTCGAGCCGCTGGCCGGCTCGGCCGGGGTGATCCCCCCGCCGGTGGGCTATCTCAAGCGCCTGCGCGAGATCTGCGACCAACACGAGATCCTGTTGATCTTCGACGAGGTGATCACCGGCTTCGGGCGCATGGGGTCGATGACCGGAGCCGAGGAATTCGGCGTGGTGCCGGACATCATGAACGTCGCCAAGCAGCTGACCAACGGCGCGGTGCCCATGGGCGGGGTCATCGTCAAGGGCGAGATCTACCAGGCCTTCATGGAACAGGGCGGCCCGGACTACATGCTCGAGCTGCCCCATGGCTATACCTATTCGGGCCACCCGGTCGCCTGCGCCGCCGCCCTGGCCTCGCTGGACGTGCTCGAGAACGACCGACTGATCGAGCGCGTGCGCGAGATGGGCCCGATCTTTGAGGACGCCCTGCATGCCCTCAAGGGCACGCGCTACATCAGCGACATCCGCAACTACGGCCTCGCCGGCGCCCTGCAGATCGAGCCCTACCCTAATGAGCCGGCCCGGCGTCCCTATGAGATCGCCATGAAGTGCTGGGACAAGGGCTTCTACGTGCGCTACGGCGGCGACACCATCCAGCTCGGCCTGCCCTTCATCGTCGAGCGCGAGGAGATCGACCGGCTGATCAACGTCCTGGGCGAGGCCATCAACGAGCTGGACTGAACAGGGTAGCCGCCCAGGCAAACAACGCGGGCGTCGAGGACGGGTCAGCCCCGAGCGCCCCCGTCAACGACATCCGCCCGACTGGATTGAAGACTGCAACCTGCAACACTCCATTTGAGAGGACACCCATGACCACGCTTGGCCATCTGATCAACGGCGCCCGTGTCGACCGCGACGGGCGCACCCAGGACATCTACAACCCCTCCACCGGCGAGGTCGCCGGCCAGGTCAGCCTGGCCAGCCAGGCGACCGTCGAGCAGGCCATCGCGGCCGCCCAGGCCGCCTTCCCGGCCTGGCGCGACACGCCGCCCGCCAAGCGGGCGCGCATCATGTACCGCTTCAAGGCGCTGCTGGAACAGCACACCGACGAGATCTGCCGGATGATCGGCCAGGAGCACGGCAAGATCGTCCACGACGCCAAGGGCGAGCTCGCGCGCGGCATCGAGAACGTCGAATACGCCTGCGGCGCCCCGGAACTGCTCAAGGGCGAATACAGCAAGAACACCGGCCCCAGCATCGACTCCTGGAGCGAGTTCCAGCCGCTGGGCGTGGTCGCCGGCATCACGCCGTTCAACTTCCCGGCCATGGTGCCGCTGTGGATGTATCCCATGGCCATCGCCTGCGGCAATACCTTCGTGTTGAAGCCCTCGGAGCGCGACCCGACCGCCACGCTCTTCATCGCCGAGCTGGCGCTGGAGGCCGGCCTGCCCGCCGGGGTGCTGAACGTGGTCAACGGCGACAAGGAGGCCGTCGACACCCTGCTCGACGATGCTCGCGTCCAGGCCGTCAGCTTCGTCGGCTCCACGCCGATCGCCGAAACCATCTACACCCGCGCCAGCGCCAACGGCAAGCGCTGCCAGGCGCTCGGCGGCGCCAAGAACCACGCCATCGTGATGCCGGACGCCGACATGGACAACGTCGTCAACTCGCTGAACGGCGCCGCCTTCGGTTCCTCCGGCGAGCGCTGCATGGCGCTCTCCGTGGCCGTCGCCGTAGGCGACGCGGCCGCCGACGCCCTGATCGCCAAGATGCAATCGCAGATGCAGACCCTCAGGGTCGGCCCCTTCCATGACGCCGAGAACGACTTCGGCCCGGTGATCACCCGAGCCCACCAGGAGAAGGTCTGCGGCTATATCTCCAGCGCCGAGGCCGAGGGCGCCGAGATCGTGGTCGACGGCCGTGGCGTGCAAGTACCGGGCTTCGAGAATGGCTTCTTTGTGGGCGGCACCCTGATCGACCGCGTAACCCCGGACATGACCTGCTATCTGGAGGAGATCTTCGGGCCGGTACTGCTGGTGGTGCGCGTCGACTCCATGGAAGCCGCCATGCAACTGATCGACGACCACGAGTACGGCAACGGCACCTGCATCTACACCCGCGACGGCGAGGCGGCCCGCTACTTCAGCGACCACATCCAGGTGGGCATGGTCGGCATCAACGTGCCGCTGCCAGTGCCGGTGTCCTACCACAGCTTCGGCGGCTGGAAGCGCTCGCTGTTCGGTGACCTCTCCGCCTACGGCCCGGATGCGGTGCGCTTCTACACCAAGCGCAAGACCGTCACCCAGCGCTGGCCGTCGGCTGGAGTGCGCGAGGGGGCGCAGTTCTCCTTCCCCTCCTGAGGGATCGCGACCCCGCCTCGGCGGGGTCGACGCCAACTCGACAACATCAACAACAAGCATGGGAGAAAACGATGTTTGGCTTACCCGTATCCACCACCTGGCTGGTCGTCGGCGCCCCGGCGTTCTGGCTGCTCTATACCCTGGGCTTCCTCTGGGTGACCCGCAACTGGCCCGGCCTCAACCACCCGAAGGACGACGCCTGACGCGAGGCGCTCGATCGCCGCGGATCTCTCACGACGACGGCACACAACAACAACCTGGGTGCAAGGAGAAAGGTGTGAACACGACGGTATTACTGTTTCTGGGACTCTACTTCCTCGCCATGCTGGCAGTGGGGGTGATCTCCATGCGGCGAGGCGGCTCCAGCAGCATGGAAGGCTACTACCTCAGCGGGCGCAACGTCGGCCCGCTGGTCACCGCCATGACCATGCAATCCACCTCAATGAGCGGCTACATGTTCCTCGGGGCCGGCTCCCTGGGCTATACCCAGGGGTACTACGGGTTCTGGTATGCCGCCGGTGACATCGGCGGCGGCGTGGTCAATCTCTCGGTGCTCGGACGCCGGATGCGCAAGCTCTCCCAGATCATGGGCGCACTGACCTCCATCGAGTACCTCGAGAAGCGCTACCCCAGCAAGTGGATCCGGCTGATCGCCGCCGGGCTCTCCGTCTTCCTGCTGGGGGCCTACGTGCTGGCCCAGTTCATCGCCGGCGGCAAGGGCCTGGAGCTGGTGACCGGCCTGCCCTACGAACTCGCGCTGGCCATCGCCGTGTCGGTCATCCTTGCCTACACCCTGATGGGCGGCTACGGCGCGGTGGCCTACACCGACCTGGTGCAGAGCTTCGTGATGATCATCGGCATCATCTGGATCCTCGTCGCCACCCTGCAGGAGGTCGGCGGCCTGACCGCCGCCAACCAAGCACTGGCGGCGCTGGACCCGACGCTGCTCAGCGTCTGGGGCCGCGACCTCGCCTACGAAGGACAGTGGGGCATCGTGATGGGGGCGCTGTTGATCTTCTCGATCGGCTACATGGGCTGGCCCCACGTGGTGACCCGCCACATGGCGATGCGCAACCCCTTCCACGCCCGCCGTGCCGGCGTCTACTCCACGCTCTGGAACCTGGTCTTCGTCAGCGCCCCCTATATCCTCGGTACCCTGGCGATCCTGGTGCTCCCGGAGCTCGACGATCCCGAGCAGGCTATCTTCGCCCTGGCCCAGGCCCTGCTGCCTGCCGCGGTGGTGGGCATCGTGATGGCCGCGATCATGGCGGCGATCATGTCCACGGCCGACTCGATCCTGCTGCAGACCGGCAGCATCGCCGCCCGCGACCTCTACGAGCGCTTCATCAATCCGAACATGGAAGAGAAGCAGATGGTGCGGGTCTCCCAGGGCATCGTGCTGCTGCTGGGCCTGGCCTGCGGGATCGTGGCGCTGTTCGAGCCGCCGGCGGTCTTCTCCATCGTCGTCTTCACCACCTCGGTGCTGGGCAGCGCCTTCCTGCCGTCCTACGTCGCCGCCGTGTGGTGGAGAAAGGCCAATACGCCGGGCGCTCTGACCTCGATGATCGTCGGCACCCTGGTGGCTTTCGGCTGGCAGTACCTGGCGTTGGACCAGGTGACGGGCCTGCATCCGATGCTGGCCGGCGTGGTCCTCTCCAGCCTGTCGATGGTCGTGGTCAGCCTGCTCACCCAGGCCAGCCACCCGGTGCCCGAGCATGTCCTGCAGGCGATGGCCGAGACCGCCGAGCTTCGCCCCTTGCCACGCCCGCTCAAGGCCCAGCAGAGCTTCGAGATGGCCCACGAGGCGCTGACCCTCAAGACCCAGGAGCGCACGACATGATCGCGACCCGCGACGAGGCCGCCCGCCCCTCGGTCGCCCAGGAGGAGGCCTGGCTGCACGCCCGGCTGCCCCAAGATGGCCTGGCGCGGCGGTTGACGACGATCGATCCCGCCCTGAGCCTAGGCGAGGTGCGGGCCGTCGGCTTCCCCTACCTGCTCTGTCTGTACCGCTGGGAGACGCGCCGCCTCGGGCGGCAGCGCCAGGAGTGGATGAGTTGCCTGGTGGACCGCTGCCAGGGCGTCAGCACCACCTGCGAGGGGATCGAATTCGGCGAGCCGCTGGCCACGGCCGACCTCCCCCACGCCGCACTCGACACGCCGCCACTGGAGCGCAAGGCGCGCCAGCACGTCATGCAGGTGCGCCGCCACCGCCTGAAGCGGCGAAGCGCCACGGGCCTCGAGCTTGCGCGCTGCGACACCGTGCGCAAGCCGCTGTGGCGCGTCACCGCCCACCATGCCCGGCACGGCGAGCTCGAGCTGCTGATCGACGCCCTCAACGGCGGTTACTACCTGCTGTAAGGGGCGCTTCCGGCGCCCCGTTGTCCCTCGCCTCTCCTCCACCCCGCCCAACCCATTACGCCCAACCTAGAGCGTCAAGCCGTCGTGGGCGACCTCGACCCCGGCCGGCAGCGCCAGGCCGCCCGCCATCAGCTCGGCATCGAGCTCGTGGCCGATGTGGGTCAGGTAGGCCTGCGGCGCCCCCAGGCGTTCGAGGATCTGCAGTGCCAGGCTCAGGTCGTTATGGTTGCTCGGCGCCGGGTGAGTCGAGGGGTGGGTGGCATCGAGCACCACCACGTCGGGCGCCCAGTCGCGCAGGAAGCGCTCGGTCTCGCCGGGCAGGCCCAGCGTGTCGGTGAGATAAGCCAGCCGGGCGTCGCCGTCATCCAAGCAGAACCCCAGGGTCGGCTTGCTGTGATTGAGTGGCACCGGCGTCACCGTCAGGCCCCCGAGCTCGAGCGCCCGGAAGGGCTTGAGGCCCGGTCGGAAATCGAGGATCCCGGCGTTGCGGTAAAGATCCGCGCAGCCCTGGGCATCCTTGGGGCCATGCACCGGGATCGATTCGCCGGTGCCCCAGCGCAGATGGAAGAGCCCCTGGACGTGGTCGGCATGGTAGTGGGTCAGCAGGATGGCCGCGGGGCGCTCGGCCTCGCAGCTTTCGGCCAGGTCCATGCGTCCGGCGTCGAGCAAGTAGCGCCGTCCGTCGAGCCGCACCTCGGCGCAGCAGGGCCCACGGCGATGGCTGCTCAGCACCCTGGCCCGGGCACAGGCCGGGCAATCGCAGCCGAAGCGCGGTACCTGGGCGCTGTCGCCGCTGCCCACGAAACGAAAGTTCATGCCCGGCACTCCTCATCGAGCAACGCACGCAACCCGGACAACGTCTCGGCCAGCGTGCCGCCATTGTCGACCCGGGCCACCTCGGGCAGCGCCGCGGCCAGTTCGCGGTGACGTGCCAGCCGCGCGGCGATTGCGGCCTCGTCCTCGCGGCCACGCTGCCGAAGTCGCGCCGCGATCGCCGCCTCCGGGGCGGTGACCAGCACCGGCAGCAGGGCATCCCCGAAGCGCGCACGGGCGTCGGGCAAGGCCCGGCGGCTGCCGTTGACCAGCACCGCCCGACCGCGGGATAGCCAGGCCTCGAGCTCGATGCCGAGCCCATAGTCCAGGCCATGGGCCCGCCAGGTCAGGCAGAAGAGTCCCGACCGTCGACGCGAGGCGAACTCCGCGGCGCTGAGCGCCACGGAATTCTCGGACGCCCCGCTGTCGCGGGTCACGTAACGGTGCGCCACCAACCAATCGGGATGTCGAGCCCGGGCGGCGTCGAGCAGGGAATCCTTGCCCACGCCGCTGGCCCCCATCACATAGACCAGGCGACCCATCAGTGCACCTGCCTGCCGGCGCTCCACACCCGCTGCACCAGGGGGTGGCCGTCGACCCGGCGCACCCTCAGCAGGTCGGCGCGCAGCCCCTCGGCCAGCCGGCCCCGGTCGGCGAGGCCCACGGCCTCTGCCGGTTGGCGGGTCGCGGTGGCCACGGCGCGGGCCAATGAGTAGCCGCCCGGCATGTCGGCGATGCGGAAGACCGCGTCGAGCAACGCCGCCGGATAGTAGTCCGAGGAGAGGATGTCGAGCACGCCGAGGCATACCAGCTCGGCGGCGGCGATGTTGCCGGAGTGCGAGCCGCCGCGCACCACGTTGGGAGCGCCCATCATCACCGCCATGCCCTGGCGGTGAGAGGCCTCGGCGGCCTCATGGGTGGTCGGGAACTCGGCCACCCGGGTGCCGTACTCACGGCTCTCCGCCACGTGAGCGACGGTGGCGTCATCGTGGCTGGCGAGCGCCAGGCCCAGCGCCCGGCTGCGCTCGGCGATGGCACGGCGGTGCTCGCCGCTGTAGCGCTCGCTGTTGGACAACTGCTTGGCGATGAAGGCCTCCAGGGCCCGGTCGTCGAGGCTGTACTTGCCCTGGTAGTAGGTGCGATAGGCATCGAGGCTAGCGAACTGGCGCTGCCCGGGGGCATGGTCCATCAGCGAGACCAGGCCCAACAGCGGGGTATCGGCCAGCGCCTCGAAGCGCGTCAGGGTCTCCGGGTGGCTGACCTCGCAACGCAGGTGCAGGCGATGGTCGACCCGGGCCAGGCCATCGTCGACGATGCCCCCCAGGGCGTCGACCATCTCGTGCAGCGCCCCGTGGCGCATGCTCTGCTCGTCCACGTCGCCGATCGACACCGCATCGAACACCGTGGTGATGCCGCTGGCGGCCATCTGGGCATCGTGGGCCAGGGCCGCCTGGCGCCCCGGCCAGGCCACCCTAGGCCGGGGCTGGAAGTACTTCTCCATGTTATCGGTGTGCAGCTCGATGAGCCCCGGCAACAGGTAGTCGCCGGCGCAGTCGATGGCCGCGGTGGAGCGGCTCGGGCCGTCGTCGACGGCGGCGATGAGGCCATCGCGGATCGCCAGGCTGCCGGTCACGACCTCGTCGTCGAGCACCAGGCGAGCGTTGGTCAGGATCTGTTCGGGAGCGGTCATCACGGCATCTCCGGGGCATCGGTCAGGGGGGCGCTGGCGCGGGCCAGCATATGGCGGTCCAGGGGCAGCAGGCGGTCGGCGACCCGCTCGCGCACGTCCTCGTCGTGGAAGATACCGAGCATGGCGGTGCCGCGGGCCTTGGCCTCGCGGATCAGCTCGACGACCACGTCACGATTGGCGGCGTCCAGCGAGGCGGTGGGCTCGTCGAGCAGCAACAGCGGGTGCTCGGCGATGAAGCCCCGGGCGATGTTGACCCGCTGTTGCTCGCCGCCGGAGAAGGTGCCCGGAGGCAGCGACCACAACCGCTCGGGCAGGTTGAGTCGGGCCAGCAAGGCCTCGGCCCGGGGGCGGGCCTCGGCGGGGTCGACGCCGCGAGCCAGCAGCGGCTCCATCACCACCTCCACCGTGGGTACCCGGGGCACCACGCGCAGGAACTGGCTGACGTAGCCAACCACCTCGCGACGCAGCGCCGGCCAGGCCTGGGCTGGCAGGTCGGCGAGCTCCAGCTCACCGTCCTCGAAGTGCAGTCTCAGCCGTCCACCGGAGACCCGGTAGCTGCCGTGGAGCATCTTCAGCAGGGTGCTCTTGCCGATACCGCTGCGCCCGGCCAGCACCAGGCACTCGCCGGGGGCGAGGGTCAGCGATAGATCGTGCATCACCTCCAGGCGCATCCCGCCTTGGCCGTGGATCACGAAGGTCTTGTCGAGCGATTCGACGCTCAGGAAGGGTTGGTTCATGGCGGTCATCTCGAACTCCTCAGGGCGTCAGCACCGACGACACCAGCAGCTGGGTGTAGGCGTGCTGCGGGTCGTCGAGGATCTGGTCGGTCAGGCCGGCTTCCACCACCCGGCCGCGGCGCATCACCATCAGCCGGTCGGCGAGCAGCCGTGCCACCGCCAGGTCGTGGGTCACCAGCACCACAGACAACCCCAGCTCGCGGACCAGGGTGCGCAGCATGTCGAGCAGCCGCGCCTGCACCGAGACGTCCAGGCCCCCGGTGGGCTCGTCCATGAACACCAGCCGCGGCCGGGTGACCAGGGTGCGGGCGATTTGCAGGCGCTGCTGCATGCCGCCGGAGAAGTGTTGGGGGGCGTCGTCGATGCGCCCCGGATCGAGCTCGACCCGGCCCATCCAGTCCTGGCCGGCGGCCCGCAACTGGCCGTAGTGGCGCTCGCCCAGGGCCATCAGCCGCTCGCCGATATTGGCGCCGGCGGATACGCCGAGGCGCAGGCCGTCGCGGGGGTTCTGGTGGACCAGTCCCCACTCCATGCGCAGCAGGGCGCGGCGTCGGGCCTCACCGATGGCGTAGAGGTCGAGCTCGCCGTCTTGAGCCGCCCCGTCGTGGCCTCGGTCGACGGAGGAGTGATAGATGACCCGGCCGGCATCAGGCGTCTCCATACCGGACAGGGTGCGCAGCAGGGTCGACTTTCCGGACCCCGACTCGCCGACGATGCCTAGCACCTCGCCCTCGTGCAGGCGGAAGTCGATGCCCTCGCAGCCCTTGCCGGGCCCATAGAGCCGGGTGACGTCGCGGGCCTCCAACAGGCCAGGGCGCTCCAGTTGCGGACGCTTCATGCCACTTCCTCCTGACGACGCTGGCAGTAGTCGGTATCCGAGCAGACGAACATGCGCCCGCCCTGGTCATCGGTGATCACCTCGTCGAGGAAACTGTCCCGGGCGCCGCACAGCGCACAGGATTCGCCCCACTCCTGGACCTCGAAGGGATGGTCCTCGAAGTCCAGGCTCTCGACCCGGGTGTGGGGAGGAATAGCGTATAGACGCTTCTCGCGCCCGGCACCGAACAGCATCAGCGCATCACTCATGTGCAGCTTGGGGTTGTCGAACTTGGGGATCGGCGAGGGGTCGGCCACGTAGCGGCCGTCGACCTTCACCGGGTAGGCGTAGGTGGTGGCGATGTGGCCATGACGAGCGATGTCCTCGTAGAGCTTGACGTGCATCACCCCGTACTCCTCCAGGGCGTGCATCACTCGGGTCTCCTCCTCGCTCGGCTCGATGAAGCGCAGCGGCTCGGGGATCGGCACCTGGAAGACCAGGATCTGGCCGGCCGCAAGCGGCGTCTCTGGGATCCGGTGGCGGGTCTGGATGACGTCAGCCTCGGTGGTGGCGGTGGTGGTATCGACACCGGCCACGCGCTCGAAGAAGGCGCGGATGCTCACCGCATTGGTGGTGTCGTCGGCCCCCTGGTCGATCACCTTGAGCACGTCGTCCTGGCCGAGGATGCTGGCGGTCAGCTGCATGCCGCCGGTGCCCCAGCCGTAGGGCATGGGCATCTCACGGCCGCCGAAGGGCACCTGGTAGCCGGGAATGGCCACCGCCTTGAGCAGGCCGCGACGGATCATGCGCTTGGTCTGTTCGTCGAGATAGGCGAAGTTATAACCGTTCATGGGGCCACCTGCTCGGTTTCTCTAGAGGCCTGGGGGGCCGCCGGTGCCGGTTCCTTGCTTCCGTCATCGGTCGCCTGGCCTCCCCCCTCGGCGTCGTCGGTTGGGGGCTGGGCGTGGGCACGACGCAGCCGGCGGAGCAGCTCCAGTTCGGACTGGAAGTCCACGTAGTGAGGCAGCTTGAGGTGAGAGACGAAGCCCGCAGCCTCGACGCTGTCGGCATGCGCCAGCACGAACTCGGGCTGCTGGGCGGGGCTCGCCACCGGCTCGCCCAGCTCCTCGGCGCGCAGCGCCCGGTCGACCAGCGCCATGGCCATGGTCTTGCGCTCATTGCGGCCGAACGCCAGGCCGTAGCCGCGGGTGAACTGGGGGGCCAGCTCACGGGAGCCGGCGAACTGGTTGATCATCTGGCACTCGCTGACCGCGATCTCGCCGATGCACACCGGCGCATCGCACTCCTCCACGGCGATCTCCACCTCCAGCATGCCGATGCGGATCTCGCCGGCGAAGGGATGGTTGCGGCCATAGCCGCGCTGGGTCGAATAGCTCAGCGCCAGCAAGTAACCCTCGTCGCCCCGGGCCAGCATCTGCAGGCGGGTGGCGCGATCGACCGGGAAGTCGGGCGGGTCCCGGGTGATGTCGTAGGGCGCGGCACCGTCATCGGTCTCGCGTTCGATCAGTCCCTCGGCGTCAAGCTGGTCAAGGATCGGCGGGCAGGCCTCGAGGGCCTGCTCGGTACGCGCCGGCGCGGGCACTTCGCCATCGGCCAGTTGCAGGAAGTCCAGCAGCCGATGGGTGTAGTCGTAGGTCGGGCCGAGCACCTGGCCACCGGGAACGTCCTTGTAGGTGGCGCTGACACGCCGCTCGAGCCGTATGGCACCGGTGTCCAGCGGCAGCGTCTCGGCCAGCCGCGGCAGTGTGGTGCGATAGGCACGCAGCAGGAACACCGCCTCGACCAGGTCGCCGCTGGCCTGCTTGAGGGCCAGAGCGGCGAGCTCGGGATCAAAGAGCGAGGCCTCGGCCATCACCCGGTCCACGGCCAGGTTCATCTGATCGGCGAGTTGGGCCACCGAGAGCTCGTCCCGGTCACGGTCGCCGCGGCGGCGATCCGCCAGCCAGCGGTGGGCGTTGGCGATGGCCTGCTCGCCGCCTTTCACTGCGACGTACATGCGCGATCCTCCTCGGGGGTAGCGGAAACGGAAGCCTCGATGCGTGTGCTGCGGGGAATCGCCACCAGACGCTCGCCACAGCCGAGGATGGCGTCCAGCCCGCGCGGGAAACGGACCTGGTTGGCGGCCAGGCGCGTCATCAACGGCGTCGCCTCGCCCACGTCCAGGTCTCTAGAATCGGGGATGCCAGGCCCGGCCAGCCGCCAGTGACCGCCCTCGGCCAGGGTGTCGAGAACCACCAGCAGGGTGGACCCTCGGTCGGGGTAGGCGTCGCTGCCCTCGGCGAAGGCCGGGGTGGAATCTCGGCCTGGACCAGCCAGCACGCCCGGGGTGACCAGGGCGAAGTCGGCCTCGTCGGGTGCCGAGGCCAGCCGGCAGCCGGTGTGGAAGGTCACCGCATCGGCCAGGCCGCCGGCCTCGAGGCCCGGGGCGATCCACAGCGAGGTGTCCAGGTCGCACAGCGACAGCAGGGTCGCCCACAGGGCCGGGGCGATGGCCGCGTCCTCGGGCACCGCCGGGGCGGCGGCGTCATGCAGGGTGCCCGGCTCGGCCATGGCCGCGAGCACCTGCCGGAAGTGGCGTTGCCCGTCCTGGACGGGATCGGAAAAGGCTTGCCAGCGCATCGTCATTCGCCTCGTACCATCGTGAAGAAGTCCACCCGGGTCGCCGCCGCGGTGCGCGAGTCCTGCTCGCGGGCCGCGTCCAGTTCCCGGGCCAGGGGGCCCATCAGCTCGGCGTCGATGCGCTCGGCCCACTCGGGGCGATGGGCACAGGCGTCGACCAGGGCGATCAGTTCGGCATGGCGATGGTCACGGCCGGCCACCCAGCCGTGGCCCAGCGGGGCGCCATCGTCGAGCACCACGCTGGCCCGGCTCAGGGTCATCTCGCCGAGGTTGAAGGCGTTGCCGGTACCGCCCATGCGGCCTCGCACCATGGCCATGCCGGTCTCGGGGCCACGCACGCAGCGGTGGTCCACGGGGAGGGCCAGCTCGGCCCAGCCTTCTTCCAAGCGTTCGCGGGAGGTCAGGGCCAGCAGGCGCTGACGCTGGGTCGGGGTCTGGGGCAGATGGGTCTGATTCATGGGAACACCTCGTCGGGGTCCGTCAGGGAGTGATCGAAGTCGATGTGATAGGCCAGGCGGTCGGCCCGGGCGCGGCCGACCGAGACCTCCACCAGGCGGCCGGCCGCGTCGACGTTGTCGCTGGTCAGCGCCATCAGCGGCGCCCGGTGGGGGCACTGCAACAGGCGACTGTCCTCGGGGTCGGCCGAGAACGCCTCGAGGCGCACCCGGCGACGCTGCAGGCGCAGGCCGTAGTGCCGCTCGAGTAGCACCCGGGTGGAGCCGCCGCGATAACGGTCGACCCAGCCCGGCACCCGCGCCGGATCGAACCAATGGCGCAGCCGCAGCAACGGGGAGCCGTCGACCCGGCGCAGCGTCTCCACGCAGAGCAGGGGCTCGCCGGCGGCTCGGGCGAAGCGCCGGGCGATCGCATCGGGCGCCTCGTCGAGCCCCTGGTTCAGGCAGCGGGTCTCGGTGGCCAGGCCCTGCTCAGCCAGGTTGTGGGTGACCTTGCTAGCGGCGTTGACGGCGTAGTCCAGGCGGCGGTCGACGACCTGAGTGCCAAGTCCCTGGTGGCGGGTGACCATGCCGGCGGCAACCAGCTCGTCCAGGGCCCGGCGCACGGTGTGGCGATTGACGGCGAAGCGCGTGGCCAGCCGGGATTCGGCGGGCAGCAGGTCGCCAGGGCCGTAGTCGGTGCGCACCTCCCGGGCCAGGGTGTCGGCCAGGGTGCGGTAGCGGGGCGGGGGGGCGCCGGTCGCGGAACGTTGTCTAGACATCTCGCCTCCTGGCAAGACGCTTCCCTAGAAGCGTCGGCAATCGGGTCAGATGAAGCGCTTGCGCACGCGCTGGGAGGCCATGTCGAGCAGGGTCACCGCGACGATGATCACCAGCATGATGGTGGCCGTTTCCTGGTACTGGAAACCGCGCATGGTTTCCCATAGCGCCACGCCGATGCCGCCGCCACCGACCATGCCGAGCACGGTGGCCGAGCGGATGTTGGACTCGAAGCGATACAGGCTCACCGAGATCCACAACGGCAGCACCTGGGGGATCAGCCCGAAGATGATCTCCTCGATGCGCCCCGCGCCGGTGACCCGGATACCCTCCATGGGGCCGGCCTCACTGGCCTCCACGGCCTCGGAGAACAGCTTGGCGAGCACGCCGGTGGTGTGGATGAACAGCGCCAGGGTGCCGGCGAAGGGCCCCAGCCCCACCGCGACCACGAACAGCATGGCGAACACCAGCTCGTTGATGGCGCGGCAGGCGTCCATCAGCCGACGCATCGGATGATGGACCCACCAGGGCGTGAGGTTCTCGGAGGACAGCAGGCTGGCCGGTATCGCCACCAGCACCGCCAGCAGGGTGCCCCAGATGGCGATCTGCACGGTGACCAGCATCTGATCGACGTAGTGCCCCAGGTTGCCGAGGGCCAGTGGGAAGAAATCACCGGCCAGGTCGGCCATGTTGTCGGCGTTGGTGACCAGCAGGCCGGGCCGCATCTCGGCGCCCTGCCAGGCCCAGGAAAGCACGCCCAAGGCGACCGCCCAGCCCAGCAGCGTGGTCCAGCCGCGCTTGCCGGCCGCAGCGGTATCGAGGGTGGAAGATTGACTCATGGTACTTGGCTCCAGAGGGAGGGGCGGCTCGCCCCTCCCGCTCCTGTGGATCGGCTCAGCTGGCCTGGGCGGTGGCCTCGGTCTCAACCGCCTCGAGGCGGGCATTCAGCTCGTCTAGCCGCGCGTCGAGATCGGCCAGTTCGGCCTCACGCTCGGCGACGGACAGGCTCTCGTCGGCCTCGACCTGGGCGCGTTGCTTGAACAGCTCGAGCTGGCGGATGGGCAACAGCTGATCGTTGCTGGACATCGCGAAGCCGGACCACTGCAGCGGCTCGAGAACCGCCTGCTCGGCCTCGGTCTCGCCGTAGGCATAGAAGAAGTCGCGCAACTCGTCCTTGAGCTCGCCGGACAGGTTCTCGCGCCATACCAGCGGGTCGGAGGGGATCAGCGGCGACTGCCAGATCACCTTGATCTGCTCGGCCTTGTCCGGATGAATCTCTTCCAGACGCTCCATTCCCTCGGTGTTGAAGGTGGCGACGTCCACCTGGCCGTTGGCCACCGACAGGGCGTTGGTCTCGTGGCTGGAGTTAAGGGTGCGCTTGAAGGCGCGGGCGGGATCGACGCCGTTCTGAGCGAAGACGTAGTAGCCCGGCACCAGGAAGCCGGAGGTGGAATTGGGGTCGCCGTTGCCGAACACCAGCTCGGAGGCTTGGGCCAGCACGTCCTCGACGCTCTCCAGTTCGCTGTCCTGCTGGGTGATCATCAAGCTCCAGTAACCCGGGGCGCCGTTGGCGGCCACGGTCTGGGCAAATATCTCGCCGCCGGCGCGGTCCACGGCCTCCATGGCGGACTTGTTGCCGTACCAGGCCACATCGATCTGGTCGAAGCGCATGGCCTGGATGACCGCGGCATAGTCGGTGGCGAAGAAGGGCTCGACCTCACGCTCCAGGGCCTCGGACAGATCCTCCAGGAAGGGGACCCAGAGCGGCGCCTGGTTCTGGCTCGACTCGGTGGAGATGATGCCGAACTTGAGCGGTTCCTCGGCGACGACGAAGGGGCTGGCGGCCAGGCTGGCGGCGGCGACCAGCGGCAGGGTCAGGCGACGGAAGGATGTGAACGACATGGGTATATCCTCGGTGATGAAGCCTTGCGGGAATCAGCCCAGAGCGCCGACGGGCGCCGCCAGGTCGATGCTCGGGGTACGGGTCCTGAGCTCATCGAGCCCGGCATTTTCGTAGAGCGAGGTGAGGCGGGTATCGGTGAGCTCGCCGATGGGGCCATCGAAGTAGAGGCGCCCTCCCTTGAGGGCGATGGCGCGCCGACAGAAGCTCCGGGCGACCTCCACCTGATGCAGAGTGACCACCACGGTGCGGCCGTCTTCGACGTTGATACGCTCGAGGATCTGCATCACCTCCCGGGCGCTGCGCGGGTCCAGCGAGGCGATAGGTTCGTCGGCCAGGATGACGTCGGTGTCCTGCATCAGCACCCGAGCGATGGCGACCCGCTGCATCTGGCCGCCGGACAGGGTGTTGGCGCGTTGATCGGCCAGCGCCTCCAGGCCCACTCGAGCCAGGGCGCGGCGCGCCATGGCGCGCTCCTCGGGCGTGAAGCGGCCGAGCAGGGCACGCCCCCGGGGCATGCAACCCAGGCGGCCGATCAGCACGTTGGTAAGCACGCTCAGGCGTCCCACCAGGTTGAACTGCTGGAAGATGTAGCCGGTACGGCAACGCTGCTGGCGGGAGGCCCGGGCGAGACGGCCCGCGGCCTGGACCTCGCAGCCCTGCAGCCGGACGCGGCTGGCGCCGCGTCTATCGCCCCGGGTGAGGCCGATCAGGTGGCGCAGCAGGGTGGATTTTCCGGAACCGGAGGGCCCGATCAGAGCGACCATCTCGCCGGCATGAATCGTGAAATCGATGTCGCGCAGCACGGGATACTGCCCGAAGGTCTTGCTCAGCCGCTCGACAACGATACTGGGAATCGACATGACGCCTCTCCTCTTGGAATGGCATCAGTGTCGCGGCTCAAGATGAAGGGGACTTGTCTAGACAATGTCGATACGGTGACATTGTGCGGCACCCGGCCCGGCGCCACCCGCCTCTTTCGGTCAGAAAGTCGTTCAAAATCATAAGGGTAGGGGATTCCGCCTTAAGCCCGTCACCTGGCCGACACCCGAGTGTCACAATCGAGGCGGCAACGGGCCATGGCGATCGCCTGCCAGAAGGCCCCGACCCTGACGCGAGCTTCGGCAGCGATCCGGGCGGCCTCGGGATCAGCCCTCGTCGGTCAGACGTCGCGCCCGGGCCTTGCGTGCCTTGTTGCGCCGGTAGCGTCGCACCACGGCGATCCACAGCGCGGCCACCACCATCGCGGCCAGGACGCCGCCCTGCCAGGGGCGAGCGGCATCACCCATGACGGTTTCCAGGGTCAGAATGAGGATGAAGCCCAGGGCCTGGCTGGTGATCGCCAGGGCTCGCAGGGTATCGAAGGACGGTCGTGTCATGAATGCTCCCGCTGGCAGCCTGCCGGGCGTGACGCCGAACGCTCGGACCGGCAGGTTGCTGGATGACAGCCCCGCCCACCGACAGTAGGCTTGGCGCAGAGAATCCGCTCAGTTTACCCGGTCCGGCGCCACGCGCCGACCCCGTTCCGAGAGACCCCGCCACGCCATGGACGCCATCGCTCTGGGGCCCGTACTGGTCCCTCTATCGCGCCTCTATGCCCTCGCCTGCGCCCTGCTGTTGCTCGCCGCCAGCGCCTGGCTGCTGGGCCTGCCCCGCGGTCGCCATACCCGCTGGTTCAATGGGCTGATCATCGCCTGGATCGTGGGCGCTCGGCTCGCTCACGTGGCCTTGAACCTGCCCGCCTACCAGGCGGACCCGCTGGACGCACTGAAGTTCTGGCTGCCGGGCTATCACGCCCCGTTCGGCCTCGCCGCGGCACTGGCCTGGAGCGCCTGGCAGCTGCGCGATCGCCTGGGCATCATGCTCCGCGCCCTGGGCCTCACCCTGGGAGCCGCGCTGCTGTGGCTCGGGCTGATGAGCTGGTCGCCGCTGGGCAGCGGCATGACGCCCCGCGCCCTGCCCGAGCTGAGCCTCGAGAACCTGGAGGGCGAGACCGTCGACCTGGCCGATCTCACCGGCCAGACCCTCATCGTCAACCTGTGGGCGACCTGGTGCCCACCCTGCCGGCGCGAACTGCCGCTGCTCGCCGAGGCCGACGCCCGCGACGATGTCACCGTGGTGATCGCCAATCAGGGCGAGGACCTGCTGCCGGTGGCGCGCTACCTCGACGCCCGAGGGCTCGAGTTCGAACATCCCCTGCTCGACCCGCGCCAATCGCTGATGGTGGAAAGCGATGCCCCGGGGCTGCCTACCACCCTGTTGTTCGACGCCGAGGGCCGCACCCGCGAGCGCCACGTCGGCGAGCTGACCCGAGCCACGCTGGACGACTGGCTGGGCGACGAGTGATCGACACGCCCAAACCTCGGGAAGGCCCTTAAGCCGCGCCGGGGATTGCTGTAATATACCGCGCCCTGTCGTCGACGGCCGGGCGTGGCCAGCGGCGCAAGACCCGATTCCTAGCATCCCCGAGGCACCATGAGCGACTTCTCTCCCGGTCAGCGCTGGATCAGCGATGGCGAGGCCGAACTCGGCCTGGGCACCATCCTCAACTGCGACGCCCGCAGCGTCACCGTCCTCTTCGGCGCCAGCCAGGAAACCCGGACGTACAGCACCCAGCATGCCCCTCTGACCCGGGTGATCTTCGGCAGCGGCGACCGCATCCAGAGCACCGAGGGCTGGCAGATGACCGTCGACGACAGCAAGGTGTCGCGCGGCCTGATCGCCTACATCGGCGAAGACGACCAGGGAGAGGTCTGCGAGCTGCCCGAGGCCCGGCTGGCCGACACCATGCGCTTCGACCAGGCGCGCGACCGCCTGCTGACCGGCCAGGTGGACCGCAACGACTGGTTCGACCTGCGTTTCCGCACCCTGCATCACCATCATCGCGTCGAGCAGAATCCGGCGCTGGGCCTGGCCGGCCCGCGTATCGACCTGATCCCCCATCAGCTCTACATCGCCGACGAGGTCGCCCGCCGCCAGGCCCCCAGGGTGCTGCTGGCCGACGAGGTGGGGCTCGGCAAGACCATCGAGGCCGGCCTGATCCTGCACCGCCTGCTGATCAGCGGCCGCGCCGAGCGCGCGCTGATCCTGGTGCCGGCCAGCCTCACCCACCAGTGGCTGGTGGAACTGCTGCGCCGCTTCTCGCTGGAGGTCACCCTGCTCGACGAGCAGCAGAGCCAGGCCCAGGGCGACGGCAACCCCTTCGAGGCCGGCCAGCTGGTGCTGGCAAGCCAGGACTGGCTGTTCGCCAATCCCCATCGCCAGACCCAGGCCGAGGCCGTCGACTGGGACCTGCTGATCGCCGACGAGGCCCATCACCTGGAATGGAGCGAGGACGAGGTCGGCCCCGGCTACGCCTGCGTGGAGCGCCTGGCCGCCGCCGTGCCCGGCATGCTGCTGCTGACCGCCACCCCGGAACAGATGGGCCAGGCCAGCCACTTCGCCCGGCTGCGCCTGCTCGACCCTGACCGCTATCACAGCCTGGCGGCCTTCCAGGAGGAAGAGCGCCACTACGTCGAGGTCGCCAACGCCATCGACGCCCTGGAGCGCCTGCCCGGCGACGGCGCCGACCGCGACGCCGTCGCCGGAGTCAGCGATGACCCCGACAGCGCGGCGCTGCTCGCCACCCTGGCCGATGCCGAGAGCGACGCCGACCAGCAAGCCTCCGCCCGCGACCAGCTGCGCGACCAGCTACTCGATCGCCACGGCACCGGCCGGGTGATGTTCCGCAACAGCCGTCGCCATGTCGGCGGCTTTCCCGAACGCCGCCTGCATGTCGATCGCCTCGAGCTGCCCTCCGCCTATCGCCGGGTGCTGCGCCGCCTGGCCCGCGACGAGGACTATCTCGATGAGCTGCTGATCGAGACCGGTCTCGATCACCCCGAAGTGCTGGTCTACCTCGACACCATGTACCAGGCGCTGGCCGACGACCCGCTCAACGCCGAGCCCTGGTGGCAGATCGACCCTCGTGTGACCTGGCTGCTCGAGCGCCTCACCGAGCTCGGCGACGACAAGATCCTGGTCATCGCCCACGACCGTGAGACCGCCCAGGGGCTGGCCGACGGCCTGCGGGTACTGGGTGGCGTGCATGCCCCGGTGTTCCACGAGGACCTGTCGCTGGTCGAGCGCGACCGCGCCGCCGCGGCCTTCGCCGATGACGAGGAGGGCTGCCAGGTGCTGGTGTGCTCGGAGATCGGCTCCGAAGGCCGCAACTTCCAGTTCTGTCGGCACCTGGTGATGTTCGACCTGCCGCTGCACCCGGACCAGCTCGAACAGCGCATCGGCCGGCTCGACCGCATCGGCCAGCGCCATGCCATCGAGCTGCATGTCCCGGTGTTCGCCCAGAGCCCCGGCGAGCAGCTGCTGCGCTGGTACCAGGAGGGCATGCAGGCCTTCGGCGCCCCCCATGGCCTGGGTGGCGAGCTGTTCGACGCCTTCGGCGACGCCCTGGCCGACGCCCTGCTCGACGAAGAAAGCCTGAACGAGGTCATCGAGGAGACCCGGACGCTGTTCGACCGACGCATGGCCGAACGCGATGCCGGACGCAACCGCCTGCTCGAGCTCAATGCCTGCCGCCCCGAACGCGCCGAGGGCACCATCGCCTCGATCCGTGAGCTGGACGAGGACCGCGCCCTGCGCCGCTACATCGATCAGGCGCTGGACATCTTCGGCGTCGACGCCGACGACCTGGGCGGCGACATCCAGCACCTGAAGCCCGGCCCGCAGATGCTCGACGGCCTGCCCGGGCTGGTGAAGGGCGAGGACGGTTTCTCGGCGACCTTCTCGAGGGAGCGCGCCCTGGCCCGCGACGACATCCAGCGCCTCTCCTGGGAGCACCCGCTGACCCGCGAGATGATGGGCCGCATCATCGACGGCACCATGGGCAACACCGCGCTCGCGCTGCTCAAGCATCCCTCGATCCCCGGCGGCCGACTGATGGCCGAGCTGGTGTTCCGCACCCACTGCCCGGCCCCCAAGCGGCTGCATCTCAACCGCTTCCTGCCGCCCACCGCGGTACGCGTGCTGATCGACGAGTCCGGCGCCAACCTCTCCGCCAAGGTCTCCTTCACCGGGCTCTCCAAGAACCTGCAGAAGGTCAAGAAGGCGGTGGCCCGCGACCTGATCAAGGATCGCCACAAGCAACTCCGCGAACTGATCGAGCACGCCGAGAGCGAGGCCGAGCGCGAATTGCCGAGCATCGTCGAGGCGGGCCAGACCCGCATGCGCGAGTCACTGGACGCCGAGCTGACCCGCCTCGAGGCCCTCGCTCGTCGCAACCCCGCGGTGCGCGAGGACGAACTGACCGCGCTGCGCGAGGAGCGCGCCGCCCTGGATGCCGCCATCGATGGCACCCGGCTGCGCCTGGATGCGATACGCGTGATCGTCACCATCGACGAAAACTCTCGCTAGGCACATCTCCCGCTAGGCACATCGCGCCGACGAGACCTGTCGCCCCCTGCCATGCCCGCCGGGGCTGATCCGGCGACAGGTCTCCGAGGGGCATCATGAGCCCGCCCATGGGCGCGACCCTGGCCCTGCGACGCGCTCGCCTCCTGCTCCGCTGGCGGGGCGGGGCGGGTACCGGCCACCCTTAGGACGGCCCGTTCGACGTCAACAGAGAGCCCCGCCGGCAGCGTGCCGACGGGGCTATGAGACTCGAGCGAGGCGACAAACATCCGGAGGATGGCCCCGGAGGGGTGAGGAACCGGGGGTTCCGAGCCGACCGGTGTGTCGCCTGCTACATGAGGATCTTGAGTACCGCCGACGGCCAGGATCGCCCGGTGCGTTCCCGACGAACCTGCGCACTTGCTGCGCCCCTGCGGGGCGTCGAGCGCAGCCATGATTCCGTGCTTTCCTAGCCGAGGATATCGGTCAAGGCATCCTCCAGGGTCGGGAAGCGGAAGGCGAAGCCCGACGCCTCCAGACGCGCCGGGCGCATGTCGGCGCCGGTCAGCAACAGCCGCGACATCTCACCGAAGCCGAGTTCCAGCGCCTTGGCGGGCACCGGCAGCAACGCCGGACGATGCAGGTGGCGGGCCAGCAGACGGGTGAAGACGGCGTTGCTGACCGGATGCGGAGCGCTGCCGTTGAAGGGCCCGTCCAGGTCATCGCGCTCGAGCAGCCACAGGATGGCGCTCACCAGGTCCTGGCGGTGCACCCAGGGCATGAACTGGCGACCATCGCCGAAACGCCCGCCGAGCCCCAACTTGAAGGGCGGCAGCATGCGCTGCAGCACGCCGCCCCCGGCGTCCAGCACCAGCCCCAGGCGCAGGATCGCCAGCCGGGTGCCGTGGGCCGTCACGTCTTGCGCGGCCTCCTCCCAGCGCCGACACAGGCGATGGGCGAACTCATCGTGGGGCGACGTCTGCTCGGTGACCGGCCCCTCTAGCTGCGCCCCGTAATAGCCCATGGCCGAGGCCGACACCATCACCGCGGGCGCATGCCCCTGGGTCGCCTCGAGCTGCTCGCAGAGCCGAACCAAATCACGCGTGGCCTCGAGCCGCGACTCGAGCAGCCGCGCCTTCTGCGCCTCACTCCAGCGCTTGCCGGCGATCGGCTCCCCGGCCAGGTTGACCAGCGCCTGCGGCGGCCTGTCGACGAAATCCAGCGCCGAATGCCGCACGTCCACGCCTTCCGGCAGGCGGATGCGCGCCTGCTCGGGATGGCGCGAAACCACCTGTACCCGGTGCCCGCCGGCGATCAGCCGACGGCACAGGGCCTCGCCGACGAAGCCGCTACCACCGGAGATCAATATGCGCATAAGACGACTCCCTGAACGCTCGTCGATGGGTGTTATACAGCGTTTGTACACCTCTGCTAGTCTAGCGGCAAACTCGCGGCGTCGCCCCGCGCGATGCCAACGGCACGACGCCGCATCGACCGGAGAGCCCCGACATGCAAGACGCCCTGATCCTGATGGCCCATGGCTCCAGCGACCCCCACTGGCGCGCGCCCTTCGAACGCCTCGCCGAACGCCTGAGCGAACGGCTCTCCACACCACTGCGACTGGCCTACATGGAGATCTGCGCGCCCTCGCTGGAAGCGACCGTGGCGGCGCTGGCGGCCGAGGGTGTCAATCGCGCCGAGATCCTGCCCCTGTTCTTCGCCGCCGGCCGCCATCTTCGCCAGGACGTGCCCGCCCAGGTCGAGGCCCTCGGCGAAGCCCATCCCGAGCTGCAGCTGACGCTATTACCGCCGGTGGGCGAACACCCGGCCTTCGTCGAGGCGCTGGCGGCGGTCGTCGCCGAGCGCGCCGGCGAACACGACTGAACCCGTGTTGTACGTCGGTCTGTTTTTGTACAAAATTGGCGCGCGACGAGAGGCTCCGTCCCCGTCTACCGCCCCACCATCGAGGCAGAGGCCCGCATGAGCGATCAGGCGAACCATCCGGCCGCGGCGCCGCTCTATCCGATCCGCGAAGTCTCGCGCCTGACCGGCGTCAACGCCGTGACCCTGCGCGCCTGGGAGCGCCGCTATGGGCTGCTCCAGCCCCAGCGCACGCCCAAGGGCCACCGCCTCTACGCCAAGGACGACATCACCCGGGTAGAACACATCCTGCAATGGCTCAACCGCGGGGTGCCGGTCAGCCAGGTCCGCGAGCTCCTCGAGCAACCCGAGCCCGTGGATGCCCCGCCGCCGGCCGCCGGCGACTGGCCACACCAGCGCCAGCAGCTGATCCAGGCCGTCGAGGCGCTGGATACCGCGTGCCTGGAGACGCTGTTCAATCAGGCCCTCGCGCTCTACCCGGTGGCCACCTGCCTCGACGAACTCTGGCAGCCGGTGCTGCGCGAGCTGGAGGAACGTTGGGACAACCGCCTGGGGGCCGAGCTGCAGCGCCGCGCGCTGGAGTCTTTCCTGCGCACCCGCATCGGCACCCGGCTGTATCACACCAATGCCCGTGCCACCGGCGCCACGCTGCTGATCCTGCCACTGCCCGATGACGGCCCGTTATGGGGGCTACTCGCCGTCCTGGCCGCCGCCGACCGCGGCTACCGAGTGGAATGGTTGGACGCCCCGCTGCCGACTCAGGAGCTGCCGCTGGCGGTGGAGCGCTTCCATGCCCAGGCCTTGCTGCTGGCCAGCGGCCGCGCCGAACGGGCCGACCTGGTGCGCCGCCAGCTGCCGCGTCTGGCCGACCAGCTCCAGGTGCCGGTCGCGTTGTGCGGGCCGGTGGCACGCATTCGCGCGAGCGATCTCGCGGCCTCCGCCGTCGAGCTGCTCGGCGATGACCT
Organism: Halomonas borealis; assembly: GCF_004798905.1. Lineage (GTDB taxonomy): Bacteria > Pseudomonadota > Gammaproteobacteria > Pseudomonadales > Halomonadaceae > Halomonas > Halomonas borealis. The sequence continues at coordinate 49,739 of NZ_SDMO01000011.1, read as the reverse complement.
GGCCCAGTCCATGACGCGCCTGCACTCCTTGACCCACGCCACCTGAACGGAGGCGCCGATGTCCCCGACCCTGATCTGGTTGCGTAGCGACCTGCGCATCCACGACAACACCGCCCTGGCCGCCGCGGCACGCCGCGGCCCGGTGATCGGCGTGTTCCTGCGCTGCGTGCCTCAATGGCAGGCACACGGCCACGGTGCCAACAAGCTGGACTTCCTGCGCCGCGGCGTCGTGGCGCTGTCCGAGTCATTGGCGGGGCTCAACATCCCCCTGCTGCATCGCGACATCGAGCGCTTCGACGAGGCCCCGGCGACGCTGCTCGCCCTGGCCCAGGAGCTCGGCGCCGAATCCCTGCACTTCAACCGCGAATACCCCCTCGACGAGGCGCGTCGCGACGCCGCGGTGATCGAGGCCTTCGAGGCCGCCGGCCTTCAGGCCCACGGCCATCGCGACGCCGTAGCCTTCACTCCGGGCGAGCTGTTGACCGGCAAGGGCGACATGTACGGCGTCTTCACGCCCTTCGCCCGCGCCTGGCACAAGGCGGTCAGCGCCGAGCGGCTGGCATTGCATGACGCCCCCGAGCCCCAGGACACACTGCCCATCGAGGCCGACCCGGTCCCCGCATTGCCCGAGCTCGAGAACACCCCGGTCGACGCTCGCCTATGGCCCGCCGGCGAAGATCCGGCCGCGGATCGCCTGGAACGCTTCCTGCGCTTCCGTGGCCGCCACTACGACGACCAGCGCGACTTCCCGGGGATCCGCGGTACCAGTGAACTATCGCCCTATCTGGCGCTAGGCATGCTCTCCCACCGCCAGTGCCTGCAGGCGGTGATGGCCGAGAACGACGGCGCCCTGAGCGATGGCGACGCCGGCCTGAACGCCTGGGTCGGCGAGCTGATCTGGCGCGAGTTCTACCAGCACATCGCCGCCGGCTTCCCACGGGTATGCCGCCACCGAGCCTTCCAGCGCCACACCGAGGCACTGGCCTGGCGCGACGACGAGGCCGGCTTCCGGGCCTGGTGCGAGGGGCGCACCGGCTATCCCATCGTCGACGCCGCCATGCGCCAGCTCGTCGCCACCGGCTGGATGCATAACCGCCTGCGCATGGTCACCGCCATGTTCCTGGCCAAGCATCTGCTCATCGATTGGCGGCGTGGCGAGGCCTTCTTCCTGCGCCACCTGGTCGACGGCGAGTTCGGCGCCAACAACGGTGGCTGGCAGTGGGCCGCCTCCACCGGCACCGATGCCGCGCCCTACTTCCGCATCTTCAACCCCACCACGCAGTCGCAGCGCTTCGACCCGGAGGGCCGCTTCCTCGCCGAATGGCTGCCCGAGCTCGCCGAGCTTGCACCCAAGGCTCGCCATGCGCCGAGCGACGACCTGCCGAGCGGCGTCGACTATCCGGCGCCGATCGTCGACCACAAGGCCGCCCGAGCGCGGGCGCTGGACGCCTTCAAGCGGCTACCGCCCTCCTCCTGACGCCCCACGACCAAGGTTGCCATGCCACAGGACACGGATCTGGAAGCCTTCTGCGCCTTCTATAATAAACTTGACAAGACCTGTACAAAAAATCTATCTCGGATATACACTCCAGGCATCCGCTTCATCGATCCACTACAGCGGATCGACGGCCTGGCGGCACTCGAGCAGGACTTCGCCGCGCTGTACGAGAACGTGACGGCATGCCGCTTCACCTTCCATGAGCGCCAGCGCCAGGGCGACGTCGCCTTCGTGACCTGGACGATGCACCTCGCCCACCGGCGGCTGGCCGGCGGACGAGAATTCTCGCTGGAGGGCGCCTCCCGGCTGGTGTTCGCGGGCGATGGCTCGGGCCGGGTCTGTGAGCATCGGGACTACTTCGATGCCGGCGCGCTGCTCTATGAACGGGTGCCGCTGCTGGGCGCCGTGATTCGCTGGCTGAAGCGACGCGTGGGGAAATAAGCGGCGCGGCCTGCAACCGACAGGCGATTCCCCGCGTATCCCCTGATAAGAGACCTCGCGAGGAGACACGATGACGGCACCCGACACGCCCCGCTGCATCTGGCTGACCGGCGCCACCTCCGGCATCGGCCGCACGCTGGCGCTACGCCTGCTCGACCAGGGCCATCGAGTCGCGCTCAGCGCCCGCCGTCATGAGGCCCTCGTGGAATTGGCCGGCGCGCGCGACAATGCCCTGCTGCTGCCCCTGGACGTCGGCGACCGCGGCGCCGTGCTGAGCGCCGGCGAGCGCATCGCCGCTCGCTTCGGCCGGCTCGACCTGGCGATCCTCAACGCCGGCACCTGCGAGTATCTCGAGGCCGGCCGCTTCGACGCCGCGCTGATCGAACGGGTCTTCGCCACCAACCTCTTCGGCGCCTTGCACGGCGTGGAGGCCGCGCTGCCGCTGCTCCGCCAGGCCAAGGCCCAGGGCGGCCGCCCGCTGCTGGCCGCCACCTCCAGCGCCGCCGCCTACCTGCCGCTGCCGCGTGCCGAGGCCTATGGCGCCTCCAAGGCGGCGCTCAGTCATTTCCTGGAGTCGCTGCGCCTGGACCTGGCCGGCGAAGGCATCGATATCAGCATCATCCATCCGGGGTTCGTCAAGACGCCGCTCACCGAACGCAACGACTTCCCGATGCCGATGCGGGTCGACGTCGAGACCGCCGCCACGGCGATCCTCGAAGGGCTCGCGGCACATCGCCTGGACATCCATTTCCCGCGTCGCTTCACCCTGGTGCTCAAGCTGCTGGGCATCCTGCCTCCGGGGCTACGCCTGCGCCTCGGCCGACGCCTGGCCCGCGACTCTGCTGCCTCGGAGACCACCCCATGAGGCCGCTCACGGGCTCTCGGCGCCGCGAGCGCATCGCGGTGGTCGGCAGCGGCATCTCCGGCATGGCGGCCGGCTGGTACCTGTCCGGCCAGCATGAGGTCACGCTGTTCGAGGCCGACACCCGGCTGGGCGGCCACACCGCCACCATGGATGTCGAGCTCGAGGGTCGCCACTACGCCATCGATACCGGCTTCATCGTCTTCAACGACTGGACCTACCCGCATTTCCGCCGCCTGCTGGAGACCCTCGGCGTGGCAAGCCAGCCCACCGAGATGAGTTTCTCGGTCCACGAGACGGCCCGCGACTTCGAATACAACGGCCACAGCCTGCCGCGGCTGTTCGCCCAGTGGACGAACCTGCTGCGGCCGAGCTTCCACGGCCTGCTGCGCGACATCCTGCGTTTCAATCGCGAGGCCAGCCAGGCGATGGTCGACGGGCGGCTGCCGGCGGACCTGACGCTGGGCGACTACCTGGATGCCGGCGGCTATGGTGATGCCTTCCAGCGACGCTACCTGCTGCCCATGGGGGCGGCGATCTGGTCGGCCAGCATCGGCGAGCTGCGCGACTTCCCGGCGCGCTTCTTCGTGAGCTTCTTCCATCATCACGGCCTGCTGGCGGTCAACGAGCGGCCCCAGTGGTACACCCTGGTCGGCGGTTCGCGGGCCTACATCCCCGCGCTGACCGCGCCCTACGCCGCACGCATCCGGCTGGCCACGCCGGTCCATGGCATCCGCCGCGAGGCCGACGGCGTGCGCCTGCGCAACGCCGCCGGCGAGGAGCACTTCGACCAGGTGGTGCTGGCCTGCCACGCCGACCAGGCGCTGGCGTTGCTCGACGATGCCGACGACGCCGAGTGCCAGATCCTCGGCGCCCTGCCTTACCAGGACAACACGGTGGTGCTGCATACCGACACCCGACTGCTGCCGCGCCGCCGCCGCGCCTGGGCCAGCTGGAACTACCGGCTCGATGGGCGTGACGACGACGCCCGGGCCTCGGTGACCTACGACATGAACCTGCTGCAGCGCCTCGACGCCCCGCATACCTTCTGCGTGACCCTCAACGACGAGGCGAGCATCGACCCGGCCCGTGTGCTCGGCCGCTACACCTATGCCCATCCTCGGTTCAGCCTCGCCGGGCTGGACGCCCAGGCACGCCACGCCGAGATCTCCGGCCCCCACCGGCGCACCCACTTCTGCGGGGCTTACTGGCGCAATGGCTTCCACGAGGACGGCGTGTGGAGCGCCCTGCGTGTCGCCCGCGGGCTGGGCTACGACACCGAGGCTGAGCCTCGCGACCCGCAGGTGCCGGCATGATCCGCTCACCGCGTTCGCGCATCTATCGGGGTTGGCTGCGCCACCGCCGCTTCGTGCCTCGCGCCCACGCCTTTCGCTATCGGCTATGGATGGCCTGGCTCGACCTCGACGAGCTACCCGAGCTCTTCGATGGCGTGCCCGGCTTCAGCGCCCGGCGCCCGGCGCTGGCCCGTTTCCGCCGCGAGGACCACCTGGCGCCCCGCGACCGGCCGCTCAAGGATGCCGTGCGCGCCGAGCTGACGCGGCTGCTGGGCGACGCCCCGGACGGCCGCATCTGCCTGCTCACCCAGCTACGCACCCTGGGCATGGGCTTCAACCCCGTGTCGCTGTACTACGCCTACGACGCCCGCGGCGAGCTGCGCGCCCTGCTCGGCGAGGTCCGCAACACGCCCTGGGGCGAGCGCACCACCTACGCCTGCCGGGTCGAGTCGCGGCGCCACGCCCATCGGGCCGAGTTCGACAAGGCCATGCACGTCTCGCCCTTCAACCCCATGGACATGCGCTACCGCTGGCGCTTCGACACCCCCGGCGAGCGCCTGACCCTGAACATGGAGACCTGGCAGGGCGACACGCGCCACTTCGACGCCACCCTGAGCCTCGAGGCCCGCCCGGCGAGCCGCGGCGTATTGCTCGCCACGCTGGCCCGTCACCCGGCGATGGCGCTGAAGACCCTGGCCGGGATTCACTTCGAGGCCCTGCGCCTGTGGCTAAAGCGCGTTCCCGTCCATGACCATCCCCGCCATCAAAAGGACTCGCCGTGAATACGCTGCGCACCGCCAATGCCCGTTCATTGCCGGCCGAGGGCGACCGCCTGTCGCGCTGGTTCCGGGCCCGCCTGCTGCCCCAGCTGGACCGCCTCGAAGGCGGCGAGATCACGCTGATCGAGGGCCACCGGCGCCTTCGCCTGGGGCGCGGCGGACCGCTCTCGGTGACCCTGGTGGTGCGCGATGCGCGGGCCTGGCGACGCGTCGCGCTGGGCGGCACCGTGGCCGCCGGCGAGGCCTACATGGCGGGCGACTGGGACGCCGACGACCCGCTCTCGCTGGTGCGGCTGTTCGCCGCCAACCTGGAGCGGGTCAACGGCGAGATGGAGACCGGCCTGGCACGCTTCGGACGCTGGCTGCTCGGCGCCCTGTACCGCCTGCAGCGCAACAGCCTGAGCGGCTCGCGACGCAACATCGCCGCCCACTACGACATCGGCAACGAGCTGTTCGAGACCTTCCTCGACCGCCGTCACTGGATGTACTCCAGCGCCGTCTTCCCCCACGCCGACGCCAGCCTCGAGGAAGCCTCGACGCATAAGCTCGACCTGATGCTGGAGCGTCTCGATGTGCGCCCCGAGCACCACCTGCTGGAGATCGGCACCGGCTGGGGCGGGCTCGCCATCCATGCCGCCCGTACCCGCGGCTGCCGAGTCACCACCACCACCATCTCCGACGAGCAGCACGCCCATACCGCCCGGCGGCTGGCCGAGGAGGGCCTCGAGGATCGCGTCACCCTGCTCAAGCGCGACTATCGCGAGCTCGAGGGCCGCTTCGACCGGGTGATCTCGGTGGAGATGATCGAGGCGGTCGGCCACCAGTACCTGGATACCTACCTGGCCACCCTGGACCGCCTGCTCGCCGATGACGGCCTGGCCATGCTGCAGGCCATCACCATCCGCGACCAGCGCTACGAGGCCGCCAAGCGCGAGATGGACTTCATCAAGCGCTACATCTTCCCGGGCGGCTTCCTGCCGTCTCACCGGGTGCTGCTCGACGGCCTGGCCCGCCGCACCTCGCTGAACCTGATCGGCCTCGACGAGATCGGCCTGCACTACGCGCGCACCCTGCGCGAGTGGCGCCAGCGCTTCGAGGCCAACCTGGAGACCGTGCGCCGGCTCGGCTACGACGAGCGTTTCATCCGCATGTGGCGCTACTACCTGTGCTACTGCGAGGGCGGCTTCCTCGAGCGCACCATCGGCACCAGCCAGCTACTGCTGGCCAAGTCCGGCGCCCGGCCGGCGCCGCTCACGGGGGCCGTGTGACTCACCGCGTGTGGCGAACGCTGGCCAACCTGGCCGGTTTCCAGCTCGGTTGGCTGGCCTGCGTGCTGGGCGGCAGCGTCATCGGCGCTCTCGCGGCGGGTGGAGTGATCCTGGCCCACCTGCGCTGGCAGGCAGGCCCCGGAGAGTGGCGCTGGCTCGCGGGGTTCGCGGGGCTGGGGCTCGTCATCGACGGTGGCCTGGCGCTGGCCGGGGGCTTCCACTTCGCGCCGGACCCGCTCTCGCTGGGGCCCTTGCCGCTCTGGCTGTGGCTGCTGTGGCCACTGTTCGCCACCCTGATCCACCACTCGCTGGCCTGGCTATGGCGATATCCCTGGCTGGCGTTGGCCGGTGGCGCCACCAGCGGGCCGCTGTCCTACTATGCCGGCGCCGGGCTTGCCGGCGTGACGCTGGCCCCCTGGCTGTTGGCCGCCGAGGCACTGTGCTGGGCGCTGATGTGCCGCTGGCTGTGTCATCGGCTCGGTCGACGACGCGGCCATCCCGCCTGAGCCCTGCCCCGTCGACGGGGCTTTCCGGTCGGCACGAGCCTGTCGTATCGTCCTCGGGGCCTCGACGGGCAGGCGGCACGCCTCTTGTGAAGTCGCCCTAGCGTCACCATATACCCCGTTGGGAACATGACGGTCCTCCGAATCCTCCTGCCACCCTGGCCGGCGTGCATTCACGAGGCACGAACAGTAGACTAGGCATGGCCGCCAGGGCGGCTCTTGCCGTTTCGATACGGCATACCACCATCTCGACACTCGGAACGATTCAGTGACCAAGCAACATTCCTTTGATCGCGAAGCACTGCTGGCATGCAGCCGTGGCGAGCTGTTCGGCCCCGGCAACGCTCAACTGCCGGCACCCAACATGCTGATGCTCGACCGCATCGCGCACATCCATGAAGAGGGTGGCGAACACGGCAAGGGCGAACTGATCGCCGAGCTGGATATCCGCCCGGACCTCTGGTTCTTCGACTGCCACTTCCCCGGCGATCCGGTGATGCCAGGCTGCCTGGGCCTCGATGCCATGTGGCAGCTGGTCGGCTTCTACCTGGGCTGGCTGGGTCATCCCGGCCGCGGGCGCGCCCTGGGCTGTGGCGAAGTCAAGTTCAGCGGCCAGATCCTGCCGGAGGCCAAGAAGGTGACCTATCGCATCAACATCAAGCGCACCATCACCCGGCGCCTGATCCTGGGCATCGCCGACGGCACGGTATCCGTCGACGGCCGCGACATCTATCAGGCCAACGACCTGCGGGTCGGCCTGTTCACCTCCACCGCGAATTTCTGATCAGGAGGCTCCCATGCGACGAGTGGTAGTCACCGGCCTGGGCATCGTGTCCTGCCTGGGCAACGACGCAACACAGGTTCTCGATGCCCTGCGCACCGGGCGCTCAGGCATTCGCTTCAAGGATGAATACGCTGAGCTCGGGTTTCGCAGCCAGGTCGCCGGGGTCGTCGATATCGATCTCGACGCGTTGATCGACCGCAAGCTGCGCCGCTTCATGGGCGACGCCGCCGCCTACGCCTATGTCAGCATGGCCCAGGCGGTCGAGGATGCCGGGCTCACCCCGGAGCAGGTCTCCCACGAGCGTACCGGCCTGATCGCCGGCTCCGGCGGCGCCTCCAGCGCCAATCAGGTCGAGGCCGCCGACGTGATGCGCGCCAAGGGCCTGCGCCGCGTGGGGCCCTATCGGGTCACCCGCACCATGGGCAGCACCGTCTCCGCCTGCCTGGCCACGCCGTTCAAGATCAAGGGGGTGAACTACTCCATCTCCTCGGCCTGTGCCACCTCGGCACACTGCATCGGCAGCGCCATGGAGCAGATCCAGCTGGGCAAGCAGGACGTGGTCTTCGCCGGCGGCGGCGAGGAAGAACACTGGACGCTGTCCTGCCTGTTCGACGCCATGGGTGCGCTCTCGACCGACTACAACGAGGCCCCCGAGCAGGCCTCACGCCCCTATGACCAGTCCCGCGATGGCTTCGTCATCGCCGGCGGCGGCGGCATGCTGGTGCTCGAGGACCTGGAGCACGCCCGTGCCCGCGGCGCCAAGATCTACGCCGAACTGGTCGGCTACGGCGCGACCTCCGACGGCCACGACATGGTCGCCCCATCCGGCGAGGGCGCGGTGCGCTGCATGCGCCAGGCCATGGCCAGCGTCGACGGCGATATCGACTACATCAACACCCACGGCACCTCCACGCCGGTCGGCGACGTCGCCGAGCTGAAGGCGGTACGCGAGGTGTTCGGCGATTCCACGCCGGCGATGAGCTCCACCAAGTCGCTGACCGGCCACTCGCTGGGCGCCACCGGGGTACAGGAAGCGATCTACTCGCTGCTGATGATGGAGAACGACTTCATCACCGCCTCCGCCAATGTGAGCGACCTCGACGAGCAGGCCGACGGCTTCGACATCGTCACCCAGCGGCGCGACGCCAAGGTCGAACGCGTGCTCTCCAACAGCTTCGGCTTCGGCGGCACCAACGCCTGCCTGGTGCTGGAGAAGTATCGCGACTGACGGCCTGGCCCGACGCGCGATCGCCGTGACGTAACGCAAGAGGCGCCCCGCGGGGCGCCTCTTGCGTTCTCAGTCCTCGGGGCACTCGCCCTCGCTACGGCTCAGTCCGCCGCCGCCTCCTGGCGGGACGCCTCAGCTTTTTCGTCGTGCGGCCGCGCCACCCCGGAGATCTCGGTCAGCTGCGCCTCGATCCAGGCCTCGGTCTCGGCGAGCACGTCTTCCGGGGTCCGCCCGGCGGTCTCGATCGGCTCGCCGACCACCAGCGTCAGCTTCCCGGGATGCTTGACCCAGTGGCGCCCCGGCCAACGCTCCCCGGCGTTGTGCGCCACCGGCACCACCGGCTTGCCGGCACGGCAGGCGATCACCGCGCCGCTCTTGTTGTAACGACGCCGCCGCCCCGGTTCGACCCGGGTACCCTCCGGAAAGATCAGCACCGAGAGCCCTTCCTCGAGCCGCGTCTTGCCCTGGCTCAACACCTGGCGCATGGCCCGCGACGGCTTTGAGCGATCCAGGGCAATAGGGTGCAGCAAGCGCAGCCCCCAGCCGAACACCGGGAAGTTGAGCAGCTCCTTCTTGAGCACCGTGCAGACCGGTGGCTTGAGCAGCTGCAGATAGATGGTCTCCCACTCGCACTGGTGGTTGGAGAGCAGCACGCAGGCACCCTCAGGCAACCGCTCGCGGCCGCGAATCTCGTAGCGCACCCCACAGGCGACCCTGAACCAGGCGACGATGAAGTGGTTGTAGAGGTTGAGAAGGCGGTAGCGCGAGCGCAACGGCAACAGCGGCGCGGGCGGCAGGAACAGTATCCCGCACACCAGCATGGCGGCGAAGTAGCCGATATAGAAGATGATGCTGCGGATCACACTCATGTTTCGCGGGCCTCCTCGAGGGTCCGGGCATCGTCGTCGCGCGCCAGACACCAGATATCCAGCATGCGCCCCACCTCAAGCCGCCAGGGCTTCTGATGGACGCCGAAGACATCGAGTACCCGCCGGCAATTGAGCACCCGGCGCAGCGGTTGATCGTGATGGTGGCTCAGCGCCTTGGCCTCACCCAGCGCGACCGTTTCGCCGCGCCCTTCGAGCCGAGTGGCCAGCTGGGTACGCACCATCGAGACGAAGGTGTAGGCGCTGACCGGTTCGGTACCGGCCAGATGGTAGCTGCCCCAGCCGGCGGCGCCACAGCCCTGCTGCTGGAGCATGCCGATCAGCGCCATGGCCACCGAGTCGGCGGACGTCGGACAGAAGATGACGTCGTCCTCGGCGCGCAACTCATGGCCGCTGACCAGGGTATCGAGCAGCTCTCCCAGCCAGGCATGGCTGCCCTCCAGGGCAAACAGCGGCCCCAGGCGCACGATCAGGTGAGACGGCAGCTCGGTACGGATCCGCTCGCCGGTAGCCACCAGACGCCGCAACCCTTCGTCGCGAGGCGCGGGGATGACATGCTCGTCGATCGGCTCCTCGAGCCCATCCTCGTAGAGCTGATCGGACACACACCACACCAGCGGCACCCCCAGCTCACGGCAGGCCGCCAGGCTGGCCGCCACCGCCTCGGTATGGGCGGTCACGGCGGCGGGGGCATCGGTAATCGGGCGCGACAGCGGGGGAATCAGCAGTGCATCCGGGCACAGCTCGCCGAGCCTCTCGGCCGAGAGGGACAGGCCAGGCTCGATGACAAGCTCCACGTCGGTACGGCGATTGGACTCCCGCGCCATGGCGAGGCTCAGGCAATGCCCTGCGTCCAGGATCAGCAGCTTCACGGTGACTCCTCGAGACTGGGCGCCGGGATCGAGGCGATCACGGCTGACCAGACGACGACAATCTTGGGACCCATGACGCGAGGGGCATCCTGAAACAGGACGCCCCTCACGCCGGCAAGCGCGCCACTATACCATTACCCTCGACCATCATGGCAGCGACGACGAGGCCGCCCGGCCTGCCACCACGCCCCAACGCCGAGGCCCTGCCAGGGCAGGGCCTTGCGTCACGACGCGTCGAGCGGGAGCGGTGTTAGAACGGGATCTCGTCGTCGAAATCGTCGAAGCTTCCCGGGTCCGGCGCACCGTAGTTGTTGCCCTGTTGCTGGCCACCACCCTGGTTGGGTGCCGGCTGAGGGGCCGGGCGCTGACCGCCGCCCTGCTGCTGGCCACCGAAGCCGCCGCCCTGCTGAGGCTGGCCGCCCTGGGGCTGCCCCCCATACTGGCCGCCCTGTTGCGGGCCGCCGAAACCACCACCCTGGGGCTGACCCTGGGGCTGGCCTTGGGGCTGGCCCTGGGGCTGACCATAGTTACCGCCCTGCTGGCCGCCACCCATATCGCCGCCACGCGAGTCGAGCATCTGCATGTCGTTGGCGACGATCTCGGTGGAATACTTGTCCTGGCCGTTCTGGTCCTGCCATTTGCGGGTCTGCAGGCGGCCCTCGATGTAGACCTTGCTGCCCTTGCGAAGATACTGCTGGGCGATCTCGGCGGTCTTGTTGAACATCACCACCCGGTGCCACTCGGTGCGCTCCTGGCGCTGGCCGCTCTGGCGATCCATCCAGGTATCGGTGGTGGCGAGATTGAGATTGGCCACGGCGGTGCCGGACGGGGTGAAACGCACCTCGGGATCTTGGCCGAGATTACCGATGAGAATGACCTTGTTGACGCCACGGGCCATGGTTGACTCCTTGATTCTGCCGGAAGGCGGAACACCGGGCGAGGCCCAGGCGACGAGACCCGGCCTCCCGGAACGCTCGAATGCATGTAATGGAACGCACCGGGCATTCCCGGTGCACAAAAGCGCGATCCCGATACTATACGCGAGTTCCCGCCTCCACGCCGCCGACAAGACGACCCGCGGCGAGACGCATATGCAGGCGCCGGGTCAGCGCGACCCGGTCAGCCGCGACAGGGCCTCGGTATCCAGCCGCTCGCGGTCGACCTTGAGGTAGGCCAGACGCTCCTCGGGCACCACCAGCACATCCTCGACGCCTGCCACCTCGGCGAAGCGCGCCATCGAGGCCTCCAGGGCATCGTCCTGCTGTGTCTCGGCCAATGCCACCACTTCGCTGGAGAGATGGCGCGGCGGGGTCATGCCGAGCATGAAGACGAACCACACCAGCGCCACCACGGCCACGCCGAGGAACACCGCGGTCAGGCCGAAATGCTGCGACAGGAAGCCGCCCAGCACGCCGCCGAGGAAGGCCCCCAGGAACTGGCTGGTGGAGTACAGCCCCATGGCGGTGCCCTTGGCCCCGGCCGGGGCCAGCTTGCTGATCATCGACGGCAGCGTCGCCTCGAGCAGATTGAAGGCCGTGAAGAAGGCGAACAAGCCGCCCAGCAGCCCGACCAAACCGTGCCCTTCGAGCCCCAGTCCCAGCAGGCTGGCCACGATGACGGCGATCGCCCCCAGGCACATCAGCTTCATCTTGCGCCGCTTCTCGGCGACGATGACCAACGGCACCATGGCCACGAAGGACAACCCCATCACGCCCAGATAGACCAGACCATGCTGGGACTCGGCGATGCCGGCGTCGACCAGCCGGAATGGCACGGCGACGAAGATCGCCATCAGCACCAGGTGCAGCCCGAAGATCGAGGCGTTGAGGCGCCACAGATCGAGGCGCCCGACGAGGCCCTTGAGCTGGCCCCGATCGAGCCCCACGTCCTGGTGGCCACGCCGCTGCGGCGACCGAGGCACCAGCTTCCACAGCACGGCGAGCCCCAGCACGGCGAGCCCGGCGGTGAACCAGAACACGCCGGATAGCCCGAAGTGCGCCGACACCAGCGGCCCCAGCACCATGGCCACGGCGAAGGCGACGCCGATCGACAGCCCGATGGTGGCCATGGCCGCGGTACGCACCTGCTCGCGGGTCTGGTCCGCCAACAGCGCCATGATGGCGGCGGCCACCGCGCCGCTGCCCTGCAGGCAGCGCCCCGCGATGACCCCGGCGATGCTGTCGGCCTGGGCGGCCACCACACTACCGATCAAGAACAACAGCAGCCCGCCGGCGATCACCGGCTTGCGCCCGATGCGATCGGAGAGCAGCCCGAAGGGAATCTGTAACACCGCCTGGGTGAGGCCGTAGATACCGAGCGCGAAGCCGATCAGCAGCGGTGTAGCGCCGACCAGCTCCTCGGCCTTCAGCGCCAGGACCGGCAACACCATGAACAAGCCGAGCATGCGCGTGGCATAGAGGCCGGCCAGGCCGACGATGGCCCGCCGCTCGGCGGCTAACAGCAAGCTGGCCTTGGACATAGAGGTTCCAGTACTTCCAGAGGGAGGGCGCGGGGCCCGGAGGTGATGGAGCGCATATTCTACCGCGTCGCCCCGGCACACGAAACGCCGCCACCCCGAGCGACTTTGCCGCACTCCCGGCCCGCCCCGTATAATCGAGCTTTTACCGTGGCCCGCGAGGTGGGAATGGACAGGATTCTGGTCAGGGGTGCCCGCACCCACAACCTCAAGCAGATCGACGTCGAGCTGCCCCGGGACAAGCTGATCGTGGTGACCGGGCTGTCGGGCTCCGGCAAGTCGTCGCTGGCCTTCGATACGCTCTACGCCGAGGGCCAGCGGCGCTACGTGGAGTCGCTCTCCACCTATGCCCGACAGTTCCTGTCGATGATGGAGAAGCCCGACGTCGACCACATCGAGGGGTTGTCGCCGGCGATCTCCATCGAGCAGAAGTCGACCTCCCACAACCCGCGTTCCACCGTGGGTACCATCACCGAGATCTATGACTACCTGCGCCTGCTCTACGCCCGGGCCGGCACGCCGCGCTGCCCCGAGCACGGCGAGGACCTCGAGGCCCAGACCATCTCGCAGATGGTCGACCAGGTGACGTCACTGCCCGAGGGCAGCAAGCTGATGCTGCTGGCCCCGGTGGTCAGCGGTCGCAAGGGCGAGCATCTGCAGCTGCTCGCCGAGCTGCGCGCCCAAGGCTTCGTGCGTGCCATGATCGACGGCCAGGTGCTCGAACTCGACGACATCGCCCCGCTCGACAAGAACAAGAAACACGACATCAGCGTGGTGGTCGATCGCATCAAGGTTCGTGAGGGCCTCAACCAACGCCTGGCCGAATCCTTCGAGACCGCGCTGGGGCTGGCCGACGGCACCACGATCATCCACTTCATGGATGGCGAGCAGGACGACATCCCCCTCTCCTCGCGCTTCGCCTGCCCGGTATGCGGCTACTCGATCTCCGAGCTCGAGCCACGCATGTTCTCCTTCAACAACCCCGCCGGCGCCTGCCACTCGTGCGATGGCCTGGGCGTGCAGCAGTACTTCGACCCGGACAAGCTGATCAGCCACCCCGAGCTGTCGTTGGCCGAAGGCGTGATCAAGGGCTGGGATCGTCGCAGCGTCTACTACTTCAACCAGCTCCAGGCGGTGGCGGACCACTATCGCTTCACCCTGGAGACGCCCTGGCAGGAGCTGGCCCGCCACGAGCGCGAGATCGTCCTGCACGGCAGCGGCGACGATGCGATCGACTTCCACTACGTCAACGACCGCGGCCGCAAGGTCACCCGCGAGCATCCCTTCGAGGGCGTGCTGCCCAACATGCAGCGCCGCTACCGGGAGACCGAATCGAGCTCGGTGCGCGAGGAACTGGCCCGACATATCGCCGTGCAGCCCTGCGCCACCTGCCAGGGCTCGCGGCTGCGCAAGGAATCGCGCCACGTCTACATCGACGAGCGCGCCCTGCCCGACGTCGTCGGCCTGCCGATCGGCGAGAGCCTGGCCTACTTCCAGGCCCTGGCACTCCCCGGCCGCAAGGGCGAGATCGCCGAGAAGATCCTCAACGAGATCCGTGCGCGCCTCGAGTTCCTGGTCAATGTCGGGCTGGACTACCTCAACCTGGAGCGTAGCGCCGAGACGCTGTCCGGCGGCGAGGCCCAGCGCATCCGCCTGGCCAGCCAGATCGGTGCCGGCCTGGTGGGCGTGATGTACATCCTCGACGAACCCTCCATCGGGCTTCACCAGCGCGACAACGACCGCCTACTACAGACCCTCGAGCGTCTCCGCGATCTCGGCAATACCGTGATCGTGGTCGAGCATGATGAGGACGCCATCCGCGCCGCCGACCACGTGCTCGACATCGGTCCCGGTCCCGGCGTGCACGGCGGCCGAGTGGTCGCCGAAGGCACCCCGGAGCAGATCATGGCCACGCCGGACTCGCTGACCGGCCAGTACCTGTCGGGCAAGAAATGCATCGCGGTCCCGCCGTGGCGCATCCCCGGCAACCCGGAGAAGCAGGTGGTGCTGCACGGCGCCCGCGGCAACAACCTGCAGTCGACGACCCTGACCCTGCCGCTGGGGCTGTTCGTGTGCGTGACCGGGGTCTCGGGCTCCGGCAAGTCGACGCTGATCAACTCGACGCTGATGCCGATCGCCGCCCGCGAGCTCAACCGCGCCACGGCGCTGAGCCCGGCGCCCCATGATGGCATCTCCGGCCTCGAGCAGCTCGACAAGGTCATCGACATCGACCAGAGCCCGATCGGCCGCACGCCGCGCTCCAACCCGGCGACCTATACCGGCATCTTCACGCCCATCCGCGAGCTGTTCGCCGGCACCCAGGAGGCCCGCTCCCGCGGCTACAAGCCCGGCCGCTTCTCGTTCAACGTCAAGGGCGGGCGCTGCGAGGCCTGCCAGGGCGAGGGCATGATCAAGGTCGAGATGCACTTCCTGCCCGACATCTACGTGCCCTGCGACGTCTGCAAGGGCAAGCGCTACAACCGCGAGACCCTCGAGGTGCAGTACAAGGGCAAGGGCATCGACGAGGTGCTGGAGATGACCGTCGAAGAAGCACTGGAATTCTTCGCCCCAGTACCCGCCATCGCCCGGCGCCTGCAGACGCTGATGGATGTGGGGCTGTCCTATATCCGCCTGGGCCAGAGCGCCACCACGCTCTCCGGGGGCGAGGCCCAGCGCGTCAAGCTGGCCCGCGAGCTGGCCAAGCGCGACACCGGCAAGACCCTGTATATCCTCGACGAGCCCACCACCGGCCTGCACTTCGAGGACATCCGCCAGCTGCTGACGGTGCTGCATCGGCTGCGCGACCACGGCAATACCATCGTGGTCATCGAGCACAACCTGGACGTGATCAAGACCGCCGACTGGCTGATCGACCTGGGCCCCGAGGGCGGCTCCGGCGGCGGCCGGATCATCGCCGAGGGCACCCCGGAGAAAGTCGCCCAGCAGGCAGAATCGCACACCGGACGCTTCCTCAAGCCGATGCTGGAGAGGCAAGCCTCGGGCCACGAGGCCCAGGCTAAGAGCACGGCGGAGAGCTGAGCAGACGCCGGCTGCCACGCCATCCGTGAGCAGCAGGCGACCAGCCCGAACCAAAGCCAACCCCGGGACCAGGGTCCCGGGGTTGGCTTATAGCTCGTCGCTGGAAGAAAAAAAACCGGCTCCCCGTGGGGAGCCGGTTTGGTGCCGGAACGGCGAAGCTACGCGAGGATCAATCCTCGGCGGCTTCCTCGACGACCGGACGGTCGACCAGTTCGACGTAGGCCATGGGGGCGTTGTCGCCGGTGCGGAAACCGCACTTCAGCACACGGACGTAACCGCCCGGGCGATTGGCGTAACGCGGACCCAGCTCATTGAAGAGCTTGCCGACCGCTTCCTTCGAGCGGGTACGGCTGAAGGCCAGACGACGATTGGCGACGCTGTCCTGCTTGGCCAGAGTGATGAGCGGCTCGATGTGGCGGCGCAGCTCTTTGGCCTTGGGCAGGGTTGTCTTGATCACCTCGTGCTCGACCAGCGACACGCTCATGTTCTTGAACATGGCCTGACGGTGCGAGCTGGTGCGATTCAGATGACGACCACTCTTACGATGACGCATGGTTGTGATTCCTTACCAAACTGGGACTCGAGTCGACGCTCACGCGGAGGCCTTGTCGTCCTTCAGGCTAGCGGGCGGCCAATTTTCCAGCCGCATACCCAGGGACAGGCCACGGGCGGCCAACACGTCCTTGATCTCGTTCAGGGACTTCTTGCCGAGATTCGGGGTCTTCAGCAGCTCCACCTCGGTGCGCTGGATCAGGTCCCCGATGTAGTAGATGTTCTCGGCCTTCAGGCAGTTGGCGCTGCGGACAGTCAACTCGAGATCGTCTACGGGGCGCAGCAGGATCGGATCGATATGATCCTCTTCCTCTTCCACTTCCTGTTCCTTGTCGGCTTCCAGGTCAACGAACGCGGCCAGCTGCTCTTGCAGGATGGTCGCGCTGCGACGGATCGCCTCTTCCGGATCCAGGGTGCCGTCGGTTTCCAGATTGAGAATCAGCTTGTCGAGGTCGGTGCGCTGTTCGACACGCGCGGCCTCGACATTGTAGGAAACTCGACGCACGGGGCTGAAGGTCGCATCCAGCTGCAGGCGGCCGATGGCACGAGACTCGTCGTCGGCTTCGCCACGAACGTCCGCCGGCTCATAGCCGCGGCCGCGGGCCACCTTGAGCTGCATCTTCAGCTCGGCGCCCTCGTTGACGTGCGCGATGACGTGCTCGGGATTGACGATCTCGACGTCGTGGTCGAGGGCGATATCACCCGCGGTCACGATGGCCGGGCCCTGCTTGTTCAGCGAGAGCACTGCCTCGTCGCGGCTGTGCATCTTGATCGCCACGTCCTTGAGGTTCAGGAGGATTTCGATGACATCTTCCTGGACACCCTCGATCGCGCTGTACTCGTGATCGACACCCTCGATCTCGGTCTCTACCACGGCACAGCCGGGCATGGACGAGAGCAGGATGCGACGCAGAGCATTGCCCAGAGTGTGGCCGAAACCACGCTCGAAGGGCTCGAGCACGATCTTCGCGTGGTGCGCGTTGATCTCTTCGACCTTGATGTCGCGAGGACGGAGAAACTCTGTCACTGAACGCTGCATGATGAATACCTTTCAGGCTGCCAAACGGATACTCGGTACTGAAGGCCACCCACCCCGGAGGGCGGGCGGCACGGCGATCGCCGCTTACTTCGAGTACAGCTCGACGATCAGTTGCTCATTGATGTCGGCAGACAGGTCACCGCGTTCAGGCAGAGCCTTGAAAGTGCCTTCCATCTTCTTGGCATCGACCTCGACCCAGGCCACATCGCCGCGGTTGGCGGCGATGCCCAGGGCGTTCTGGATACGCGCCTGGTTCTTGGCCTTTTCACGGATAGAGACCACGTCACCGGGCTTGACCTGGTAGGAAGCCACGTTGACGGTCCGGCCGTTGACGCTGATCGCCTTGTGGCTCACCAGCTGGCGGGCCTCGGAACGCGTGGCGCCGTAGCCCATGCGATAGACGACGTTGTCCAGTCGGGATTCGAGAAGCTGCAGCAACAACTCGCCGGTCGCGCCCTTCAGGCGGGCCGCTTCCTTGTAGTAGTTGCGGAACTGCTTCTCGAGCACGCCGTACATGCGGCGTACTTTCTGCTTCTCGCGAAGCTGCAAGCCGTAGTCGGAAATCCGCTGACGACGCTGGCCGTGCACACCCGGGATCTGCTCGGATTTGCACTTCTTCTCGAAGGGAGTGACACCGCTCTTGAGGAAGAGGTCGGTGCCTTCACGACGAGACAGTTTGCACTTCGGTCCAATATAACGAGCCATGAATCTGTCTCCTTAAACGCGGCGTTTCTTCGGCGGACGGCAGCCATTGTGCGGAATGGGCGTCGCGTCGGTGATACCTTGCACGCGGAAGCCGGCGGCATTCAGTGCACGCACGGCGGATTCACGGCCCGGACCGGGGCCCTTGACCAGCACGTCGACGTTTTTCACACCATACTCGGCTGCAGCGGTCGCTGCACGTTCGCTTGCCACTTGAGCAGCGAACGGGGTGCTCTTGCGAGAACCACGAAAACCCGAACCACCGGCAGTCGCCCAGGAGAGGGCGTTGCCCTGGCGGTCTGTGATCGTAATGATCGTGTTGTTAAAAGAGGCGTGGATATGCGCGACGGCATCCACTACCTGCTTTTTAACCTTTTTACGGTTGCTACGCGGGTTAGCCATGTTGATGTCAATTCCTGTCGTTACGCAGAACGTGCGTGTTATTTGCGAATCGGCTTACGCGGACCCTTACGAGTACGCGCATTGGTCTTGGTCCGCTGACCATTCAGCGGGAGACCACGACGATGACGCAGACCACGATAGCAACCCAGGTCCATGAGACGCTTGATGTTAAGCGTGACATCACGGCGAAGGTCGCCTTCAACGGTGTACTTGCCGACTTCGGAACGCAGGGTGTCGACTTCGTCAGAAGACAGCGCCTGGATCTTGGTGGTCGGTGCGATGCCGGCCGCGACACAGATTTCCTGAGCGCGTGTGCGGCCAACCCCGAAGATATAGGTCAGCGAGATCGCCGCATGCTTGTTGTCCGGGATATTGACGCCTGCAATACGGGCCATCAGCTTACTCCGAAATTTGAGCGGCTTGCTCGATTAATCATCTACAAAAGGCGCAACAGCATACCCCTTCACCCTGCGAAGGGCAAGGGGGATGCCGGCGCCCGGTTTAGTGCGGCGTCAGGGCTTAGCCCTGGCGCTGCTTGTGCCGCGGCTCGCTGCAGATGACGCGTACGGCGCCATTGCGACGAATGATCTTGCAGTTGCGGCACATTTTTTTCACGGAAGCTCGAACTTTCATCGTTCCATCTCCATTGCTGGCTCGCGGCGCGAGCCAGCGTTCAGCTCGCGGCGCGCCAATTCACTAGCGGCGCTCTCAGCGCATGACACCGCCGCTGCCGTAGCCTTTCAGGTTGGACTTCTTCATCACCGAATCGTACTGATGCGACATGAGATGCGATTGCACCTGAGCCATGAAGTCCATGATGACCACCACGACGATCAGCAGCGAGGTACCGCCAAAGAAGAACGGTACGTTCCACGCCACGATCAGGAACTGGGGCATCAGGGAAACGGCAGTGATGTAGAGGGCACCGAACAGGGTCAGGCGAGTCATGACCTTGTCGACATAGCGAGCGGTCTGCTCGCCAGGACGGATGCCCGGAAGGAATGCCCCCGACTTCTTGAGGTTGTCGGCGACGTCCTTGGGGTTGAAGACCAGCGCTGTGTAAAAGAAGCAGAAGAATACCACCGCTGCCGCGAAAAGCAAGATGTACAACGGCTGTCCCGGCCCCAGAGCCTGAGAAGCACGCTGCAGCCATTCCATGCCGTCCCCGGCGCCGACCCACTGCCCCAGCGACGCCGGGAACAACAGGATGCTCGAGGCGAAGATCGCCGGAATCACACCTGCCATGTTGACCTTGAGCGGCAGGTAGCTGCTCTGGCCGGCGTACATCTTGTTGCCGACCTGACGACGCGGATAGTTCACCGTCAAGCGGCGTTGACCACGTTCGATGAACACCACGAAGGCCACGGTGGCGATGCCCAGGATGGACAAGGCCAGAAGCGGCAGTACGTTCCAGGCGCCTTCGTTACGGGCCAGCTCGAAGGCCTGACCCACGGCTCCCGGCAGACCGGCCACGATCCCCGAGAAGATCAGCAGCGAAATGCCGTTGCCGATACCCTTCTCGGTGATCTGCTCGCCCAGCCACATCATGAACACCGCACCGGACACGAAGGTCACGACGGCGGTGAAGTAGAAGCTGAAGTCGGCCGTGTAAGCGATACCCTGGCTCGCCAGGCCCACCGACATGCCGATGGCCTGGACGAGAGCCAGCAGTACGGTGCCGTAGCGGGTGTACTGGCTGATCTTGCGACGACCGGCCTCGCCCTCCTTCTTCAGCTGCTCCAGCTGAGGCGAGACGGCGGTCAGCAGCTGCATGATGATCGACGCGGAGATGTACGGCATGATGCCGAGTGCGAGGATACTCATGCGCTCCAGGGCACCGCCCGAGAACATGTTGAACATGCCCAGGATGGTGCCCTGCTGCTCCCTGAACAAGGCAGCAAGCTGGTCAGGATTGATACCGGGAACGGGGATGTGGGCACCGATACGGTAGACCACGATGGCGAGGAGCACGAAGCGCAGACGCGCCCAGAGTTCACTCAGACCGCTGCCCATCGCCGGCATATTTCCTGACTTGGCCATTTAGTCCTCTACCTTACCGCCGGCGGCTTCGATCGCAGCACGGGCACCCTTGGTGACCTTGATGCCGCGAACGGTAACCGCCTTGTTCAGATCGCCAGAAAGGATCACCTTGGCATACTGGGTGGCATCCTTCAGCACGTTGGCCTGCTTGAGGGACTCCAGAGTGACTTCGCCACCCTCGACCCGACCCAGTTCGGCCAGGCGGACTTCCTCGGAGACCATCGCCTTGGCAGAGGTGAAGCCGAACTTCGGCAGACGACGCTGCAGCGGCATCTGACCGCCTTCGAAGCCGGGCTTCACGCTGCCGCCGCTGCGCGATTTGAGGCCCTTGTGGCCTCGGCCACCGGTCTTGCCCAGACCGGAGCCGATGCCACGACCGACACGCTTTTCAGCGTGCTTGGAGCCCGGTGCCGGGCTCAAGCTATTGAGTTTCATGGATTACTCTCCCTCAACACGCACAAGGTAGGTCACCTTGTGGATCATGCCGCGAACGGCAGGGGTGTCTTCCAGTTCGACCGTGTGACCAATACGACGCAGGCCGAGGCCTTTCATGGTGGCCTTGTGCTTGGCCAACACGCCGATGGTGCTGCGGATCTGGGTAACCTTGATCGTCGCTGCCATGGTACTCACCCCGTGATCGCTTCGACAGACAGACCGCGCTTGGCGGCCACGTCTTCCGGAGAGCGCTGAGCGGTCAGACCGTTGACGGTCGCACGCACCACGTTCACCGGATTGGTGGAGCCATAGCACTTGGCCAGGACGTCATGGACGCCGGCCAGCTCGAGCACGGAGCGCATGGCGCCGCCGGCGATGATACCGGTACCTTCGGATGCCGGCTGCATGTACACCTTGGAGGCGCCGTGACGGGCCTTGACCGGGTACTGCAGAGTGCCACCCTTCAGGTTGACCTTGACCATGTTGCGGCGCGCCTGGTCCATGGCCTTCTGGATCGCGACCGGCACTTCACGCGCCTTGCCACGACCGAAGCCCACACGACCGTTACCGTCACCGACGACGGTCAGGGCGGTGAAGCCGAAGATTCGGCCACCCTTGACCACCTTGGCGACACGGTTGACCTGCACGAGTTTTTCCTGCAGATCGCCGCTTTGCTGTTCGTTCTTCGCCATCGTAAAACCCTTTAGAATTCCAGGCCGCCTTCACGAGCGGCGTCGGCCAGGGCCTTGACACGACCGTGGTACTTGAAACCGGCACGATCGAAGGCTACCTGAGAGATGCCTGCCTGCTTGGCCCGTTCGGCAATCAGCGCGCCCACCTTGGTGGCCGCATCGACATTGCCGGTCGCACCCTCGCGCAGGGCCTTGTCCAGCGTGGAAGCGCTGGCGAGGACCTTACCACCATCCGGCGAGATGATCTGCGCATAGATGTGGCGTGGGGTACGGTTGACGCACAGGCGATACACGCCCAGCTCGCGGATCTTGGCGCGAGCGCGGCGGGCACGACGGAGACGAGATTCTTTCTTCGCGTTCATAACCCTGCCTTACTTCTTCTTGGCTTCTTTGCGGCGGACTTGTTCGTCGCCGTACCGGATTCCCTTACCCTTGTAGGGTTCGGGCGGACGGAAGGCGCGAATTTCCGCTGCGACCTGGCCGAGCTTCTGCTTGTCCGCGCTCTTCAGCACGATGATGGTGTTCTTCGGCGTTTCCGCCGTCACACCCTCAGGCAGTTCGTAGTCGACCGGGTGGGAGAAGCCCAGTGTCAGGTTAAGCGTCTGGCCCTTGGCCTGGGCACGATAACCGACGCCATTGATTTCGAGCGACTTGGTAAAGCCCTCGGAAACACCCGTGACCAGGTTCTGAACCAGGGCACGGGTGGTGCCGACCATCGCCCAGCTCTTGGCGGATGCGCTCGGCTGGAAGGTCAGCTGACCTTCTTCCTGAGCGACCACCACGTCGGGGTTCACGGTCATGGACAGCGCGCCCTGGCTGCCCTTGACGGACAGCTGATCGCCATCGAGATTGACCTCGACGCCGGCGGGCACTTTAACCGGATATTTGGCTACGCGTGACATTCCAAACTCCTAGAATACGGTGCAGATGACTTCGCCACCGACACCGGCCTGACGGGCCGCGCGGTCGGTCATCACCCCCTTGGAGGTGGTGACGATCGCGATACCCAGGCCTTCGGCAACCTTGGGCAGGGTGTCCTTGCCCTCGTAGTTGCGCAGAGACGGCTTGGACGCCCGTTGCAGATGTTCGATGACCGGCTTGCCTTCGAAGTACTTGAGGGTCACGTTCAGCGACGGCTTGGCCTCTCCGCTGACGACATAGTCCGTGACATACCCCTCTTCCTTCAGCACGCGGGCCACCTCAACCTTGAGCTTGGAGGACGGCATGGAAACCGTCTCCTTGGTGGCCATCTGCGCATTGCGGATACGGGTAAACATATCCGCCAGAGTGTCTTGCATGCTCATTTACGTTGCGCTCCTGATGATTCTACGTGGCGTTACCAGCTGGACTTCTTGAGTCCGGGCACATCGCCACGCATGGCGGCTTCACGCAGCTTGTTGCGGCCGAGGCCGAACTTGTTGTAGTAGCCGTGCGGACGGCCGGTGACGCGGCAGCGGTTGCGCTGACGCACCGGGCTGGAGTCACGCGGCAGCTGCTGCAGCTTGAGCTGCGCATCGAAGCGCTCTTCGTCAGAAGCGTTCACGTCCTGGATGATCGCCTTGAGCTCGGCACGCTTGGCGGCATACTTCGCCACCAGTTCGGCGCGCTTTGCCTCACGCTCTACCATGCTTTTCTTTGCCATGATCCCACCCTTATTTCTTGAACGGGAAGTTCAGCGCGCTAAGCAGCGCACGACCTTCTTCATCGGTGTTGGCGGTGGTGGTGATGGTGACATCCAGACCACGGATCCGATCGATCTTATCATACTCGATCTCCGGGAAGATGATCTGCTCACGCACCCCCATGGAATAGTTGCCACGACCGTCGAAGGACTTCGGGTTGAGACCACGGAAGTCACGAACGCGGGGGATCGCGATATTCACCAGGCGATCGAGGAACTCCCACATGCGCTCGGCGCGCAGTGTGACCTTGATCCCGATCGGCCAGCCTTCACGCACCTTGAAGCCCGCGATGGACTTGCGCGCCTTGGTTACCAGCGGCTTCTGACCGGACAGCTTCTCCAGGTCGCCGATGGCGTTGTCGATCAGCTTTTTATCGCTGGTCGCCTCGCCGATGCCCATGTTCAGAGTCACCTTGGTGATCCGGGGCACCTGCATCACGTTGGCGTAGCTGAACTGCTCGTTGAGTTGAGCCACCACCTCGTTTTGATAACGTTCTTTCAAGTTCGCCATTTTTCTACCCGACTCGCGTTAGGCGTCGATCTGCGCTTGCGTCGACTTGTAGATACGTACCTTGGTACCGTCTTCCTGAACCTGGACGCCGACGCGATCTGCCTTCCCGGTCTCCTGGTTGAAGATGGCCACGTTGGACGCGTGGATCGCCGCCTCACGCTCGACAATACCGCCTTGATTACCCGCCATGGGATTCGGCTTGGTGTGACGCTTGATCATGTTCACACCGGACACGATGTAGCGGTCGTCCTTGAGGACGCGCTTCACAGTGCCACGCTTGCCCTTATCCTTACCGGCGATGACGACGACTTCGTCGTCACGTTTGATTTTTTGCATATCCGCCTCGCTCCTTACAGCACTTCAGGCGCCAAGGAAATGATCTTCATGAACTTCTCTGTACGAAGCTCACGGGTCACCGGACCGAAGATCCGGGTACCAATCGGCTGGTCGTTGGTGTTGTTCAACAGAACCGCCGCATTTCCATCGAAGCGGATCAGCGAACCGTCGTTACGACGGACGCCACTACGGGTGCGAACCACCACCGCTTTGAGGACCTGGCCCTTCTTGACCTTGCCACGCGGGATGGCTTCTTTCACCGTGACCTTGATGACGTCGCCAACACGGGCGTAGCGGCGGTGTGAACCACCCAGCACCTTGATGCATTGCACCCGGCGCGCCCCGCTGTTGTCGGCGACATCCAGCATTGTCTGAGTCTGAATCATCGGTTTTCTCCAAACCTAAACTGACTGCACTGGTTCGACTGGCTTATGCCGATCAACCCTTGGCCTGTTCGAGAACGTCGACCAGGGTCCAGGCCTTCTTCTTGGACAGCGGACGACTCTCCTGAATGGAGACCGTATCGCCGGCCTTGGCCTGGTTCGCCTCGTCATGGGCGTGCAGCTTGGTGGAGCGCTTGACGTATTTGCCGTAGATCGGGTGGCGCTCACGACGCTCGATCATCACAACGATGGACTTGTCCATCTTGTCGCTCACCACCTTACCGGTGAGCGTACGGGCTGTTTTCTCTTCGGCCATCTCAGACACCTGCCTTCTCGTTGAGCACAGTCTTCACGCGGGCGATATCCCGACGTGCCTGCTTGAGCAGATGCGTCTGGCTGAGCTGACCGGTGGCCTTCTGCATGCGCAAGTTGAACTGCTCGCGGAGGAGTTCGAGGAGCTGCTCCTGGAGCTGCTCTGCGGACTTTTCACGAATTTCCTGGGCTTTCATCACATCACCGTCCGTTTCACAAAGGTGGTGGAGACCGGGAACTTCTGGGCAGCCAGGCCGAATGCCTCGCGAGCCAGCTCCTCGGAAACGCCTTCGATCTCGTACAGGACACGGCCTGGCTGGATCTGCGCGACCCAGTACTCGACGGAGCCCTTACCCTTACCCATACGAACTTCCAACGGCTTCTTGGAAATCGGCTTGTCGGGGAAGACACGGATCCAGATCTTGCCGCCACGCTTCACGTGACGCGTGATGGCACGACGGCCGGCTTCGATCTGACGGGCGGTGACACGACCGCGGCCAGTGGCCTTGAGGCCGTATTCGCCGAAGCTCACCTTGCTACCGCGATGCGCCAGGCCACGGTTGCGGCCTTTCTGCACCTTGCGGAATTTCAAACGCTTTGGTTGTAACATCGACTCGCTCTCCCCTTACCTGGAACCTTTCTTCTTGGAGGGCGCGCTCTGCGGCTGCTTGGCCTTGGCGCGGACCTCCTCGATGCCCCCGAGGATTTCACCCTTGAAGACCCAGACCTTGACACCGATGATGCCGTAGGTGGTCTTGGCCTCATAGGCGGCGTAGTCGATGTCCGCACGCAGTGTGTGCAGCGGCACGCGACCTTCGCGATACCATTCGGTGCGGGCGATCTCGGCACCGCCGAGACGGCCGCCAAGCTGCACCTTGATACCGCCGGCGCCCAGACGCATGGCGTTCTGGACGGAACGCTTCATGGCACGACGGAACATCACGCGACGCTCGAGCTGACCGGCGATGTTCTGCGCGACGAGCTGGGCGTCAAGCTCCGGCTTGCGGACTTCCTCGATGTTGACGTGAACCGGCACGCCCATCATCTGAGTAACATCGCGACGCAGCTTGTCGACGTCCTCGCCCTTCTTACCGATCACGATGCCCGGACGGGCAGTGTGAATGGTCACACGGGCGTTGTTGGCCGGACGCTCGATGGTAATCTTGCTGACAGAAGCGTTCTTCAGACGCTCCTCCAGGAAGCTACGCACCTCGAGGTCGTTATTCAGCTTATCGGCATAGGCGCCGCGCTCGGCATACCAGACCGAGGTATGGTCTTTGACGATACCCAGGCGAATGCCTGTCGGATTGACTTTCTGACCCATATGGTCGACTCCTACTTCTCGGCTACCTTGACGGTGATGTGGCAAGTGCGCTTCAGAATGCGATCCGCACGGCCCTTGGCGCGCGGACGGATGCGCTTGAGCGTCATGCCCTCATCGACGCAGATGGTCGAGACACGCAGCTCGTCGATATCCATGCCGTTGTTTTCTTCCGCGTTCGCAATAGCGGACTGCAGCACCTTCTTGACCAGCTTGGATGCCTTCTTCGGTGAGAAGGTCAACAGGTCGAGAGCCTGGGCGACCGGCTTACCGCGCACCTGGTCAGCCACCAAACGGGCCTTCTGGGCGGATAAGCTAGCGCCACGCAGCTTTGCTGTGACTTCCATCTCTAATCCTCTCTCGGCTTACCGTTTGGCTTTCTTGTCCGCCGCATGACCGCGATAAGTGCGGGTAGCAGCGAATTCGCCCAGCTTGTGGCCAACCATTTCCTCGGAGACGTGCACCGGGACGTGTTGGCGACCGTTATGGACTGCAATGGTGAGCCCGACCATGTTGGGCAGGACCATGGAACGACGCGACCAGGTCTTGATCGGTTTGCGATCGTTCTTTTCCGCTGCAGTCTCAACCTTCTTCAGCAGATGAAGGTCTACAAAAGGACCTTTCTTCAGTGAACGTGGCACAGCCGTTACCTCTTAATGTCTTGGCGTGGGATCTTATTTCCGGGCCTTGCGGCGACGGACGATCAGCTTGTCGGTGCGCTTGTTCTTGCGGGTCTTGTGGCCCTTGGTGGGCATACCCCACGGAGACACCGGATGACGACCACCGCTGGTGCGGCCTTCACCGCCACCGTGCGGGTGATCCACCGGGTTCATGGCCACGCCGCGAACTGTCGGGCGCACGCCTCTCCAGCGCTTCGCACCGGCCTTGCCAAGCTGACGCAGGCTGTGCTCGGAGTTGCTCACCTCTCCCAGGGTCGCGCGGCACTCGGCCAGCACCTTGCGCATCTCGCCGGAGCGCAGACGCAGGGTGGCATAGTTGCCTTCGCGGGCCACCAGCTGGGCACTGGTGCCGGCGCTGCGAGCGAGCTGAGCACCCTTGGCGGGCTTGAGCTCGATGCAGTGCACGGTGGAACCCAGCGGGATGTTACGCAGCGGCAGGGCGTTGCCCTTCTTGATCGCTGCATTCACGCCGGATTCGAGACGGTCGCCAGCCTTCACACCGCGCGGAGCGATGATGTAGCGGCGTTCGCCGTCTGCGTACTTCAGCAGCGCGATGTGGGCGCTACGGTTCGGATCGTGCTCCAGACGCTCGACGACGGCGGGAATGCCATCCTTGGTGCGCTTGAAGTCGATGATCCGATAGTGGTTACGGTGACCACCGCCCACGTGGCGGGTGGTGATGCGACCGTGGTTGTTACGGCCACCGGACTTGGACTGCTTTTCGAGCAACGGCGCGTAGGCGCGGCCCTTGTGCAGTTCCTCGCCAACGATCTTGACGACGTGGCGACGACCGGCGGAAGTAGGTTTAGTCTTGACGATTGCCATGATCCGTGCTCCTGCCTTTACTCGGCGCCAGAGAAGTCTTCAAGCGTCTCGCCGGCGGCCAGGGTGACGTACGCCTTGCGATAGCCTTTGCGCAGACCGGTGCCATGCGCGGTGCGCTTGGTCTTGCCCTTGACGTTCAGGACCTGAACGCTGTCGACCTTCTTGCCGAGCAGTTCCTGCACGGCGATCTTGATCTCGGGCTTGGTCGCGTCGCTTGCCACCTTGAACACGTACTGGTTGCGCTCGGCGGCCATGGCGGCCTTCTCGGTCACGTGCGGACCCAGCAGCACCTTGAATACACGTTCCTGGTTCATGCCAGCTTCTCCTCGAATTTACGCAGAGCGGAGACGGTGGCCAGGACCTTGTCGAAGGCGACCAGGCTCACCGGATCGGCGGCAGCGACGTCCACGACATCCACGTTGGGGATGTTGCGGGCGGCGAGGTACAGGTTCTCGTCGACCTCTTCGGTGACGATCAGCACCTTCTCGAGACCCAGCTCGTCGAGCCTTGCGACCAGCTGCTTGGTCTTGGGGCTCTCGACGGCGAAGGTCTCGACGGCCACCAGACGCTCCTGGCGAACCAGCTCGGACAGAATCGAGCGCATGGCCGCACGGTACATCTTGCGGTTGACCTTCTGGGTGTAGTCCTGCGGACGAGCCGCGAAGGTCACGCCGCCGGCACGCCAGATCGGCGAGCGGATGGTACCGGCACGGGCACGACCGGTGCCCTTCTGGCGCCACGGCTTCTTGCCGCCGCCACGAACGTCGGAACGGTTCTTCTGGGCGCGGGTACCCTGACGACCACCAGCCATGTAGGCGGTGACGACCTGGTGCACGAGTGCTTCGTTGAATTCTTTGCCAAAGGTGGCTTCGGCGACTTCGACGCTGCCGCCAGCACCTGAAAGATTCAGATTCATCGGTAAATTCCCCTTCAGCCTGCTTTGGCGGCGCTGCGCACGATGACATCACTGCCGGTGGCGCCAGGCACGGCACCCTTGACCAGCAGCAGGTTACGCTCGGCGTCGACACGGACGACTTCCAGGCTCTGGACGGTGCAACGCTCGTTACCGAGCTGACCGGCCATCTTCTTGCCCTTGAACACGCGACCCGGGGTCTGGCACATGCCGATGGAACCCGGTGCACGGTGGGCCAGGGAGTTACCGTGGCTGTTGTCCTGGGTGCGGAAGTTCCAGCGCTTCACTGCGCCCTGGAAACCCTTGCCCTTGGAGGAGCCGGTCACATCGATCTTCTGACCAGCGTCAAAGAGGGATACGGTGAGTTCGCCACCCACTTCCGGAGCCTCGGCGCCTTCTGCCAGGCGGAACTCCATCAGTGAACGACCAGCCTCAACGCCGGCTTTTGCAAACTGTCCGGCTTGGGCCTTGGAGAGATGCTTGGCCTTGCGGGAGCCAGTGGTCACCTGAATCGCTGCATAGCCGTCGGATTCGACGGACTTCACGCGAGTCACGCGGTTGGGCTCAACCTCGATCACGGTCACGGGCACGGAGGCACCGTCTTCGGTAAAGACACGGGTCATCCCGGCCTTCCTACCGACCAAACCGATAGTCATTACTACGTCTCCTTTAGTGTACGGGGCTGTCACCCGCTATGGCTGCCCTTTCCAGAGCATTCCACTAGCACGTTGTGTGGCGCCATCCCGGCGCGGCGGCTGCTGCCTGTGCGTGTTTCGACAGGCGCTGGGCCGCGAGTGTCTAGTGTGGTATCAGTCGAGCTTGATCTGCACGTCGACGCCGGCGGCGAGGTCGAGCTTCATCAGGGCATCAACGGTCTTCTCGGTCGGCTCGACGATATCGAGCACACGCTTGTGCGTACGAATCTCGTACTGATCACGAGCGTCCTTATTAACGTGCGGTGAAATCAGCACGGTATAGCGCTCGCGATTGGTCGGCAGAGGAATCGGACCCCGTACCTGAGCGCCGGTACGCTTGGCGGTATCAACGATCTCCGCGGCGGACTGGTCGATCAGGCGGTGGTCGAAGGCCTTCAACCGAATGCGAATCTTCTGGTTCTGCATTTGCCCTAAACTCCAATGGATCTTGACGGCGCGAGCCGTCAACCCACGCATTCAAAGGATGCGCATTATAGGCACACCGCCGATGAGAGTCAAACCCTCCCGACGGTGCGCAGAAAGGGGGCTCCGCCAGGAGCCCCCTTCGATCGCTCGAGCAGCGTAACGCTTACTCGACGATCTTGGCCACGACACCGGCGCCGACGGTACGACCGCCTTCGCGAACGGCGAAGCGCAGGCCGTCGTCCATGGCGACCGGAGCGATCAGGCTGACGACCATCTTGACGTTGTCGCCCGGCATGACCATCTCGACGCCTTCCGGCAGCTCACAGGTACCGGTGATGTCGGTGGTACGGAAGTAGAACTGCGGACGATAGCCCTTGAAGAACGGAGTGTGACGACCACCCTCGTCCTTGCCCAGCACGTACACCTCGGCCTCGAACTTGGTGTGCGGGGTGATGGTGCCGGTCTTGGCCAGAACCTGGCCACGCTCGACGTCGTCACGCTTGGTGCCACGCAGCAGCGCACCGATGTTCTCGCCGGCACGACCTTCGTCGAGCAGCTTGCGGAACATCTCGACACCGGTGACCGTGGTCTTGACGGTGTCGTGGATGCCGACGATCTCGACTTCCTGGCCGGACTTGATGATGCCGCGCTCGACACGACCGGTCACAACGGTACCGCGACCGGAGATCGAGAAGACGTCCTCGATCGGCATCAGGAACGGCTGATCGATGGCACGCTCCGGCTCCGGGATGTACGAATCCAGGGCCTTGATCAGGTCGGCAACGGCGGTGGTGCCCATGCCGTTGTCGTCCTTGCCTTCCAGCGCCATCAGCGCGGAGCCGGTGACGATCGGGCAGTCATCGCCCGGGAAGTCGTACTCGTTGAGGAGCTCACGAACTTCCATCTCAACCAGCTCGAGCAGCTCTTCGTCGTCGACCATGTCGGCCTTGTTCAGGAACACGACGATGTTCGGCACGCCGACCTGGCGAGACAGCAGGATGTGCTCGCGAGTCTGCGGCATGGGGCCGTCGGCGGCAGAGCAGACCAGGATAGCGCCGTCCATCTGGGCGGCACCGGTGATCATGTTCTTGACGTAGTCGGCGTGGCCCGGGCAGTCCACGTGCGCGTAGTGACGCACTTCGGACTGATACTCGACGTGAGCGGTGGCGATGGTGATGCCGCGCTCACGCTCTTCCGGGGCGTTGTCGATGGAGTCGAACGCGCGAGCGTCGCCACCAAAGACTTCCGCAGAAACACGTGTCAGGGCCGCAGTCAGCGTGGTCTTACCGTGGTCGACGTGACCGATGGTGCCGACGTTGATATGCGGTTTGGAACGTTCGAATTTTTCCTTAGCCACTGCTATGACCTCTTTACGTTAGCTAACGGTTAACCGTTCTGGTTGATGACGGCTTGGACGACGCTGGACGGCGCCTCTTCGTAATCCGCAAACTCCATGGTGTAGCTTGCGCGACCCTGGGTCTGAGAACGCAGATCGGTGGCGTAACCGAACATCTCAGCCAGCGGAACGGTGGCGCGGATGACCTTGCCGCCAGGCGAATCATCCATGCCCTGCACCAGGCCACGGCGACGGTTCAGGTCGCCCATGACGTCCCCCATGAATTCCTCGGGAGTCACGACCTCGACCTTCATCACCGGCTCGAGCAGCACGGCCTTGGCCTTGGGTGCGCCTTCCTTGATCGCCATGGAAGAGGCGACCTTGAACGCGGTCTCGTTGGAGTCCACGTCATGGTAGGAACCGTCGAACAGCGTGACCTTGACGTCAATCATCGGGTAGCCCGCGATGACACCGTTCTGGAGCTGCTCATAGGCCCCTTTCTCGACGGCACCCACGTATTCCTTGGGAACAGCGCCACCGACGATTTCGGAGGCGAATTTGAAGCTCATCTCTTCATCTTCGCCCTTGTCTTCGGCCGTCAACGGTTCGATACGCATGATAACGTGACCGTATTGACCGCGACCACCGGACTGGCGCACGAACTTGCCTTCCTGCTCGACGCTCTGACGGATGGTCTCGCGATAGGCGACCTGCGGCTTACCGATGTTGGCTTCCACCTTGAACTCGCGACGCATGCGGTCAACGATGATGTCCAGGTGCAGCTCACCCATGCCGGAGATGATGGTCTGGCCGGTTTCCTCGTCGGTCTTGACCTGGAAGGACGGATCCTCCTGGGCCAGCTTACCGAGGGCGACGCCCATCTTCTCCTGGTCGGGCTTGGACTTCGGCTCCACGGCCACGGAAATCACCGGATCCGGGAATTCCATGCGCTCGAGCACGATCTTGTCGGTCAGATCGCACAGGGTGTCACCGGTGGTCACGTCTTTCAGGCCGATGCAGGCGGCGATATCGCCGGCCAGCACTTCCTTGATCTCCTCACGAGAGTTGGAGTGCATCTGGACGATACGACCGACGCGCTCCTTCTTCTCCTTGACGGAGTTGTAGACGCTGTCACCGGACTTCAGCACGCCGGAATAGACGCGGATGAAGGTCAGGGTGCCGACGAACGGGTCGGTAGCAATCTTGAACGCCAGAGCCGCGAAAGGCGCACTGTCGTCGGCCGCACGAGTCGCGACGGTGCCGTCCTTGTCGTCCAGCTCGCCTTCGATGGCCTTGACCTCGGTGGGCGACGGCATGTACTCGATGACGCAATCCAGTACCGCCTGCACGCCCTTGTTCTTGAACGCGGAGCCACAGGTGACCAGCACGATCTCGTTGTCGAGGGTACGACGACGCAGGCCGGCCTTGATGTCCTCCTGGGACAGGTCGCCTTCCTCGAGGTAACGCTCCATGAGCTCCTCGGAGGCCTCGGCGGCGGACTCGACCATGTGCTCGCGATACTCGGCAGCCTGATCCTGCAGGTCCGCCGGGATATCGACCAGGTCGTAGTTCATCCCGAAGTTGGCTTCATCCCACTGGATAGCCTTCATCTGAATGAGGTCGATGACCCCCTTGAACTGGTCCTCGGCGCCCCAGTTGAGCTGGATCGGCACGACGTTGGCGCCCAGCTTGCTTTTCAGCTGGTCGAGAACCATGAAGTAGTCGGCACCGGCGCGATCCATCTTGTTGACGAACACCATGCGCGGCACTTCGTACTTGTTGGCCTGACGCCAGACGGTCTCGGTCTGCGGCTGCACGCCGGAGGAACCACACAGCACGACGACGGCGCCGTCGAGCACCCGCAGGGAACGCTCGACTTCGATGGTGAAGTCGACGTGCCCCGGGGTGTCGATGATGTTGATGCGGTGCTCATCGAACTGCTTGTTCATGCCCTGCCAGAAGCAGGTGGTCGCCGCAGAGGTGATCGTGATGCCACGCTCCTGCTCCTGCTGCATCCAGTCCATGGTGGCGGCGCCCTCATGGACCTCGCCGACCTTGTGAGAGAGACCGGTATAGAACAGGACACGCTCGGTAGTGGTTGTCTTACCGGCGTCGACGTGAGCCACGATACCGATATTGCGGTAACGCTTGAGCGGAGTCTTGCGAGCCACGATGTAACTCCCGTTGGTTGGCAGTACGATTTAGAAGCGGTAGTGAGAGAAGGCCTTGTTGGCCTCTGCCATGCGATGCACGTCTTCACGCTTCTTGACGGCCGAACCCTTGCTTTCGGCGGCATCCAGCATTTCGCCAGCCAAACGCTGCACCATGGTCTTCTCGCCACGGCGACGCGCGGCGTCGGCCAGCCAGCGCATGGCCAGCGCCTGACGACGCGACGGACGCACCTCGACCGGCACCTGATAGGTCGCGCCGCCGACACGGCGAGACTTCACCTCGACCATGGGCTGGATGGTTTCCAGCGCCTTGGCGAAGATTTCCAGCGGCTCTTCGTTGGAACGCTCGGCAACCCTGTCCAGCGCACCATAGACGATGCGCTCAGCTACGGACTTCTTGCCGCTGATCATCAGGTGGTTCATGAACTTCGCCAGGCGCTCGGATCCGAACTTGGGATCCGGGAGGATCTCGCGCTTGGCTGCAACTCTTCTTCTAGGCATGATAAGCCCTCTTCCGAAGGGTCCTTCAGGTAAACCCGAGACGACCATCAGGGCGCTCGACCTTACTCTTATCAGACCGTATCAATGTCAATGTTCTGGTATGGCCGTAGCCGGTAATGCGACGCGGAGGCTTAAGCCTTCGGGCGCTTGGTACCGTACTTGGAACGACCCTGCTTACGATTCTGGACGCCGGAGGTATCCAGGGCACCGCGCACGGTGTGGTAACGCACACCCGGAAGGTCCTTCACTCGACCGCCACGAATCAGGACCACGGAGTGCTC
This sequence comes from Halomonas borealis, assembly GCF_004798905.1. Taxonomy (GTDB): domain Bacteria; phylum Pseudomonadota; class Gammaproteobacteria; order Pseudomonadales; family Halomonadaceae; genus Halomonas; species Halomonas borealis. The sequence continues at coordinate 15,573 of NZ_SDMO01000011.1, read as the reverse complement.
CTGGAGATTGTGGCCTTCACCGCCGATATAGGAAGCGACCTCGAAACCGTTGGTCAGGCGCACACGGCAGACCTTACGCAGGGCCGAGTTCGGCTTCTTCGGGGTGGTCGTGTAGACGCGGGTGCAAACGCCGCGCTTCTGCGGGCAGGCCTGCAGCGCAGGCACGTCGCTCTTGGCGGCCTGGCGCTTGCGCGGCTTGCGCACGAGCTGATTAATTGTAGCCATTTATTGCTCCAAATGGGTTGCCTTAGCGGAAGCGAGTAGCCGTTCGCTTCCTGTCTTGCGTTCCTTTACTTAATGGCGCGGGCGTACCCGCCCCACTGTTAAAGGCTGCGCATTCTAATGGCTGACGCCACCGACCGTCAAGCACGGCACCCCGTGGGGTGCCGTGCTTGGGGCGCTCGACGTCAGATTTCGTCGTCGTCCGAATCGAGCGCGGTGAGCTGGGCGCCCAGCTCCTGCTCGACATCCTGGGCCGACGGCTGAACCACCTGCTCGGTATCCTCACGCTTGCGGCGACGTTCCGCATGGTGCGTCAGGCCAGTACCGGCCGGGATCAGGCGTCCCACGACCACATTTTCCTTCAGGCCGCGCAGGTAATCGCGCTTGCCGGTCACCGCCGCCTCGGTCAGCACTCGCGTGGTCTCCTGGAAGGAGGCCGCAGAGATGAACGACTCGGTCGCCAAGCTGGCCTTGGTGATGCCCAGCAGCAGGTGCTGGAACTTGGCCGGGAACTTGTCGACGCCCTCGAGGGCGGCATTCTGCTCCAGCGCCCGCACCAGCTCGACCTGGTCGCCCGGGATGAAGTCGGAATCACCGGCATCGGTGATCTCGACCTTGCGCAGCATCTGACGCACGATCACTTCGATGTGCTTGTCGTTGATGCCCACGCCCTGCAGGCGGTAGACATCCTGCACCTCGGTGGTGATGTACTTCGCCAGCTCGGCGATGCCCAACAGGCGCAGGATATCGTGCGGGTTGCTCGGGCCGTCGGAAATCACCTCGCCCTTCTCGACGGCCTCACCCTCGAATACCGCGATCTGACGCCATTTCGGGATCAGCATCTCGAACGGGTCGCCGGCTTCCGGGGTGATCGTCAGGCGACGCTTGCCCTTGGTCTCCTTGCCGAAGCTGATCACGCCGCTGACCTCGGCGAGGATCGCCGGTTCCTTCGGCTTACGCGCTTCGAACAGGTCGGCCACACGCGGCAGACCGCCGGTGATGTCCTTGTTACCGGTGGCTTCCACCGGAATACGTGCCACGACCTCGCCGACGCCGATCCCGGATCCGTCATCGACGGTCACGATCGCCTTGCCGGGCAGCAGATACTGTACCGGCGTGTCGGAGTTGGCCAGCGTCACCGGCTTGCCGGCCTCGTCGGACAGCAGGATCATCGGGCGCTTGTCACGACCGGCCATGGGCCGCGCCGCGGACTCGATCACCTCGATGGAGGACAGGCCGGTCATCTCATCCACGCTGCGGTGGATGGTGATGCCCTCGTCCATGTCCGCGTACTGCACCTTACCCTCGGCCTCGGCGACGATCGGGTGAGTGTGCGGATCCCACTTGGCCACGGTCTGGCCGGCATCGACCTGCTCACCGTCCTTCACGGACAGCTCGGCGCCGTAGGGCAGCTTGTAGTACTCGCGCTCGCGGCCATGCTCGTCGGCGACGGCCAGGGCACTGGAGCGCGAGACCACGACCAGCTTGCCGTCGCCACGCTCGACGTGCTTGATGTTGTGCAGGCGCACCTTGCCGCCGTGCTTGACCTGGACGCTGTCCACCGCGGAGGCACGAGAAGCTGCGCCACCGATGTGGAAGGTCCGCATGGTCAGCTGGGTACCCGGCTCACCGATCGACTGCGCGGCGATGACGCCCACGGACTCGCCGACGTTGACCTGATGACCACGCGCCAGGTCGCGGCCGTAGCAGGACGAGCACACGCCGTGGCTGGTGTCACAGCTGATCGTCGAGCGCACCACGATTTCGTCGACACCCATGGTGTCGAGTTCGGCGCACCAGGCTTCGTCGAGCAACGTGCCACGCTCGATCAGCACTTCTTCGCTCTCGGGATCGACGACGTCCTGGGCGACCACACGGCCGAGCACGCGCTGGGCCAGCGAGACGATGATGTCACCGCCCTCGATGACCGGGTGCAGGGTCAGGCCATTCTCGGTGCCGCAATCGGCCTCGGTGATCACCATGTCCTGGGCCACGTCGACCAGGCGACGCGTCAGGTAACCGGAGTTGGCGGTCTTGAGTGCCGTATCCGCCAGACCCTTACGCGCGCCGTGGGTCGAGATGAAGTACTGGAGTACGTTCAGACCCTCACGGAAGTTAGCGACGATCGGGGTCTCGATGATCGAGCCGTCCGGCTTGGCCATCAGGCCACGCATGCCCGCCAGCTGGCGGATCTGGGCGGCACTACCCCGGGCGCCGGAGTCGGCCATGATGAAGACGCTGTTGAAGGAGTCCTGCTCGACCTCGTTGCCCTCGCGGTCGATCACGCTCTCCTTGGAGATACCGGTCATCATCGCCTTGGCGACCTGGTCGTTGGCGCGCGCCCAGATATCGATGACCTTGTTGTACTTCTCGCCCGCGGTCACCAGACCCGAGGAGAACTGGTCTTCGATTTCCTTGACCTCTTCCTCGGCGCCTTCGACGATCTCGGCCTTGGCATCCGGGATGACGAAGTCGTTGACGCCGATGGAGGCGCCGGACCAGGTGGCCATGCGGAAGCCGGTGTACATCAGCTGGTCGGCGAAGATCACCGCGGGCTTGAGGCCGGCGCAGCGATACACCTCGTTGATCAGCTGAGAGATCGCCTTCTTCTTCATCGGCTGATCGATCAGCTCGAAGGACACGCCCTCGGGCAGGATGCGGAACAGCAGCGCACGACCCACGGTGGTGTCGTAGATCTTGCGGGTCTCGGTCCGCTCGCCGCTCTCCTCGTCGATGGCCACCTCATCGAGGCGCACCTTGACGCGGGCGTGCAGGTCGACACTCTGCGTACCGAAGGCGCGCTCGACCTCATTGAGATCGGAGAGCACCATGCCCTCGCCCTTGGCGTTGATGCGCTCGCGGGTCATGTAATACAGACCCAGCACCACGTCCTGGGACGGCACGATGATCGGCTCGCCGTTGGCCGGTGACAGCACGTTGTTGGTGGCCATCATCAGCGCACGGGCTTCGAGCTGGGCTTCCAGGGTCAGCGGCACGTGGACCGCCATCTGGTCACCGTCGAAGTCGGCGTTGTAGGCGGCGCACACCAGCGGGTGCAGCTGGATCGCCTTGCCCTCGATCAGCAGCGGCTCGAAGGCCTGGATGCCGAGACGGTGCAGGGTCGGGGCGCGGTTCAAGAGCACCGGATGCTCGCGGATGACATCGGCGAGGATGTCCCACACCTCCGGCAGCTCACGCTCGACCATCTTCTTGGCGGCCTTGATCGTCGAGGCGTAGCCCAGCGACTGCAGCTTGGAGTAGATGAACGGCTTGAACAGCTCGAGCGCCATCTTCTTCGGCAGGCCACACTGGTGCAGGCGCAGGGTCGGGCCCACGGTGATCACCGAACGGCCGGAATAGTCGACACGCTTGCCCAGCAGGTTCTGACGGAAGCGACCCTGCTTGCCCTTGATCATGTCGGCCAGCGACTTCAGCGGACGCTTGTTCGATCCGGTGATGGCGCGGCCGCGGCGGCCGTTATCGAGCAACGCGTCGACCGCTTCCTGCAGCATGCGCTTCTCGTTGCGCACGATGATGTCCGGCGCGTTGAGATCGAGCAGCCGCTTGAGACGGTTGTTGCGGTTGATCACGCGACGGTACAGGTCGTTGAGATCCGAGGTCGCGAAGCGACCACCGTCCAACGGCACCAGCGGACGCAGGTCCGGCGGCAGCACCGGCAGCACTTCCATGACCATCCACGCCGGGTCGTTGCCGGAGCCCTGGAAGGCCTCCAGCAGCTTGAGGCGCTTGGACAGCTTCTTGATCTTGGTCTCGGAGTTGGTCTGCGGGATCTCCTCGCGCAGACGCTCGATCTCTTCCTCGAGATCGATATCCTTGAGCATCGCCTGGACGGCCTCGGCACCCATGCGGGCATCGAAGTCGTCACCGAACTCCTCGAGGGCCTCGAAGTACTGCTCGTCGTTGAGCAGCTGGCCGCGCTCGAGCGTGGTCATGCCCGGATCGACGACCATGAAGCTCTCGAAGTACAGCACGCGCTCGATGTCGCGCAGGGTCATGTCCAGGAACATGCCGATGCGCGACGGCAGCGACTTCAAGAACCAGATGTGCGCGACCGGGCTTGCCAGCTCGATGTGACCCATGCGTTCACGACGCACGGCGGCCTTGGTGACCTCTACGCCGCACTTCTCGCAGATGATGCCACGATGCTTCATGCGCTTGTACTTGCCGCACAAGCACTCGTAATCCTTCACCGGGCCGAAGATCTTGGCGCAGAACAGGCCATCCCGTTCCGGTTTGAAGGTACGGTAGTTGATGGTCTCTGGCTTCTTGACCTCGCCAAAGGACCAGCTGCGAATCATGTCCGGCGACGCCAGCGTGATCTTGATCGCGTCGAACTCGTCGGACTGAGACTGCGATTTGAGGACTTTCACCAAATCTTTCATGGGTCGGCTCCGTTGCGGAGTTGTCATGGGCAGGGGCGCGCACGCCCCCGCGGACCGTCATTACTGCGAAGCGCCTAGCGGCAGCCTCAGCTCTCCAGTTCGATATCGATGCCCAGCGAGCGGATTTCCTTCACCAGCACGTTGAAGGACTCCGGCATGCCCGCCTGCATGGTGTGGTCGCCATCCACGATGCTCTTGTACATCTTGGTGCGGCCTTCCACATCGTCGGACTTGACGGTGAGCATTTCCTGAAGGGTGTAGGCGGCGCCATAAGCTTCCAGGGCCCAGACCTCCATTTCCCCGAAGCGCTGACCACCGAACTGCGCCTTGCCGCCCAGCGGCTGCTGGGTCACCAGGGAGTAAGAGCCGGTGGAACGCGCGTGCATCTTGTCATCCACCAGGTGGTTGAGCTTCAGCATGTACATGTAACCCACGGTGACCGAGCGATCGAAGGCATCGCCGGTACGCCCGTCATAGAGGGTCATCTGACCGGACTCCGGCAGGTCGCCCAGGGTCAGCAGATGCTTGATCTCCTGCTCGCGAGCACCGTCGAAGACCGGCGTGGCCATCGGCACCCCTGCCTTGAGGTTCTTGGCCAGGGTGATCACCTCTTCGTCGGAGAGCGAATCGATATCCTCGACCCGGGTGCTCGACTCGGTATTGTAGACCTTGCCCAGGAACTCGCGGATCTGCCCCACCTGCTGGTCGCGGGCGTCGCGTAGCATGTGTTCGATCTTCACCCCGAGGCCGCGTGCGGCCATGCCCAGGTGGGTCTCGAGGATCTGGCCGACGTTCATCCGCGAGGGCACACCCAGCGGGTTGAGCACCAGGTCGATGGGCTCGCCGTTGTCGTCGAAGGGCATGTCCTCGATCGGCATGATGGCCGAGATGACACCCTTGTTACCGTGACGACCGGCCATCTTGTCACCCGGCTGCAGGCGACGCTTGATGGCTAGGTAGACCTTGACGATCTTGAGCACGCCCGGCGCCAGGTCATCGCCCTGGGTGAGCTTGCGCTTCTTGTCCTCGAACCGCTCGTCCATCTCCTTGCGGCGAATCTCCAGCTGCTCGTCGGCCTGAGCCAGCAGCTCGTTGAGGCTCTCGTCCTGCATGCGCAGCTTGAACCACTGCTGACGCGGCAGCTCGTCGAGATACTCATCGCTGAGCACATCACCCTTCTTGAGCTGGGGACCACCGTTGACCGTCTGACCGACCAGCGTGCGCTGCAGGCGCTCGAAGGTGGCCTGCTCGGCGATGCGGTAGGTCTCCTGGAGATCCTTGCGCACCTCATCGAGCTGCTGCTGCTCGATGGAGAGCGCCCGGGAGTCCTTCTCCACGCCGTCGCGGGTGAACACCTGAACGTCGATGACGGTGCCCTTCATGCCGGTCGGGGCACGCAGGGAGGTGTCCTTCACGTCGGACGCCTTCTCACCGAAGATGGCACGCAGGAGCTTTTCTTCCGGCGTCAGCTGGGTTTCGCCCTTGGGCGTGACCTTGCCGGCCAGGATATCGCCCGCGCCGACCTCGGCACCGATATAGACGACACCCGCCTCATCCAGCTTAGACAGCGCCGACTCGCCGACGTTGGGAATATCGGAGGTGATCTCCTCCGCACCCAGCTTGGTGTCACGCGAGACGCAGGTCAGTTCCTGGATGTGGATGGTGGTGAAACGGTCTTCCTGGACGGCCCGCTCGGAGAGCAGGATGGAGTCCTCGAAGTTGTAGCCGTTCCACGGCATGAAGGCGATGCGCATGTTCTGGCCCAGGGCCAGGTCACCCATGTCGACGGACGGACCGTCGGCCAGGATGTCACCGCTCGTCACGCGATCACCCGTGCGCACGATCGGGCGCTGGTTCTGACAGGTGTTCTGGTTGGAGCGCAGGTACTTGGTCAGGTTATAGATATCGACGCCGGCTTCGCCGCCGATGATCTCGTCCTCGTTGACCCGGACCACCACCCGGCGAGCGTCGACCGAATCGATCGTGCCGCCACGGCGCGCCACGGCGCAGACGCCGGAGTCGCGCGCCACGAAGCGTTCCATGCCGGTACCCACCAGCGGCTTCTCGGCGCGTAGCGTCGGCACCGCCTGACGCTGCATATTGGCGCCCATCAGGGCACGGTTGGCGTCATCGTGCTCGAGGAACGGAATCAGCGCCGCGGCCACGGAGACCACCTGACGCGGCGAGACGTCCATCAGGGTGACCTGCTCGGGACGCATGAAGGTGGTCTCGCCGCGGTGGCGGACCTGCACCAGGTCATCGACCAGCTGATTGCCTTCGTTCACGGTCGCCGAGGCCTGGGCGATGACGAAGTCGCCCTCCTCGATCGCCGAGAGATGCACCACGTCGTCGGTCACCTGGCTGTCCACAACCTTGCGGTACGGCGTCTCGAGGAAGCCGTAGCTGTTGGTGTGGCTATAGGTGGCCAGCGAGTTGATCAGGCCGATGTTCGGACCTTCCGGCGTCTCGATCGGGCACAGGCGGCCATAGTGGGTGGCGTGAACGTCACGCACCTCGAAGCCGGCGCGCTCGCGCGTCAGGCCACCCGGGCCGAGGGCGGACACACGACGCTTGTGCGTCACCTCGGAGAGCGGGTTGTTCTGGTCCATGAACTGCGACAGCTGCGAGGAGCCGAAGAACTCCTTCACCGCCGCGGCGACCGGCTTGGCGTTGATCAGGTCCTGAGGCATCAGGCCCTCGCTCTCCGCCATGGAGAGGCGCTCCTTGACCGCGCGCTCGACACGCACCAGGCCCACGCGGAACTGGTTCTCGGCCATCTCGCCGACACAACGGATGCGGCGGTTGCCCAGGTGGTCGATGTCATCGACGTCGCCGAAACCGTTACGGATGCTGATCAACTCGCCGAGCACGTCGAGGATGTCGCGCTGATTGAGCACCCCCGCGCCCTCGTCGCCATCGCGACGCAGACGGCGATTGAACTTCATGCGACCGACGCCGGACAGGTCGTAACGGTCTTCGGTGAAGAACAGGTTGTTGAACAGCGTCTCGGCGGCTTCCTTGGTGGGCGGCTCGCCGGGGCGCATCATGCGGTAGATCTCGACCAGCGCCTCGAGCTGAGACCCGGTGGTGTCCAGCCGCAGGGTGTCGGAGATGAACGAGCCGCAATCCAGGTCGTTGGTGTAGAGCGTCTCCAGACGCGTCAGGCCGGCCTGACCCAGCGACTCCAGCACCTCCGGAGTGATCACGGTGTTGCAGGCACAGATCAGCTCGCCGGTATTGGGATCGATCTGATCCTTGGCCAGGGTCTTGCCGAACAGGTAATCCATCGGCACCTCGAGACGCTCGAGGCCGGCCTGTTCCAGCTGACGGATGTGCTTCTGGGTAATGCGGCGACCTTCCTCGACGATGACGTTGGCGTCACCATCCTTGATGTCGAAGGTCGCGGTCTCGCCGCGCAGGCGCGACGGCACCAGCTCCACGGAGAAGCCACTCTTCTCGATGTGGAAGGTGCTGGTGTCGAAGAACTCGTCGAGGATCTCCTCGGCACTCATGCCCAGCGCGCGCAGCAATACCGAGGCCGGCAGTTTGCGGCGACGGTCGATACGCACGAAGACGTTGTCCTTGGGATCGAACTCGAAGTCCAGCCAGGAACCGCGGTAGGGAATCACCCGAGCGGAATACAAAAGCTTGCCGGAGGAGTGGCTCTTGCCCTTGTCGTGATCGAAGAACACGCCCGGGCTGCGGTGCAGCTGGGAAACGATGACGCGCTCGGTACCATTGACGACGAAGGTACCGTTCTCGGTCATCAGGGGGATCTCCCCCATGTAGACTTCCTGCTCCTTGATGTCCTTGATCGCCTTGTTCGACGAATCCTTGTCGTAGATGATCAGGCGGACCTTGACGCGCAAGGGAGCCGAGTAGGTGACGCCACGCAGCTGGCATTCCTTGACGTCGAAGGCCGGAGTGCCAAAACGATAGCTGACGTATTCCAGCGCAGCATTGCCGGAGAAGCTCTCGATCGGGAAGACCGACCGGAAGGCGGCATGCAGGCCGAGATCGAAGCGCTCGTCGGGCGACCGATCCTGCTGGAGAAAGTCGTAATAGGAATCAAGCTGGATGGCCAGCAGGTAAGGCACATCCATCACTTGGGGCAGTTTGCCGAAATCCTTGCGGATGCGTTTTTTCTCAGTGTATGAGTAAGCCATCTGTATTCCCCAGCTTGTTCACCATGGGTGACCGATGCGTGTCGGCGCCACCCGACGGACGCGGCTCCGTCAGGCGCTGACGGCAAGCCCCCGGAGGGAGGCTCGCCGTCGGAATTCGGCTAGCGGAGGCCCGAAGGGCGAACCGCCTAGCGACAACAGAAAAAGGCCGGCAGCGGGTGTCCCGCCACCAGCCATGGAAGCTTACGCAGCGCGTGAAGCCATGGGCACAAGGATTACTTGAGCTCCACGCTCGCGCCGGCTTCTTCCAGCTTGGTCTTGGCTTCGTCTGCGTCTTCCTTGGACATGCCTTCCTTCAGGGTAGCCGGCACGCCGTCGACGGCGCCCTTGGCTTCCTTCAGGCCCAGGCCGGTGATTTCGCGGACGGCCTTGATGACATTGACCTTCTTGTCGCCGGCAGCGGTCAGCACCAGGTCGAACTCGGTCTGCTCTTCTTCGACAGCGGCTTCGCCGCCACCCGGGCCAGCGACGACGGCGGCAGCCGCGGTCACGCCGAACTTCTCTTCCATCGCTTCGATCAGCTCGGCGACTTCCATCACGGTCATGTCGGCGACGGCGTTGATGATGTCTTCTTTGGTCAGTGCCATTTTCACGTTCCTAACTTTGCGGGAGCCTCGGCGGACCGATGGCTCGGTGATTCAATATTCGATTCGCGAGAAGGGGTCGAGCTCGCCGTTCAGGCGGCCTCGTCTTCCTTCTGGTCACGCAGCGCGGCGAGGGTACGAACCAGCTTGCCGGCAGACGCCTCTTTCATGACGGACATCAGCTTGGCGATGGCCTCGTCATGAGTCGGCAGGGTCGCCAGGCGGTCGAGATCGCTCGCCGGGATGAACTCGCCTTCGTATGCCAGCGCCTTGACCTCGAAGTCTTCCTCGGACTTGCCGAACTCCTTGAACAGACGGGCGGCGGCGCCCGGATGCTCGGTAGAGAAGGCCAGCAGAGTCGGACCCACGAAGGTCTCGTTCAGGCACTCCCACTGGGTGCCTTCGAGGGCGCGGCGTGCCAGGGTGTTGCGGACAACACGGATCTGCACGCCATTCTCGCGGGCCTGCTTGCGCAGGTCGGTCATCTTGCTGACCGGGACGCCACGAGAATCGGCAACGACGACGGAGAGAGCATCCTTGGCCGCTTCACTGACCTCGGCAACAATGGCCTTCTTGCCTTCGAGTGCTAGTGGCACGGTGATCACTCCTTCGTGCCGGAATCTCCGCAGAGGATTCCGGTGGTTACCATCTCCCCCGGCCGAGCCATCGAGGCGCCTGCCGGGGGTCCTGGGTGATGGTGCCCACCAGATATCTGGCGGCCACACCATCTGCGCAGGCGGCCCCGAGGGGCGATTAAGCCGCCTCTAGGACGAGGCGGCACCTGCGGTCTTTGACGGTGCCCCGCCGGCTCTCATCGACGCCGTGCACGGGGACCGCAAAGTTCTTGCTCGTGTCGATCGCGGCGTTAAACGAACGCGGCGTGATCGACGGTCAGACCCGGACCCATGGTGGTGGACACGGAGATCTTCTTGAAATACACGCCCTTGGAAGTGCTCGGCTTGAGCTTCCGCAGATCGGCGATCAGGGCTTCGAGGTTGCCGCGAATCGCGTCGGCATCGAAGTCGACCTTGCCGAGAGTGGCGTGGATGATGCCATTCTTGTCGGTACGGAAACGCACCTGACCGGCCTTGGCATTCTTGACGGCAGTGGCCACGTCCGGGGTCACGGTGCCGACCTTGGGGTTCGGCATCAGGCCGCGCGGACCCAGGATCTGACCCAGCTGACCGACGACGCGCATGGCGTCCGGCGAGGCGATGACCACGTCGAAGTCGAGCTGGCCTTTCTTGACCTGCTCGGCCAGGTCGTCCATGCCGACGATATCGGCACCGGCTTCCTTGGCGGCTTCTTCGTTGGCACCCTGGGTAAAGACGGCGACACGCACGTCCTTGCCGGTACCGTTCGGCATGACGGTAGCGCCACGCACGACCTGGTCGGATTTACGCGGATCGACACCGAGGTTAACGGCAACATCCAGGGACTCGTTGAACTTGACGGTGGACAGCTCGGAGAGCAGGGCCACGGCTTCCTCGAGGGAATACGCCTTGTTCGGCTCGATCTTCTCGCGAATCTGCTGTGCACGCTTAGTAAGCTTAGCCATGATCAGAGACCCTCCACGTTGAGGCCCATGCTGCGGGCGCTACCGGCAATGGTACGCACCGCGGCGTCGAGATCGGCGGCCGTCAGGTCCGGCTCTTTCGCCTGAGCGATCTCTTCGAGCTGCTCACGAGTCACGGTGCCGACCTTGGTCTTGTTCGGCTCACCGGAGCCGGACTTGATGCCAGCGGCCTTCTTCAGCAGGACGGCGGCGGGCGGCGTCTTGGTGACGAAGGTGAAGCTGCGATCGGAATAGACGGTGATCACCACGGGGGTCGGCAGACCCGCCTCGAGGTTCTGCGTCTCGGCGTTGAACGACTTGCAGAACTCCATGATGTTCACGCCGTGCTGACCCAGGGCGGGACCCACGGGCGGGCTCGGATTGGCTTTACCGGCTGCGACCTGCAGCTTGATGTAAGCCTGTACTTTCTTGGCCATGATTTACTCCAGATGGGTGATAGCGCCTTGCGGCTCCCCGGTGAAGACGGCCGCCATGGGCGGCCGTCACGAATCTCGGCGCGGCGAGCCGGTTACTCTTTCTCGACCTGAGAAAACTCCAGCTCGACCGGCGTAGCTCGCCCGAAGATCAGCACGCTGACCTGCAGGCGGCTCTTGTCGTAATTGACTTCCTCGACGACGCCGTTGAAGTCGGCAAACGGGCCGTCGACGACGCGCACGGACTGCCCCGGCTCGAACATCGTCTTGGGCCGCGGCTTCTCGGTGCCGTCCTTGACGCGACTGAGGATGGCATCGGCCTCTTTCTGAGTGATCGGCGCCGGTTTTTCCTTGGTGCCGCCGATGAAACCCATGACTCGAGGCGTCTCGTTGACCAGATGCCAGGTCTCGTCGTGCATTTCCATCTCGACCAGCACATAGCCGGGATAGAACTTGCGCTCGCTCTTGCGGCGCTTGCCGTCACGCATCTCGACGACTTCTTCGGTCGGCACCAGAATCTCGCCGAAGCGATCCTCCATGCCGTACATCTTCACGCGCTCGGTGAGCGAGCGCATGACATGCTTTTCGAAGCCGGAGTAGGCGTGAACGACGTACCAACGCTTGGACATGAAGACTCCTAACCAATGACGCCGGACATGGCCCAGCCAAGAAGCGTGTCGATGAGCCACAGAACCAGCCCCACGACCACGACGGCGGCCAGCACGATGCCGGTGGTCTGCACGGTCTCGGGGCGGGTCGGCCAGACGACGCGCTGAATTTCCTTCTTGGCACTGAGAGCCAGCTCGACAAGCTCACGTCCCTTGGTGGTGGTCAGCGCCACCCCCGCCGCCGCCACACTCAAGGCGACGACGCCAAGCACACGGTAAAGCAGCGCCTGATCGGCAAAATAGGTATTACCGACCACGGCAAGAACCAGCAGAATGACGACCACCGCCCACTTGAGCCCGTCGTGGCGCGACTCCTGCACCTCGGCGTTATGTTTCATAAAAACGAGACTCCTCAAGGTGCGGCAATCGAAACATGAAAGATACAAGAAATCTCACCAGCCTGGGGAAGACTGGCAGGCCAGGAGGGAATCGAACCCCCAACCTGCGGTTTTGGAGACCGCTGCTCTGCCAATTGAGCTACTGGCCTGTTGCTTCCGCGGCCACCCTTTGCGGGAGACCTCAGCGACAGCGGGCGCCATCATAGCGAATGCCACCCGAACTGACAACCCCATTTCCGATCCTGAACGGCACCGGCCGGGGAAAAAGAAAAGGCGAGCCTACGCTCGCCTTCTCAATTTGGAGCTCATGGACGGATTTGAACCGTCGACCTCACCCTTACCAAGGGTGTGCTCTACCCCTGAGCTACATGAGCAAAAACTTAGCTTGGAGCGGGCAGCGGGGATCGAACCCGCATCATCAGCTTGGAAGGCTGAGGTTCTACCATTGAACTATGCCCGCCTGCCCGCTCTTGCTGCCACCACTCGTCTTAACAAGTGCGACCAAACCTGGTGGAGGGAGAAGGATTCGAACCTTCGAAGCTTTCGCGGCAGATTTACAGTCTGCTCCCTTTGGCCACTCGGGAACCCCTCCAACTGGCGGAGCATTTTACCGCTCCAGCTCTAGGTGTCAAGTGATTGTTTTACCAATCTTCTTGGCGAAGTGCAGCGGCCTCGGCGCGCCTTCCTCCCTAGAACGCGACGCATTGTGTCAAAGCATCATAGAGAACGCAAGGCCCGCGCGTATCTTTTCCAGCGGCACCCGACCAGGCACCACCGGCGCGCCAGACATCCGCCCCGCGCGCTCTGCGGCCGTCAGTGGAAAGCTGGCTTCCAACCCGCCATACACCATGTCCGGCCAGACCGCATGTGGAACCTGCACGCCCCGCGATACCACCCGGGCATCACCGCCGGTCAGCAGCAGCGGCAACGCTACCCCCTCACGATCGCAGACCTCGCTGTAGATACGATTCACGGCACTCACCGCCGCCATGTAGATGCCGTGATTGACGGCTTCCACCGTTCGCTCGCCCGGCGCCAGGAGGGCGTCGGCCTCGCTGTCCGGATCGATCGCCACATTGCGGGTGCCGAGCTTCAGGCTTTCCTTCATCAGCCTCAGTCCAGGCAGAATATAACCACCTAGATGCCGCCCCCCGGGGAGCACGAAGTCCACGGTGATGGCGCTGCCGCAGTCGACGGCACAGCAGCCTCCGGCCAGCTGATAGCCGGCTAGCACGCCCATCCAGCGATCTACTCCCAACCGCCGCGGCTCCTGATAGCCGTTGCTGACCCCCAACGCCTCGGGCTCGGAGCGCGCCACATACACGTGGCGCACCCGACGCTGCAACAGGGCCACGGTTCGGGCCAGCACCGCCTGGCGCGCGACGCTGGAGATCCTCACCGCCTCCACCACGTCCAGGTCGGGGATGTCGGCCCCGGGGCGCCACTCCTCTCGCGTCCAGACCGCACCTCGAGAGCGGATCTCGCTACTCTCGACGTCCTTGAGCCGCCACTTGGAGAGGGTATTGCCGATATCCAGATCCAGGATCATTAGCGCCCCCGCACGCTGATCTCGCCGCCGGCGAGACGCTCCCGCTTACCCTCGCGGCGCACCCACAAATTACCGGCCTCATCCACCCCTTCGGCGACCGCCGACTCGCGACGCGTGCCGCGGATCACCTCCACCTCGCGCCCCTCGAAGGCATGGCGCGCGTTCCAGGCCTCCTGCCAGGCGGCGAAACCCCGGTGCTCGAAGTCGGCCAACAGCGGCATTAGCCCATCGAGCAGCTCCACGGCCAGCTGGTTGCGCGACAGCCCCGGCGCCTGGTCGCGCACGGCGGCTACCGGCTGCTCGATACCCTCCCGGAAGGTGTGGGGAAGATCGACGTTAATGCCCATGCCGACCACCAGCTCGCAGGGGCCGGTCGCGTCACCGCTCAGTTCGACCAGAATACCCGCCAGCTTGCCTAGCTGCCCCTCCTCCGTCTCCATCAACACGTCGTTAGGCCACTTGAGGCGCGGACGCACCCCGTGACGCTCCAGGACCTGTGACAGAACGACGCCGACGGCCAGGCTGAGGCCCTCGAGGGCCGCCACACCGGATTCCACTCGCCAACCCATGGAGAACATCAGGGTGCGCCCCCAGGGGGTCACCCAGGTTCGTCCACGGCGCCCCTTGCCGGCACTCTGCTGCTCCACGAGGCAGACCTCGCCATGCCCCGCGCCCTGCTCGAAGCGCTCGCGCAGGAACGAGTTGCTCGAGGGCAGCGTCTCCTCGACGAACAAGCGATTGACGTGCTGACGCACCTCCCGCGACAGGCCGGCGACGATCGCGGCGCCATCGAGCAGCTCCATGGGCTCGGCCAGGCGATACCCCTGCCCCTTGACCGCCTCCATGGGAATACCCAGCGATTCCAGCTTGCGCAACTGTTTCCAGACGGCGGCACGAGACACGCCCAGCCGCTCGCCCAGCTGTTCGCCGGAATGGAATTCGCCGTCGCTCAACAGGCGGATCAGGTCACCAATGGTCATGCACGCGCCCCAGCCGGGAAAAAGCCTCATTCTAGCGGAACTGCCGCGCCGCCGGAAATTTCAAGGTCATCTCCCTGGCATGAGGCCGTAACAGGAAAGGCCGGGCATTCGCCCGGCCTTTCCTCGCGTCACGCCTCACGCCCGAGGCGCCAAGGTCACTCAGTACCCTGAATCGGCCTCGTCGGCAGTTTCCTCGACGTTCTCGCCCATCTCCTCGACGGACTCACCAGCCTGGTCCATGGTCTCATCCATGCTTTCACCGGCATCGTTCATGGTCTCATCGATGTTTTCTCCAGCCTGCTCAGCCGGCCCCTCCTCCTCACAGGCCGCCAAGCCGAAGGCCATCATGCCGATGAAGCTTGCGAGAGCGATCTTGCGCAGCATCGATTGGGTCGTCATGAAACTCTCCTCCTGAGATGTCTCGTTTCCGGGTGGTTGCTCCCACAGCCTAGCCTGCCTGAAAGCGCTCGGCCAGCATAGAAACCCCGGCCGTTAGGCCAATATGTCGCCTTGTGCCGACATCGCCTCCTCCGCGACCGACGCGGCATCGCCCTCTCGCCTGCCCGACCGCCTCTTCGACATAGCCAGGCACAAGAAAGCCGAGCCCGGAGGCTCGGCTTTCACGTCGTCGGGTGCGGGGCTCGGGCAGGCCCCTG
>NZ_SDMO01000118.1 GCF_004798905.1 Halomonas borealis | reverse complement strand
CGCCAGGCAGATGGACTCAAAACGGTGGATTTTGGCTATTTTCGTGATGTTTTGCTGCCCGATAAGAAAACTTCCTTGCGTATTTTCTCGCAAGCAGACAACCTTTCAACTTATGAGCTCATTGCAGGAAAAATGCCCCAAAAAAGCAATGAAATTGCCCTTGATTTTCTCTATCAAGACAAGTACAAGCTTGGTGATACAATCCGCGTAACCGAAGAAAAAAATGAGGGATCATATCTTCTAA
>NZ_SDMO01000117.1 GCF_004798905.1 Halomonas borealis | reverse complement strand
CACTAAAGTCACACAGACAATGGCAATCAGTCCAATGCAGAAAGACATAAATGAAGCTTGAAACGGCCGATGCAATAAGGAGCCCAAATGTCCATTAATAGCCTGTTGAACCGCAGTGAATGAACCTGATATTATCGCCCAAAGGCGCCAAAGCATCAAATTGGGCTCGGCTTCAACTTGTCCTGCTTTTTCACGTAAGCTAGGTAAAACAACGGCAATGAAAAGTCCAAGTATAGTAACAATA
>NZ_SDMO01000116.1 GCF_004798905.1 Halomonas borealis | reverse complement strand
AGAACAACAATTAAAATAAAACACTTATACTCGAGGTGGATTTTAAAATTGAGTAAAGATAAAAAATATTGAGTTAAAAATGAAAAAATTTAATAAAAAAAATATACATTTTCATTACATTATAGGAAATTAAATGTGATGAATTTATACCAGATCGAACTTTGAAATTCTCAAGCGGAGTTAGCGTTTTAAATAGACATTAGTTGATTAGCTAGCACCGTGGGTAACTCATATATCAAAAAGG
>NZ_SDMO01000115.1 GCF_004798905.1 Halomonas borealis | reverse complement strand
GCTTGGACTCCAGATTCAAAAGCAAACCGTATCATCGTTGTTTCTGACGCTGTTGCCAAAGATGAGATGCGTAAAACACTTATCACACAAGCTGCACCTCCAGGTGTTAAAGCCAACGTTGTCCCTATCAAGAAAATGATTCAACTTTCTAATGAACCTCGTTTTGGTGAACCTAAAGCTCTTCGCTTGTTTGAAACTCCTCAAAACGCACTTGCTGCTATTGAAGGTGGCGTACCTGTAGAAAC
>NZ_SDMO01000114.1 GCF_004798905.1 Halomonas borealis | reverse complement strand
TCTTGTTTGAAGTATTTCGACTGAAAATAGTCGTTAAAAATGTATTGTTCAGCATTCAAGGCTGTAAAAACTAAACTGTTCACTCCCAAAAGTAGCAAAGCTAGTCCAATACTCACAGCGAATTTATTTTTCCATTTTGTAGCCAATGCCCCACACCACCTTTAAATATTTTGGATTTTTTGGATTTACTTCTATTTTTTCACGGATTTTTCTTATATGTACAGCTACAGTATTTTCAGCATTAA
>NZ_SDMO01000113.1 GCF_004798905.1 Halomonas borealis | reverse complement strand
AGCGGTTCAGTTTGAAGATTTTACAAAAACCTTCGCTGCCTTACGTGCCCATCTGGTTCCTGCCTATTTTCGACTGAAATACCACTTCGAAATAGAGAATGTTCTTTTGGACAAAATAAAAACAGATTATTCCTCTCTGTTTGAATTAATGGACCTTGCTTTATCACCATTACACGAAGCTTGTGGAGAAATTTCCGAAGCGGAACGCGCCTACTTTGTCATTCTCTTTGGTGGAGAAATTTATA
>NZ_SDMO01000112.1 GCF_004798905.1 Halomonas borealis | reverse complement strand
TGCGCTGCACGCGCCTCTGTAAACTCATCACGTAATACTTTTGGCCACATGTCTTTCAAAACACTACCGACAAAATCTTTTGGTGTTAAATGGCTAGCGTCAATACCACTTTCAACGAAAAAGTTATCTAAAACCTTAGAGTGAAAACGTTCTGAATCTACCAAAACACCGTCCATATCAAATACAATTGCTTTAAATTTCATAGCTTTATTATAGCATAAGTAAGCGGTTATTTTTTATATTAGA
>NZ_SDMO01000111.1 GCF_004798905.1 Halomonas borealis | reverse complement strand
AACAAGACATGTTTACCTTCTGATTTTACAATTTCAGCTAGTTCCTCATAATTTTTTGGAATAATCATAAATACTCCTCTCCTAATTCTGTAATTTCTAAGGTTTCTCCATCAATTTCAAAATTGATGTTTTGGTTTGCTCCAACAATCACGCCACCTTTATAAATAGCTCCGCGATCTGCCTCCTCAAAGATCCATACTGTTTGAATATCTTGGTCAGCAAAAGCTTCACGTACTGCTTGAATAA
>NZ_SDMO01000110.1 GCF_004798905.1 Halomonas borealis | reverse complement strand
AGCCCAGAAATTATGTTTTCATATTCTGGTTTAAAAAATGCAGTAAGAATGAAAATAGAAAAACTTGAAAATAGTGAAACTGGTCTTAGTGAACAAGATAAATATGATGTATGTGCCTCTTTTCAAAAAACAGCAGTCGCTCATATTATGCAAAAAACAAAAAAACTATTTAAACAAAAAGCTCCAAAAAACTTTGCAATTGTTGGTGGGGCTAGTGCCAATATATATCTACGAACACAAATCGAAGA
>NZ_SDMO01000109.1 GCF_004798905.1 Halomonas borealis | reverse complement strand
GGTTTGGTGTAAAATGATTTATAGTAAGTATGGAAAAATATTCCGCAACTTAAGATTACAAAAAAATATGAGTCTATCAGAGTTGAATACACTAAGTGGGGTTTCTAAAGCAACGATTTCACAGTTTGAAAATGGGAAATCTCTAGTATCTTTTGACAAGCTTGAAGCGCTTCTAGAAAGTATGAATCTTACTATTTTGGATTATTCCTTGCTTGTAAATAACGGCTTACCTGAATATTTTATTACAC
>NZ_SDMO01000010.1 GCF_004798905.1 Halomonas borealis | reverse complement strand
ACGGCCGCGACAAGTCCCACCACTCGCTGGAGGAGTACTCCGACCTGAAGAGCGTGTGGATGACGCTCGCGCCCTGACGCGGTGGCGCGAGGCGATGGCCGACATCGTTCGAGCCGCTCGATGACGACGGCACCCGCCTTGGTAGGCGGGTGCCGTTTGTCGTGGCCTGTATGGTGATCGAGAAGAGGAAGGGCGCTCAGAAGGTCCGCGCGGGGGTGGCGCAGCTGATCAGCCGGCAGGCGACGTCGCCGACATTGCGGAAGCGATGGGGCACGTTGGTGTCGAAGTAATAGGCCTCGCCGGGGCCGAGCACGCGAGTCTCGGCGCCGATGGTGATCTCGATCTCGCCCTCCAGCATCACGCCGGCTTCCTCGCCTTGGTGGGCGATCATCTCGCGGCCGGTGTCGGCGCCGGAAGGGTAGGTCTCGACCATGAAGTTGAGCGCCCGGGCGGCGCGATTGCCGCCGACCAGCTTGTAGATGACATCTCCGGTGCCCACGTCGGCCAGTTCGTCGGCCGAATAGAACACCTGGTCGCGGCTCTCCAGGTCCATGGTGAAGAAGTCGCCGACGCTCATGGGGATGGCGTCGAGGATCTTCTTCAGCGAGCTCACGGAGGGGCTGACCTTGCCCTGTTCGATGAGCGACAGGCTGGAGTGAGTCACCCCGCAGCGCTTGGCCAGCTCGCGCTGGGAGATGTCTCTCAGGTTACGCAGGGCGCGCAGTCGCGCGCCGACATCGTCTGCCATGGATCGTCCTCTGAAATCGGTGGGACGAGCCGGCGAGGGCTCGCCCCCATGACGCTCAGCACAGGGCGTCGAGCTTTTCCTTGAGCAGGCCGTTGACCTGCTGGGGGTTGGCGGTGCCCCGCGAGGCCTTCATCACTTGGCCGACGAAGTAGCCGATCATCTTGCCGCGCTTGTCCGGCTCGGCGTCGCGGTACTGGGCGACCTGGGCGGGGCTGTCACGGATCACCTGGTCGATCATCGCCTCGATGGCGCCGCTGTCGGTGACCTGCTTGAGGCCCTTGGCCTCGATCACCGCATCGGCGCTATTGGACTCATCGCCGCCCTCGCCGTGCCACAGCGCCTGGAAGACCTGCTTGGCGGCCTTGCCGTTGATGGTGTCGTCCATCACTCGACCGATCAACTGGCCGAGCTGGTCGGCCGAGACGGGGCTTGCGGCGATGGCAAGGCCCTCGCGGTTCAGGGCGCCGGAGAGCTCGCCCTGCACCCAGTTGGCCGCTAGCTTGGCGTCGCCGCAGACCTCGTGGACTCGCTCGAAATACTCGGCCATGGCGCGGCTCGCCGAGAGCACGCCGGCGTCGTAGGCCGACAGGCCGAGTTCGCCCTGGAAGCGCTCGCGCTTGGCGGCCGGCAGCTCCGGCAGGTTGTCGCGCAGGTGGTCGATATAGGCCTGGTCGAGCACCACCGGCAGCAGGTCCGGGCAGGGGAAGTAACGGTAGTCGTTGGCCTCCTCCTTGGTACGCATGCTGCGGGTCTCATCGGCGTCGGGATCGTACAGGCGGGTCTCCTGAACGACCTTGCCGCCATCCTCGAGCAGCTCGACCTGGCGCTCGACCTCGAAGGCGATGGCCCGCTCGACGAAGCGGAAGGAGTTGACGTTCTTGATCTCGGCGCGGGTGCCGAAGGCTTCCTGGCCCTTGGGGCGCACCGAGACGTTGACGTCGCAGCGCATCGAGCCTTCGGCCATGTTGCCGTCGCTGATGCCCAGGTAGGTGACGATGGAGTGGATCGCCTTGAGGTAGGCCGCGGCCTCCTTGGCCGAGCGCATGTCGGGCTCGGAGACGATCTCCAACAGTGGCGTGCCGGCGCGGTTCAGGTCGATGCCGGTCATGCCATGGAAGTCCTCGTGCAGCGACTTGCCGGCGTCCTCCTCGAGGTGGGCGTGGTGCACGCGGATACGCTTGCTCTCGCCGTCGTCGAACAGGATCTCGACCTCGCCCGGGCCGACGATCGGCTCATACATCTGACTGGTCTGGTAGCCCTTGGGCAGGTCCGGATAGAAGTAGTTCTTGCGGTCGAACACCGAGACGTCGGGAATCTCGGCGTGGATGCCCAGGCCGAATTGCACGGCCATGGCGACCGCCTGCTCGTTGAGCACCGGCAGCACGCCGGGCAGGCCCAGGTCGACGGCGCAGGCCTGGGTGTTGGGCTCGGCGCCGAAGGCGGTGGAGGCGCCGGAGAATATCTTGGAGCGGGTGGCGAGCTGGACGTGGACCTCCAGCCCGATCACGGTTTCCCATTGCATCAGGCGGTCTCCTCAATGAACCCGGGGCGGCGCAGGTGCCAGTCGGTGGCCTGCTGGAACTGGTGGGCGACGTTGAGCAGCTGGGCCTCGGCGAAGTGGGTGCCGAGGATCTGCAGGCCCACCGGGCGGCCGCCGGCGAAGCCGGCCGGCACGCTGATGCCGGGAATCCCGGCCAGGTTGACGGCGATGGTGTAGATGTCCTGCAAATACATCGACACCGGGTCCTTGTTGGCGCCCAGGTCGAAGGCCGGCGTCGGCGAGGCAGGGCCCATCAGCACGTCGACCTCATCGAAGGCAGCGAGGAAGTCCTGGCGAATCAGTCGACGGACCTTCTGCGCCTGCTTGTAGTAGGCATCGAAGAAGCCCTCGGAGAGGGTGTGGGTGCCGATCAGGATGCGTCGCTTGACCTCTTCGCCGAAGCCTTCGCCCCGCGAGCGCTTGTAGAGGTCGGTCAGATCGCTCGGGTTCTCGCAACGATGGCCGAAGCGCACGCCGTCATAGCGTGACAGGTTGGAGGAGGCCTCGGCCGGGGCGATCACGTAGTAGGCGGGGATCGCGTAGTGGGTGTGCGGCAGGCTGACCTCGCGCACCGTGGCACCGAGCGATTCATAGACCCTGATCGCCTCGCGCACCGCCGTCTCCACCTCGGCCGACAGCCCGTCACCGAAGTACTCCTTGGGCAGGCCGATCTTGAGGCCGGACAGCGGGGCGTCGAGGCCCGCGGTGTAGTCCGGCACGCCGCGCGCCACGCTGGTGGAATCGCGCGGGTCGTGGCCGGCGATGGCGCCGAGCAGGTGGGCGCAGTCCTCGGCGGTGCGCGCCATGGGGCCGGCCTGATCGAGGCTCGAGGCGTAGGCCACCATGCCGTAGCGCGAGACACGGCCGTAGGTGGGCTTGAGGCCGGTGATGCCGCAGAAGGCCGCCGGCTGGCGGATCGAGCCGCCGGTATCGGTGCCCAGCGCGGCCGGTACCAGGCCCGCGGCCACCGCCGCGGCGCTGCCGCCGGAGCTGCCGCCGGGCACCGCGGTGAGGTCCCAGGGGTTCTTCACCGGCCCGTAGTGGCTATTCTCGTTGGACGAGCCCATGGCGAACTCGTCCATGTTGGTCTTGCCGAGGCTCAGGGTGCCGGCGGCGGCGAGCCTCTCGACCACGCTGGCATCATAGGGCGCGGTGAAGTTGTCGAGCATCCGCGAGCCGCAGCTGGTCTTCACGCCTTGGGTGCAGAAGATGTCCTTGAGCGCCAGCGGCAGGCCGGTCAGCGGGCCGGCCTCGCCCCGGGCGCGCAGGGCGTCGGTGGCATCGGCGGCGGCCAGGGCCTGTTCGCCGGTGACGGTGATGAAGCTGTTGAGGGCGCCGTCATGGCGCTCGATGCGCGCGAGCAGGTGCTCGGTCAGCTCGCGGCTGGAGAACTCGCCGGCGGCCAGGGCGGCGGCGAGTCCGGTCAGTGTCTGGTCGTGCATGGGGCCGGGGCTCCGTGGTGACATGCCATTGACGAAGGAAGACGCGGTCATTCGACGACGCGCGGCACCAGATAGAGGCCGTTTTCCACCGCCGGTGCGACGCGCTGGAAGGTCTCGCGCCGATCGGTCTCGGTGGCCTCGTCGGCGCGCAGGCGCTGGGTGGCATCCAGCGGATGCGCCAGCGGAGCCACTCCCTCGGTGTCGAGCGACTGGAGCTGGTCGACCATCTCCAGGATGCGTCCCAGATCGTCGAGATAGCGGTCGGCTTCGCCCTCGTCCAGGCCGAGTCGGGCCAGGTGGGCGGCCTTGAGAACGTCTGCGTGTTCAAGCGCCATGATCGAGTGTCCTCGAAGGGGTGGGAGAAAAGACCGCAGAAGTTACCATATTCGCGTCACGGCGGGCAGGGGCCGAGGGCTCGCTGCTTGCCGCTCGGGGGGTGCAGTGATACGGTTTGCCCCCGCACAGGGTTCCCGGTCTGCACTAGGTAACGACTTCATGTTCAAACGTTTGAGGGGGCTGTTTTCCAGCGATCTGTCGATCGATTTGGGGACGGCCAATACGCTGATTTACGTCCGCGGGCGCGGTATCGTGCTCGACGAGCCGTCGGTGGTGGCGATCCGCCAGTCCGGCAACATGCGCAGCGTGGCCGCCGTGGGTGTCGACGCCAAGCGCATGCTCGGCCGCACGCCGGGCAACATCACCGCCATCCGGCCGATGAAGGACGGCGTCATCGCCGACTTCACCGTTACCGAGCAGATGCTGCAGTATTTCATTCGCAAGGTCCATCAGAGCACCTTCCTGACGCCGAGCCCGCGGGTGCTGGTCTGCGTGCCCTGCATGTCGACCCAGGTGGAACGCCGCGCCATCAAGGAATCCGCCGAGGGCGCCGGCGCCCGCGAGGTGTTCCTGATCGAGGAGCCCATGGCCGCGGCCATCGGGGCCGGCTTGCCGGTCGAGGAAGCCCAGGGCTCGATGGTCGTCGACATCGGTGGGGGCACCAGTGAGATCGCCATCATCTCGCTCAACGGCGTGGTCTATTCCGAGTCCATCCGCGTCGGCGGCGACCGCTTCGATGAGTCGATCATCGCCTATGTGCGCCGCCACTATGGCAGCCTGATCGGCGAGTCCACCGCCGAGCGTATCAAGGAAGAGATCGGTTGCGCCTACCCCGGCGGCGAGCTGCGTGAGATCGACGTGCGCGGCCGCAATCTGGCCGAGGGCATCCCGCGCAGCTTCACCCTGAATTCCCACGAGATCCTCGATGCGCTGCAGGAGACGCTGGGGTCCATCGTGGCCGCGGTGAAGAGCGCCCTGGAGCAATCGCCCCCCGAGCTCGCCTCCGACATCGCCGAGCGTGGCCTGGTGTTGACCGGCGGCGGCGCGTTGCTGCGTGATCTCGACAAGCTGATCGCCGAGGAAACCGGGCTGCCGGTGGTGGTCGCCGAGGACCCGCTGACCTGCGTGGCCCGCGGCGGTGGCAAGGCGCTCGAGATGATCGACCAGCATACCTTCGAGCTGCTCTCCAGCGACTAACGAAAGCCCCGATGGATGGCGGCGACCAGCGAGCAGGCGGAAGTGCGTAGGGTCATCGGGAACGCGCTTGAGGCTCGCCGCCGGCGGCGTTCGCGCGTTCCCTACAGCGCCGCCAGAAGGAAGTATAGGGAGAGGACGCTATCAAACCGCTGTTCTCGCATGGCTCGGTGCCGGGGTATCGCATGCTGCTGTGCGTGCTCCTCGCCGTTGCCCTGATGTTTGCGGATCTACGTTTCACGCGCATGGAGCCCGTGCGGGCCCAGCTGTCGACCGCGGTGGCGCCCATCCAGTGGCTGGTCAGCCAGCCCAGCGACGCCCTCAACTGGGCGTCGCTGGCGTTTTCCGATCAGCGTGAGTTGCTGGACGAGAATCGCCAGCTGCGTGAGCAGATCCTGACCCTCTCGCATCGCGCCCAGCGCACCGCCAGCTTGACCGCCGAGAATGTGCGGCTGCGCGAGCTGCTCGATGCCACCCGCGAGCATGATATCCCCTTCATCACCACCGAGCTGCTGTCGCTGGACCCCGATCCCTTCAGTCACCGCATGGTGATCGATCGCGGTCGACGCGATGGCGTCTTCGTCGGTCAGCCGGTGATGGATGCCGCCGGGCTGGTCGGGCAGGTGACCTCGGTGTCGGCCTATGCCAGCCGAGTGCTCATGCTGTCCGACGCCAGTCATTCGCTGCCGGTTCAGGTCAATCGCAATGGCCTGCGGTTCATCCTCCAGGGCACTGGCCAGTACGATGCGCTCAGCGTGTTGCACGTGCCGGATACCGCCGATATCCGCGAGGGTGACCTGCTGATGACCTCGGGGCTGGCCGGTCGCTTCCCGCCGGGCTATCCGGTGGCTCGGGTCAGTTCGGTGGTTCATGATCCCGGCGAGCCCTTCGCCAGGGTCGAGGCCCGGCCGGTGGCTCAGTTGCAGCGTGCCCGGCATTTCCTGCTGCTGTTCCCGCCTGAGCCGCCCAAGGCCCCGGGGCGTGGCGGCTGGACGGTCGAGCTCGAGTCGGCGGCCATCGACGCGGCGCTGGAGATGATCGGGTCCATCGAGGAGGAGACATAATGGCCGTGCGTTCGACGGCGAGCCTGCCCTGGATCTGGCTGACCCTGCTGCTGGCGCTGTGCCTGCAGGTGATGCCGCTGGCCGACGGCTGGCAGATCTGGCGCCCGGACTGGCTGGGCCTGATGTTGATCTACTGGTGCATGAAGGCGCCCCAGAAGGTCGGGGTCTTCCACGGTTTCGTGCTGGGCATCCTGCTGGATCTGATCCAGGGCGCGCCGCTTGGGCAGAACGCCTTGTTGCTGTCGTTGCTGGCGTTCCTGTGTGCCCTGGTCTATCCCCGCTTCCGGGCCTATTCGCTGTTCCAGCAGGCGGTGCTGATCCTGGTGTTGCTGGGCACGGTCCAGCTGGCGGAACAGTGGCTCAGGACCTTGCTGGGGCCCTTCGCGATCCACCTTTCGTTCCTGCTGCCCTCGGTGATCGGGGCGCTGCTATGGCCCTGGTTGACCACGCTGTTCCGGGTCTTCCGGCGCCGCGGCAGCGCGGAGGAGCCGCGATGATGAATCCCGAGGCTCCGTGTGATGGCGCCTTGATCCGGTTGGCCTCCGCCTCGCCGCGGCGCCGTGAGCTGCTGGTGTCGATCGGCGTGCCGGTCGAGGTGTGGCCGATGGATATCGACGAGACGCCCCGGCCCGACGAGGCGCCCGAGACCTACGTACGACGCCTGGCCGAAGACAAGGCCCGGGCCGGGGCGGTGGGCAGCGCGCTGCCCACGCTCGGCTCCGACACCGCGGTGGTATGCGACGATGCGATTCTCGGCAAGCCGCGCGATCGCGAACACGCCGCCGCCATGTTGCGCGCATTGTCGGGGAGCGCCCATCGGGTGCTGACCGCGGTGGCGGTCGAAGGCCCCGCGGGGCTGCTCAGCGTCTGCGTGGCCACCCGGGTCACGCTACGCGAGATATCGGAGGCCGAGATCGCCGCCTACTGGGCGACCGGGGAGCCCGTCGACAAGGCCGGTGGTTACGCCATTCAGGGCCGGGCGGCGCTATTCGTGTCGCGCCTCGAGGGCAGCCACTCGGCGGTGGTCGGCCTGCCGCTCTATGAGACCGCCGGGCTGCTTAGCCGCCAGGGCGTCCCGCTGTGGAACGGCGCTATGTCATAATGCCTCGAGTTTCCTCTGGACAAGGATTTCCGCATGAGCGGTGAAGTACTGATCAACCTGACCCCGATGGAGACCCGGGTCGCCGTGGTGGAGAACGGCGTGCTCCAGGAAGCCTTCATCGAGCGGGCCCGGCGTCGTGGTATCGCCGGCAACATCTACAAGGGCAAGGTGGTTCGGGTGCTGCCGGGCATGCAGGCCGCCTTCGTCGACATCGGCCTCGAGCGAGCCGCCTTCATCCATGCCCACGAGGTGATGCCATCCGGCACGCCGGCCGATGAGCAGGTCTCCATCGCCCAGCTGCTCCACGAGGGGCAATCGCTGGTGGTGCAGGTCACCAAGGACCCGATCGGCTCCAAGGGAGCGCGCCTGACCACTCATCTCTCGGTGCCCTCGCGCTATCTGGTCTACATGCCGGACTCGCCTCATAACGGGGTCTCCCAGCGTATCGAGGATGAGCGCGAGCGCGAGCGTCTGCGCCAGCTGATCGAGGCCGCCCAGGCCGAGCAGACCCTCGAGATCACCGGTGGCTTCATCGTGCGTACCGCCGCCGAGGGTGTCAGCCAGGAAGAGCTGGCCGGCGACATGCACTTCCTGCTGCGCCTGTGGCGCAAGGTCAGCGAGCGCAAGATCACCGCCTCGGCGCCGAGTGTCATCTATGACGACCTGCCGCTTTTCATGCGCACCCTGCGCGATGTGATGCGCGACGACATCGAGAAGGTACGCATCGATTCCCGCGAGAACCATGTCAGGCTGCTCGAGTTCGCCGAGGAGTTCATGCCCTCGGCGGTGGAGCGCATCGAGCACTATGCCGGTGAGCGACCGATCTTCGACCTGTTCAGCGTCGAGGACGAGATCCAGAAGGCGCTGGGCCGCAAGGTGCAGCTCAAGTCCGGCGGCTACCTGGTGATCGATCCGACCGAGGCGATGACCACCATCGACGTCAATACCGGCGGCTTCGTGGGGCACCGCAACCTCGAGGAGACGATCTTCAAGACCAACCTCGAGGCCGCCACCGCCATCGCTCGTCAGCTGCGGCTGCGCAACCTCGGTGGCATCATCATCATCGACTTCATCGACATGGAGGAGTTGGAGCATCAACGTCAGGTGCTGCGGGTACTGGAGAAGTCGCTGGAGCGTGACCACGCCAAGACCAAGTGCACCGGGGTCACCGAACTGGGGCTGGTGCAGGTGACACGCAAGCGCACTCGGGAGAGCCTGGAGCAGACGCTGTGCGAGGCCTGCCCCTCCTGCCATGGGCGCGGTACCCTCAAGACGCCGGAGTCGGTGTGCTATGAGATCTTCCGCGAGATCCTGCGCGAGGAACGGGCCTATAGTGCCGATACCTATACGGTGCTGGCCGCTCAGTCGGTGGTCGACCGGCTGCTCGACGAGGAGTCCGCGGCCGTCGCCGACCTGGAGGAATTCATCGCCAAGACGATTCGTTTCCAAGTCGAGGCCCACTATTCCCAGGAGCAGTACGACATCGTGCTGATGTGAGCCCATGTCGCCGACCCGCCTGGTGATCCGCTGGACCCTGACACTACTGGCGGCAGCCCTCACGTTGGTGGCGCTGCTCACGCTGGTGCTGCGTCTGCTGCTCGGCCAGGCCGAGCAGCTGACCCCGCGTCTCGAGGCGCTGCTGTCGGCGCGCTTCGAGGCCGCCGTGAGCCTGGACTCGGTCGAGGGCGGCGTGGCCGGCCTCGACCCCGAGCTCGCGCTGCGCGGGTTGGTGCTGGACTCGCCCGTCGGCGAGCGGCCCCTGCTCGAGCTCGACGGCGCCCGGCTGCGCCTCGATACCTCGGCCAGCCTGCGCGATGGCCTGCCGGTGGTGTCCGATGCCCATCTCACCGGCCTCACCCTGCATCTCTACCAGAGCGACGATGGCCGCTGGCATTGGCCGGAGCCTGCCGAGGTGCCTCCCGAGCTGATCCCCGACAGCGAGTTCGACCTCGCGCGCCTGGACTTCTGGGTCGGTGTGCTGCGCAGGCAGCGCGCCTGGGCCCAGGACACCGAGGTCGTGCTCCATGGCCGCCAGCACAAGGCGGTGCTCGAGGCGCCACAGCTGTTGATGGTCGGCGATGCCGGTCATACCCATCTCGAAGGGCGAGTGCGGCTGCGCGGCCGTCCCGGTGAGGCCGCCAGGGTGACCATGCGGCTGGCACCCGGCCAGGGGCTCGATGACTTCGGCGCGACCCTGCAGGCCGACATGAGCCTCGACAGCCTGACCGGGCTGTCGTCGCTGTTCGGCATCGAGGCGTTGCCGCACTTCGATGACCTCGATGGTGAGGCACGGCTATGGGGGCGCTGGAATGATGGTCGCCTGGCCGATGCCCGGCTCGACGTCACCGCCCCGCGGCTGGCGCTGCGTCAGCCGGAAGACGAGGCGCCCGGCATCGTGCTGGAAGATGCCACGCTGCGCGGCCAGTGGCGCCGCGCGGCCGACGCCGACGACTGGCAGGCCTGGATACAGGCCGATGCCGCCCAGCGAACCGGCCCCGATGCCTCGGCCGACGCACGATCCCTGCCGCGGGACTGGTACCTGGAAGGTGACCAGCGCGACTGGTGGCTGACCACCGGGGCCTTCGATCTCGCCGCCTTGGCGGCCTGGCGTGAGCACTTGCCGTTGCCCGAGGCGTTTGCGCGTAGCGTGGCGGCGCTCGCCCCGCGGGGGCAGGTGAACGGCCTGGGGCTCGGCTACCGAGATGGCGCTTGGCGGACCCGGGTCAGCGCCAGCGAGGTGGCGGTCGACCCCTGGGAAGAGGTGCCGGGGGGCGGGCCGTTGGCGCTTTGGCTCACGACGGATGGCCTCCATGGGCGGGTGCGCTTCGCCGGCGGTGAGGGCACCGAGCTTGCCATCCCGGAGGTCTTCGCCGCGCCGATGTCGCTGTCGCATGCCGGCGGGGAGGTCAGCTGGCGCTACGACGGGGCACGCAGCTTCGTCAGTGGCCGCGGCCTCGAGGCCGGTTGGCGCGGCGCTGAGGTGACGGGTGGTTTCGGCCTCTCGGTGGGCGGCGCGCAGCGTGGCGGCTTCGGCCTGACGCTGGACTTCCAGGACGTCGAGGCGCGCTCGCGGCCGCTGAGCGACTGGTTGCCCATGCGGCTGCTGGGCGAGGAGACCCCGGAGCTCGCCGACTGGCTGGCCGGTGGTCTGGCCGGGCGGGTGCCGGAGGGCTCGCTGCGCCTGCACGTGCCGCTGCGCGACGAGCAGGACGAGCTGGCCTCCCTCGAGCCGAGCCTTGACCTTGACCTCGAAGTCGAGGCGGGGCGGCTGCCCTATGCCGATGGCTGGCCGGCGCTGGAAGACGTGTCCGGGCGGATGACGCTGCGCGGCGAGACGCTTCGCGCCGAGGTCGACACGGCCCAGAGCCTGGGCATCCAGACCCATGACGCCGAGGTGCGGCTGGACGGCGAACGCTTGTCGGTCGAGGGGCCGCTCGCCGCCGATGCCCCGGCGCTGTCGCGCTTCTTGGCCGCGTTGCCGGTGGAGGGCATCGGCGCGGTCGCCGACTGGCAGGGCGAAGGGGGCCTGCAGGCCGGTCTCGACCTGTCGTTATCGCTGGACGACCCGGACTCGCTGAGCCTCGATATTGCCGGCGAGGTCGATTTACCACGCCTGACGCATACGACGAGCGGGCTCGTATTCGAGGATATAGCAGGCCCTCTCGCCTGGCGCCAGCGTGGCGAGCAAGGCTCGCTCGAGGGTTCGCTCGAGGGCCGCCTGCTCGGCGGGCCTGTGCGGGCCGAGCTGGCGACCGGAGAGGGGCGTGTCGACCTGTCGGGCACCGCTCGGGCCGAGGCCCTCACCGAATTGGGCGCGCCGGCGGGCCTGGACGCGGTGCTCGCCGGACCGCTGGCGTGGCATGGCGATGTCGATCTCGAGGCCGAGGCGCCGACCCTGAACCTCTCGAGTCAGCTACGCGAGCCGGTCATCGACCTGCCGGCGCCGCTGGGCAAGGCGGCCGGCACGCCGCGGGAGCTGCGCTTGAGTTTCGCGCTGTCCGAGTCCGGGCGCTGGTCGGGTCGCCTGGGCGGCGACCTGGGCTGGCGTTGGCGCCCCGAGCGCGGCGGGCAGGGGCAGGCCTGGTTGGGGCGCGAGGCGCCCGCGACCTGGCCAAGCGAGCCCGGCTGGACGCTGCAGGCCTATCTGCCACGCATCGAGCCGCGGGCCTGGGGACGCGCCCTGGCGCCGCTGGGTGGCGCCGCCGCTGGCGGCCCCGGCGGGGGCGGCACCATCTCCCGTGTGATGCTGGACACCGACTGCCTGAGTGTCGAGCGGCATTGCCTGGGCTCGATGATCGTCGAAGGCGAGCCGGTGGTCGATGGCTGGCGACTGGCCCTGGATGGCAGCCTGTTGACCGGCGAGCTGGCCTATCGGCCGGGGCGCGCGCAGCCGCTGAACGTGGCGCTGTCGCACTTGAGCCTCGATGACTTGCTGCCGAGCGAGCCACGTTTGGAGGCCATCGGCGAGGGAGCCGGGCGGCTCTACGAGGAACTCGAGACACCGCCGGGCGCGATGGCCCTGCCGGCCTCGCTCGGCGAGCTGCCCGCGGGCCGGCTGAGCATCGACGAGCTGAGCTATCGGGGCCGTGCGTTCGGCCCACTGAGCACCCGGTGGCGGGCCGAGTCGGACCGCCTGGTGGTCGATCCACTGGCGCTGTCGCTGGGCGAGATCGACGCCCGGGGCAGCCTGACCTGGGAGGCAGCCGGCCCCGAGGCCAGCCTGACCCGGGCCCGGCTGGACATCGATGGCGGCGACCTGGGCACGGCGCTGGAGGCGCTCGGCCAGCCGGTAGCGATCCGCAATGACGAGACCCGGGTCGAGGGCCAGCTGGCCTGGCCCGGGGCACCCTGGCAGTTCGCGCTAGCGCGCTCCCGGGGCAACCTGGGCGTCGAGCTGCGCGATGGACGCTTCGCCAACCTGGAGTCGCCGTCGGCGCGAGTGGTCGGCCTGCTCAACGTGGACAACCTGCTGCGCCGCCTGACCCTGGACTTCTCCGACGTCACCGGGCGTGGCACCGCCTTCGATCGTGTCAGTGGTGATGCGACCCTGTATGGTGGGGTGTTGGAGACCCGCGGGCCGGTCGAGATCGATGGCCCGGCTACCCGCTTCACCCTGGAGGGTGGCGTCGACCTGGCGCGGCGGGAACTCGATCAGCGTCTGGGCGTCACACTGCCGGTGAGCAACAACCTGCCTCTGGCGGCGGTGATCGCCGGGGCGCCGATGGTCGGAGGGGCGCTGTTCATTGCCGACAAGCTGTTCGGCGATGCCCTCGACCGCGTGACCCGAATTCACTATCGCGTGGAGGGACCCTGGACCTCCCCGCGCATCGCTCTGGAAAGTGCCGAATGACATCACACACGCAACCCCTGCTCGACCAGGCCACCGAGGCGCTGCTGACGCCCGGCGGGCTCGATCTCGATGCCCTGGACAGTGGCCTCGGCCATGCCTTGGGCGCCGGCATCGATTATGCCGATCTGTATTTCCAGCGCAGCTGGCACGAGGGCTGGGTGCTGGAGGACGGTGAGGTCAAGGAGGCCAGCTACAACATCGACGGCGGCGTCGGCGTGCGCTCCCTGGCCGGCGAGAAGACCGGCTTCGCCTACTCCAACCAGATTTCCATGGAAGCGTTGGCCGAGACTGGCCGCACCGCCGCCGGCATCGTGCGCAGCGGCCAACGCCTGGCCACCGCGCCGCGCGTCGTGACGACCTCGACGGCCCGTTATGCCGGCATCGATCCGCTCGCCGGGCTGTCCGCCGACGAGAAGATCGCCATGCTCAAGGAAGCCGATCGTGTCGCGCGCGCCGCCGACCCGTCGGTGAGCCAGGTCAGCGCCTCGCTGAGCGGCGTCTACGAGGTCGTGCTGGTGCGCGCCAGCGATGGCACCCTGGCCGCCGACGTGCGCCCCCTGGTGCGTTTCAACGTCAGCGTCATCGCGGTGCGCAACGGTCGCCGAGAGCGGGGCAGTGCCGGTGGCGGCGGCCGCTATCCGATGTCCCGGCTGCGCGATGAGCACGTGGCCGAGCGTTTCGCCAAGGAGGCGGTGCGTCAGGCGCTGGTCAATCTCGATGCCGTCGATGCGCCGGCCGGTCAGATGCCGGTGGTGCTGGGGGCCGGCTGGCCGGGCATCCTGCTCCACGAGGCGGTCGGTCACGGCCTGGAGGGCGACTTCAACCGCAAGGGCAGCTCGGCCTTCGCCGGCTGCATGGGCGAGCGCGTGGCGGCGCCGGGCGTGACCGTGGTCGACGACGGCACCCTGGCCGACCGGCGCGGTTCGCTCTCCGTCGACGACGAGGGCACGGCGACCCAGTGCACGACCCTGATCGAGGACGGCATCCTCACCGGCTACATGCAGGATAAGCTCAACGCCCGGCTGATGGGCATGGCGCCCACCGGCAATGCTCGCCGCGAATCCTTCGCCCACCTGCCGATGCCGCGCATGACCAACACCTACATGCGTGCCGGCCAGGACGATCCCGCCGATATCATCAAGAGTGTCTCCCGTGGCATCTACGCGGCGAGCTTCGGCGGTGGCCAGGTGGATATCACCTCCGGCAAGTTCGTGTTCTCGGCAAGCGAGGCCTACTTGATCGAGGACGGTCGCATCACCGCGCCGGTCAAGGGGGCGACCCTGATCGGCAACGGCCCCGAGGCGATGGGCCGCGTGTCGATGATCGGCCACGACCTGGAGCTCGACACCGGCGTCGGTGTCTGTGGCAAGGAAGGGCAGGGCGTGCCGGTCGGCGTGGGACAACCGACGCTGAAGCTAGACGAGCTGACCGTCGGCGGCACGGAGTCCTAGCGAAGAAGGAAGAGTGAAGAAGAATGCTGGTCTTCCATGCCTCTTCAAGGCGTGCAGCGCCGTTCTCCCTTCTTCCAGCGGCGCTGCCGCGTCTTGTCAGGCGCGCAGCGCCGGTCTTCACATGTCGGCGGTGTCGCGGATCAGCTTGAACAGCCGGCGGGCGTTGGTCGGCGGCTTGCCCTGATCGTTCTCGCGGCGGGCGTTGCGGATCAGCTGGCGCAGCGCCTGGCGGTCGACCTCGGGGAACTCGGCGATGAAGGCCTCGAGGGCGTCGTCTTCCTCGATGAGGCGGTCGCGCCAGCGTTCGAGGCGGTGAAAGGCGTGGTCCCGGCGCTGCTGTTCGTGATCGATCTCGTCGAACACCGCCTGGATGCCGTCGAGATCCTCGCGCCGCATCAGCTTGCCGACGTACTGCATGTGCCGGCGGCGAGCCTCCCTCGCGCGGATGCGGCCGGTTTCTTCGATGGCCGCCAGTAGATCATCGGAGAGCGGGAAGCGGGCGCGCTCGGCCTCGCGCATGGCGATCAGTCGTTCGCCGAGCTCCTGGAGGGCGTGCATCTCGCGCTTGAGCTGCGACTTGCTGGGCCGTTCGTCGGCCGGAGAGAAATCATCCTGGGTCATGCGGCGTCCTGGTTCATGAGAGGGGCGTGGTGCATCGGCCCAGTATACCAGCCCGCCGCGGCGGGCTGGCCAATCGACCATATGTTGTGTATCGGCCCCGAGGCCGGTCGAGTGAGGAGTCAAGACGATGACACAGGCTTTCGATGCCGCCGCCCAGCAGTCACTGCTGGAAACACGTGCCGAGGCGGCCCTGGCGCTGGCCCGCCGGCTCGGCGCCGATGCCTGCGAGGTGGGCGCCAGCGTCGACCAGGGCGTGGGCGTCAACGTCCGCGAGGGCGAAGTGGAGACCGTCGAGCTGTCCCGTGACCAGGGCATCGCGGTGACCGTCTACGCGGGCAACCGCAAGGGTAGTGCCTCGTCTACGGATGCCTCCGAGGCGTCGATCCGCGACGTGGTCGAGAAGGCCATGGCGATCGCTCGCTATACCGGGGAAGATCCGGTCGCCGGTCTCGCGCCGGCCGAACTGATGGCTCGTGAGCTGCCGGATCTCGATGTCCACCATCCCTGGTCGCTGTCCACCGAGCAGGCCATCGAGCTCGCCGTGGATTGCGAGGCCGCGGGTCGCGGTGTCGCCGGCATCAAGAGCTCCGAGGGCGCCGAGCTGTCCAGCGGCGAGGGCGTGCGCGTCTATGCCAACAGCCACGGTTTCCTGGGTAGCCAGCGGGGCAGCCGTCATTCGCTGGCCTGCATGTTGATCGCCGAAGACGAGAACGGCATGCAGCGCGACTACGACTACTCCAGTACGCGCGATCCTCGTGAGCTGCTGGCCCCCGAGGTCGTGGGCGAGAGTGCCGCCCGGCGTACCTTGCGCCGGCTCGGCGCCCAGCGTCCGGCGACCGGGCGGATGCCGGTGCTGTTCGATCCGAGCCTGGCCTCGGTGTTGATCGGCAGCCTGCTCAGCGCCATCGCCGGCGGCGCGCTCTATCGCCAGTCCTCCTTCCTGTGCGAGCGGCTCGGCGATACGCTCTTTCCCGAGTGGTTCTCGCTGCAGGAGCAGCCGCGGCTGATGCGCGGCATGGCCAGCAGCGCCTTCGATGGCGACGGTGTGGCGACCCGCGACAACGTCTTCATCGACCAGGGGCGGCTGGCCAGCTACATGCTCTCCGCCTACAGCGCTCGCCGCCTGGGGATGGAGACCACCGGTAATGCCGGCGGCGCCCGCAACCTGCGCCTGGCCGCACCGCTCGAATCGCAGCAAGCGCTGCTCGCGCGCATGGATCGCGGCGTGCTGGTCACCGAGCTGATGGGGCAGGGTGTCAATGGCGTCACCGGGGACTACTCACGCGGCGCGGCGGGTTTCTGGGTGGAGAACGGCCGCATCCAGCATCCGGTGGAGGAGTTCACCATCGCCGGGAACCTGGAGACGATGTTCAAGGGCCTGGTCGGCGTCGGCGATGATATCGACACCCGCGGCAGTATCCACACCGGTAGCTGGCTGATCGACGAGATGACCGTGGCCGGTGGTTGACGGTAGGCCGCCTGCCACGACCAAGCCCGCGACCGTGTCGCGGGCTTTTTCGTTGCCGACGGGGTCAGCGTAACGGGGGGGTAGTGCTCGTCCAGCCCCAGCCACTCGAGTAGACGCGTGAACAGGAAGGTCTCGTCGCCCTTGAGCGACCGGCTCAGGCAGTCCAGGTACTCGCGCCGTGGGAAACGCCAGTGGGGGATTAGCTTGTAGGGGGCGAGGTCGATGGCGATCAGCCGGCCGTCTCGGACCAGGACGTTGTTGGTGTGCAGGCCGCGGCAGAGGATGCCGTGCCGGTCGAAGGCGACCAACGCATCCAGGTGCCGAGCCTGCAGGTCCGGTGAGTCGAGGATGAGCTGTTTCAGCGGGGTGGCGTGCGCATTCTCGGTGACCAGCCGGTAGCGTTGTGCCGCGACGATGGTCGGCGAGGCGATGCCGAGCTTCTTCAGGCGCGCGGCGACGAGGGCGACGTTGTGCCCGGGATAGGGGCGGATCGCAGCCGGTAACGCAGCCGGTCGAAACGCTTGGGTTGCAAGGTCTTGATGAAGTGGTCGCGCTCGGGGTCGAAATCGACCCGGGAGTACTTGCCCGTCTGGACGAGTTACAGCATGGTCTTGCTCGGTTGGTCGGGGGTCGCGACGGTCGTGGGTCAGGCGTCTTCGTCGAAGCGGGCAGCGAAGAGCTGTTCCAGCGCGTTGAGCACGGCCTCGCCGTCTTCGCCGTCGGCCTCGAGGGTCAGTTCGGTGCCGCAGGGGGCGGCCAGCATCAGCAGGGACATGATGTTGGTTGCATCGGCCTGCTGTGCGCCGTGGCAGACGGTAACGCGGGAGGCGAAGGGTTGGCAGCATTGTACCAGGCGGGTGGCGGCGCGGGCATGCAGACCACGCTTGTTGGTCAAGGTGAGCTTGCGGCAGGGCACGGGGCTAGCGGTCCTCGTCGGCGGTCGGGGCGGGGAGGGTGAGTTGCAGGCCTAGCTCGCGGTGGCGCAGGCGCACCCCGGCGTGGCTCTCGGCCAGGCGTCGGGCTAGCCCCTCGGCCAGGTAGGTGGAACGATGCTGGCCGCCGGTGCAGCCGATCGCCACGGTCAGGTAGCTGCGCTGGCTGGCCCGGTAGCGGGGCAGCCAGCGCTCGATCCAGCTCAGGATGTCGGCGGCCATCTCGTCGACTACCGGGTAGCTCTCGAGGAAGGCAATCACGCTGGGGTCGCGGCCGGTAGCGTCGCGCAACCGCGGGTCCCAGTAGGGATTGGGCAAGCAGCGGGCATCGAACACGATGTCGGCGTCCAGGGGGACGCCGCGCTTGAAGCCGAAGGATTCGATGGTCAGCGTCAGCCCCTCGTGGCGATGGCTGGCCACCTGGTCGGTGATGCGGCCCCGCAGGTCATGCACCGAGAGCCGCGAGGTGTCGATCAGCAGGTCGGCGAGGTCGCGGATCTCCGTCAGGGCATCTTCCTCGCGGTCGATCGCCTCGGCCAGCGTCATCTCGGTGTCGCGGGTCAACGGGTGGCGGCGCCGGGTGGCGGAGTAGCGTTCCAGCAGGATGCGCGCGTCGGTGGTCAGATAGACCACCTGGCAGTGGATGTCGCGGGAGCGTACGTCCTCGAGCAGCGTGGGGAAGCGTTTCAGGGCGTGAGGCAGGTTGCGGGCATCGATGCTCACCGCGATGGCGCTGCGCGGCGATTGATCGCTGCGCAGCTCGTCCACCAGCGGGCCGAGCAGCATCGCCGGCAGGTTGTCGATGGCGTAGAAGCCCAGGTCTTCGAGGGCCTGCAAGGCGATCGACTTGCCGGAGCCGGAGCGTCCGCTGATGATGACGAGCTGCATGACGGCTCTCCTGGTCGGGGCGCTGCACCGCTCAGCCGCGCCCGCTGGCGGCCGGTGCCTGTCGTCGAATGGCATCGAGCAAACAGTCGTGCAGCTCGCGCTGGCTGCCTGCCCGGCGCAGGGCGCTGCGGGTCTCGGCATCGTTCATCACGCCCGCGACCTGGCCGAGCAGGGCCAGATGGGCGTCATCGGCTTGCTCGGGCACCAGCAGCACGAAGACCAGGTCGACGGGTTCGCCGTCGATGGCATCGAAGTCGACCGGCTCGGAGAGCTTGAGGAAGCCGGCGAGCGGCGCCTTGCAGTGAGGGTTGCGGGAATGGGGGATGGCGACCCCATGCCCGATGCCGGTGCTGCCCAGGCGTTCCCGCCCGATCAGCCGGCTGAAGACCTCCTGGCTGTCGAGGCTTGGCATGTTCTGGGCGATGAAGGTGCTGAAGAATTCCAGCACCCGCTTCTTGCTTCCCCCGGGTACACCGAAGAGGGTGCGCTCGGGGGGCAGGATGGTTTCGAGTGACATGAGGGCTCAGCGGACGCTTGCGGCGCCCTGGGCGCGGGCCTGGGTCTTTTCCTTGTGCTTGACGAGCTGGCGGTCCAGCTTGTCGGCAAGGGCGTCGATGGCGGCATACATGTCGCCGTCCATCGCTTCGGCGTGTAGATCGGCACCGGCGGCATGCAGGGTGCAGGCGGCCTGTTGGCGTTCTTTCTCGACGGAGAGCGTGACCTGAACGGTGGTGATGTTGTCGTAGTGACGTTCCAGGCGGGAGAGCTTCTCCTGCACGTAGTCACGCAGGGGGTCGGTCAATTCCACGTGATGGCCGGTGATGTTGACTTGCATGACACGCTCCTTGCTCCTTGGGTGGTGACTCGATTGTAACCCTTTTTGATGCCTTGCAAACCCCCTGTTCCCAGCGCGTTTCCACGCCCTGGCAACGGCTCTGCGGGCGCCCTCAGCCGAGCCGCTTGCGCTGGCTCGAGGAGGGGATGTGCAGCGCCTCGCGGTACTTGGCGACGGTGCGCCGGGCCACCTCGATGCCTTCCTCGGCGAGCAGGGTGACCAGCTTGCTGTCGGAGAGCGGCTTGCGGGGGGCTTCGCCCTCGACCAGCTTGCGGATGCGGGCACGGATCGCGGTGCTGGAGTGTGCGTCTTCGCCGTCGCCGACCTGGCTGGAGAAGAAGTACTTGAGCTCGAAGACGCCGCGCGGCGTGTGGATGAACTTCTGGGTGGTGACCCGTGAGATGGTCGATTCGTGCATCTCAACGGCCTGGGCGATGTCGGCCAGGATCAGCGGTTTCATGGCCTCCTCGCCGCGCTCGAGGAAGGCGAGCTGACGGGTCATCACCTCGTGGCCGACGCGCAGCAGGGTGTCGTTGCGGCTGGCCAGGCTCTTGATCAGCCAGCGGGCTTCCTGCAGGTGGTCCTTGAGGAACTGGTTGTCGTCGCTCTTGTCGGCGCGTTTGATCAGCGCCGCGTAGTCGGGCTGTACGCGCAGCCGAGGCATCGCCTCGGGGTTGAGCTCGACATGCCAACCCCGGGAGGTATGGCGAGCGATCAGGTCGGGGATCACGTAGTCGTTGTCGTCGCTCGAGTATTCGCTGCCTGGGCGTGGGTCGAGGCCGCGGATCAGAGCGATGACCGCGTCGAGGGTCGTGTCGTCGAGCCCCAGGCGCCGCTTGAGCAGCCGGCGGTCGTTGCCGGCCAGGGCCTCCAGGAACTGGCGCACCAGGCGTCGTGCCTGGGGCAGCAGCGGGGTGTCATCGGGCAGGGTGGCGAGTTGCAGCAGCAGGCACTCGCGCAGGTCACGGGCGAACACGCCGGTGGGCTCGAAGCGCTGCAGACGCAACAGCAGGGCTTCCACTTCGCGGGTGGTGAGTCCCTCGAGCCCCTGGGCACGCAGGCCATCGCGCAGCTCATCGAGCGGCTGGTCGAGATAGCCATCCGGCGTCACCGCGTCGATCAGGCTCTCGGCGATGCGTGTCTCGCGGGCGTCGAAGGCGCCCATGGCGAGCTGCCAGCCGAGGTGGCTCTGCAGGCTCTGGCCGGCGGCCTGGCGCTCGAAGTCGGGGGCCTCGCCGCCGCCGGCGTCCTGGAAGGTGTCGGACCAGTCGCTGTC
The DNA here is from genome assembly GCF_004798905.1 of Halomonas borealis. Lineage (GTDB taxonomy): Bacteria > Pseudomonadota > Gammaproteobacteria > Pseudomonadales > Halomonadaceae > Halomonas > Halomonas borealis. The sequence goes on along the minus strand of NZ_SDMO01000010.1, from coordinate 110,994 downwards.
GACGCTGAGCTCGGCGGGGATCTCGTCGGGCCAGTCGTCTTCCGGCGTCTCGCTGACGGCCTGTTCGCCGAAGTCGTCCTCGAGCTCCAGCATGGGGTTGGCCTCCAGGGCCTGCTGGATCTCCTGGCGCAAGTCGAGGGTCGACAGCTGCAGCAGGCCGATCGCCTGCTGCAGCTGAGGCGTCATGGTCAGCTGGGTGCCGACACGCAGTTGAAGGGATGCCTTCATGGCCATGGGAAAGCGGTCCGGTCCTGCGGGGAAGAGGCCTTATACCCTAGTGCGCGGAAAGGCGCCGTGCAAGTCGATTGCCAAGCAATTAGCATGCCAGCGGCAATCGCTGTGCCTGCTGTTCTACGGCGACTTGTATATCAGTAATTTGCGAACTGTGGCGGCGTCAGAGGCGGAAGTCCTGGCCCAGGTAGACGTCGCGCACGCGCTGGTTGGCCAGGATCTGTTCGGCATTGCCTTCGGCGATGATCTGACCGTCGCCGACGATGTAGGCGCCATCGCAGATGTCCAGCGTCTCGCGCACGTTGTGATCGGTGATCAGCACGCCGATCTCGCGGGCCTTGAGCTGGCGAATGATGCCCTTGATCTCGCCCACCGAGATGGGGTCGACGCCGGCGAAGGGTTCGTCGAGCAGGATGAAGTCGGGCTCGGTGGCCAGCGCTCGGGCGATTTCGACCCGGCGGCGCTCGCCACCGGACAGGCTCATGCCGAGGTTGTCGCGGATGTGGGTGACGTGGAAGTCTTCGAGCAACGACTCCAGGCGCGCCTGGCGGCCGGCATTATCCAGGTCGCGGCGGGTCTGGAGGATCGCCAGGATGTTGTCGGCCACCGACAGCTTGCGGAAGATCGAGGCTTCCTGGGGCAGGTAGCCGATACCCGAGCGGGCACGCTCGTGCATGGCGGCGCCGGAGAGGTCGCGCTCGTCGATGGCGACGCGGCCGGCATCGGCGCGCACCAGGCCGACGATCATGTAGAAGGAGGTGGTCTTGCCGGCGCCGTTGGGGCCCAGCAGGCCGATGATGCGGCCCTGCTGGATCTCCAGGCTGATGTCTTGGACCACGCGGCGACGCTTGTAGCTCTTGGCCAGATGCTGGGCGCTCAGGGTTTTCATGGGGCGTCCTGTTGTTCCGGCTCCAGGGTCATGCGTACCCGCTGGCTCTCGCTGACGCCCTGGGCGTTGGAGCGGGCCTGGACCACGCGGCGGTCGAGGAAGTACTCGAGGTAGCCGCCATCGAAGGTATCGCCGCCCTTGTGAAGCTCGGCCTGGTCGACCAGTTCGATGCGCCGTTCGGCCACGTGATAGACGACCGTGCGGCCCCAGGCACGGACCAGCGGCTGGTCCGGCGCGGGCTTCTGTTCCAGGTAGGCGCGCTGACCGGTGGCGGTGGCGGTGGTCAGCTGGCCGGCGTCGTTGCGCTGGATCTCCACGCGCTCGCCGGTCAGTTGCATGCTGCCCTGTTCGATGCGTACATCGCCCCGGTAGATGGCGGTGCCGGCTCGATCGTCGAGGTCCAGGCGGTCGGCCTCGACCTGGATGGGCGCGCTGGCATCGCCCTCGAGGGCCTGGGCCGTAGGGGTGGCCAGCGCCGCGGTGAGCAGCGTCAGGGCCAGCAGCGAGGCGAAGGGTCGCGTCATGGCTGGGGGTCCTCCTGGGGGTCCGGCGGGTGGTGACCGTGCACATTGTCGGTCAGTCGGGCGCGGTTGTCATCGATCCAGGCGTCGAAACGCTCGCCACGCATTCGTTGGGGCGGTTGGCTCAGCCGTGCCGGGGTGTCGCTCCAGGCGTGCCCGGCGTCGGCCTCGTAGTGCAGCCGCTCGGTCTCGAGTCGCCAGCGTTGTGCCGGGGCGGTCAGCACGGCCTGGCCCTCGAGGGTCAAGAGATTACCGCCGTTTTCCAGTCGCCCGCGCTGGGCGTCGGCCAGCCACTGCCGGCCTTCGCGATCGCGCAGTTCGGCATGCGGGGTGGTCAGCCGGGTGACGTCGTCGATCGGGGTATGTTCCAGGCGTGGCGTGGTCAGCCGCTGATGGGGGCGCCCCTGGGCATCGAAGCGTGTCAGCCGGGCGTCTTCCAGGTAGTAGTCGGGCTCCCCGGTCTCGCCCTGAGGGGCGGCGGGCGATGGCGCGTCGTCACGCTGATCGAGCAGCGCCAGGCCGCCGCCCAGGACGAGCAGCAGCAACAACAGCCAGGTACGGAAGCCGGGGCGGGGTAGTCGCATGGTGTCAGGCCTGGCCGTGCAGGTAGGTATCGAGCACGGCGTCCCAGCGGCCCTGGGCCTGGAGCAGGCCGTCGCAGATCTCGCGCACCGCCCCGAAGCCGCCCTCGCGCTCGGTGACCCAGTCGGCGTGCTGACGGATGTAGCTCGGTGCCCCGGGCACGCTGATGCCGACGCCGGCCTGGTGGATCGGCGCGAGGTCCGGCAGGTCGTCGCCGCAGTAGGCGACCTGGGCGAGATCGAGCTCCAGGCGCTGGCATAGCTGGTGCAGCGTCGGCAGCTTCTTCTCGATGCCTTGATGGAGATGCTGGATGCCGAGCGCGGCGGCCCGGCGGCTGACCATCGGCGAGTCGCGGCCGGTAATCAACGCGACCTGAATGCCGGCGCGCTGCACCAGCTTGATGCCGTGGCCATCGAGGGTATGGAAGGCCTTGGCCTCGCCGCCGTCGGCCTGGAATTCGAGGCGGCCGTCGGTCAGCACGCCGTCCACGTCCAGGGCCAGCAGGCGGACGCGGCGCAGGCGCTCGATCAGCGCCGGGGGCATGGGGGATGCGTCGAGAGTCATGGGGTCTCCTGGTGTCAGATGACGCCGCTGGCCAGCAGGTCGTGCATGTGCAGGGCGCCCACCGGGCGGCCATCGTCGTCCACCACGGCCAGCGCGGTGATGCGGTTGTCTTCCATCAACCGCACGGCCTCGGCGGCGAGGATGTCGGGCGAGATCCGCTTGCCGGGGGTGGTCATCACCTGATCTACCGTCAGGGCGGAGAGGTCGTTGAACTGGTCGAGGGTGCGGCGCAGGTCGCCGTCGGTGTAGACCCCGGCCAGCCGGCCTTCGGCATCGATCACGCAGGTGAAGCCCAGGCCCTGGTGGGTGATCTCCAGCAGTGCGTCACGCAGCGGGCTGCCGAGTGCCACGCCGGGGAGGCGGCTACCCTGATGCATCAGGTCCGAGACCTTGAGCAGCAGGCGCTTGCCGAGGCTGCCGCCGGGGTGCGAGAGCGCGAAGTCCTCGGCGGTGAAACCGCGGCTCTCGAGCAGTGCCACGGCCAAGGCATCGCCCAGCGCCAGGGCGGCGGTGGTGGAGGAGGTGGGCGCCAGGTCCAGCGGGCAGGCCTCGCGTTCGACGCCGGCGTCCAGGTGCGCCTCGGCGTGACAGGCCAGCGTCGAGCCAGGGCGGCCGGTCATGCTGATCAATGGTGTGCCGAGGCGTTTGAGCAGCGGCAGCAGGGCGGTGACCTCGGCGGTCTCGCCGGAGTTCGACAGCGCCAGCACTACATCGCCGGGGGTGATCATGCCCAGGTCGCCATGGCTGGCCTCGCCCGGGTGCACGAAGAAGGAAGGCGTGCCGGTGCTGGCCAGGGTGGCGGCGATCTTGGTGCCGATGTGGCCGGACTTGCCCATGCCGGTGACGATCACTCGGCCGCGACAGGCCAGGATCAGTTCGCAGGCGCGCTCGAAGTCGCCGTCGAGGCGTTCGACGAGGGCGCCGATGGCTTGCTGTTCCAGTCGCAGGGTGCGCTTGGCGCTGGCCAGCAGGCTGTCGGGAGAGGAAGAGTCGTCTGTCATGGGGAGATTGTTGCCTGTCGCGGGGTTGGGCTCAAGGGCGGATGGCCGAGTCGATGCCGGAGGGGCGTGGAAAAGGAGGCCATTGAACCCCTTGCGGGGGTTCGGTGCAACCCGGCCAAGGCCTCGGCGCTGGCGCCTTGGCCTCGGGTTAAGATACGATGTTCGATAATCTGTCAGGGAACTCAATAGATGAACGATTCTCCCCTCGTCGAGGTGGAGGGTCTGCGCTTCTCTCGCGGAGAGACGGAGATCTTCCGCGGCCTCGACATGGTAGTGCCGCGTGGCAAGATCACCGCGATCATGGGCCCCAGCGGTACCGGCAAGACGACCCTGCTCAAGCTGATCGGCGGGCAGCTCGCCCCCGATGCCGGGCGGGTGCATATCGACGGCGAAGACGTACACGCGCTGTCGCGCAAGTCGCTGCTCCGGCTGCGCCGACGCATGGGCATGCTGTTCCAGAGCGGGGCGTTGTTCTCCGATCTCGACGTCTTCGAGAATGTGGCCTTCCCGCTGCGCGTGCATACCGACCTGCCCGAATCGATGGTCCGCGACCTGGTGCTGATGAAGCTTCAGGCGGTGGGGCTGCGTGGTGCCCGGACGTTGATGCCGTCGGAGTTGTCCGGTGGCATGGCGCGGCGCGTGGCGCTGGCGCGGGCGATCGCCCTGGACCCCGAACTGATCCTCTATGACGAGCCCTTCGTCGGTCAGGATCCGATCTCCATGGGCGTGCTGGTGCAGCTGATTCGTCGGCTCAACGATGCGCTAGGGTTGACCGCCGTGGTGGTGTCTCACGACATCGACGAGACGCTGTCCATCGCCGACTACGTCTATGTGATCGCCGACGGTCGCGTGATGGCTCAGGGCACGCCACAGAGCCTCGACGTGGATCGCGACCCGCGTGTCAGCCAGTTCATCCACGGCGAGCCGGATGGCCCGGTGCCGTTTCACTACCCCGCGGTGGATTTCCATGACGACCTGCTCGGCACGGGAGGCGCACGATGATGGCGACGATCCAACGCCTGGGACGCCGGGGCTGTGATGTCACCGAGGGACTCGGCCGGGCGACCCTGATGCTCGCTCAGTCGGCCATCGGGGTGCCTTCCGTCGAGGGGCTGAGACTCTGGCTGCGCCAGATGCACTTCGTCGGCGTGATGTCGCTGGCCATCGTGCTGGTCTCCGGATTGTTCATCGGCATGGTGCTGGGCCTGCAGGGCTATACCCTGCTGGTCGATTTCGGCGCCGAGGAGGCGCTCGGCCAGATGGTGGCGCTGTCGTTGCTGCGTGAGCTGGCGCCGGTGGTGGCGGCCTTGCTGTTCGCCGGCCGCGCCGGCTCGGCGCTGACCGCCGAAATCGGCCTGATGAAGGCCACCGAGCAGCTCACCAGCATGGAGATGATCGGCGTCGACCCGTTGCGGCGGATCGTCGCCCCGCGCCTGTGGGCGGGCTTCGTCGCCCTGCCGCTGCTGACCATCGGCTTCGGCGTGATCGGCATCTGGGGCGGCGAGCTGGTGGGCGTGAAGTGGCTGGGCGTCTTCGAAGGCTCCTACTGGGGCAACATGCAGGCCAGCGTCGGCTTCGCCGATGATGTGCTCAATGGCCTGATCAAGAGCCTGGTGTTCGCCGTGGTGGTGACCTGGATCGCGGTCTATCAGGGCTATGCCCTGCTGCCGACCTCCGAGGGCATCGCACGGGCCACCACCCGCACCGTGGTACATGCCTCGCTGGCGGTGCTGGGGCTGGACTTCGTACTGACGGCCCTGATGTTCGGCGGACTCTCCTGAGTCGCGAGGGCGGGCAATATGGCGGCGTGTGGCCGCCGCGGATTTGTGGAGACATGGAATGAAGCGCAGCAAGACGATGGAACTGGGCGTCGGTCTGTTCATGCTGGCCGGCATCCTGGGACTGCTGTTCCTCGCCCTGAGGGTCAGCGGCCTGAGCCTCGAGCCCCCCGCAGACGACTTCCGCCTGGAGGCCAACTTCGCCAACATCGGCGGGCTCAAGTCGCGTGCCCGGGTTACCATGGCCGGTGTCACCGTCGGTCGAGTCGAGAGCGTCGAGCTCGACCCGGAGTGGTACGACGCCCGGGTGGTCCTGACGCTCGATGACGAGCTGGAGGCATCGCTGCCCGAGGATACCACCGCGGCGATCCTCACCTCTGGGCTGCTCGGCGAGCAGTACGTGGGGCTGTCGGTGGGCGGTGCGCCCGAGATGCTGGCGGACGGCGATCGCATCCGCGATACCCAGTCCGCCCTGGTGCTGGAAGAGCTCATCCAGCAGTTCGTGTCCAACATGGCCAAGGAGTGAATCCGATGAATGTGAATGCAGTGACGCGGCCCCTGGCCGGCATGCTGATGGTCCTGGCGATGTGTCTGATGGCGCTGCCGGCGATCGCCCAGGCCAATACGCCCGAACGGCTCATCCGCGACAGCGTCGACGAGCTGATGGGTGACATCGAGGGCCGCCGCGACTACTACCGCGAGCATCCCGGTGAGCTGGAAGGCGTCGTCGATGGCAGCCTCGAGCAGATCGCCGATTTTCGCTACATCGGCGCCAGCGTCATGGGTCGCTATTTCCGTAATGCCTCCCCGTCGCAGCGCTCGCGCTTCGCCGAGACTTTCCGTCAGACGCTGATCGATACCTACGCCAAGGGTCTGGTGACCTTCGACTACCAGGAGATCCGTGTCCTCGATAACCAGGAGTCCTCGCGTTACGAGGATCAGGCCAGCGTGGAGATGGAGGTGGTGGCAAGCGACGGCACGGTCTATCCGGTGAGCTATTCGCTGCGCCTGGACGATGATCGCTGGAAGGTCGTCAACGTCATCGTCAATGGCATCAACCTGGGGCTGACCTTCCGCAACCAGTTCGATCAGGCCATGCGCGACCAGGGTCGCGACTACGATGCCGTGATCGATGGCTGGGCCCCGGAGCTCGCCGTCGAGGAGCTGGAGCAGGGCGACGAGGGATGAAGGTGCTGTTGGATAATGGCGCCAATCGCCTGGAGGTCGATGGCGAGACGCTGTCGGTCTCCGGCGAGATCGACTTCGCCAGCGCGGCGGCGTTCGCCGCCGCCGGCAAGCGTTGGCTCACCGGCCTGGAGGAAGGCTCCCGTGTGGTCTTCGATCTCGCCGGGGTGGCGGGGGTCAGCAGCGCGGCGATCAGCGTGCTGCTGGAATGGAGCCGACAGAGCCGCGACAACCGGCTCGAACTCGCGGCGGTGCGGCTCTCCGCATCGCTGTCGCGTCTCACCGAGGTCGCCGGTCTCGATGACCTGCTGCCGGTCGAGGCCTCCGCCGAGCCCGCCGGCGCATAGGGGCGCGGGGCGTTGTTCGCCCCGCGCGTCTTTCTTGTGCCTCCTTTCCCTCCGCGCCCGTCGCCAACGGCGTCGCTTTTCATTACCATGGCGGTCTTTTCGTCTCGCTATCGCGTCGCGGTGGTGGGTTACACGGATCAACCATTTTCTAGCGAGGGTTCGATGCTTCCTACAGAGGTCAAGGCGCTGCTCGAGAGCCGGCTCGATGGCTGCGAATTCCATATCCAGGGTGAGGGCTGCGACTTCCAGGTGGTCGCCGTCGGCGAGGTCTTCGCGACGCTGTCTCGCGTCAAGCGCCAGCAGCTGATCTACGGCGCGCTGTCCGACGAGATCGCGTCCGGCGCCCTGCATGCCGTGACCATCAAGACCTATACGCCCGAACAGTGGCAGGATGCCGCCGAGAACAAGGGGGCCTGAGGCTCGAGGTAACATGGACAAGCTGATCATTACCGGTAACGGCCCCGTCGATGGCGAGGTCTGGGCCAGCGGCGCCAAGAATGCCGCCCTGCCGATTCTCTGCGCGACCCTGCTGGCCGATGAGCCAGTGACCATCGGCAACCTGCCGCATCTGCAGGACATCACCACCAGCCTTGAACTGCTCGGCCACATGGGTGTGCAGCCGGTGATGGGCGATCACATGAGCATCCAGCTCAACGGCGCCCAGGTGACGGACTGTCATGCGCCCTATGAGCTGGTCAAGAAGATGCGCGCCTCGATCCTGGTGCTGGGCCCGTTGCTGGCGCACTTCGGCGAAGCCGATGTGTCGCTGCCGGGGGGCTGTGCCATCGGCTCGCGGCCGGTCGATCTGCATATCCGTGGCCTCGAGGCCATGGGCGCCGAGATTCGTGTCGAGGGTGGCTACATCCGCGCCCGGGTCGATGGCCGCCTCAAGGGCGCGACCATCTTCTTCGATACCGTCACCGTCACCGGCACCGAGAACCTGCTGATGGCGGCGGCGCTGGCCGAAGGCACCACGGTGCTCGAGAACGCCGCCCGTGAGCCGGAGGTGGTCGACCTGGCCGAGTGCCTGATCAAGATGGGCGCGCAGATCCGCGGCCACGGCACCGATACCATCGTCATCGAGGGCGTCGAGCGACTCCACGGTGCCACGCACGACGTGATGCCCGACCGCATCGAGACCGGCACCTTCCTGGTGGCCGCGGCGCTGTCGCGGGGACGGGTGAAGGTGCGCAACACCCGCGCCGACATCCTCGAGGCGGTGCTGGCCAAGCTCGAGGAGGCCGGGGCGAACGTGACCACCGGCGAGGGCTGGATCGCGTTGGACATGCAGGGTCGGCGTCCTCAGGCGGTCAACGTGCGCACCGCACCCTATCCGGCCTTTCCCACCGACATGCAGGCCCAGTTCGTGGCCATGAATGCCGTGGCCGAGGGCACCGCGCGGGTGGTCGAGACGATCTTCGAGAATCGTTTCATGCACGTCCAGGAACTCAATCGCATGGGCGCGAGCATCGCGCTCGAAGGCAACACCGCGGTGATCACCGGGGTCGAGAGCCTGTCCGGTGCGCCGGTCATGGCGACCGATCTGCGTGCCTCGGCGTCGCTGGTCATCGCGGCGATGATGGCCGAGGGCGAGACGCTGGTCGATCGCATCTACCACATCGATCGCGGCTACGAGTGCATCGAAGAAAAACTGCAGCTGCTGGGTGCCAAGATCCGGCGCATTCCGGGCTGAGCCGACGACAGGCGAGACCATGAGCAAGCAACTGATTCTGGCCCTCTCCAAGGGCCGCATTCTCGACGAGACCCTGCCGCTGCTGGCCGAGGCCGGTATCACGCCCGCCGAGGACCTGGGGGCCAGCCGCAAGCTCTTGTTCGACACTAACCTGCCGGACGTCAAGCTGGTGGTGATCCGTGCCACCGACGTGCCGACTTACGTACAGCTCGGCGCCGCCGATGTGGGCGTGGCGGGCAAGGACGTGCTGCTCGAGCACGGGGCCGAAGGCTTCTACGAGCCGCTGGACCTGGGCATCGCCGAGTGCAAGCTGATGACGGCGGGGGTGAGGGGAGCCGAGCCGTCCCATGCTCGGCGCCGCGTGGCCACCAAGTTCGTCAACGTGGCCAAGCGCTACTACGCCGAACAGGGCATCCAGGCCGAGGTGATCAAGCTCTACGGCGCCATGGAGCTGGCGCCGCTGATGAACCTGGCGGACGAGATCGTCGACATCGTCGACACCGGTAGCACCTTGCGGGCCAACGGCATGGAGCCGCGCGAGCTGATCGCGCCGATCTCCACGCGTCTGGTGGTCAACAAGGCGGCCATGACCATGAAGCACGACCGCCTCAAGCCGCTGATCGCGCGCCTGCGCGAAGCGGTCGAGCGGCGCAGTGCCGACGTCTCGGCCTGAGCGGCCGTCACCCCCGAGAGGAGAGCAACCGTCATGACTGAAGCGTCCGCCGCACGTCTCGAGATCGCGCGTCTGTCGACCGCCGACGCCGACTTCGAGGCGCGCCTCGATGCCCTGCTGGCCTGGGACGGGGTCTCCGACGACGAGATTCAGCGACGCGTCGGCGAGATCCTCGAGGCCGTGAAGACCCGGGGGGATGCCGCCCTGGTCGAGACCAGCAATCGCTTCGATCGTCTTTCGGTGTCGAGCATGGCCGAGCTGACCCTGGGGGCCGAGCGTCTGCGCCTGGCCTTCGAGGGCCTGCCCGCGGATCAGCGCGAGGCGCTGACCGTCGCCGCCGAGCGCGTGCGTCGCTACCACGAGCATCAGAAGCCCGAGTCCTGGTCCTACACCGAGACCGATGGCACCGTCCTCGGCCAGCAGGTGGCCCCGCTGGATCGGGCCGGCATCTATGTGCCCGGCGGCAAGGCTGCCTATCCCTCCTCGGTGCTGATGAACGCGTTGCCGGCTCATGTGGCCGGCGTCGGCGAGATCGTCATGGTGGTACCGACGCCGGATGGCGTGCTCAACGAGCTGGTGCTGGCCGCCGCTCACCTGGCCGGCGTCGATCATGTCTTCACCATCGGCGGCGCTCAGGCAGTAGCCGCGCTGGCCTACGGTACCGAGAGCGTGCCGCGGGTGGACAAGATCGTCGGGCCCGGCAACATCTATGTGGCCACCGCCAAGCGGGCGGTGTTCGGTCAGGTCGGCATCGACATGATCGCGGGGCCATCGGAGATCCTGGCGGTCTCCGACGGTGGCACCGATGCGGATTGGCTGGCCATGGATCTATTCTCCCAGGCCGAGCATGACGAGGACGCGCAGGCGATCCTGGTCAGCTGGGATGACGACCACCTGGAAGCGGTCGGTGAGGCGATGGCACGCCTGCTGCCGACCATGGAGCGCGAGGCGATCATCCGCACCTCGCTGGCCGAGCGCGGTGCGCTGATCCGCTGTCGCGATCGCGATGAGGCGGTGGCGTTGATCAACCGTATCGCGCCGGAGCACTTGGAACTGTCGGTGGATTCGCCGGAGGCCTGGCTGCCCGAGGTGCGCCATGCCGGTGCCATCTTCATGGGGCGCCACACCGCCGAGGCGTTGGGCGACTATTGTGCCGGCCCCAATCACGTGCTGCCGACCTCCGGCACGGCGCGCTTCTCCTCGCCGCTGGGGGTCTATGACTTCCAGAAGCGTTCTTCGTTGATCGGTTGTTCCGCCGCGGGAGCCTCGACGCTGGGACGGACGGCCTCGGTGCTGGCGCGCGGGGAGTCGCTGACCGCCCATGCCCGAAGTGCCGAGTATCGCATCCGCGACTGAGCGCGTTCATCAGGCGTGACAACGACCGCGGCCCCGTCATCGACGGGGCCGCGGTCGTTTCGGCAGGCGGTTGGTGTTCAGGGCGACTCGGGCTTCTCGACGGACAGCGGGCGTGAGGGGGTCGGGCGTTCGGACACCTGCAGGGTGACCTCGCGGGTGTCGCCGCCTCGCACCATCGTCACCGGCAGCTCGGTGCCGGGATCGACATTGGCGATGTCGCTCATGGTCTGGCGTGGGTCGAGGATGGGCCGGCCGTCCACCTCGAGCAGCACATCGCCGGGCTGCAGGCCGGCTTCATCGGCCGGGCCACCCGGAACCACGCCGGCGATGACCACCCCGGTGGGGGCTTCGAGGCCGAAGGAGGCGGCGAGTTCGGGATTGAGCTCCTGGGCCTCGACACCCAGCCAGCCGCGTACCACCCGCCCCTGGGTGACGATCTGCTCGAGGATGCTGCGCACCAGGTTGACCGGGATGGCGAAGCCGATGCCCTGGGAGCCGCCGGAGCGCGAGAAGATGGCGGTGTTGATGCCGACCAGCGCGCCCTCGGGGTTGATCAGGGCGCCGCCGGAGTTGCCGGGGTTGATCGCGGCGTCGGTCTGGATGAAGTCCTCGTAGGCATTGAGGCCCAGGTGGCTGCGGCCGGTAGCGCTGATGATGCCCATGGTCACGGTCTGGCCGACGCCGAAGGGGTTGCCGATGGCGAGTGCCACATCGCCGATCGCCGCCTGGTTGGAGTCGGAAAGCTCGATGACCGGCAAGTCGTCCAGGTCGATGCGCAGCACCGCCAGGTCGCTTTCGGGGTCGGTGCCGATGACCTCGGCCAGGGTCTCGCGGCCGTCGCGTAGGGCGACTTGTATCTGGTCGGCGCCACGGATCACGTGGTGGTTGGTCAGTACATAGCCGTCCTCGCTGACGATGACCCCCGACCCCAGGCTCGACAGCATGCGCTGGCGGCGCGGTGCGTCATCACCGAAGAACTGGCGGAAGAAGGGGTCGGACATCAGCGGGTGGCTGTCGCGCTCGACGACTCGCGAGGAATAGACGTTGACCACCGCGGGTGCCGCCTGTTCCACGGCACTCGAATAGCTCGCCGGGCCCTCGCCACGTTCCATCGGCGGCGCCTCGCGCAGGCTGGGGGCGGGCCGGTCGACCGGTTCGGCGCTCGGCGTCGCCTGCGGCGTCGTGGGGGCCGGCACGCTCGGCGTGTCGACGGCGGGCGGCGTGGCCTGCTGGCCGACCAGTCGCGGAAAGGCGTTGAGCAGTGCGATGGCCAGCAACAGGCCGATCAGGATGGGCCAGAGGTAGGGGAGGGCGCGTCGCATGCGGCGGGCTTCCTTCTGGTACGTGGTCGCGAGTGACGGGGAGGGAGTTTAGAATGCCGAGGATTGTAACATTGCATGCGAGAACCGTCCGGAGGCTTCATGACGACATCCACGGAATTGGTGGCGGCCTGCGATCGGCTGCTGTCACCGGCGCGCTTCAAGGACTACACCCTCAACGGCCTGCAGGTCGAAGGCCGTGACCGAGTCATGCGGGTGATGAGTGGCGTCACCGCTTGCCAGGCGCTGCTCGACGAGGCGGTCGCCTGGCAGGCCGACCTGGTGCTGGTGCATCACGGCTACTTCTGGAAGAACGAGCCGGTCGCGGTCACCGGCATGAAACGGCGTCGCCTGGCGACCCTGCTGGGGCATGACATCGGCCTGTTGGCCTATCACTTGCCGCTGGATGCCCACGCCGAACTGGGCAACAACGCCGCATTGGGTGAGCGGTTGGGCTTCACTGCGGAAGGCTGTGCCGATGGTGAGCTCGGTGAGGGGCTGATCTGGCTCGGAAAGCCGTCGACGCCGATGAGCGCGGCGGGCTTGGCCGAGCATGTCGGCGCGCGGCTGGCGCGGACGCCGATGTGGATCGAGGCGCCGCAGGGTGGCGAGATTCGGCGCGTGGCCTGGTGCACCGGCGGTGCTCAGGACATGATCGCCGAGGCTGCGGCAGCCGGCGCCGATGCCTTCATCTCCGGGGAGATCTCGGAGCGCACCACGCATCTGGCCCGGGAACTGGGCATTCACTACCTGGCGGCGGGGCATCATGCCACCGAGCGTTACGGTGTCCAGGCGCTGGGCGAGCGGCTCGCCGCGGAATTCGGTGTCGAGCACCGTTTCGTGGATATCGACAACCCCGCCTGAGACCGCGGGCCTTGAGACGCCGCCCGTTGGCTATCGAACCGCGGGCGGCGTGTTCGCTCTACGGGCGGGTGAGGCTTCAGTAGCGCGGCGGCTGAGGTGTATCGGCATCGTTTGACTTGAGGCCGAAGTCCTCCGACAGGGTGCCGCGGTTGCCGTCGGCGTAGTCGCGAGGCATGGCGACGTGGCTGTCGTCGGCGTCGTCCGCGGCGCCGAGATCCGGCCGTCGCGGAGCCTCGGCGTTGAGGCGGGTGGTGGCTTCGTCGACCTCCGCGTTCAGCGTCCTGGTGACCTGGCCGAGACGCTCGAAGTGTTCATCGACGCCGGCACGTAGCTCGGCCAGCTGGCGGTCGCGTTCGGCCAGACGTTGGCGCAAGGCCTGGGCGTTGCGCGCGCCGGCATTCATCAGGTGATAGCCCAGCACGCCGAGGCCGATCCCGGCCAGCAGGCACGCAGCGCCCAGCATCCAGTTGATATTGCTTAGTTCCACATCGTTCTCCTGAGCGGTCGATCGGCGCGGCGTCGGCAGCCGGCTCCATGCCGGTCTGGCCGGCGCGACCATTATAGGGGCGAGGCAGACGCCGGGGTCAACGGCCGAGGGGCGATGCCAAGTGTCTTCGCGGCGCGTATAATCCCTTTCTTTCACCGGATGCCGAGGACCATCGCCCCCATGTCCATGAGCGAGCGTCACAGGATGCCGACTGCCGCCGCACCCTCCACGCCGATGGGCCGCTACCGCGCCGATCTTGAGCGTGCCGACTTCGCCTTCGATCCCGCCCAGGAGCGGGCCGTGGCGCACCTGCAGGATCTTTACGATGCCTTGCTGGCCCATCCGCGCACGAGCGCTCGGCCGGAGCCGTCGGGCAAGGGCCTGAAGTCGCGCATGGCGGGGTTGTTCGGCAGGCGCAGCGAGCCCGATACGGTGGCGGTGCCCGAGGTCAGCGGGCTCTACTTCTGGGGCGGCGTGGGGCGTGGCAAGACCTACCTGGTGGATACCTTCTTCGAGTCGTTGCCGTTTGCCGAGAAGATGCGCACCCACTTCCACCGCTTCATGCAGCGGGTGCACAGCGAGCTGGAACACTACCAGGGCGAGAAGAACCCGCTGCTGCTGGTGGCCGACAAGTTCGCCGATGAGGCGCGGGTGATCTGCTTCGATGAATTCTTCGTCAAGGACATCACCGATGCGATGATCCTGGCCAACCTGCTCGAGGCGTTGTTCGCTCGGGGCGTGGTGCTGGTGGCGACTTCGAACATCGTGCCGGCCGAGCTCTACAAGGACGGCCTGCAGCGTTCGCGCTTCCTGCCGGCGATCGATCTTCTCGAGCGGCATTGCAAGGTCGTCAATGTCGATTCCGGCATCGACTATCGGCTGCGTGCCCTGGAGCGTGCCGAGATCTTCCATGCGCCCCTGGACGCGGCTGCCGAGGCCGAGCTGGCGCGCAGTTTTCGCGAGATCGCCGGCCACGAGGGCGAGGCCGCGGCGCCCATCGAGATCAACCATCGCGTGTTGCATAGTCGCCGGCTGCACGACGATGTGGTGTGGTTCGATTTCGCCGAGCTGTGCGACGGGCCGCGCAGCCAGAACGACTACATCGAGCTGGCGCGCGAGTACCACAGCGTGCTGGTCTCCGGCGTGCCCTGCATGGACGGGGCGAGCGACGATCAGGCGCGGCGCTTCATCAACATGGTCGACGAGTTCTACGATCGTGGCGTCAAGCTGCTGATGTCCGCCGAGGCACCCGCCGAACGGCTCTATCATGACGGCAAGCTCGAGTTCGAGTTCCAGCGGACCCTGTCACGGTTGCAGGAGATGCAGTCGCATGAGTACCTGGCGCTGCCACACAAGCCGTGACCCGGCCTTCGGGCAGGTAGCGGTAAGCCTGAGGCAGGCTCAAAGGGGCTGGATTCGGGCCATGGAGCCGGCATGCTGTCCTCTGGCCGGCATTGCCTTGTAGGCCGGGGGCATGTAGAATTCGCGCGCTTGACCGTTGTCGCCTCCGGGCGGCAACCAAGAAAAATAGGGATGGTCCGAGCCGCCGAGGCGGGGAGGGACCCAACACATCGATTTGGTGATTCACCCATGAAGACGTTCACTGCCAAGCCGCAGTCCGTCCAGCGCGACTGGTACGTCGTCGACGCTGCGGACAAGACTCTGGGCCGTTTGTCCACCGAGATCGCTCGCCGCCTGCGTGGCAAGCACAAGCCGGAATACACCCCGCACGTTGACACCGGCGACTACATCGTCGTGATCAACGCCGAGAAGGTGAAGGTCACCGGCAACAAGACCAGCGCCAAGACCTACTATCGCCACACCGGTTACCCGGGTGGCCTGCGCTCCATGAGCTTCGAGAAGATGATCGCTCATGCACCGGAGCGCGTCATCGAATCCGCGGTCAAGGGCATGCTCCCGAAGGGCCCGCTGGGTCGTGCCATGTACGGCAAGCTCAAGGTCTACGCTGGCACCGAGCATCCGCACGCCGCCCAGCAGCCGCAAGAACTGAACATCTGAGGGAGCTTTCGCCATGACACAGCAGTATTACGGTACCGGTCGCCGCAAGACTTCGACCGCTCGCGTTTTCATGAAGCCGGGCACCGGCAAGATCACCGTCAACAACCGTGAGCTGGACGAGTTCTTCGGCCGTGTCACCGGTCGTATGGTGGTTCGTCAGCCGCTCGAGCTGACCGAGACGCTCGAGCAGTTCGACGTCTACGTGACCGTCAAGGGCGGCGGCGGCAGCGCCCAGGCCGGCGCCATCCGTCACGGCATCACCCGTGCCCTGATGCAATACAACGAAGACTTCCGCAAGCCGCTGCGTGATGCCGGCTACGTCACTCGTGACGCCCGTGAAGTCGAGCGTAAGAAGATCGGTCTGCGCAAGGCCCGTCGTCGTCCGCAGTTCTCCAAGCGCTGATCTGCGACGAGCCTCGTCGAGAACGCCCGGGTCCCAAGGACCCGGGCGTTTTTTTTGTGCGAGAGGAAAAAGTGGCGATCATAGCCGCGAGCGTTCATAGCCGTATGTTGTGCCGGCTGCCCCCTTTACCTACCATGAAGTGCATTCCTCGCCCGATGGTCGCGGTCCTGGTGGCCCGCACAGGGATGGTGGACACAACGCTGATGGGAGAACACCAATAATGACAGACAGCGGCGTGAACAAGGGGCGACGCCGTTTCCTGGTAGGCGCCACTTCTGTCGTCGGCGCCGTGGGAGCGGTCGGCGTCGCGGTTCCCTTCGTGGCCTCTTGGCGCCCTAGTGCGCGGGCCCGGGCCGCCGGAGCGCCGGTTCGGGCGGACATCTCCAAGCTCGAGCCCGGCCAGCGGATGATCGTCGAATGGCGAGGGCGCCCGGTATGGATCCTTCATCGCACGCCCGACATGGTCGAGCGTACCCAGGCGCTGGGCGGCGAGATACTGGCCGACCCCGGCTCCGAGGAGCCTCAGCAGCCTGACTATGCCGCCGGGCCGATGCGGGCCATTCGCCCTGCGATCGGGGTGCTGGTCGGTATCTGCACGCATCTGGGTTGCTCGCCGCTGTTCAAGCCGGACCCCGGGGCCGAGGATGTCGGTGCCGAGGATTGGCCGGGAGGCTTCTTCTGTCCTTGCCATGGGTCACGCTTCGACCTGGCGGGCCGCGTCTTCGTCAATGTGCCGGCGGCGCCACTGAACCTCGAGGTGCCCCCGTATCGCTTCGAGAACGACGACGTCATCGTCGTCGGTGAGGATGAGGAGACGGCCTGATGGCGAATCCCGACAAGCCCAAGGCGGGGCGTGGCGTCATGCGCTGGGTCGACGAGCGCTTCCCGGCCACCCGGATGTGGCAGGAGCATCTGTCGCGCTATTACGCGCCGAAGAATTTCAACTTCTGGTACTTCTTCGGCTCCCTGGCGATGCTGGTGTTGGTCAATCAGCTCCTCACCGGTCTCTGGCTGACCATGAGCTTCAACCCTTCCGCCGAGGGGGCCTTCGCCTCGGTGGAATACATCATGCGCGACGTCGAATGGGGCTGGCTGATCCGCTACATGCACTCCACCGGCGCCTCGGCCTTCTTCGTGGTGGTCTACCTGCACATGTTCCGTGGCCTGCTCTATGGCTCCTACAAGGCGCCGCGGGAGCTGGTGTGGGTCTTCGGCATGGCGCTCTATCTGGCGCTGATGGCCGAAGCCTTCATGGGCTACCTGCTGCCCTGGGGGCAGATGTCCTACTGGGGGGCGCAGGTGATCATCTCGCTGTTCTCCGCGATTCCCGGCATCGGCCCGGATCTGGCGCAGTGGATCCGCGGCGACTACCTGATCTCCGGGATCACCCTGAATCGCTTCTTCGCCCTGCATGTGGTGGCGCTACCGATCGTGATCCTGGCGCTGGTGGTGCTGCACATCATCGCGCTGCATGAGGTGGGTTCCAACAATCCCGATGGCATCGAGATCAAGGACAAGAAGGACGAGCAGGGCAAGCCGCTCGATGGCATTCCCTTCCATCCCTACTACGTGGTCAAGGATCTCGTCGGCGTGGCGGTCTTCCTGTTCGTGTTCTGTGCGGTGCTCTTCTATTTCCCCGAAGGCGGGGGGTACTTCCTCGAGACGCCGAACTTCGAGCCGGCCAATCCGATGCAGACGCCGGACCATATCGCGCCGGTCTGGTACTTCACGCCCTTCTACGCGATTCTGCGGGCCATCAACTTCTCGCTGTTCGGTCTCGACGCCAAGTTCCTCGGCGTGATGTGCATGGGGGCGGCGATTGCGTTGCTGTTCGTGCTGCCCTGGCTGGACCGCAGCGCGGTGCGCTCCATCCGCTACAAGGGCTGGTGTTCCCGGCTCATGCTGACACTGTTCGCGATCAGCTTCGTCGTGCTGGGCGTGCTGGGCGTGCTGCCGCCGACCGCCGAGCGCACCGCGCTGGCTCAGCTGTGTGCCGTGCTGTACTTCGCCTTCTTCCTGTTGATGCCGTTCTATAGCCGTTGGGAGAAGACCAAACCCGTTCCGGAAAGGGTGACTGGCCGATGAAAATGCGACTGCTGGCCCTGCTCCTGGTGTTGCTGCCGACATTCGGATTCGCCGCCGGCGGTGGGGCACAGCTGCAGGAGATGGCCCCGGATCTGCACGACCGGGCCTCGTTGCAGCGTGGCATGAAGCTCTTCGTCAACTACTGCATGGGCTGCCATTCCCTGCAGTACCAGCGCTTCTCGCGGGCGGCGGAGGACCTTGGCATGCCGCGCGACCTGGTGGAGGAGAACCTCATCTTCGCCTCCTCGCAGGGCTTCAACGATCCGATGGATAACGCCATGTCGGCCGCCGACGGCGAGAGCTGGTTCGGCGCCCCCCCGCCGGACCTGACCCTGACGGCGCGGTTGCATGGTACCGACTGGCTCTACTCCTACCTGCTGGGTTTCTATCGTGATCCCTCGCGGCCTACCGGCGTCAACAATCGTGTCTTCCCGCTGGTCGCCATGCCCAACGTGCTGGAGCCGCTGCAGGGCGTGCAGGAGAAGGTCTGTGGCCCCGGCGAGGGTGCCGAGGCCAAGGCATCCGACGGCGAAGGGCATTCCTGCGAGACGCTGAAGGTGACGCAGGCGGGCAGCATGACGCCGGAGGAATTCGAGGGTGCGGCCTACGACCTGGCCAATTTCCTGGCCTATGTCGGTGAGCCTTCCCGGCTGAAAGCCGAGGCACTGGCGCCCAAGGTATTGATATTTTTGTTTATCTTCGGTGTCATCGCCTACCTGCTCAAGCGCGAGTACTGGCGCGATATTCACTGATCCGCCTGGCCGCGCGGGCGCAGGGTGTCGACCCTGCGCCCGCGTCGTGTCGAGGCAATCACCGGACGCCACACGACGCCCCGGGAGGCGGTGCGTCGTGTTATCATTCCGCCACGAACTGATGCGAGGGTTGTTTCATGGGTGTAGTGGCCAAGCGGTCGTCGATGATCTTCTATTCCGGGGGCGATGATCATTTCAGTCATCGGGTGCGTATCGTGCTCGCCGAGAAGGGGGTGGCGGTGGATATCGTCGAGGTCACCGAGGAGAGCCACCCCGAGGAGCTCGCCGACCTCAACCCCTACAACAGCGTGCCCACGCTGCTCGATCGGGACCTGGTGCTCTATGAATCCAAGGTGATGATGGAGTACCTCGACGAGCGGTTCCCGCATCCGCCGCTGCTGCCGGTCTATCCGGTGGCCCGGGCGCAGAGCCGGTTGTGGATGCATCGCATCGAGCGCGAATGGTGCCCCAGGGTCGAGCAGATCCAGAATGGCACCAAGAAGGAAGCCGAGAAGGCCCGCAAGGAGCTTCGTGAGAGCCTGGTCGGCATCTCGCCGATCTTTGAAGACATGCCGTTCTTCATGAGCGAGGAGTTCACCCTGGTGGACTGTTGCCTGGCGCCGATCCTGTGGCGTCTGCCGGCGCTCGGCATCGAGATGCCCGAGAAGCAGGTCAAGCCGCTGATGGGGTACATGGAGCGTGTTTTCGATCGCGATGGCTTCAGGGCCTCGCTGAGCGAAGCCGAACGCGAGATGCGTACCTGAATTTTTTCCGCCCCGGCGCATGGCCGGGGTCGTTTGCCTGGAGGGCCAACCGATGGAATCGAGCCGTCCCTATATCGCTCGGGCCCTGTACGAGTGGCTGCTGGACAATGAGCTGACGCCCTATATCGTGGTCGATGCCGAGCAGGCGGGGGTCGAAGTGCCGCGCCAGTTCGTGCAGAACGGCCAGATCGTGCTCAACCTCGGCGTCGGCGCCATCCGTGACCTGTCGATGACCAACGAGGCCATCGCCTTCTCGGCGCGCTTCGGCGGTCAGCCGACGCAGATCATGGTGCCGAGCGAGGCGCTGATCGCCCTCTATGCCCGCGAGAACGGCGTCGGCATGGTGTTCGGTCATGAGCCGGTGATGCCGGTCGCCGAGGAGGCCAGCGATGAGGCGTCGTCGACGGACGAGGCGCCGAGCCTGTCGAGCGTCGACGGCGAAGCCGGCGATGAGTCTCAGGAGGCGCCGAAGAAGGGGCGCCCCTCGCTGCGTGTGGTCAAGTAACACGCGACACGCCTCGGTGTGACCATGAAAAACGGCAGGCCTTCGGGCCTGCCGTTTTGCGTGCCGGCGGATGCGGGGTGCGGGAGTCAGTCGAGGTAATCGAACACCTTGACGATGCGTTGCATGCCGCCGACGCTGCGCACCGCAGAGACGACGCGCTCGGCTTCCTGGCGGCGCACCATGCCCATCAGGAAGACGCTGTCGTTCTCGGTGACGATGCGCAGCCGGCTGGAGTCGATGGCCTCGTTGGCGACCAGCGCGGTACGGATGCGGGTCGTCAGCCAGGTATCGGCGAGCCGCTGGCTGGCCGGCAGGTTGGCGGCCACGCTCAGCTGGTTGTGGACGCGGCGCACGTTGCGCACCTCGCCGGCCACGCGTTCGGCCATGTTCTGGAGCTCCTGGCTCGGCACTTGGCCGGTCAGCAGTACCACGCCGTTGTAGCTGTCGACGTCGATGCGAGCGTCGCCGAGGCGGGCGTCGGTGCTGCCAAGGTTGTGGGCGATCTTGGACTCGATGCTCTCGTCCTCGACCTTGGTGCCGGCGGTGCGCTCGCTGTAGTTCTCGTTGATGGTGCCGGGGGTGGTGGCCGTGGTCATGGCGGTACAGCCGGACAGGGTCAGCAGCAGGACCAGGGGTAGGCCCAGGAGGCGGGGTTTGTCGATCATGGGCATCACTCGCTTGCGCCGAAGAGTTGTTCGTCGATGAGGTCACACAGGCAGTGGATCACCAGCAGGTGAACCTCCTGAATGCGGGCGGTCGAGGTGGCCGGGACGCGGATCTCGCAGTCGTCCTGGCCGAGCAGGGAGGCCATGTTGCCGCCGTCGCGGCCGGTCAGGGCGACCACGGTCATCTCCCGATCGTGGGCGGCCTGAATGGCCTGGACGACGTTGCCGGAGTTGCCGCTGGTGGAGATCGCCAGCAGCACGTCACCGGGCTGCCCCAGGGCGCGGATCTGCTTGGAGTACACCTCGTTGTAGCTGTAGTCGTTGGCGATCGAGGTCAGCGTCGAGGTGTCGGTGGTCAGCGCCAGGCAGGGTAGGCTGGGCCGCTCGCGCTCGAAGCGATTGAGCAGCTCGGATGAGAAGTGCTGGCTGTCGCCGGCGCTGCCGCCGTTGCCGCAGGCCAGGATCTTTCCCTCATTGACCAGGGCCTGGACCATCATCTGGCTGGCGACCTCGATGAAGGGCGGCAGCACCTCGCTGGCGTAGGTCTTGGTGTCGATGCTGGCGTTGAAGTGTCCGAGAATTCGGTTCTGGAAATCCATCGTGGCTTCCTGGTCCTTGGGCGGTCAGAACGCTTCGAAGGCGCCGGGGACCCATTCGAAGTCGAGGTCGGGCAGTGTACCGGTGACGGCCAGCACATCGAAGCGGCAGGCACATGATAGCCGGTTGCGTTGCAGATAAAAACGCGCCGCCAGGATCAGCCGGCGCTGCTTGGTGACGGTGACGGTCTCGAGCGGATGGCCATGACGAGCATCGCGACGGTGGCGCACTTCGACGAACACCAGGGTCGCGCCGTCGCGCATCACCAGGTCGAGCTCGCCGCCACGGGCGTGCTGGTTGGCGGCCTCGAAGACGAGGCCTCGGGCCGCCAGCCAGTCCGCGGCGAGGCGCTCGATATGCGCGCCTCGGGCGCGGGCGTCAGAGCGAGGCGTCATCGATGAGGCGGTCCATGTCGATCGCCGGCTGGGGCACGCCGTCCTCGAAACGGGCCCAGGGCAGCTGGCGATGGAAGCGGCCATCCTGGTCGGCGGCGAGGGTGCCGGTGGCGCCGAACAGCTCACTGCCGGGGATGGCCTGGAATTGCGGCAGGCGGCGGGCCAGCTCATAGGCGTCCACGCCCATGGCCATCAGGCGGAACATGTTCGGGTCGGACTCCTCGCGTAGCTGGCGGTAGCTGTCGAGGAAGGGTAGTGCCTCTTCGCCCCCTGCGGCGGCATCCGGAATCTGCCAGGGAATGTCGGGGAACATCACCCCATTGAGGTCCTTGTCGAGGCGTGGCTGGGGATGCCCCTCATAGAGGTGCGAGGTGGCGTAGACCGATAGCCCCTGCCCGTAGGCATAGTAGTCGATGGTCGGCGGGACCTGCCGGGCATACTCGGGCAGCGCCAGCAGGAACAGCATGTCGGGCCGGTTCGATCCCAGGGCACGGCGGGTGCTTTCGGTGGCGGGTCGCCCGGGGTTGTAGCGTACGGCCTTGGCGATCTCGCCATCTTGCTCACGCCAGGCGGCGGCGAAGGCCTCACCGACCCGGCGCCCCCAGGCATTGTCCGGGACCAGTAACGACGCGTCGCGATGGCCGTCCTGGCGGCCGCGCTTGGCGACCGAGCGGGCCTCGTCCTCGGCGGAGAGCCCGTACTGGAACAGCCCTTCGGCGTTGCTGTGCTCGTCCTCGCCGTAGTTGAGTGCCAGGGTCGGCATCGGCACGCGGTCGCGGCGCTCCAGGGCGGTGACCGTGTCCTTGTCGAGCGGGCCGATCACCACCTGGGCGCCACGCTGCTGGGCCTCGCGATAGAGGGCGTCGACGTTGCCGTCGGAGGAGTCCAGGAAGGTCAGCTGGGTGCCGCTGTTCCCCTCGTTGACGGCGTGCAGGTGATGGGTGCGCAGCCCTTGTTCGATGGCCTCGCTGACCTTGGCCAGCGGCCCGGATTCGGGCAAAAAGACGGCGACATGGTTGACATCCTGGCCGCGCAGCTCGCGCAGCGCCAGGATGTCGGCCGGCAGCTGACGGGACGCCGGGTGGTCTGGGTGACGGCTGCGCCAGTCGTCGAGGCGAGCGAACAGTCGATCGATGTCGCCGCCGCCGGCGCGGACCAGTTCGGCGAGATCGAGCCACGCCTGGGCTGCCTCTCCGGCACCGTCGCGTAGCGCGTCGATGCCGCCGGGCGCCAGGCGCGAGAGCTGCTCCCAGATGGGGTCGTTGAGGTCGAGGCGATCGGTGTCGGCCTGCAGGCGCAGCAGCGCCTGGGCGGCGGCGCGGGATTCGCCGATTTGCCCCAGGGCGCGCGCCTGGCGTTCGCGAAGCGTCGCGCTCTGCCCGTCAGGCAGCGACAGCTCGTCGAGGCGCTGGGTGGCCTGGATGACCGCCGAGGGATCGCCTTCGGTGTCGCCGAGTTCTGAAAGCAGCATCGCCCAGCGGCCGAGGGCGTCGCCGCTCAGGCGGCCATCGTCGAGCTGTTTGGCGATCTCCAGCGCCTGGGGGCGGCTGCCCTGGCGTGCTAGGATATCGGCCGCCTGCAGCCGCGACAGCGCGGCCTGTTCGGGCGCTTGTTGCTCGGCCTGGCTCAGCAGCAGGTCCGGATCGCCGACGGGCTGTCGTTCGGTGATGCCAGGCTGGAAGGCGCAACCGCCCAGCCACAATGCCACGAAGGCGGCGGCCAGCGGGCCGCGAGACGAAATCTTCATGAATCCTTCCTTGTCCTCACGTGCGGAGAGCTTCCCAGGAGCCGAAATGTCAGACGCCATATCAGGGGTATTGTACGTGGTCGCCACGCCGATTGGGAATCTGGACGACCTGAGCCCCCGGGCCGCTCGATGGTTGGGCGAGGTCGACCTGGTGGCCGCCGAGGATACCCGACATACCTCGCGCTTGCTGCGCCACCTGGGCGTGGCGCCACCGCTGCTCTCGTTGCACGAGCATAACGAGGCGGCGCGGGTGGAGCAGATCGACGCCCGGCTGGTCGCCGGGGAAGCCGTGGCGCTGGTCAGCGATGCCGGCACCCCACTGATCAGTGACCCCGGTTTCGTGCTGGTGCGTGAGCTGCGTGCCCGGGGGCGGAGGATCGTCCCGGTGCCCGGGGCCTGCGCCCTGGTGGCGGCACTCTCGGCGGCGGGGCTGCCCACCGATCGCTTCGTGTTCCAGGGCTTCTTGCCGGCCAAGGGCGGTACTCGGCGCGGCCGGCTCGAGACGCTCGCCGAGCGCGAGGAGACCCTGGTGTTCTATGAGTCACCGCACCGTATTCGCGACACCCTGGCCGATCTCGACACGGTGCTCGGCGAGCGCCGTGTGGTGCTGGCTCGGGAGCTGACCAAGACCTTCGAGACCTTCCTCGAGGGGAGTCCCCAGGCGCTGTTGGCGCGAATGACCGATGATCCCGATCAGGCGCGCGGCGAGTTCGTGGTGATGGTGGCGGGGGCGGCGCCGAAGTCGGCCGATGAGGCCGCCAACGTCGATGCCGATGCCTTGCTCGGTGCCATGCTCGCCGAGGGCGTGGGGGTCAAGCAGGCCGCGGCGGTGACCGCCCGGACCCTGGGGGGCGCCAAGAAGATCTGGTATGCCCGGGCCCAGGTGCTCAAGGACGGGGATTGAGGGGCTGGCGGGGCGCTGGTATGCTTGCCGCGGGAGTTGGCCAGACAGCCGCCGCCGGAGCGATCCGGGGGAGGAAAGTCCGGGCTCCATAGGGCAGAGTGCCAGGTAACCCCTGGGCGGCGCGAGCCGATGGAAAGTGCAGCAGAGAGTAGACCGCCTACGTCTCCCACGGGAGGCCGGTAAGGGTGAAAGGGTGCGGTAAGAGCGCACCGCGCGCCTGGCAACAGTGCGTGGCACGGTAAACCCCACTCGGAGCAAGACCAAATAGGAACCCGTTGGCGTGGCCCGCGTTGGGTTCGGGTAGGTTGCTTGAGGGCGACGGTGACGTCGTCCCTAGAGGAATGGCTGTCCACGACAGAACCCGGCTTATCGGCCGACTCCCCCTGACATGCTTTGTGCGTCGCCATGCGGCGGCGCCCCGCCACTCGTGATACCACCCCAAGAGAAGTGCATGACGTCATCCGCCCCCGAACACGCCCCTAGCGGCTTTCGCCATGCCAGCGTGCTGCTCGACGGGGCGGTTGACGCCCTGATCGATGATCCGACCGGCCACTATCTCGATGGCACCTTCGGTCGCGGTGGACATTCCCGCGCCATCCTCGAACGGCTCGCCCCCGAGGGGCGGCTGCTGGCCATCGATCGCGATCCCCAGGCCATCGCCGCGGCGGCGTCCATCGATGACTCACGCTTCGCCATCGATCAGGGCGAGTTCGCCCGGCTGGGCGAACTCGCCGAGGCGCGTGGGTTGCACGGCAAGTTGTCCGGCGTGCTGCTGGATGTCGGGGTCTCCTCGCCTCAGCTCGATGATCCCGAGCGCGGCTTCAGCTTCCTGCGTGACGGCCCGCTCGACATGCGTATGGACCCGAGCCGGGGCGAGAGCGCGGCCGGTTTCCTGGCGCGCGCCGGCGAAGGCGAGATCGTGCGGGTCTTCAAGAGCTATGGTGAGGAGCGTTTCGCCCGCCGCCTGGCGCGCGCCATCGTCGCGCGGCGGGGCGAGACGCCCTTCACGCGTACCGCCGACCTGGCCGAGGTGGTCAAGGCCGCCCATCCCGCCTGGGAGAAGGGCAAGCATCCGGCCACCCGTGTCTTCCAGGCGTTGCGCATCCAGGTCAACGGCGAGCTCGAGCAGCTCGATGCCGCCCTCGAGGCCGCCCTCGAGGCCCTGGCCCCCGGCGGTCATCTGGTGGTGATCAGCTTCCATTCGCTGGAGGATCGCCGGGTCAAGCGCTTCATCCGTGATCACGTGCGCGGCGATACGCATCTGCCCAAGGGTATCCCGCTGCGCGACGACCAGCTTCAGCGCCGCCTCGAATCGCTCGGCAAGGCGCGCCGCGCCGGGCCGGAAGAGGTCGATGCCAATCCGCGTGCCCGCAGCGCGGTGATGCGCGTGGCGCGCAAGCGGTACTGAGGTACGCATGGCCCAAGGACGCGACACCTCCCCCGTATACGCCTGGCCGTTTCGCTTACGCCCGACGCTGAGGCTGTTGCTCAATGTCGTGCTGCTGGTGGCCTGCCTGGGCGCAGCCCTGGCGGTGATCGCCACCAGCCACCATACCCGTGGTCAGTACGCGCAGCTGCAGCAGCTCGAGCGAGAACACCAGCAGCTGCAGACCGAGTGGAGTCAGCTGTTGCTCGAGGAGAGCGCCTGGTCCTCGCCGTCGCGTATCGAACGCCTGGCCAACGAGCGTCTCGAGATGCGCTTGCCCGATATCGATGAAGTCGAGGTCATCCGACCATGAGTGTGACGTCTCGCCGCGGCAAGGCGCGTCACGCCGCGTCGCCCATGGGTCAGATCCGTTATCGGGTGATGCTCGGCCTGGTGCTGATCGGCCTGGCGCTGCTGGTCGGACGGGTCGTCGACCTGCAGGTCTTCGATCATACCTTCCTGCAAGGACAGGGCGATGCCCGCACCTTGCGCGTCGACCCGATCCCCGCTCACCGGGGCATGATCACCGACCGCCACGGCGAGCCGCTGGCGATTTCCACGCCGGTGGTCACGCTGTGGGCCAACCCCCAGGACCTGCCCGATGACCGCATCCAGCGGCTGCGCCTGGCCCAGGCCCTGGGGCAGTCCCCGGATGCCTTGAATGCGCGTATCGAACGTTATGCCGACCGTGAATTCATGTACCTGCGTCGGCGCATGACGCCGATCGACGCCCAGGAGGTGCTCGACCTGCGCATCCCCGGGGTGCACAAGCGGTCGGAGTACAAGCGTTATTACCCGGCCAGCGAGGTGGTCGCCCAGCTGATCGGGGTGACCAACATCGACGACCAGGGCCAGGAAGGGCTGGAGCTCGCCTATCAGTCCTATCTGTCGGGGGAGCCGGGCCGTCGTCGGGTACTCAAGGATCGGCGCGGCCGGCTCGTACGTGACCTCGAGGTGCTCCAGGAGGCGCAGCCCGGCGGTGACCTGACGCTCTCCATCGACCAGCGCTTGCAGTACATGGCTTATCGCGAGCTCAAGTCGGCGGTCGACGAGAACGATGCCGACGGTGGTGTGCTGGTGATGCTCGATGCCGACACCGGCGAGGTGCTGGCCATGGCCAACCAGCCCTCCTACAACCCCAACAACCGCGCCGGTCTCGATCCCGGCAGCCTGCGCAACCAGGCGATCGTCGATGCTTTCGAGCCCGGCTCGGTGATCAAGCCGTTGGCCATGTCAGCGTTGCTCGAGACCGGCCGGTTCCCGCCCGACACCATGATCGACACCTCGCCGGGCTGGATGGTGATCGACGGCTATACCATCAAGGATGTCGTCAACTATGGCGAACTGAGCCTGTCCGGCATCCTCGAGAAGTCGTCGAACATCGGCATGTCCAAGCTGACCCTGGAACTCGACGACCCCGTGGTGCCCGAGCGGTATCGAGCCCTGGGGCTCGATCAGCCGCCGGGTACCGGCTTCCCGGGCGAGGCCAGCGGCAGTGTGCCGTCGCCGCAGGTCTGGTCCAGCAGCCAGTGGGCGGCGCTGTCCTATGGTTATGGCCTGTCGGTCTCGGCGCTGCAGCTGGCCGGGGCCTTCACCGCCATCGCCAACCACGGCGAGCGCCTGCCGTCATCGCTGTTGAGGCTCGACGAGGCGCCGGTGGGGCGTCCGGTGATTGAGCCCGATGTAGCCGACCGTGTGCTGGGCATGATGGACCGGGTGGTGGAGCCGGGTACCGGCGCGCGCCGTGGCCTGGTGCCCGGCTACAGCGTGGCCGGCAAGACCGGCACGGTGCGCAAGACCGGTGGGACGGGCTACCAGGAGAGCGTGTATCGCTCGCTGTTCGTGGGCATCGCCCCGGTCTCCGATCCGCGCCTGGTCACCGTGGTGATGGTCGACCATCCCCGCGCTGGCGCTTTCTACGGCGGCGCCGTCGCCGCGCCTGTGTTCTCGCGGGTCGCCGGCAAGGCGCTGCGGATACTGGATGTGCCACCGGACAACCTGGGCGATGACACATGATGAGCGTGCTCGTCGTGCGTCGTTCGCCGATCCATCGCCCGCCCGTCCATCGAAAGGAGAGACCATGGATGTGACCGCCGCCCGTCTGATCGAGACGCTGAGCGCATGCTGGCCCCATCGGCGCGAGGCGCTGAGCGGGCTCGAGCTGCCCGAGCGAGTGCGCCTGTGTCTGGATAGTCGCGAGCTCGCCGCCGGCGACGTCTTCCTCGCCGTGCCCGGGGTGGCGGTGGATGGTCGTGACTATATTGCTGCGGCCCTCGAGGCCGGCGTCGCCCTGGTGCTGGCTCATGACGATGAGACGCTAACGCTGCCGGATGATGCTCGGGTCGTGGCGCTTTCGCAGCTGCGCACCCGGCTCGGCGAGCTAGGGCGCGAGCTGTTCGGCGTGCCCGACGAACTTCCGCTGGTGGGTGTCACCGGCACCAACGGCAAGAGCTCGGTCACCCATTATATCGCCGCCTTGAGCGAGCGCCTTGGCCGGCCGGCCGGCATGATCGGCACCCTCGGCCATGGGCGCCCCGGTGCGCTCGCCGAGGGGCGGCTGACCACCCCAGGGCCGCTGGCGTTGCAGGCCGCCCTCGGAGACCTGGCCGCCGCCGGCCTCGAGCGGGTGGCCATGGAGACGTCATCACATGCCCTGGAGCAAGGCCGGCTCGATGGCTGCCGGATCAATGCCGCGGTGTTCACCAACCTGAGCCGCGATCACCTCGACTACCATGGCAGCATGGCCGCCTATGCCGCGGCCAAGGCGCGGCTGTTCCGCCGGGCCGAGCTCGAGCTGGCGGTGGTCAATGCCGATGACCCGCTGGCCAAGCTGATGCTGGCCGGCCTCGGCGACGGCGTACGCGTGCTGGCGGTGGGTGAGGACGAGGCCGTGACCCTGCGGGTGATCGACTGGGTGCCCCACGATGAGGGCCAGCGCGCGCTGGTCGCCACGCCCGACGGCGAGAGGGTGCTGACCCTGCCGCTGATGGGGCGTTTCAACCTGACCAATGTGCTGCTCGCCATCGCTGCACTGCACGGGCTGGGCGAGGATCTCGAGGCCCTGTTCGAGGCCGCCGCCGAGCTCTCGCCGGTGCCCGGGCGCATGCAGACGCTGGTCGGCCGGGGAGCGCCCACGGTGGCGATCGACTATGCTCATACGCCGGATGCCCTGGAGTCCGCGCTCCAGGCGCTGCGCGCCCACCTGCCCGGCAGCGGCCGGCTATGGTGCCTGTTCGGTTGCGGCGGCGATCGTGACGCCGGCAAGCGCCCACTGATGGCCGCCGCCGCCGAGCGCCATGCCGATCGGCTGGTGATTACCGATGATAATCCCCGTTCCGAGGCGCCTCAGGCCATCCGTGAGGCGATGTTCGCGGGGCTGTCCGACGACGGCCGGCGGGTGACCCGGTCGCTCGATGGCCGTGCCCGGGCGATTCATGAGGTCATCCGGGAGGCGGCCGTCGATGACGTGATCCTGATCGCCGGCAAGGGCCATGAGGCCTATCAGGAGATCGAGGGCGTGCGCCATGCCTTCTCCGATCTGGCCGAGGCCGAGGCGGCGCTGGCCGCGCGCCGGGAGCGCGAGGCGTGAGTGGTCCGGGCCTCGACACCCTGGCCGGTGTGGCGCAGGCGTTGGGCATCGATCTGGCCGTCGCCGATGCGCCGCTAGGCGAGATCGTCACCGATACTCGTCGGTTGGATACGGGGGCGTTGTTCGTGGCGCTCACCGGCGAGCGCTTCGACGGCCATGACTTCATCGCTCAGGCCCGAGAGGCCGGGGCGGTGGCCGCGCTGGTCGAGCGCCGAGTGGACGACGCGCTACCGCAGCTGGAAGTCGCCGACGCCCGGTTAGCGTTGGGGCTGTTGGGTCGGGCGCGGCGGCGCGCCTGGGGTGGTCCGCTGGTGGCGGTGACCGGCAACAGTGGCAAGACCACCGTCAAGCAGATGCTGGCCACGCTGCTCGCGCGGCGTGGTGAGACGCTAGCCACCCGCGGCAATCTCAACAACGATATCGGCGCGCCGCAGACGCTGCTGGAGCTGTCCACCGACCACCGCCAGGCGGTGGTCGAACTCGGCGCCAACCATCTGGGCGAGATCGCCTGGACGGCGACCCTGGCCGAGCCGCAGGTGGCGGTCATCACCAACGTCACCGGTGCCCATGTGGGGGAATTCGGTGGCCCCGGGCGCATCGCCCAGGCCAAGGCGGAGATCCTGGTGTCGCTTCCTAGCGACGGGGTGGCGGTGCTCAACCGTGATGACCGCTACTTCGCGAGCTGGGCGAGCCTCGCGGCCCCGCGGGAGGTGCTGGATTTCGCCGTGGAGGGGCCGGCGCGTCTGCGTGCCGAGACACTGGTCTGCGATCCACTCGGGCGCTATGCTTTCACGCTGTTCCACGATGATCGCGAACTGGGGCGTGTGCAACTGGCCTTGCTCGGTCGTCACAATGTCGCCAACGCCCTGGCGGCGGCCGGTGCGGCGCTGGCCATGGGCCTGGCGCCGGACGACGTGCTGGCCGGTCTCGAGGCCGTGGCGCCGATGGCGGGGCGGCTCAGTGTCGCGTCGGGCATCCATGGTTCGCGACTGCTCGACGATACCTATAACGCCAACCCCGGCGCGGTGAAGGCCGCCCTCGATCTGCTGGTCAGCCTACCGGGGCCGCACTGGTGCCTGCTGGGTGCCATGGGCGAGTTGGGGGAGGCGTCGCAGCGGCTGCACGAGGAGGTGGGCCGCTACGCGCGTGAACGAGGCATCGACTTTCTCGGCACCCTCGGCGAGGCGGCGCGACCGGCCAGCCGCGCCTTCGGCGAGGCAGGGTGTCATTTCGACGAACGGGAGGCGCTTACGCGCCATGTCCTCCATCATCTGCCGCCGGGGGCCAGCGTGCTGGTCAAGGGTTCTCGCAGTGCCGGCATGGAGGCCGTGGTGTCGGCGCTGTGCCCGGATGCATCAAGGTAAGGCATTACATGCTGCTCTTTCTGGCTGAACTGTTGGCGCAATTCCAGAGCGCCTTTCACGTCTTCAATTATCTGACCCTGCGCATGATCCTGGGGACCCTGACCGCCTTGGTGCTTTGCCTGTGGCTCGGCCCGAAGGTGATCCGCCGGCTGGTGGAGCGCCAGATCGGCCAGGCGGTGCGCGACGATGGTCCCCAGTCGCATCTCTCCAAGGCCGGCACGCCGACCATGGGGGGTGCCATGATCCTGATGGCGATCGCCATCAGTACCCTGCTGTGGGGGGATCTGCGCAACCATTATGTGTGGGTGGTACTGGGCGTGACGCTGGGCTTCGGGGCCATCGGCTGGGTCGACGACTATCGCAAGGTGGTGGAGAAGAATCCCCGCGGGCTGCCGGCACGCTGGAAATACTTCTGGCAGTCGGTGATCGGCCTGGCGGCGGCGGTCATCCTCTATGTCACCGCGGCCTCGCCGGTAGAAACCAGCCTGATCCTGCCGCTGTTCAAGGAGTTCGTGCTGCCGCTCGGGGTGTTCTACATCGTGCTCACCTACCTGGTGATCGTCGGCAGCTCCAATGCCGTGAACCTCACCGATGGCCTGGACGGCCTGGCGATCATGCCTACCGTGCTGGTGGCCATGGGCCTTGCGGTGTTCGCCTATGCCAGCGGTAACGCGGTGTTCGCCGAGTACCTGCAGATCCCGATGATTCCCGGCGCCGGCGAGCTGGCGGTGTTCTGTGCCACCATCGCCGGCGCCGGCCTCGGCTTTCTGTGGTTCAACACCTATCCGGCCCAGGTCTTCATGGGCGACGTGGGCGCGTTGGCGCTGGGCGCGGCCCTGGGCGTGGTAGCGGTCATCGTGCGCCAGGAAGTGGTGCTGTTCATCATGGGCGGCATCTTCGTCATGGAGACCGTCTCGGTGATCCTGCAGGTGAGCTCCTACAAGCTCACCGGCCGACGCATCTTCCGCATGGCGCCGTTGCATCACCACTTCGAACTCAAGGGGTGGCCGGAGCCGCGGGTCATCGTGCGCTTCTGGATCATCACCGTGGTGCTGGTGTTGCTGGGCCTTGCCACCCTGAAGATCCGCTGATGCCGAACCGCTGAGGAGCCGCTGATGGTCAAGGTGCCCCAGGGGGTCACGCTGGTGGTGGGGCTCGGGATTTCCGGGCGCGCTATCTGTCGCCACCTGCAACGTCACGAGTGTCCGTTCATGGTCGCCGATACCCGCGTCGCGCCGCCGGGAGAGGATGATTTCCGTGCCGCCCATCCAGGGGTGGCGCTCTACCGTGGGCCGCTGACCGAGCTGGACATGCACGCGGCCCAAGAGATCGTGCTCAGCCCTGGTGTCGATCCGAAGACTCCTGGGCTCGAGGCCCTGGGGGAGCGCCTCGGGGCCTCCGGCGAGCCGTTCGTCGTCGGCGAGATCGCGCTGTTCGTGCGTGCCGCCAGGGCGCCGATCGCCGCCATCACTGGCGCCAATGCCAAGTCCACCGTAACCACGCTGCTCGGCGAGATGGCCGCCGAAGCCGGCCGGCGCGTGGCGGTGGGGGGCAATCTCGGCACGCCCGCGCTGGACCTGCTGGCCGAGCATCCCGACGCCGAGCTGTATGTGCTCGAGCTGTCGAGCTTCCAGCTCGAGGCCACGCCGCGGCTCGGCGCCGAAAGCGCCGCCTTCCTGAATCTCTCCGAAGATCATCTGGACCGCCACGGCGATCTCGCCGGCTACCGCGCCGCCAAGCAGGCGATCTTCCGCGGGGCGCGCCATGCCGTGGTCAATGCCGAGGATCCGGCGACCTGGCCGGATGCGCCGCCGCCGGCGCTCGAACGCTTCACCACCGCCGCGCCCGCGGTGGGGGAGTGGGGCATCGGGGCCCATGACGACGGCGACGGCCTGCGCGACTGGCTGATGCACGGCGACACGCCGCTGATGCCGGCCGCGGCGGTGCGTCTGGCGGGGCGTCACAACCAGGCCAATGCCCTGGCGGCGCTGGCCATGGGGCGCCGCCTGGGGCTGGAGCTTGCCGCCATGCGCCGCGTGCTCGAACGTTTCCCCGGCCTGCCGCACCGCGGCGAGTTGATCGCCGAGGTGAAGGGTGTGCGCTGGATCAACGACTCCAAGGGCACCAACGTGGGGGCGACCCTGGCGGCCATCGCAGGGCTCGGCCCGACGCTGGACGGCCGGTTGATCCTGCTCGCCGGCGGGGTCGGCAAGGGCGCCGACTTCGCGCCGCTGGCCACGCCGCTGGCGCGTTACGGCCGCGAGGCGGTCCTGTTCGGCCGCGATGCCGACCGGCTGGCGGCGGCGCTGGATGGTGCCGTGGCGCTGACCCCCGTCATGGATCTCGAGGCCGCCATGCACAGGGCCGATGCGATCGCCTGCCCGGGTGACTGCGTGCTGCTGTCGCCGGCCTGCGCGAGCCTCGATCAGTTCCCGAATTACCAGGCCCGTGGCGAGGCCTTCCGGGCCGCCGTGCAGCGTCTGGCCGCCGAGGTGACACGATGAGCCGCCTGTCCCGTCTCCGCGAACGACTCTCCACCGCCGACCAGCCCTTCGATGGTTGGCTGGTGATCGCCGCCCTGGCGCTGTTGCTGATCGGCTGGGTGATGGTCACCTCGGCCTCCAGCGAGGTGGCCTCGAGCCTCACCGGCAATGCCTGGTACTTCAGCCTGCGTCACGGCGCCTTTTTGCTCGTCTCGATGACGATCGGGATCCTGGCGTTGCGCGTGCCGCTGGGCTGGTGGAAGGCCAACGGGCCGCTGCTGCTGCTGGTCGGCATCGTGCTGTTGGCGGCGGTACTGGTGGTCGGTCGCGAGGTCAACGGCAGCAAGCGCTGGCTGTCGCTGCCCGGCGTGCCCTTCAATATCCAGGCCTCGGAGATCGCCAAGCTGTGCCTGATCGTCTATATGGCCGGCTACCTCGAGCGCTTCCTGCCTCAGGTGCGCCAGGAGTGGGGCGCCTTCTTGCGCCCGCTGGTGGTGCTGGGGCTGTTCGGCGGCCTACTGATCTTCGAACCGGACTACGGCGCCGTGGTGGTGATGACCGGCTGCGTGATGGGCATGCTGCTGATGGCCGGCGCCCCCTGGGGGCGTTTCTTGCTGTTGATGGTCCTGGTGGCGGCGCTGGGCGCCGTGGTGGCGATCGCCGAGCCCTATCGCATGGCGCGCCTGACGAGCTTCGTCGACCCTTGGGCCGATCAGTTTGCCAGTGGCTACCAGCTGACCCAGGCGCTGATCGCCTTCGGCCGCGGCGAGTGGCTGGGCACCGGGCTGGGCAATAGCGTGCAGAAGCTGTTCTACTTGCCCGAGGCGCATACCGATTTCGTGTTCGCCGTGCTCGCCGAGGAGCTGGGGCTGGTCGGGGCTGTCACGGTGATCGGGCTGTTCGCGCTGCTGGTGTGGCGCGCCATGGCGGTGGGGCGTCGCGCCGAACTGGCCGGGATGGCCTTCGCCGGCTACGTCAGTTATGGCATCGCGCTGGTGATCGGCGCCCAGGCCTTCATTAATATCGCCGTGAGCAGCGGCATGTTGCCGACCAAGGGGCTGACCCTGCCGCTACTCAGCTATGGTGGCTCGAGCCTGGTGGTGAGCTGCGTGATGGTGGCGATGCTGCTGCGAGTCGATATCGAGACCCGCCAGTCGGTGCGCCGCGCGCGGCCGACCGCCGCCCGTGGCGGCGCCCCTGGCAAGAGCAAAGGAACGCAAGCATGAGTCGACGCGAGGGACGACGCGCCCTGATCATGGCCGGCGGCACCGGCGGCCACGTCATTCCGGCCCTGTCACTGGCCCGCGCGCTACAGGCCCGCGGAGTCGAGGTCGAGTGGCTGGGTAGCCCGCGAGGCATCGAGAACCGGTTGGTGCCTGAGGCCGGCCTGACGCTGCATCGCATCGCGGTCAGCGGGTTGCGTGGCAACGGCCTGAGCGGCTGGCTGCTGGCGCCCTGGCGGCTGTTGCGTGCGGTGCGCGAGGCCGGCCGAGTGATCCGTGATGTCGATCCTCAGCTGGTGGTGGGGCTCGGTGGCTTCGCCAGTGGCCCCGGCGGGCTGGCCGCCTGGTTGGGGCGCCGCACATTGGTGATCCACGAGCAGAACGCCGTGGCCGGGCTGACCAATCGCGTCCTGGCGCGTCTGGCGCGGCGCGTCTATGCGGCCTTCCCGCAGGCCTTCCCAGGCCGTGGCGAGGTGGTCGGCAACCCGGTGCGGGCCGACATCGCCGCCCTTGGCGAGGCGCCGCGCTCGGCCGAGACGCTGGGCGCACGGCCGCTGCGTCTGCTGGTGGTGGGCGGCTCGCTGGGCGCACTGGCGCTCAATCGCGACCTGCCCGCGGCGCTGGCCCGGCTGCCCGAGGCCGAGCGGCCCGAGGTCCGCCACCAGGCCGGCCGCGACAAGGACGCATCGACCCGCGAGGGTTACGCCGAGCAAGGCGTGACGGCGGAGGTCAGCGCCTTCATCGACGACATGGCCGAGGCCTACGAATGGGCCGACCTGGTGGTATGCCGGGCCGGCGCGCTGACCGTGGCGGAGCTGGCGGCGGCGGCCAAGCCGGCGCTGTTCGTGCCCTTCCCGCATGCGGTGGATGACCACCAGACCGCCAATGCCGCGGCCCTGGTGGCCCAGGGCGCCGCCGCCCTGATGCCCCAATCCGAGATGACCGCGGCGACGCTGGCCGACCGGCTGACGGCGCTGCTCGACCCCGATACGCTTGCCACCATGGCCGCCGAGGCGCGAGATTGTGCCCATCTCGACGCCGTGGAGCGACTGGTGGACGGTTGCATGGAGACAGCTTTTGAGTGACCAGACCCTAGGGCCGGTTCCCGGCCAGATTACGCCGCCGCGCCTCGGGCGCGGGCTGGGCATGCGCCGCATTCGGCGCATTCACTTCGTCGGCATCGGCGGCGCCGGCATGTGCGGCATCGCCGAGGTGCTAGCCAACGAAGGCTACGCGGTCAGCGGCAGCGACCTTCGCGCCTCGCCGGTGGTCGCCCGCCTGGAGGAGAGTGGCGTGCGGGTGGCGATCGGCCACGCCGAGGACAATGCCCGTGACGCCGACGTGGTGGTCGTCTCGACCGCGGTGGACCCGACCAACCCCGAGGTGCGCTGGGCCCACGAGCATCGCGTGCCGGTGGTGCGTCGTGCCGAGATGCTCGCCGAGCTGATGCGCTTTCGTCACGGCATCGCCGTGGCGGGTACCCACGGCAAGACCACGACCACCAGCCTCACCGCGACCCTGCTGGGTGAGGGTGGGCTGGACCCCACGTTCGTGATCGGCGGTAAGCTGACCAGCGCCGGCACCAATGCGCGGTTGGGGGAGGGCGACTATCTGGTGGCTGAAGCCGACGAGTCCGACGCATCCTTCCTGCACCTGCAGCCGATGGTGGCCATCGTCACCAATATCGATGCCGACCATATGGACACCTATGGCGGTGACTTCGAGCGCCTCAAGGACACCTTCGTCGAGTTCCTGCACAACCTGCCGTTCTATGGCCTGGCGGTATTGTGCATCGACGACGCCAACGTGCGCGGCTTGCTCGACCGGGTCAGTCGCCAGTTCGTGACCTATGGCTTCAGCGACGATGCCGACTACGGCATCGAAGACTTCGTCCAGTCGGCGGGCGAGGTTCGCTTCACCGCGCGTCGGCCCGATGGGCTGACGCCGCTGCCGGTGCGGCTGGCCATGCCGGGGCGTCACAACGCCCTCAATGCGTTGGCCGCGATCGCCGTAGCCAGCGACGCCGGGGTCGGCGACGAGGCCATCCTGCGTGGCCTGGCGGGATTCGCCGGGGTCGGTCGTCGCTTCCAGGTGCACGGCCATTTCCCGACGCCTGAGGGGGAAGGCGAGGTGATGCTGGTCGATGACTATGGTCATCACCCCCGCGAGGTGGAGATGGTCATTCAGGCGGTGCGTGACGGCTGGCCCGACCGGCGCCTGGTGATGGTCTATCAACCACACCGCTATTCGCGCACTCGGGACCTGTACGAAGACTTCGTGCGCGTGCTCGCCGGCGTCGACACCCTGCTGTTGCTCGATGTCTATGCGGCCGGCGAGACGCCGCTGTCCGGCGCCGACGGTCGTAGCCTGGCAGGCTCGATTCGCCAGCGTGGCGAGGTCGATCCGATCTTCGTGCAGGACAAGGAGGAGCTGTCGGGGCTGTTGGCCAAGGTGCTGCGCCCGGACGATATCTTGATCACCCAGGGGGCCGGCGACGTGGGCGGCATCGCCCAGCGACTGGCCGATGCTCGCCTGGTGCTCGATGAGGTGATGCTATGACGCATGATGCGAGCGACCAGGGTCGGGTGATGGTGCTCTATGGCGGCGACTCCGCCGAGCGCGAGGTCTCGCTGAAGAGTGGGGCGGCGGTGCTGGCGGCGCTCATCCGCGGCGGCATCGATGCCATCGGCTTCGATCCCGCCGAGCAGGGTGGCCTGGTAGGGCTGGAGGCGCTGCGGCCGAGCCGGGTATTCATCGCCCTGCATGGCCGCGGTGGTGAGGATGGCACCTTGCAGGGTGCCCTGGAGCTGCTGGGGATTCCTTATACCGGCAGCGGAGTGCTGGCCTCGGCGCTGGGCATGGACAAGCAGCGTACCAAGCGGGTCTGGCAGGCGCTGGGACTGCCGACGCCGGAAAGCGAGATGCTCGGGCCCGGTGCTGACTGGGCCGCGGTGGCCGAGCGGCTCGGGTTGCCGCTGATCGTCAAGCCGGTCCACGAGGGCTCTACGCTTGGCATCTCCATCGTCGAGAGCGTCGCGGCCCTCGAGGCCGCCTATCGCGACGCCGCGCGCTTCGATACGCGGGTCATGGCCGAGCGCTTCGTGAGCGGCGAGGAATATACGGTGACGCTGCTCGGCGACAGGGCGTTGCCGGCGATTCGCGTCGAGGTGCCGAACGGTTTCTACGATTACGAGGCCAAGTACCTCTCGGACGAGACCCTCTACCACCTACCCTGCGGCCTGGAGGCCGAGGAGGAAGCGCGGCTGGGCGAGCTGTGTCGCGAGGCCTTCGACGCGATCGGCTGTGCCGGCTGGGGGCGGGTCGATGTGATGCGTGATGCCGAGGGGCGCTTCTGGTTGTTGGAGGTCAACACCGTGCCCGGCATGACCGATCACAGCCTGGTGCCCCAGGCCGCCGCCCATGCCGGCATCGACTTCGATGCCCTGGTGAGGTGCATCCTCGATACCGCCGGGCGGACCTGAGGCCATGGCGCATCGCGGAAGCGTGATCGGTGTCCTGCTGCTGGTAGTGGTGCTCGGTGCCGGCGGCCGTGCACTGTGGACATGGCTCGATCGGCCCATCGAGCGAGTCTCGATTCGTGGCGAGCTGGAGCGGGTCAGTGCCGACTATCTGCGAAGCCAGCTGGCGCCGCTGGTGCGTGGGCAGACCTGGCTGTCGGCGGATCTTGGCGAGCTGCGCGAACAGGCACGCGACATCGGTTGGCTGAACGAAGTCCGGATCCGTCGTGAGTGGCCCTACGCATTGGTCTTCGAGCTGGTCGAGCAAGTGCCGGTGGCGCACTGGAACGACGATCGGCTGCTCAACCCGTCCGGCGAATCCTTCACCTTCGCGCCGCTGGCAGCCCCGGAAGGACTGGTGCATCTGGCCGGCCCGGCGGGGAGCGGCGCCGAGGTGCTGGCCTACCATGACGCCTTGAACAAGCGTCTGGCCGAGCACGACCTGGAACTGCGCCAGCTGCGGCTCGAGGCGCGCGGGGCCTGGCGGCTACAGACCGACGACGGCATCTGGGTGATGCTCGGGCGCCGCAATCGCGAGGCCCGGCTAGCCCGTTTCCTGGCGGCCTGGGATCGAGAGTTCGATGCCGTGGCGTCGCATATTCGCTACATCGATCTACGCTATCCGAATGGCGTGGCTGTCGCCTGGCACGGTGAAAGCGAGCCGGTCGAGGAGAGTGAGGCTAAGCAAAGTTGAAGGCGATTCGCGAAAGACTAGTCAAGGATCGAAGCGCCTGCAGGGTGTTCCTTTTAGTCGAAAATCGCCGTATTGTGGCGGATGTTTTGCGCCTTGGGCTGGTAGAACACGGGAAGTTGTTCCTATAATTGGTCCAGGTTTTTTCATTATTAATGCTTAATTTCCCCAAGCGGGTTCGGCTCGAGGAGATTTCCCGACTCATGTCAGGTCCATCCAATGTGTCCAATATGGTAGTCGGGCTGGATATCGGAACATCCAAGGTCGTGGCGATCGTGGGCCAGCCCACCGATGATGGCGGCATTGAGATTGCCGGCATCGGTTCGCATCCCTCGCGCGGGATGAAGAAGGGCGTGGTGATCAACATCGAATCTACGGTGCAGTCCATCCAGCGCGCCGTGGAAGAGGCCGAGCTGATGGCCGGTTGTGACATCCATTCCGTCTACGTGGGCATCGCCGGTAGCCACATCAGCTCGATGAACTCCGATGGTGTGGTCGCGATCAAGGAACGCGAAGTGGCGCCTGCCGATATCGAGCGTGTCATCGATTCGGCGCGAGCGAGGGCCATTTCCGAAGGTCAGCGCGTGTTACATGTGTTGCCCCAGGAATTCGCCATCGATACCCAGGGGGGTATTCGCGAGCCGCTGGGCATGTCCGGTGTGCGCCTGGAGGCCCGGGTACACCTGGTGACCGCGGCGCTCAATGCCGTGCAAAACATCGAGAAATGCGTGCGTCGCTGTGGGCTCGATGTGGATGCCAGCATCCTCGAGCAGCTGGCTTCCAGTCATGCGGTGCTCACCGAGGACGAGCGTGAGCTCGGCGTCTGCATGGTCGACATCGGCGGCGGCACGACCGACATTGCGGTGTTCACCGAGGGGGCCATTCGCCATACCGCGGTGATCCCCATCGCCGGCGACCAGGTCACCAACGACATCGCCATGGCGCTGCGCACGCCGACTCAGCATGCCGAAGAGATCAAGGTCAAGTATGCCTGCGCGCTGACCCAGATGGCCGCCAGCGACGAGATGATCAAGGTGCCGAGCGTCGGCGACCGGCCGGCGCGGGACCTTTCCCGGCAGTCGCTGGCCGAGGTGGTCGAGCCGCGCTATGAGGAACTCTTCACCCTGGTGCGTGATGAACTGCGGCGCAGTGGCTATGAGGATCTGGTCGCCGCCGGCGTGGTGCTGACCGGCGGCACCGCACGCATGGAAGGGGTCGTTGAACTGGCCGAGGAAATCTTCCACATGCCGGTGAGAATCGCCTGCCCGCAGAACGTGAGAGGGCTCGCCGACGTGGTACGCAACCCGATTTATTCGACGGGGGTCGGTTTGCTACATTACGCTCTAAACGAGGCCCGTCAGGGGCACGGCCAACAAGAGGCGTCAGGCAGTGGCATGTCGGCGAAGCCGAGGCGCGGCGACGCCTCCCGGCGCGGAGCAGGGGAAGGGATTCCGGCGCTGGTAAAGCTCAAGGGCTGGTTCAAAGGAAATTTCTGACAGGGCCGCGATCGCGGTCCAGGAGACGGGGCTAATGTTCGAACTGGTAGACAGTGCACCCTCAAGTAGTGCAGTCATCAAGGTCATCGGTGTCGGTGGTGGTGGCGGCAACGCCGTCAATCACATGGTCGAAAGCAGCATCGAGGGCGTTGAATTCATCTGCGCCAATACTGATGCCCAGGCGCTGAAGCGGGTGGCGGCCAAGACCGTGCTCCAGCTCGGCAGCGAAATCACCAAGGGGCTCGGCGCGGGCGCCAGCCCGGACGTCGGCCGTCAGGCCGCCATGGAGGACCGCGAGCGTATCGCCGAGCTCCTCAATGGCGCCGACATGGTCTTCATCACCGCCGGCATGGGTGGTGGCACCGGCACCGGCGGTGCGCCGGTGGTCGCCCAGGTTGCCAAGGAGCTTGGCATCCTGACCGTGGCCGTGGTGACGCGCCCCTTCCCCTTCGAAGGCCCCAAGCGCATGCGCTCGGCCGAAGAGGGCATGAAGGAGCTGTCCGAGCACGTCGACTCGCTGATCACCATCCCCAACGAGAAGCTGCTCTCGGTGCTTGGCAAGAGCGCCAGCCTGTTGACCGCCTTCAGCGCCGCCAACGACGTGCTGTTGGGCGCGGTGCAGGGTATCGCCGAGCTGATCACCAGTCCTGGCATCATCAACGTCGACTTCGCCGACGTGCGTACCGTGATGTCCGAGATGGGCATGGCGATGATGGGCACCGGCGGGGCGACCGGCGAGAATCGTGCTCGCGAGGCCGCCGAGAAGGCGATCCGCAGCCCGCTGCTGGAAGATATCGACCTGCACGGCGCACGTGGCATCCTGGTCAACATCACCGCCGGGCCAGATCTCTCGATCGGCGAGTTCAATGACGTCGGTGCGACCGTCCAGGAGTTCGCCTCCCAGGACGCCACCATCGTGGTGGGTACCTCCATCGACATGGACATGACCGACGAGCTGCGGGTCACCGTGGTGGCTGCCGGCCTCGACGGTCAGCGTCAGCCGGCCTCGGCCAGCCGTGAGAGCGCGCGTCGCGAGACGGCCTCTGGGGGCGATTATCGTCAGCGCCAGTCGGCCGCCGCCGGACGCCCGCAGGCATCGGCCGGGCGTGGCTCGGCGGCGGCCTCCAAGGCCGAGCCGCAGGAGTCGACGCGCCCTCAGCCGGAGCCGCGCAAGTCCCAGGACCTGGATGATTACCTGGATATTCCGGCATTCCTGCGCCGTCAGGCCGATTGAATGCCGCTATCGTTGGCATAGCGACCTTGAACGCAACTGGCTTTTGTTGAAACGTGCGTTTGGTGTTATAGTGAACGGTGTTTGATAATTACCGACTGCCTGGCGACTGCCCATGATCAGACAACGCACACTCAAGAACGTCATCCGCGCCACCGGCGTCGGCCTGCACTCCGGCAAGAAGGTCTATCTGACCCTGCGGCCGGCGCCGGTCGACACGGGTATCGTCTTCGTGCGCACCGACCTGGATCCCGAGGTGCAGATCCCGGCGAGTGCCGACAGCGTGACCGACACCACGCTGTGCACCGCGCTGTCCAAGGATGGCGTCAAGGTGGCGACCGTCGAACACCTGATGTCGGCGCTCGCCGGCCTCGGCATCGATAATGCCTATGTCGACGTCAGCGCTCCCGAAGTGCCGATCATGGATGGTAGCGCGGGTCCCTTCGTGTTCCTGATCCAGTCGGCCGGCATCGCCGAGCAGAGTGCCGCCAAGAAATTCATCCGCATCAAGCGGGAAGTGGTGGTGCGCGACGGCGAGAAGGAAGCGATCTTCCTGCCGCATCAGGGCTTCAAGGTCTCCTTCTCCATCGACTTCGATCATCCGGTGTTCGAGGCCCAGAAGCAGAGTGCCGTGGTGGACTTCTCCACGACCTCCTTCGTCAAGGAAGTGTCCCGGGCTCGCACCTTCGGTTTCATGCGCGACCTCGAGCACCTGCGCTCCAATAATCTGGCGCTGGGCGGGAGCCTCGACAACGCCATCGTGGTGGACGACTACCGGATCGTGAACGAGGGTGGCTTGCGCTACGATGACGAGTTCGTCAAGCATAAGGTGCTGGATGCCATCGGCGATCTCTATCAACTGGGGTACAGCCTGATCGGCGAGTTCCGTGGCGTGAAGTCCGGCCATGCGCTGAATAACCAGCTATGTCGCGCGCTGATGGAGAATCAGAGTGCCTGGGAAATCGTCACCTTCGAGGAAGACACCGCCAAGGCGCCTATCTCCTACGCCGCTCCGGCCATGGCCTGACCGTCCGGTTGCGCCGGCAGGGTTGAATCGGAGGCGCGCCGCCTCGCGGCTGGCAGCTTGAAGCAAGAACGCCTCGCAGTGAGCCTGCGGGGCGTTTGGCTGTGCAAGCGGTGAGAGCGGCGAGCCTAGGTTGTTGTTCGGCCTACGGCTCGCGCTCGGCATGCGAGGCGAGGCGCTCCAGTGCCCGCTTGAGTCGCGGATCGTCGACGTCGGCGGCGCAGCTAGAGAGCTCATCGGCGGCCTGGGCCGGAAGGTGGCGTGCCTGACGTGGAGGCACCTTGGCCGGGCGTACCGGGCGCACCTTGAAATCGAAGCCGGTCACGGCGGCGAATCCCGGCAGCTCGTGGAGCAACGACAGCAGTCGTGACTGCTCGTAGCGCAACCGAGTCAGCCATACGGCGCGGTCGGTGATGACCGTCAGCCGTCCTTGATGAAAGCCTCCCACGAACACATGCTCGCCGAGTTCGGTGGGCAGGTGCTCGCGCAGATGCTGCTGGGCCTGGTCGATCAGCCGGGCCCGGCGCATCAGGTTGCCCAGTTCACCCCGGCCGTTCAGCACCTGGGTCATGGGCTGTGCTCGCCACCGCTTAACCTTTATACTCATCAGCTTGATTCTCGGGGTCCGGCTCGAGGGTCGGTACTCGTCGACCGTCGCGTCGACGGCCCTGGAACGCATGAGCCTAGCACAGGCACGGGAGTCCCTCGACAGCATGGCCAGCCTTACCGCGGAGACAGCACCCATCGCTCCCGCCGAGGATGTCTCGGTGGTCGAGGCCCCGCGCCGGGTGCCGGAGCGTCGTGTGCCGCGCTGGTGGCTGGCCGGGCTGCTAGTAGGCTGCCTGCTGCCGGCGGGACTGTCGCCGATCGGCACGGCGACCCCGGTCGAGCGGGTCATTCAGGTCTGCATCCTGGCGCCGGCGCTGATCCGGGCCAGTTCGCGCCTCCAGGCACGGCGGCGCGCTCGCCGCCGTTGGCCGGTCGAGTCGCTTGTTCTACGCGCCGGGCGGCTGGCGATCCGGCACGCGACCATCGCTCCCCCACCGTGCGCCGTGGCGGCGCATGATGTCCTGACCCGCCGCGGGCCGCCGCGGGTGCTTATCGCCTGAACGACGAGCGGTCGGGCACGATGCCCGGCCTTGAGCACCCGCAGTGATGGACTCTTCATGATCAACAATCTGTTACGCAAGGTCGTCGGTTCCAAGAACGACCGTGAAGTGAAGCGCATGGGTCGTAGTGTGGCCCGCATCAACGCCCTCGAGAAGGAACTCGAGACCCTCGACGACGCCGCGATCCAGGCCCGTACCGGCGACTTTCGTGAACGTCTGGCCGGCGATGAAACCGTCGATGTCCTGCTGCCCGAGGCCTTCGCCACGGTGCGTGAGGCCAGCAAGCGGATCATGGGCATGCGGCATTTCGACGTCCAGATGATCGGCGGCATCACCCTGAACGGTGGCCGCATCGCCGAGATGAAAACCGGCGAGGGCAAGACCCTGGTCGCGACCCTGTCCGTCTATCTCAACGCCCTGCCGGGCGAGGGCGTCCACGTGGTCACGGTCAACGACTACCTGGCGCGCCGCGATGCCGACTGGATGCGCCCGCTCTACGAATTCCTGGGCCTCACCGTCGGCACCATCT
The DNA here is from genome assembly GCF_004798905.1 of Halomonas borealis. Classification (GTDB taxonomy): domain Bacteria; phylum Pseudomonadota; class Gammaproteobacteria; order Pseudomonadales; family Halomonadaceae; genus Halomonas; species Halomonas borealis. Next base: position 66,985 of record NZ_SDMO01000010.1, on the reverse strand, counting down.
ATGCCGGTCAGACCCCCGAGGAGAAGCGGGCGGCCTACGCCTGCGACATCACCTACGGCACCAACAACGAGTTCGGCTTCGACTATCTGCGCGACAATATGGCCTTCTCCCTGGAGGAGAAGGTCCAGCGTGGCCTGCATTACGCCATCGTCGATGAGGTCGACTCGATCCTGATCGACGAGGCGAGGACGCCCTTGATCATCTCCGGGGCGGTGGACGAGAACACCGATCTCTACAAGGTGGTCGATCGGCTGGCGCTCAACCTCGAGGTCTGCAGCGACGAGGAGGATCCGGAGAGCGGCGACTTCACCCTCGACGAGAAGCAGAAGCAGGTGGAACTTACCGAGGGCGGCCACCACCGTGTCGAGGAGCTGATGCGTGGCGAAGGGCTGCTCGGCGAGGAGGAGTCCCTCTACGCCGCCCAGAACCTCAACCTGCTGCAGCACATGCACTCGGCGCTGCGTGCCCGCCACCTCTACCAGCGCGATGTCGACTACATCGTCAGCGAGGGCCAGGTGGTGATCGTCGATGAGCATACCGGCCGCTCCATGCCCGGTCGGCGCTGGTCCGAAGGCCTGCACCAGGCGGTGGAAGCCAAGGAGGGCGTGACCGTCCAGCGGGAGAGCCAGACGCTCGCCTCCACGACCTTCCAGAACTATTTCCGTCTCTACGATAAGCTGTCCGGCATGACCGGCACCGCCGATACCGAGGCCTTCGAATTCCGCCAGATCTACGGCCTGGACGTGGTGGTGATCCCCACCAACCGGCCGTTGGTGCGCAACGATCAGAACGATCTGGTCTATCTCAGCGCCGAGGAGAAGTTCGAGGCCATCATCGAGGACGTCAAGGTCCAGACCGAGGCCGGTCGTCCGGTGCTGGTGGGTACCGCCTCCATCGAGACCTCCGAGTACCTGGCCGAGTTGATGAAGCGGGCGGGCATTCGCTTCAACGTGCTCAACGCCAAGCAGCACCAAAGCGAGGCGCAGATCATCGCCCAGGCCGGTCGCCCGGGGGCCATCACCATCGCCACCAACATGGCGGGCCGTGGCACCGACATCGTGCTGGGTGGCAACTGGGAGGCCGAGGCCGCGGAGCTCGAATCACCCGACGAGGCGCAGATCGAGCGTCTCAAGGCCGAATGGAAGGAGCGCCACGAGGCGGTGCTCGCCGCCGGCGGCTTACACGTGGTCGGGACCGAGCGCCACGAGTCCCGGCGCATCGACAATCAGCTACGTGGTCGCTCCGGGCGTCAGGGCGACCCCGGTTCGACGCGCTTCTTCCTGTCGCTGGAGGACAGCCTGATGCGGCTGTTTGGCTCCGAGCGCGTGCAGAAGATGATGTCGGCGCTGGGCCTGGAGCAAGGCGAGGCGATCGAGCACAAGATGGTCTCCAACGCCGTGGAGCGGGCGCAGAAGAAGGTCGAGGGCCGCAACTTCGATGTCCGCAAGCAGCTGCTCGAGTACGACGACGTGGCCAACGACCAGCGTCGGGTCATCTACGAGCAGCGCAACGACATCCTCGGCGCCGAGGATGTCTCGGAAAACGTCATCGGCATCCGTGCCGAGGTGCTCGGCGAGGCGATCAGCGAGTTCGTGCCGCCCCAGAGCCTGCCCGAGCAGTGGGACCTGGCGGGGCTGGAAGGTCATCTCAAGTCCGAGTTCAACCTCGAAGCGCCGGTGCAGCAGTGGGCCGCAGACGATCAGCGCTTCCACGAGGAGCAGCTGCGCGAGCATCTCCACGAGATGCACCGCCAGGCCTATGACGAGAAGATCGAGATCGCCGGCGCCGAGCTGATGCGTCGCTTCGAGAAGCAGGTGATGCTGCAGGTGCTGGATACTCGCTGGAAGGAGCATCTGCAGTCCATGGACCACCTGCGTCGGGGTATCCATCTGCGCGGCTATGCCCAGAAGAACCCCAAGCAGGAATACAAGCGCGAGTCCTTCGAGCTGTTCCAGACCCTGCTGACCAACATCAAGGCCGATGTCACGCGCATCCTCAGCCACGTCAAGGTACGCCAGCCCGAAGAAGTCGAGGCCCTGGAGAAGCAGCGCCGCGAGTCGCTGGAGCGCGAGAAGGCAGCGGCCGCCAGCCGCCACGATGCCCCCGAGGGCGCCGAGTCGCAGGCCACTGCGTCCGATGAGGCGGCGGCCGGCGAGGCCCGGCCCCAGCGTCGGGAGGGCCCCAAGGTGGGCCGCAACGATCCCTGCCCCTGTGGGTCAGGCAAGAAGTTCAAGCAATGCTGCGGCCAACTCAGTTAACAGGTTGCGGTGAAGGGGCGAGGTGCGAACCTCGCCACGCTGACCGACAGGAGACACGCAATGGCAGTGGGCCCAGCAAGCTTTCCCGAGATGCCGGCGATCGATGGGGTGCGCCTGGGCACGGCCCGGGCCGGCATCAAGAATACCGATCGCCGCGATCTGGTGGTCATCGAGGTGCCCCAGGGCGCCGCCGTGGCGGGTAGCTTCACGCGTAACGCCTTCTGCGCGGCCCCGGTTACCGTGGCCCGCGAGCATCTGGCGGCCTGCACCCTGAGTGGCGAGGCGCCACGCTATCTGGTGATCAATACCGGCAACGCCAATGCCGGCACCGGCGAGATCGGCCTGCGTGATGCCCGGGCGACCTGTGCCGAGCTGGGCGGGATCGCCGGTGTGGATGCCTCACGCGTGCTGCCGTTTTCCACCGGGGTGATCGGCGAGACGCTGCCCATGGAGCGCCTGCTGGGCGGCCTGCCCGAGGCGCTGCGTGGCCTCGATGAGGGCACGGCGGGATGGGCCGCGGCGGGCGAGGGCATCCTCACCACCGACACTCGCCCCAAGGGTGCCAGCGTGACGGTCTCGTTGGGTGGCGAGACCGTCACCCTCAACGGCATCAGCAAGGGCTCGGGCATGATCAAGCCCAACATGGCCACCATGCTGGCCTTCGTGGCCACCGATGCGGCCATCGCCCCGGCGCTGCTGGACGAGTTGCTGCGGGAGAGCGTCGAGCGCTCCTTCAACTGCATCACCGTGGATGGTGACACCTCGACCAACGATGCCTGCCTGTTGATCGCCACCGGCCGTGGAGCGGCCATCGACGACGAGCGGCGCCTCGCCGTGTTCCGCGAGGCCCTCGAGCGGCTGATGGTCGAGCTGGCCCAGGCCATCGTGCGTGATGGCGAAGGGGCCACCAAGTTCGTCGGCCTGCGGGTCGATGGTGCGGTCTCGCGCCAGGAGGCTCTGGACGTGGCCTTCACCGTGGCCCATTCGCCGCTGGTCAAGACGGCGCTTGCCGCCAGCGACGCCAACTGGGGGCGGATCCTCGCCGCCGTGGGGCGGGCGCCCGTGGAAGACTTCGACGTCGATCGGGTGGTCATCGAATTGGGTGAGGTTCGCCTGGTAGAGAACGGCGGCCGGGCCGCCGGCTACAGCGAACAGGCCGGCAGCGAGGTGATGGCCCGCGAGGAAATCGCGATCCGCATCGACCTGGGGCGCGGCGAGCGCAGCGCCACCGTCTGGACCACGGATCTGACCCGGGAATACGTCGCCATCAACGCCGATTACCGCAGCTGAACGCCGCGGGGGCCGGGATTTTTGGCCCGCATCGAACAGAGCAATCCCTCGTGGCATCGCTCGCGAGGACAAGTGGGATAAGGTGAATGAACGTCATGGTGAAGAGAAGGGTGCATGTGGCGGCCGCCGCCATCATCAGCGCCGATGGTCAGGAGGTGCTGCTCGCTCGGCGCCCGTCGAACGTCGATCACGGCGGCCTCTGGGAGTTCCCCGGCGGCAAACTGGCGCCCTATGAGACGGGCTTCGAGGCCCTCAAGCGCGAGCTGCACGAGGAGCTGGGGATCGAGATTCGTCGCGCCCAGCCGCTGATTCGCATCCATCACGAGTACGCCGACAAGCATATTCTGCTCGATGTCTGGCAGGTCCGCGGCTTCGCCGGTGAGCCCTTCGGACGCGAGGGGCAGGCGGTGCGTTGGGTGCCGATGTCGGAGCTGTTCAACTATCCCTTCCCGGCGGCCAACGTGCCGATCCTGCGGGCGGTGATGCTGCCCACCGAGTACCTGATCACCGGTGAAGAGGAGGATGAGTCGGCGTTTCAATCGCGGCTGGAGCGAGCCCTGGTCGAGGATGGCGTGCGTCTGGTACAGCTGCGGGCCAAGTCGCTGTCGCGTGAAGACTACCTGAGCCGGGCCGAGCAGGCCCTGGCGACGTGCCGCCGGCACGGCGCGCGGCTGATGCTCAATGGCGAGCCCGAGCTGCACAACGAAGTCGACGCGGACGGCATCCACCTGACCAGCGCACGGTTGATGAGCCTCGAGCGTCGCCCGCTGAGCGCGGACAAGTGGTTGTCGGCCTCGACCCACGATCGCCAACAGTTGGATCAGGCGCGGCATATCGGTTGTGACTTCGTCACCCTGTCACCGCTGCGCACCACGCCGTCGCATCCGGAAGTGGCGCCGATCGGCTGGCATGACTTCCAGCAGCTGGTCGAGCATGCCGGCATGCCGGTCTTCGCGCTGGGCGGCATGACACGCTTCGACGCCAACCATGCGCGTGCCGTCGGGGCCCAGGGCATCGCCTCGATCCGCGATTTCTGGAAGTGAAGCGTTAAGCTTGAAGAGCGCCGCTTCGCGGCTGGAAGCGGGAAGAGCAAGCCGCCCCACGGCACATGCCTGGGGCGGTTTTCTTTATGTTGCCTTCGAGGTTCGAGGTTCGAGGTTCGAGGTTCGAGGTTCGAGGTTCGAGGTTCGAGGTTCGAGGTGTCCCTTACGCCTCGCCCCATCGAGTCAGTCCCGATAGCGCCGCGTCAGGTCGCCGTAGGCATCGATGCGACGGTCCCTGAGGTAGGGCCAGAGGCGCCGCACCGCTTCGCCGCGCCGCATGTCCAGCGTCACCAGCAACCGCTCGGCCTGCTGGCCGGCGTGGGCGAGCAGTTCGCCCTGGGGGCCGCAGACGAAGCTGCCACCCCAGAAGTCGATGCCCGGGCCGACCCCGGAAGGGTCGCGTTCGTGTCCGACCCGGTTGGCGACCACCACCGGCAGCCCGTTGGCCACCGCATGGCTGCGCTGGATCAGCGTCCAGGCGTCCTGCTGGCGTCGCCGTTCGTCGTCGTCATCCTGGGGGTCCCAGCCGATGGCGGTGGGGTAGAGCAGCAGGTCGGCCCCGGCCAGCGCCATCAGTCGCGCGGCCTCGGGATACCATTGGTCCCAGCACACCAGTAGGCCCAGCCGACCCAGCGAGGTGTCGATGGGCTGGAAGCCTTCGTCGCGGGCCGGGTCATGGTCGCCCGGTGTGAAGTAGAACTTCTCATGGAAGCCCGGATCGTCGGGAATATGCATCTTGCGATAGTGCCCGACCCGGCCATGCGCGCCGTCGTAGACCACGGCGGTGTTGTGGCACAGGCCCGGCGCACGGCGTTCGAACAATGACCCCACCAGCACGATGTCGAGCTCCGCGGCCAGCGCCGCCAGCCGTTGGCCGCTGGGGCCGTCGAGGGGCTCGGCGAGGTCGAACAGCGCGGTATCCTCATGCTGGCAGAAGTAGTGTGTCGTGTGCAGTTCCTGCAGCATCACCAGCTGGGCGCCGGCGGCGGCCAGCTCGCGGACGCCGGCCTCGCTCTCGGCCAGGCTGCTGGCCTTGTCGGGCCAGGCCGGCTGCTGGACCAGGCCGACCTTGAGGGTCGGGTTCATGGGGTCTCTCCTTCGCGGTGGCGCACCCCGGCCAGGGTGTCGCGGGGTAGCTGCATGGTCAGGCAGTGCAGGCTGCCATGCTGGCGGATCACGGTGCTGCAGTCGATGGGCACGATGTCGCGCCCCGGGAAGGCGCCCGCCAGGGCCGTCAGGGCGCGCGTATCGGCGGCGTCGCCATAGGTGGGGACCAGCACGGCGCCGTTGATGATCAGGAAGTTGGCGTAGGTGGCCGGCAGGCGGCGGCCATCCTCGGCGTCGAAGCAGGGGGCGGGCCAGGGCAACGGGATCAGCCGATAGGGCTCGCCGTCGGCGCGTCGCAGCGCGCACAGCTCCTGCTCCATGGCGGCAAGTTCGGGATGGTGCGGGTCGGCTGGGTCATCGCAGCGGACGTAGGCGATGGTGGAGGCATCGCAGAAGCGAGCCAGGGTGTCCACATGACTGTCGGTGTCATCGCCTGCCAGGTGGCCGTGGGTGAGCCACAGCACGCGCTCGATGCCGAGCTGCTCGGCGAGCCTCGACTCGAGCGCCTCGCGGTCGAGATGCGGGTTGCGGTTCGCGTTGAGCAGGCACGCCTCGGTGGTCAGCAGGGTGCCCTGGCCGTCGCTCTCGAGCGCGCCGCCCTCGAGCACCAGCTCATGGGAGACCAGCGGCGCGGCGAAGGTGCCGGCCGCGGCCAGCCGCCGGGTCAGGCTGTTATCGCGGGCGGCCGGGAACTTGCCTCCCCAGCCGGTGAAGACGTAGTCGAGCAGCACGAGTTCACCGTCGCGCTCGATGGTCAGCGGCCCGTGGTCGCGGGCCCAGGTGTCGTCGGCCTCGGCGACCCTCAGGTACAGGCGCTCGGCGGGCACGCCGCGCCGGTCGAAGGCCGCCGTCAGCCGCGACGCGGTGGCGGCGTCCGGAACGGCGATCAGCACGGCCTGATAGCGCGTGATGGCCACGACCAGCGTCTCGAGCGTTGCCTCGAGACGCGGCAGCAGCGGCGCCCAGTCGCCGTCGGGGCGCGGCCAGGTCAGTTGCACGGCTTCCTGAGGGTGCCATTCGGGGAGCAGGCAGAGGGCCATGGCGGGCCTCCTCGGTGGGGGGGTCGGCGCAATGTAGGCGGCGTCGAGCCGGGATGCAAGGCCCGGCGTGCGTCCAGACACGCCGCCATGCGGCGTCTTCCTCGCAGGGTGCAGTCATCGTGCAAGGCACGCTTCCCCCCGATGCAGGCGTGGCCAAAAACACGTACCATGACCGCCCGCCGACAAGGAACGCTCAAATGCTGGATCGTCTGCCTCTCCTGATCGGGTTGCGCTACGTGCGGGCCAAGCGACGCAACCACTTCATCTCTTTCATTTCCCTGACCTCCATGCTGGGCCTGACCCTCGGCGTGGCGGTGTTGATCCTCGTGCTGTCCGTGATGAACGGCTTCGACCGCGAGCTGCGCGAACGGGTGCTGGGCATGGTGCCGCATACCCGTATCGAGGTGCCCTCGGGGCTCACCGACTGGCAGCCGCTGGCCGATCGTCTCATGCAGCGCGAACACGTCATCGGAGCGGCGCCCTATATTCAGCAGCAGGGCATGTTCTCGTCCGGGGGGCGCAACAATGGCGCCATGGTGACCGGCATCAAGCCCGACTGGGAAAAGCGTGTCTCGATCGTCGATGAACACATGGAGCAGGGCAGCCTCGATGACCTGAAACCCGGCGAGTGGAAGGTGGTGCTCGGCTCGATGCTGGCGCAGCGGCTCGGGGTGACGGTCGGCGATCGGGTGACGCTGCTGGTGCCCGAGGCCTCGATCACCCCCGCCGGCGTCTTCCCGCGCCTCAAGCGCTTCACCGTCAGTGGCATCTTCAGCGTCGGGGCGGACCTCGACGCCAACCTGGCCTACGCCAACATCGCCGACATGCAGACCCTCGCGCGCATGGGGGATGACGTGGGCGGGCTACGCCTGGAACTCGACGATCTCTTCCAGGCCGGCGGCGTGACGCGCTCGATCATCGACGACCTGGGTGCCGGCTATCGCGGGATGGACTGGACCTACACCCGGGGTAATCTCTTCCAGGCGATACAGATGGAGAAGCGCATGATCGCGCTGCTGTTGACGGTGATCATCGCCGTGGCGGCTTTCAACATCGTCTCGACGCTGGTGATGGTGGTCACCGACAAGCATGCCGATATCGCCATCCTGCGCACCATCGGCGCCACGCCACGCTCGATCATGGGCATCTTCATGGTCCAGGGGCTGGCCATCGGGGTGATCGGCATATTGATAGGGGTGGGGCTTGGCGTGTTACTGGCGCTGACGGTCTCCGATATCCTCGCCTTCGTCGAGTCGACCTTCGGCATCCACTTCCTCGATGCCGGCGTCTACTTCATCAGCGAGTTGCCCTCGCAGCTGCTGTGGTCCGATGTGGGCCAGATCGTCGCCGCGGCCTTCGTGCTGACCTTCCTGTCGACCCTCTACCCGGCCTGGCGAGCGGCCCGGGTTCAGCCTGCCGAGGTGCTCCGCTATGAATGATTCCGTCATGACCCAGGATGGCGCCGGTGACGCCGGCCGGCGCGAGGTGGTGCTGTCGTGTGCCGGCCTGACCCGGGTCTATCGCGAGGGGCCGCGCGATATCACCGTGCTCGATGATCTGACCCTCGAGATGCGCGCCGGCGAACGGGTGGCGGTGGTCGGCAGCTCCGGTTCCGGCAAGACGACCCTGCTCAACCTGCTGGGCGGGCTCGATCATCCCAGCCATGGCGAGGTGCGTATCGCCGACCAGGCGTTGCACACCCTGAGCGATGCGGCCCTGGGGCGCTTTCGCAACCAGCACATCGGTTTCGTCTATCAGTTCCATCACCTGCTCGCCGAATTCACGGCGGTGGAGAACACCGCCTTGCCGCTGATCGTGCGTGGGCAGCGCAAGCGGGATGCCGAGGCCAAGGCCTTGAAGCTGCTGGAGCGTGTGGGCATGGCAGAACGGGCCGCCCACAAGCCCGGTGAGCTCTCCGGCGGCGAGCGCCAGCGCGTGGCTATTGCCCGGGCGTTGGTCGCCGACCCGAGCCTGGTGCTGATGGACGAGCCCACCGGCAACCTCGACCAGACCACCGCGGGCAGCATCCTGGCGCTGATGGACGAGCTCTCCGCCAGCGCCGCCTGCGCCTTCGTGATCGTGACCCATGATCCGGGGCTGGCCGCCCACCAGGATCGGGTGCTGCGCCTCGATGCCGGCCGCCTGACACCGGACGCGCCCGCCGCCTGAGGCGCGTTCCGCCCCCCATCCACTCCGCCCCTTCGCTCAGGCGCGGTCGCTCAGCCGGTCACGGCGGCGCCGCGCCCGACGCCTCCAGCTGCGCGAGACCTGCCAGCGCCACGCCAGACGAATCGTCAGGCTGCCCAGCCCTCCGGCCAGGATGGCCGCCACCAGCGAACCGGTCGCCAGCGCCGGCAAGGCGTCAAGCAGCTGCTCGGTGACCCATTCGGTGGACAGGTTCGTGGGGGCATCGCGGGCAGGGAGTTCCAGCAGCCAGGCCCCCAGCCGATAGTTACCGTAGAAGATCAGCGGCATGGTCAGCGGGTTGGTGATCCACACCAGGCTCACCGACAGCGGTAGGTTCGCGCGCAGCGCCCAGGCGCCCAGCGCGGCCAGTGCCATCTGGAAGGGGATCGGCAGCAGAGCGCAGGACAGGCCGACGAAGAAAGCGTTGGCCACGCTGCGCCGTGACAGCATCCACAGCGAGGGATTACCGATCAGGTGGCTCAAGAAGCGCAGGGAGCGCTGGCGCCTGAGCGTCTCGGGATGGGGTAAGTAGCGTTGCAGGAGACGACGCGGCATGACGATGGGCTCGCGGCTTCGATATGCGCGCTATTATCCATACAAGCCCGCCCCCTCGCCATGGCGCCGATCAACGCGTCGTTGCCTGGTTAGCCTGATTCGTCGGGCGGGCCGTTCCGGGATGATGCCCATGGCAACAGGATTGGCCCAGCCGCTCGCGCTTGCCGCCCTCGCGGGGGCATTCGTCGGCCATGCCGCAGAAGCCGCCTGGCTCCAGGCGCTGGGGCTGGCACTACTGATAGGGCTGGCGGCCCGTCGCTGGCGTCTCGTGCTGCTGCTGTCGGTGACCGTGCTGGTCGCCTGGGAGCTCGGCTGGACACGGGGTGGCGAACTCCCCGCCGGGCTCAGCCGCCAGGACCTGACGGTAGAGGGGCGTCTGATCTCGGTGGCCCGGGAGGATGGCCTGACGCGTTTGCGGCTGGCGGTGGCGGGGTGTCGCCCACGCGCGGCGGGCCTGCCCGGCTGCGATCGGCTGTCGCGCATCCGCCTGAACGCCTATGGGGCGCCGGCGATGGTCGCCGGTGAGCGCTGGCGGCTGACCGTTCGGCTGCGACCGCCCGCGGGCTTCGCCAATCCCGATACCTTCGACTATCGCGCCTGGCTGCGCCGCGAGGGCCTCCAGGCCACCGGTTATGTGCGCGAGGCGCCGCCGCCCCGGCGCCTGGAGGCCGCGGGTGTCTCGCCACGCCGCTGGGCGCTTGCGCGGCTCGATGCGCAGGCACTGGCGCCGTTGACGACGCGCTGGCTGGCGGCGCTGACGCTGGGCGCCGGTGAGCGGTTGAACGAGGATGACTGGGCGCTGCTCAACGCCAGCGGCACGACGCATCTGATGGTGATCTCCGGGCTGCATGTAGGGCTGGTGGCCGGCGTCGCGCTGTGGCTGGCGCGGTGGCTGTCGCGGGGCCTGTCACCGGGGCGCTGGCGCATGGCGATCTGGCCTTGGTGGTGCGCCGGGGCGGCGGCGGTGGCCTATGCCGGGCTCGCCGGCCTCGAGCCGCCGGCGATGCGCGCGATGATCATGGTACTGGTGGGGCTCTGGGCCGCCAGCGGGCGCCATGCGCCGGCCCCCTGGCAGGCCTGGTGGTTGGCCCTGGCGCTGGTGGTGATCCTCGATCCGCTGGCGGTGTGGCGCCCGGGGAGCTGGCTATCGTTCGGTGCCGTGGCGCTGCTGATCCTGATCTGGCAGGGCCGGCCACGGCCGCGAGGGTGGCGCGGCTGGCTATGGGCCCTGGTGCGCAGCCAGCTGTTGCTGGCGCCGGTGATGGCCGGCGCGGTGCTGCTGGCCTTCGATCGGCTCGCGCCGGCCGCGCCACTGATCAACCTGGTGGCGGTACCCTGGGTCGGCAGCATGATGGTGCCGCTAGGGCTGGCGGGCTGGGCAGTGTCCTGGGCGCCGCCGCTAGCCGATGGCATCTGGCAGGTGTTCGGGATGCTGGCCCACGGCGTCGCCGCCGGGCTCGGGGTGGCGGTGCGTATCGCCCCGCTCTGGCAGCCGCCCGCGGTTGTGGCCGAGGCGCTGGGGGCGGGGCTGATCCTGAGTGGGCTGCTGTGGTCGCTGCCGGGCCTGGTGCTGCGGCTGCGTCTGGTCGGCAGCTTGCTGCTGGCCCTCGGGGTCTGGTCGGTGACGCCGCCACTGCCGGCCCAGGGCGAGCTGCGCGTGCGCATCCATGATGTGGGCCAGGGGCAGCTGGTGGCGCTGCGCACCACCCACTATCGGGCACTGATCGATACCGGGCCGCGTTTCGCCTCCGGCTTCATGCCGCTCGATTCGCTGTGGCCCGCGGGGCAGCGCTTCGACGACGTCATCGTCAGCCATGACGACCGCGACCACGCCGGCGGGCTTCACGCGTTGGCCGCCGCGCATTCGGTGGGGCGTTACCTGGCGCCGCCGGGCAGCGTATTGCCGGTGGCGACCGAGCCCTGCGTGGCGGGGCGACGCTGGCGGCGTGATGGCGTGGACTTCCGCGTGCTCTGGCCACCCGCCGGCGCGACGGGATTGTCCGACAACGATCGCTCCTGCGTGCTGTTGATCTCGGTGGGGGCGCAGCGCTTGCTGATCAGCGGCGATGCCGGGGCCCGGGTGGAGCATGCGCTGATCCCTCGGTTGAACGGGCCGGTGACGGTGTTGGTGGCCGGGCACCATGGCAGCCGGACCAGCTCCAACCCGGCTTTCCTGGCGGCCACCCGACCGTCTCAGGTGATCTTCAGCGCGGGACGGCATAGCCGCTTCGGTCACCCCGCCCCGGCGGTCGTGAGGCGCTTCCGACGGCTCGGCAGCTGCCTGTGGAGCACCGCCGAGGATGGCGCCGTGACGCTATGGCTGGGCGCAGACGAGCGGCTCGAGGCCGAGCGTTCGGCGGCCTGGCGGCGTGGCGGTGTCGGAGGCGGTTGCCTTGCGTTAGAATCGCCTGCATCGATGCCGGAGGCGCCGGTGACTGCTCGAGGGAGGTGACCCCATGACCCTGATGGAGGCCCTGATCGCCGGGGGCTGGCTGATGGTGCCGTTGCTCGGCTGTTCGCTGGTGGCGGTGGCCATCGTGGTCGAGCGCCTGTGGGCGCTGCGCGCCGCGCGTATCGCCCCGCGAGGCCTCGCCGAGGAGGTCGGCTCCCAGGTGGCGCGTGGCCAGGTCGATCTCGACTGGCTGGCGCGTCATTCGCCGCTCGGCGGCGTGCTGGCGGCCGGTTTACGCCATGCGCGGCTCGGTCACGAGCAGGTCCGGGCACGCTTCCAGGAGGCCGCCACGGCGGTGGTGCACGACATGGAGCGCTTCCTGAGCCCGCTCGGCACCGTCGCCTCGATCGCGCCGCTGATCGGGCTGTTGGGCACCGTGGTGGGCATGATCGAGGTCTTCGCGGTACTGGTCGCAAGCGACGGCGGTGAGCGCACCGCCGATCTGGCCGGTGGCATCTCCCGGGCGCTGGTGACGACCGCGGCAGGCCTGAGCGTGGCGATTCCCGCGCTGATCTTCCATCGCTACTTCCAGCGGCGGATCGAGGACATCACGCTGCGCATCGAGGCGCAGGCCGGCCAGGTGGTGGAATGCCTGGCCCATCACGACGGCGAGCTGACGCTGGCGGAGCGCCACGAGTCGGCCGGGCGCCCCGCGGGGAAGGGAGAGCTCCCATGAGGGTGCCGCGCAGGCGGCGCGAGGCGGTGGACATCAACCTGACCCCGCTGATTGATGTGGTCTTCCTGCTGCTGATCTTCTTCATGGTCTCGACCACCTTCGAGACCCGCCGGGCGCTCGAGTTGGAACTCCCCGAGGGCGTCGCCGGAGGCACCGCCGGGGCCAGTGCGGTGACGGTGGTGGTCACCCCCGACGATGGGTATCGCCTGGGTGGCCGGCGCCTGACGGCGGGACAGCTGGCCGTGGCGTTGAGCGACGCCGCCCCGGCCGCTCGCGAGCACGGGCTTGTGATCGAGGCCGACGCCCGCGCGACCCACGCCGACGTGGTGCGGGTGCTCGACCGGGCCGGCGCCCTGGACATTCGGCGGGTGCGAATCGCCACCGCCGAGGCGACACATTCTGAAGCGGAGACACCGTGAGCGAACACTCGGGCTGGACCCTCTACAAGCGTCTGCTGGGCTATGTGAAGCCCCATTGGAAAGCCTTCGCCCTGGCTGTCGTCGGCTATGCCATCTATGCCGCCTCCAGTACGGCGCTGGCCGAGATGATGAAGCGGCTGATCGACGGCATCCAACAACCGGACGCCGCCTTCCGCCTGATGCTGCCGTTGTTCGTGGTCGGCATGTTCGCGACCCGCGGACTGGGCACCTTCCTCGGCACCTATTTCATGAGCAGCGTCGCGCGGAACCTGGTCCACGCGCTGCGTTGCGACGTCTTCGGCCACATGCTGCACCTGCCGGGGCGCTTCTTCGACGAGCATTCCACGGGACACCTGATCTCACGGGTCACCTATCACGTCGAGCAGGTGACCGGGGCCGCCACCAAGGCGATCACCATCCTGCTGCGCGAGGGGTTGTTCGTGATCGGCCTGGTGGCTTACCTGCTCTGGACCAACTGGATGCTGACCCTGCTGTTCCTGGCGGTCACCCCGCTGATCGGCGGCGTGGTGAGCTATGCCAGCAAGCGTTTCCGACGCATCTCGCGGCGTATCCAGCGTTCCATGGGCGATGTGACCCACGTGGCCTCCGAGGCGCTATCCGGTTATCGGGTGGTGCGCACCCATGGCGCCGAGGCCTTCGAGAAGGCCCGCTTCGCCGAGGCCAGCGAGGTCAACCGTCGCCAGAGCATGAAGGAGGCCCTGACCAAGGCCACCAGCACGCCGGTGATCCAGCTGCTGGTGGCGCTGTCCCTGGCGATACTGGTGTGGTTGGCCATGTCGCCGGCGATGCTGGACGACATGACCCCCGGTGAATTCGTCGCCTTCATCACCGCGGCGTCGCTGATGGCCAAGCCGGTGCGCCAACTCACCGAGATCAATGCCACGATCCAGAAGGGACTGGCCGCGGCCGGTGAGCTGTTCGGCCTGCTGGATATCTCCCTCGAGGATGATGGTGGCCAGCGCGAGCCGGGTCGGCTCGAGGGGCGGGTCAGCCTCGAGGGCGTGCGCTTCGCCTATGGCGCCGATCAGCCGGAGGTGCTCAAGGGCATCGATCTGGAGGTCAGCCCCGGCGAGATGGTGGCCATCGTCGGCCGCTCGGGCAGCGGCAAGTCGACCCTGATGGGGCTGATGCCACGCTTTTATCGGCCGACGGCGGGACGCATTCGCCTGGACGGCGTGCCGATCGAGGACTTCAAGCTGCAGCCGCTGCGTCGCAGCATCGCCCTGGTCTCCCAGCAGGTCACGCTGTTCAACGCCAGCATCGCCGGCAACATTGCCTATGGCATCGATGACCCCGATCCGGCGGCGATCGAAGCCGCGGCACGGGCCGCTCACGCGCATGAGTTCATCGAACGCATGCCCCAGGGCTATGCCACCGTGGTGGGCGAGAACGGCGTGATGCTCTCCGGCGGCCAGCGCCAGCGCCTGGCCATCGCCCGGGCGATCTTCAAGGATGCGCCGTTGTTGATCCTCGACGAGGCGACCTCGGCGCTGGATACCGAGTCCGAGCGTTATATCCAGGCGGCCCTGGAGGAGGTGTGTCGCGATCGCACCACCTTCGTCATCGCGCATCGGCTCTCGACCATCGAGCGGGCCGATCGCATCCTGGTGATGGAGGGCGGCGAGATCGTCGAGCAGGGCAGCCATGCCGAGTTGCTGGCGCGCGAGGGCGCCTATGCGGCGCTGCACCGCCTGCAGTTCCAGGATGCCGGGCCGGCATGAAGGGATTCGGTGAGCGCTGGCTCGAGGCGGCCTACGCGGGAGCCTTCTGGCTGTGGCCGCTGCGCCCACTGGAACGGCTCTATCGTCGGGTGGTGGCGCGTCGGATCCGTGCCTACGCCGAGGGCCGGCGCAAGGTCTGGCGCGCCCCGGTGCCGGTCGTGGTGGTGGGCAACATCACCCTGGGCGGCACCGGCAAGTCGCCGTTGGTGGCCTGGCTGGCGCGCCATCTCGAGGAGGGCGGTTGGACGCCGGGCATCCTATCGCGGGGTTACGGCGGTCGGGCGGAGCGCTATCCATTGTGGGTCGATGTCGAGACCCCGGCCTCGGCCTGTGGCGACGAGCCCCGCATGCTGGCGGATCAGACCGGCGTGCCGGTGGTGGTCGACCCCGATCGCCCGCGGGGTGCCCGGCGGCTGGTGGAGGCAGGCTGCGATATCCTGCTGTCCGATGACGGCCTGCAGCATCTGCCGCTGGGCCGTGACCTCGAGCTGGTGGTGGTGGATGGCCACCGGGGGCTCGGCAACGGCCGCTGCCTGCCGGCCGGCCCGCTGCGTGAGCCGCTCGAGCGGCTGTCGACGGTGGATGCCGTGATGGTCAACGGCACGCCTCGCGACACCGCCCTCGACGGCCGCTATCGCATGCGCCTCGCGCCGGCCGGCTGGCGCCCGCTGGGCGGCGGTGATCGTCGGGCGGTGATGCCGACGCCGTTCGTGGCGCCGGTGCACGCCCTGGCCGGTATCGGCCGCCCGGCGCGCTTCTTCGAGACGCTCAAGGAGCTGGGGATCGCCCATTGGACGCATCCCTTCGCCGACCATCATCGCTTCAATGCCGATGACCTGACCTTCGCGGACGGTCGCCCGTTGGTGATGACCGCCAAGGACGCGGTCAAGTGCCGCGAGTTGGAGGCAGACGAGGCCTGGGTGTTGGAGGTGGAGGCGCTGCCCGATCCTGAATTCGTCGCCTGGCTGGACGAGCGCCTGGCGACGCTGTGACTTTCCTGGCGGCCGCCGTTCAGGCGGTCGTCGATGCTGATTCCGGAGGCGTGAGAGATGGACAAGCAACTGCTGGCGATGCTGATCTGCCCGTTGTGCAAGGGCAAGCTGGTCTATGATCGTGAGGCAGGCGAGTTGGTCTGTCGCTACGACGGCCTGGCCTATTCCGTGCGCGACGGTATCCCGGTGATGCTGCCCGACGAGGCGCGGGCCCTGGATGTGGACGAGAAACTGCCGCCGTCGACCGGCGCCGAGGGCTGAGGAGGCATGATGCAGGATTTCATCGCCGTGATTCCGGCGCGTTTCGCGTCTAGCCGTCTGCCGGGTAAACCGTTGCTCGATATCGCCGGCGAGCCGATGGTGGCGCATGTCTGGCGCCGGGCGGCGGCCAGCGCCGCCGGCCGTGTGGTGGTGGCCACCGATGATCCGCGCATCGAGGCAGGCCTCGCGTCGCTGGGTGCCGAGGTGGTGATGACCCGCGACGATCATCCGTCGGGTACCGATCGCCTGGCCGAGGTGGCCGAACGCCTGGGGCTTTCCGACGACGCCGTGCTGGTCAATGTCCAGGGCGACGAGCCGCTGCTGCCGTCTGCCTTGATCGATCAGGTGGCGGCCCGCCTCATGGACGACCCCGGCGCCTCGATCGCCACCCTGGCCGAGCCGATCGGCGATGTCGAGACGCTGTTCAATCCCAACGTGGTCAAGGTGGTGCGCGCACTCTCCGGGCGCGCGCTGTACTTCTCCCGTGCGCCCATCCCCTGGGATCGCGACACCTTCGCCGCCCGGCCCGAGCTGCTCGAGACCGATGCCTGGCTGCGTCATATCGGCCTCTACGCCTACCGCGCGAGTTTCCTCGCCGAGTATCGCCACTGGTCGCCCTCGGCGCTCGAACAGCTCGAACAGCTCGAGCAGTTGCGTGCCCTGCAGCATGGCCATGCCATCCAGGTCGCGTTGTCCCGGGAGCCGCATCCGGCCGGGGTGGACACCGCCGAGGACCTTGCCCGGGTTCGCGAGATCCTGGGGCATGCGGAAGGGGAGGCGTGATGCGGGTGCTGTTCGTCTGCCTGGGCAATATCTGTCGTTCGCCTACCGCCGAGGGCATGCTGCGTCGCCAGCTGGAGGAGGCGGGGCTCGCCGATCGCATCGAGGTCGATTCCTGCGGTATCGGTTCCTGGCACGCGGGCAAGGCTCCGGATGTCAGGGCCCAGGCCGCCGCGGCCTCGCGCGGGCTCGATATCTCCGCCCAGCGGGCCCGCCAGCTGGAGGATGACGACTTCATCCGCTACGACTATCTGCTGGCCATGGACCACGACAACCTGGCCGCGCTGGAGGCACGCCGTCCGGGCGGCGTCGAGGCACACCTGGGGCTCTTTCTGGCCTTCGCCGGGCTGCCCGAACGCGCGGTGCCGGACCCCTACTACGGTGGCGACGAGGGCTTCGAGACGGTGCTGGACCTGGTCGAGGCGGCCTCGAACGGCCTGGTCGCGGAGCTGCGTCGCCGCCTGGAGCGTGACGCTTGAGCCTGACGGTCCTCGCCGATCATGACCTGACCTCGGCCAATACGCTGGGGCTCGCCTGTCGTGCCGAACGCTTCGTCGCCCCGCGCAGCGCCGCCGAGCTCGGTGAGGCCCTGGCATTGGCCTGCCGGTCGGGCTGGCCGACCCTGGTGCTGGGCGGTGGTAGCAACCTGATATTGCCCGCCACGCTGCCCGGGTTGGTGGTCCAGCCGGCCCTGCGTGCATGGTGGCTGGAAGAGGCCGAGGGCGACGCCGTGCGGGTCCATGTCGAGGCCGGCGTGGTGTGGCACGAGCTGGTCATGGCGTTGGCCGAGCGAGGCCTCTGGGGGCTGGAGAACCTGGCGCTGATCCCCGGCCACTGTGGCGCGGCGCCGATCCAGAACATCGGTGCCTATGGCGTCGAGCTGGCGGAGGTGCTCGAGGCGGTGCATCTCGTCCGTCTCGACGATGGCCGCGAGGCGGTGCTGGACGCGCAGGCGTGTGGCTTCGGCTATCGCGACAGCGTCTTCAAGCATGCCCTGGCGGGGCGGGTGGTGATCACCCGGCTGGTGTTGCGGGTCTCGCGTCGGGGCGAGCCGAGGCTCGGTTACGGCGACCTGGCGCGCCGGGTCGGGGCGTCACCTACGCCGCTCGAGGTGGCCGAGGCCGTGTGTGCGGTGCGTCGTGAGAAGTTGCCGGACCCGGCGGTGCTCGGTAATGCCGGGAGCTTCTTCAAGAACCCGGTGGTCTCCGCGGAGCGTGCGGCGGCGCTGCGCGCGGTGCACCCCGACATGCCCGGCTACCCGTTGGCGGATGGCCGCACCAAGCTGGCGGCCGGCTGGCTGATCGATCGTTGCGGGCTCAAGGGCTGGCGTGACGGTCCCTTCGCGGTCCACGACCGTCAGGCCCTGGTGCTGGTCCATCATGGCGGTGGCGACGCGGCCGGACTGTTGGCCTTCGCCGCGAGTATTGCCGAGAGGGTGGAGCGCCGCTTCGCCGTGGCGCTGGAGCGTGAGCCCCGGCTGGTGGGAGAAGGCGAAGGCGAGACCTAGGCAATGTCTGAAAACCGTCTGCGCTCGGCCATGCCACGCTAACAATCAGCTCAAAGTCCCCATTGGCACTCCGTAAACTCCGGCTTTTGACGAGCGACATCCTGTCATTCGCTCTTCGAGCAGCGGAGCTGCCCAAATTGGCAACCCCTGTCGATTTGTCGCTGATTCTTGTCTTGCGCCCCACATGGATGTGGGAAGTGCGCGAGCCCGTCTGGAGCGGGCCTAGCCCTAGCCTTTGCTCGACGACTTTTCAGACAACGCCTAGCGCTACCGTTCGATTTTTTCCGTGACCGACGAAAACGCCCGTGGCCAATGGCCACGGGCGTTTGCTTTCAGGGGGTAGCGTCAGGATCAGCCTTCCTGCCGCTTAGCCTCCTGTTCCCGACGACGGATTTCTCGTGGGTCGTTATGGGCGCGACGGCGGCGATGCGGCGTCTCGTCTTTCGCCTTGGCCTGCGGCTCCGGCTTGGTCTCTTCGGGCTGAGCCTCGGCTTGCGGTTCCGGCTTGGCTTCGGACTTGGGCGCTTCGGCTTTCGGCTCCGGCTTGGCCTCGGCCTGGGGCGCTTCGGCTTTCGCTTCGGCCTTCGGCTCCGGCTTGGCCTCGGCCTGGGGCGCTTCGGCTTTCGCTTCGGCCTTCGGCTCCGGCTTGACCTCGGCTGCCTCAGTCTTGGCCTCGGCCTTCGGCTGCGGCTTAGTTTCGGCCTGGGGCGCTTCGGCTTTCGCTTCGGCCTTCGGCTCCGGCTTGACCTCGGGCTTGGGCGCTTCGGCCTTCGGCTCTGGCTTGGCTTCGGACTTGGGCGCTTCGGCCTTCGGCTGCGGCTTGGCCTCGGCCTGGGGCGCTTCGGCCTTCGGCTCTGGCTTGGCTTCGGACTTGGGCGCTTCGGCCTTCGGCTCCGGCTTGGCTTCGGACTTGGGCGCTTCGGCCTTCGGCTCTGGCTTGGCTTCGGACTTGGGCGCTTCGGCTTTCGCCTCGGCCTTCGGCTGCGGCTTGGCTTCGGCCTCGGGTGCTTCGGCTTTCGCCTCGGCCTGGGGTGCCTCGGACTTGGCCTCTTCGGGCTGGGTCTCGGCCTTGGCGGCCTCGGCCTGCAGGCGTTGCTGCTCGGCGACCGCGTCCGGGTTCAGGGCGTGCTGGCGACGACGCCGGCGCGGGTTGTTGCGCGTGCGTTTCGGCGTGGTATCCGTCGCGACGGCCGCGCCATCATCCTGGGGGCGCTCGGGCTTGGTCGGCTCGGCCTTGCGGTCCTGACCCTTGCCTTCCTGAGGCTTGGTGTCCTGAGACTTGCCACCCTGTTGCGGCTTGCCGCCCTGGGGCTTGCGCGCCGGGTTATTGCTTTCCTGAGGCTTGCGGCCCTCGGCCTGCTGACGACCGTCGTCCTGGCGCTGGCCGCGACCACGACCGCCACGGCCTTGGCCGCCGCTCTTGTCGGCCTGTTCGGACTTGTCGTTGCGGGGCTTGCCGTCGCCTTGGCGCTGCGGCTTGCCGTTGTTGCGCGACTCGTCGCGTTGGTCGCCGCGTTCCTGGCGCTGACCGCCACGCCGGTTGTTGCGCTGGCGGCCATTACCACCACCGGAACGGTTGTCGCCGGTCTTGTTGCCCTCGCCGCGCTGCTCCTGGCGACCGCCGTTGTCGCCGGCCGTGCGAGAGGCATTGGCCTGGCGCTGGCTCGATTGCGTGCCACGCTCGGATTGGCGGGGCGGCTGGCTCGGCTGGGCGGATTCTTCGCCGCTCAGCAGACGCGAGAAACCCTTGGCCAGGCGGCTCAGAACCCCCTCGCGAGCGGCCGACGTGGCGGCGCTGGGCTTCGCCGTGGGGGCCGGCTTGTGGGCCGGTTTCTCGGCGGGCTTGGCTTTCGGCTCGGCCGATGCGGCGGCCTTGGGCTTATTGGGCTTCGCCTCGCTCGGCGCGGCGGGCTCTTCCTGCAGCAGGGAGGCGGGCGCCGGGTCGTGGTGCACCACGGTCTTCACCGCGGCTTCGTCGCGCTGCACCGGCTTGCCGAAGGCGGCCTCGGGCTCCTTGCCGACCTCGGTGGCCGTAGGCAGCTCGTGGCTGGGCAGGCTGGCGGTGCCTTCCTCGTCGACATGGTCGTCGCGTAGACGCTGTACGTCGTAGTGGGGCGTGTCCATCTCGGGGTTGGGCAGCATCACCACGCGTACGCCCTGGCGACGCTCGATGTCGGCCAGCGTCGTGCGCTTCTCGTTGAGCAGGTAGGTGGCGACCGGCACCGGGAGGATGGCGCGAATCTGGGCGCTGCGCTCCTTCATCGCCTCTTCCTCGATCAGGCGCATGATCGATAGCGAGATGGAGCGCACGTCGCGGATGGTGCCCTGGCCGTCGCAGCGCGGGCAGACCACGCCGCTGGTCTCACCCAGCGAGGGGCGCAGCCGTTGGCGGGACATTTCCATCAGTCCGAAGCGGGAGATGCGACCGATCTGCACCCGGGCACGATCGAGCTTGAGCGCATCGCGCATGCGGTTCTCGACCTCACGCTGGTTGCGCGCCGGGCTCATGTCGATGAAGTCGATGACCACCAGGCCGCCGATGTCGCGCAGGCGCAACTGGCGGGCGATCTCGTCGGCCGCCTCGCTGTTGGTCTGCAGCGCGGTCTCCTCGATATCACTGCCGCGGGTGGCGCGGGCCGAGTTGATGTCGATGGAGACCAGTGCCTCGGTATGGTCGATGACGATCGAGCCGCCGGAGGGCAGCTTGACCTCGCGCTCGTAGGCGGTCTCGATCTGGGATTCGATCTGGAAGCGCGAGAACAGCGGGACCTCGTCGGCGTAGCGCTTGATCTTCTGCTGGTAGGAGGGCATCACCTGGCGGATGAAGCCGAGCGCTTCCTGATGAACCTGCTCGCTGTCGATCAACACCTCGCCGATGTCCTGGCGCAGATAGTCGCGCATGGCGCGGATGATGACGTTGGACTCGCGGTAGATCAGGAAGGGGGCGGACCGCTTACCGGCTTCCTCGGTGATCGACTCCCAGACCTGCACCAGGTAGTCGAGGTCCCATTGCAGCTCCTCGGGGTTACGCCCGATGCCGGCGGTGCGCACGATCAGGCCCATCTTGTCGGGCACGGTCAGCTGGCTCATGGCGTCCTTGAGCTGAGCGCGCTCCTCGCCCTCGATGCGTCGCGAGATGCCGCCGGCCCGAGGGTTGTTGGGCATCAGCACCAAAAAGCGCCCGGCCAGGCTGATGAAGGTGGTCAGGGCCGCGCCCTTGTTACCACGCTCCTCCTTGTCGACCTGGACGATGACTTCCTGGCCTTCCTTGAGCACTTCCTTGATGTTGGGGCGGCCCGAGGTTTCCTTGAGGAAGTACTCGCGGGAGATTTCCTTGAGGGGCAAGAAGCCATGGCGATCTGCGCCGAAATCGACGAAGGCCGCTTCGAGGGAGGGTTCCACGCGGGTGATCTTGCCGCGATAGATGTTGGCTTTCTTCTGTTCCCGGGCACCGGATTCGATGTCCAGGTCGTACAGGCGTTGTCCATCGACCAGGGCGACGCGCAGCTCTTCGGGCTGGGTCGCGTTGATGAGCATCCGTTTCATGTCGTCTCGCAAAATGGACGCGCCGGTGGGCGCCCATGGGCAATGACGAAGGCGAACCGCTGGGTGCTGCGTGCTTGTGCTCAGCGCATGTCGCGGAAGCGAAACTGCGCCCGTCCGTGTCGGGGCCTGAAAACGGTGGCGAGCCGGCACGGCATGATCATGTTGAGTACGGGGCGGAGGCAGGACATGTTCTCGGCGGGTCGTTGCGTTGCCCATCCGGTCCTGCGGTCACCGCCAACACCTGGCATTCATCGATTCGCCAACGCCGGCCTCCGGCACGGTGTTATACGTATCCCGTGGTCGCCGCTTGCTCGTCGGGAGCGAGGCGGGGCGGGCGTGGCGTTGTATCGTTTTCCTGTCGGCGGCGTGACCTCGTGGGGAGCGTCGTCGCGGCCTGATTTTATCGTTCCGGCCTGCGTGTCTGTCGTGCAGGCGCCGAGCGGACGGTTCTGTCCATTGGAACGCCTCGGCAATATAACAGTAAAGGAGATGCCCAGCAATTGGCGGCAGGACGCTACGCAGTGGGGTAGAATGCGGCTTTTACGACGCTGGCAAGTGGAGAGCTGGATGAGCGATGGTCGCGAGGTGCAGTGGGTGGAAGTGACCGAGGGCCAGGTGGGTCAGCGGGTCGACAACTTCCTGATGACGCGCGTCAAGGGCGTGCCTCGTACGTTGATCTATCGCATCGTGCGCAAGGGTGAGGTGCGGGTGAACAAGAAGCGCGTCAAGGCCGATACACGCCTGGCGCTGGGTGATGTGGTACGCATCCCGCCGCTCAGGCTTGCCCCGCGCGAGGCGGTGCGCGAGGTCAGCGATAACCTGCGTAACCTGCTGGCCGGCAGCGTGTTGCTGGAAGGTCGCGACTGGATGGTCATCAACAAGCCCTCGGGGCTGGCCGTGCATGGTGGTAGCGGGGTCAAGATCGGCCTGATCGAGGCCCTGCGCCAGGTCCGCGAAGACCTGGACTTCCTCGAGCTGGTGCATCGCCTGGATCGCGACACCTCCGGCTGTCTGCTGCTGGCCAAGTCGCGGCCGGCGCTGTTGAGTCTCAACGCGGCGCTCAAGCGCCATGAGATGAGCAAGCAGTACCTGGCCTTGGTGGCGGGCCGCTGGCCGGCTCGGCGCGACTTCGTCAGCGCCCGCCTGGATCGCTTCGACGCCGGCAACGGCGAGCGCCGGGTGAGGGTCGATAGCGCGGGCAAGGTGGCGCGCACGCGCTTCGCGGTGCGCGAAGCCTTCGCCCGCGCCACCCTGATCGAGGCCGAGCCGGTCACCGGTCGCACCCATCAGATTCGCGTGCATGCCGCGCATGCCGGCCACCCCTTGCTCGGCGATGATAAGTACGGTAGCCGGGAAGGCGGGCGTATCGCCGCGCAGCTGGGGTTGTCGCGGCTGTTCCTGCACGCGTCCTCGTTGACCTTTCCCGAGCCGACCAGCGGCAAGCCGGTGAAGATCCGCGCACCGCTGGGCGAGGCCCTCGACGGCGTGCTGGAAAGCGCCCGTCATGCCCGCTGACCCGGAGCCTTTATGCGTTATCGACTGATGATCTTCGACTGGGACGGCACCCTGATGGACTCGGTGGCACGCATCGTCGCCTGCATGCAGGCCGCCGGGCGCGATGTTGGCTGGGGGGAGCTGCCCGCGGAGAATGTGCGCGACATCATCGGGCTCGGGCTGCCCGAGGCCATCGCCAAGCTGTGCCCGGGGATCGGCCCCGAGGATGCGGAGGCCTTGCGACGCCGCTACGCCTATCACTTCGTGGAAGGCGACGTCACGCCGATGCCCTTTTATCCGGGGGTGGTCGAGGGCTTGTCGCGGCTGCGTACCGATGCCGGCAGCCGCCTGGCGGTGGCCACCGGGAAGAGCCGTCGCGGGCTCGATCGGGTCTTTCGCGAGAGCGACGCCGGGCACTGGTTCCATGCCAGTCGCACGGCCGACGAGACGCTTTCCAAGCCGCACCCGCGGATGCTCGAGGAGCTGCTTGCCGAACTCGCGGTGCCGGTCGAGGAGGCGGTGATGGTCGGCGACACCGAGTATGACCTGGAGATGGCCCGGGCGCTGGGCATGGATCGCATCGCCGTGACCTATGGGGTGCATGCGCCGGAGCGCCTGGCCGTCAGTCGTCCGGTGTTCACCGCCGAGGCCTTTCCGGCCCTGGTCGACTGGCTGCACGGCTGAACGCCGCGATTCTCGTTTTAAGGAGGTAACGTTATGGACGACGAACGACGCGATGATTGGACCCAGGGTCCCGAACTCAGCGCCGGGCAGGCCCGGGACGCACGGCGACGCCGAGACATGGCCGACGCAACGCCGGAGGCCGATGCGGAAGATGCCGAGACGCTGCGTGAGCGCCGTGCGCTTGCTCAGCAGGCGATGCTCGATCGTTGGATCGATGGTGTGCTCAGCGAACAGCGTCGTTCGCGGCGCTGGAAACTGTTCTTCCGCTTCCTGTTCGCCTTCCTGATCCTGGCCTCGCTGAGCACGACGCTCTACGGCCTCTTCGCGGTGCCGGGGAGTGGCGATGCGGCCGGTCCTCACCTGGGGGTCGTGGAGGTGGGTGGCGTGATCGATGGCGACTCCCGGGCCAGCGCCGAGCGGGTCATCGAGGGGGTGCGGCGGGCCTGGGAGGCGCCGGATGCCGAAGCGCTGGTGCTGCACATCGATAGCCCCGGTGGCAGCCCGGTGCAGTCTCAGCGCATTTATGACGAGCTGATGCGCCTGCGCGCGCAGGGTGACAAGCCAATCATCGCGGTGATCGAGGATATCGGTGCCAGCGGTGCCTACTATGTGGCTGCCGCCGCCGACCGGATCGTCGCCGCTCCGGCAAGCCTGGTGGGATCGATCGGTGTCATCAATGCCGGCTTCGGTTTCAAGGACGCCATCGAGCGCCTGGGAGTCGAGCGACGGGTGTTCACCGCCGGTGACAACAAGGCCTTCCTCGACCCCTTCTCGGCGATCTCCTCCGAGCAGCGCGAATTCTGGCAGCAAGTGCTTTCCACCACGCATCGCCAGTTCATCGATGACGTCAAGGCCGGGCGTGGCGACCGGCTCGCCGACGACGGGCGCCTGTTCAGCGGCCTGATCTGGACCGGCGAGCAGGCCCTCGATCTGGGGCTGATCGACGAGCTCGGCAGCCTCGATACGCTGGCGCGCGAGCGCCTGGCTACGCCGCGGACCGAGGATTACACGCCGCAGCTGGACCCCTTCGAGCGCTTGACGCGGCGCTTCGGGCGAGTCGCCGCCGAATGGGTCGGGCTGCCCCGGGCGGCCTCGCCGTTACGCTACGAGCTGCCTTGAGCCTTTGCTTGTTTCGCCGGCGCCGCTGATATCCTATTGCATGGCGCTTGGCGCTATCCCAGCGGGTCGAGTCCGGCCTCGCGTAGCCACTGGCAGAGTCGGATCAGTGGCAGCCCGATCAGGGTGTTGGGGTCGTCGCCTTCCAGGCGCTCGAACAGGGTGATGCCGAGGCCTTCCATGCGGAAGCTACCGGCGCTGTCCAGCGGGCGTTCGCGCTGGACGTAGCGGGCGATCTCGGCCTCGCCCAGCCGGCGGAAGAGTACATCGTAGCGCTCGTGACAGACCCGGTGGCTGGCGCGGCCGGTATCGATCAAGGCAAGGCCGGTCAAGAAGCTCACCCGCTGGCCGGAGAAACGCGCCAACTGGGTCCGGGCGGCCGCTGCATCGGCCGGCTTGCCGAGTGCCTCGCCGTCGAAGACCGCCACCTGGTCGGAGCCGATGATCAGGTGGTTCGGCCGGTCGGCGGCCAGGCGCTCGGCCTTGGCCAGCGCCAGGCGATGCACCAGCGCCTGGGGCGATTCTCCGGGGCGGGGCGTCTCGTCGATGTCGGGGCTCTCCCAGGCGTAGGGGAGCTCCAGGCGGTCGAGCAGCTGGCGGCGAAAGCGCGAGCCGGAGGCGAGTACCAGGCGTGACATGATGGGGTCCTCGTGTGTGCGAAGCGGCGGTCGATGCCGCCATGGGAGAAGCATTGTAACCCCATGGGGAGCGGGCTTTGACAGGGGGCAGGGGAGTGCCTATCATTGCGCGCCTATGTTGACCTCAAGACTCCCTGGCAGGGTCGAGCCCTATAAGCTCGCGGCCCATGCCGAACATCTCGAAGGCCTGGTGGCACTGGGCGACATGCCCCGTCTCGCCGAAGAAGCCGGCGGACAGGACGGTGATGCCTGCGTGTGGCTGGACTTCGCCATCGACGCCCAGGGGCGTCGCGAAATCCATGGTCGCCTGAGCGTCGAGCTTCAGTTGCTCTGCCGGCGCTGCCTCTCGCCGATGCCCGAGACGGTCGAGAGCGAGTTCCTGCTGGGGATGGTCACCAGTGATGCCCTGGCGGCGACTCTGCCGAGCACCCACGAGCCGGTGCTGGTGGAAAACGAACAGCTGAACCTGCTGGCGGTGATCGAGGACGAACTGATCCTCAGTCTGCCCCAGGTGGTTTACCACGACGAGGCTGACTGCGCGGTATCGCGCGACGAGCTGAGTAGTGGGGAGAGCGCCGAGTCGGACTCGGACTCGCCCGCGAAGAATCCCTTCGAGGTGCTCAAGCAACTCAAGGGTAAAACCTGATACCTCATCGATTCACTGTGGAGTGATATCTCATGGCAGTTCAAAAGAACCGCAAGACCCGTTCCCAGCGCGGCATGCGTCGCAGCCACGACGCCCTGAGCGGCAAGGCCCTGTCCCAGGACCAGGAGACCGGCACCACTCACCTGCGTCACCACGTCTCCCCGGACGGCTTCTACAAGGGTCGCAAGGTCGTCGACGCCTGAGGCGACGTCGTCCTGACGGTCGTCATGATGCCTGGCACCCGCTGACATGCGGATTGCTGTCGATGCCATGGGTGGGGACCTCGGTCCCCGCGTCGCCGTGGTGGGGGCCGCCAGTGCCGTCATGGCCGATCCCGAGCTCGATATCCGGTTGTTCGGCCCCGCCGAGCGGCTGGAGGAGGAGCTCTCCCGGCTGCCGCGGCGTCTCGCCGCGGCGTCGTCGCATCTGAGTGTCGAGAATGCGTCCGGCGAGATCCGCCAGGATCAGCGTCCGGCCCAGGCGTTACGCCAGGGCCGGGATTCCAGCATGGCGGCCATGCTGGGCTGCCTGGCGCGTGACGAGGCGGATGCCGGCGTCAGTGCCGGCAACACCGGGGCGTTGATGGCGCTGTCGCGTCGTGCGCTCGGGACCGTGGCGGGTGTCTCGCGCCCGGCGATCAGCACGGCCATCCCGACCGAAGGGGACGGACGTTGCTATCTGCTCGACCTGGGGGCCAATGTCGACGTCGAGGCGGCGCGGCTACTCGAGTTCGCCTTGATGGGTGACATCATGGCACGCCACATGGATGATCTCGCCAGGCCGCGAGTGGCCTTGCTCAATGTCGGCGTCGAGGGGGCCAAGGGGGCGGCGAGTGTGCAGCGTGCCGACGAGCGCTTGCGCTGCTGCGACGCGCTCGACTATATCGGCTTCATCGAAGGCGATGGCATCTTCGCCGGCGAGGCCGATGTGGTCGTCTGCGACGGTTTCGTCGGCAATGCCGTGCTCAAGGCCAGTGAAGGCCTGGCGCGGATGCTGGTGCGTCGGGTCCAGTCAACCTTCGAGGCGCACTGGACGAGTCGGTTGATCGGCCTGCTGGCGCGCCCGGCGCTGGCGCGGCTGCGTCGCGAGCTGGACCCAGTGCGCTATAATGGCGCCAGCCTGCTGGGCCTGGATGGCATCGTCATCAAGAGCCATGGCGGCGCCGATGCCGCGGGGTTTCATTACGCCGTGGCCCGCGCGGCGCAGGAAGTGCAGCATGGTCTGCCTCGACGGCTGGGCGATGAGCTTCAGCGTCGACGGTCCACTGCCGACTCGGCCGTCGTTCGCGACTGAGTCGATAGCGGATCCAGGACTTCCGGTTCCGTCGCCAAGGAAAGCGACGGGGCCGGTGTCAGTCAACAAGTGTAAAGGTGATCGACATGACACAACCCCTTGCCCTCATCTTTCCCGGGCAGGGCTCCCAGCAGATCGGCATGCTGCGCGAGCTGGCGGAGCGTTACAGCGTGGTGCGGACCACCTTCGAGGAGGCCGCCGACGCGCTGGGCTATGATCTCTGGCAGGTGGTCCAGGAAGGGCCCGCCGAGTCGCTCAATGCCACCGCCTGTACCCAGCCGGCGCTGCTGACCGCCAGTGTCGCCATCTGGCGTGTCTGGCAAGAGCTCGAAGGTCCGCGCCCGGGTGCGATGGCCGGCCATAGCCTGGGCGAATACAGCGCCATGGTGTGTGCCGGGGCGCTATCGTTCGCCGACGGCGTGCGGCTGGTCAAGCTGCGTGGCGAGGCGATGCAGGAGGCCGTGCCCATGGGCCAGGGCGCCATGGCGGCGATCCTCGGTCTGGACGACGCGGCCGTCGAGCAGGCCTGTGCCCAGGCCGCCGAGGGCGAAGTGGTCGCCGCGGTGAACTACAATGCGCCGGGGCAGGTGGTCATCGGCGGTAGCCAGGGAGCCGTCGAGCGTGCCATCGCGGCCTGCCAGGAGGCGGGTGCCAAGCGTGCCATGCCGCTGCCGGTATCGGTGCCGTCGCACTGCGACCTGATGCGCCCGGCCGCCAGTCGGTTGGCCGAGGCGATGGATGACATCGCGTTGCGCGTGCCGCGCTATACCGTGGTTCAGAACGTCGATGCCCAGGCCCATGCCGACGTCGACACCCTGCGCACGCGCCTGATCGAGCAGCTTTATCAGCCGGTGCGCTGGACGTCCTGCATCGAGAGCATGGTCGGCCAGGGGGCCGAGGTGTTCATCGAATGCGGGCCGGGCAAGGTGCTCACCGGCCTGAACAAGCGAATCGCCCGGGGCAGTCGCGGGCTGGCGGTCAATGATCCCGACAGCCTCTCGGCGGCCCTCGAGCTGGCCCGCGAGGCCGCGGGCCAGACGCCGTCGGCCAACGGCTGACCCCCTCTCCTGGATGAGAACGGAACAGACCATGTCAAGCGAGTCTAGAGTCGCCCTGATCACAGGGGCCAGTCGCGGTATCGGCCGCGCCATCGCCCACGAGCTCGGCCGCCAGGGCCGGATCGTGATTGGTACCGCCACCAGCGAGGCCGGCGCCGAGCGTATCGATGCCGACCTCAAGGCCCATGGCTTCGAGGGCGCGGGGCGTTGCCTCGACGTCACCGATCAGGCCAGCGTCGATGGCCTGATCAAGTCCATCGGCGAGGAGTTCGGTGCGCCGACGATCCTGGTCAACAACGCCGGCATCACCCGTGACAACCTGCTCATGCGCATGAAGGAAGATGAGTGGGATTCGGTGATCGACGCCAACCTCAAGTCCGTGTATCGCGTCAGCAAGGCCTGCCTGCGTGGCATGACCAAGGCGCGTTTCGGGCGCATCGTGTCGGTCAGCTCGGTGGTCGCCACCATGGGCAATCTCGGGCAGACCAACTACGCTGCTGCCAAGGCCGGCATGGAAGGTTTCAGTCGAGCGCTGGCCCGCGAGGTATCTTCTCGCGCCATTACCGTCAATACCGTGGCGCCGGGCTTCATCGCGACCGACATGACCGAGGCCCTGCCGGAGGCGCAGAAGGAGGCCCTGCTGAGCCAGATTCCGCTGACGCGGCTCGGTCAGCCCGAGGAAATCGCCGCGGCGGTCGGCTTCCTGACCGGCGAGTCGGCGGGCTATATCACCGGCGAGACATTGCACGTCAACGGCGGCATGAATATGCGCTGAAACCGCGGCATGTGGCGGTTGCGTTGTCCCTGGGTGGTCTATAAACTACCCCGCAGCTTATTGGCTTGCGGATCTGAAACGGCTGGTTAGCAGTCGCTTAACGTGAACGACTGGAGTACTTCATAATGAGCACCATCGAAGAGCGCGTGAAGAAGGTTGTGGCTGAGCGCCTGAACGTCAAGGAAGAGGACATCCAGAACTCTTCTTCATTCACCGAAGACCTCGGCGCGGATTCCCTGGATACCGTCGAGCTGGTGATGGCGCTCGAAGAGGAATTCGATACCGAAATTCCCGACGAGGAAGCCGAGAAGATCACCACCGTTCAGGAAGCCGTCGACTACGTCAACGCCCACCAGTAAGGGTGTTGTCGGACACCGCTTGCTGAGGTGTGCCCAGGGTCATGTATCCTGGTAAGAGAGCCGTCCTGCCATGCAGGACGGCTTTCGTGCTATCTGGGGAGGGGTGCGCGACCACAGTCGGCTCGGACTCGGGTATAATGCGCGCCAAGACGACCCCGCGGGGTCGTATCACTATCTGGATCGGGAGGAGAGCGGATGGCTCGTAGAAGGGTTGTGGTGACAGGGCTCGGCCTGGTCACGCCAGTCGGAAATACCGTGCAGGAAAGCTGGGGCAACATCCTGGCTGGTAATAGCGGTATCGCCCCCATCGAGCACTTCGATGCCAGCGGCTTCAATACACGGTTCGGTGGGTCGATCAAGGACTTCGACATCAGCCCCTACCTGAACCCGAAAGACGCCCGCAAGATGGATCTTTTCATCCAGTACGGGATGGCCGCGGGCGGACAGGCGATCGGCGACGCCGGCATCGAGTGCAACGCAGACAACGCCCACCGCATCGGCGTGGCGATCGGCTCGGGCATCGGTGGGCTGCCGATGATCGAGCATAACCACAATGCCCTGCAGAAGGGCGGGGCGCGTCGCATCTCGCCGTTCTTCGTGCCGGGGTCGATCATCAACATGATCTCGGGCAACCTGGCGATCCAGCACGGTTTCCGTGGGCCTAACATCGCCATCACCACCGCCTGTACCACCGGCACCCACAACATCGGCTACAGCGCCCGCACCATCGCCTACGGCGACGCCGACGTGATGGTCTGCGGCGGGGCCGAGATGGCCACCACGCCGCTGGGTCTGGGGGGCTTCTCCGCGGCTCGAGCATTGTCGACGCGCAACGAGGACCCGGCCGGCGCGAGCCGCCCCTGGGACCGTGACCGCGATGGCTTCGTGCTGTCCGATGGCGCCGGCGTGATGGTGCTCGAGGATTACGAGCACGCCAAGGCGCGCGGGGCGACCATCTACGCCGAGCTGACCGGCTTCGGCATGAGCGACGACGCCCACCACATGACCGCGCCGCCCGAAGACGGCAGCGGTGCCGCGCTGTCGATGGAGAACGCCATTCGCGACGCCAAGCTCGATCCGGCAGCCGTGGACTACATCAATGCCCACGGCACCTCCACGTCGGCCGGCGATCTGGCCGAGAGCCGTGCCGTGGAGCGCGTGCTCGGCGAGGCGTCGAAGGACGTGGCGGTCAGCTCCACCAAGTCGATGATCGGCCACCTGCTGGGGGCCGCCGGTGCCGTCGAGGCGGTCTTCTCGGTGCTGGCGATCCGCGATCAGGTCGCACCGCCGACCATCAACCTCGATAACCCCCAGGAAGGCTGCGTGCTGGACTACGTGCCCCATACCGCTCGGGAGATGAAGATCGACGTCAGCCTGTCGAACTCCTTCGGGTTCGGCGGCACTAACGGCACGCTGGTCTTCTCCAAGGTGTGAGCGGCCTGGCAGGCGAGGGCGATGCCGAGCGGTTGATGCCGGGGCAAGACATGCCCTTCGACGACCGCGGCCTGGCCTACGGGGACGGCCTGTTCGAGACCGTGCTGGTGCGTGACGGCGAGCCGTTGCTGTGGGACGAGCATCTGGCGCGGCTGGCTCGCGGGGCGCTCGCGTTGGGTATCCCGATGCCGCCGCGCGCGACCCTGGAGGCCCTGCCGGCGCGGGCCGGCCCGGGCCTCGCGGTGCTCAAGCTGGTGCTGACTCGCGGCAGCGGCGGTCGCGGTTATCTGGCGCCCGAGGCGCCTGCGCCGCGGCTACGTTGGCAGACCGCACCCTTCGCGCCGTTGGCGTCACGCTGGACCCAGGGCGTGCGGGTGCGGCACTGTCGGCTGCGGCTCGGTATTCAGCCGGCGCTGGCCGGTCTCAAGCATCTCAACCGGCTGGAGAACGTCCTGGCGCGGGCCGAATGGTCTGATCCCGAGGTGGCCGAGGGCGTGCTCGCCGACGCCGAAGGGCGGCTGGTCGAGGCGACCTGCATGAACCTCTTCTGGTGGCAGGACGGCGCCTGGCAGACCCCGCGCCTGGCACGCTGCGGCGTGGCCGGCACCCTGCGCGAGGCCTTGCTGGCCGATGGCCGGGTGCGCGAGACCGAAGCCTGGCCCGAGGCCCTCGAAGGCGCCGAGGCGGTTTGCCTGGGCAACTCCCTTCAGGGCCTGTGGCCGGTGGTCCGGCTCGACGCCGCCGATGGGGGCTGCCTGGCGCGCTGGGCGGTGAACGATCGCCACCGATCCCTCCAGGCCGAGGCTCACGCGAGGCTCGGCTATCCCTCCTATCGTGACGATTGAACGAGGAATCCCCATGAGGCGAGTGGCCAAGTTGCTGCCGCTATTGCTGATCCTGGCGGCCCTGGTGGCAGGCGCCGGTTATCGCTACTGGCAGACCCGCCTCGAGGCGCCGCTGGCCCTCGCGGCACCGACCCTGTTCGAGGTGCCGGCCGGTGCCGGCTTCCATCGTGTCGTCGATGAGCTCGGCGAACGCGACATCCTGGCCGATGGCTGGGCCTTCCGCCTGCTGGCCCGGCTCGATCCCGAGGCGCTGCCCGACCTGCGGCCCGGCGAGTATCGCCTGACCCCCGAGATGAGCGGGCGAGACCTGCTCGAGATGCTCGATCGCCACGCGGTGGTCACCTACCCGCTGACCATCCCCGAGGGTTGGACCTTCGCCCAGATGCGTGCCGAGCTGGACGCCGCACCCAAGCTCGAGCACGCGACCACGGACTGGTCCGATGCCGAGATCATGGCCGAGCTGGGCCGCGAGGGCGAGCTGCCGGAGGGGCGCTTCTTCCCCGACACCTACCGCTATCGCAAGGGCGTCAGCGACCTGGAGATCCTGCGCCAGTCGCTTGCGCGCATGGATGACATGCTAGACCGGGCCTGGGCCGAGCGCGCCGACGAGCTGCCGGTCGACACGCCTTACCAGGCGCTGATACTGGCCTCGTTGGTGGAGCGCGAAACCGGCGCCCCCGAGGAGCGCGAGCGTATCGCCGGGGTGTTCGTGCGCCGCCTGCAGCGGGGCATGCGCCTGCAGACCGATCCCACCGTGATCTACGGCATGGGCGACGAGTACGACGGCAACATCACCCGTGCCGACCTGCGCGAGGCCACGCCCTACAATACCTATGTGATCGACGGCCTTCCGCCGACGCCCATCGCCCTGCCGGGTCGGGCGGCGCTGCAAGCGGCGGTGGCCCCCGCCGACGGCGAGGCGCTCTATTTCGTGGCCCGGGGCGACGGCACCCACCACTTCTCGCGCTCGCTGCGTGAGCACAACAATGCCGTGAACCGCTATATCCGCAACCGCTGAGCATTGGAGAGGCCATGCAACGCCGAGGACGCTTCATCACCCTGGAAGGTGGCGAAGGGGTGGGCAAGTCCACCAACCTGGCCTGGATCGTCGAGCACCTCGAGGCGCGTGGCCTCGAGGTGGTGTGCACGCGTGAGCCGGGCGGTACGCCCCGCGCCGAGGCGATCCGTGGCCTGTTGATCGACCCCGCCGCCGACGAGCCGCTGGACGACGATGCCGAGTTGTTGCTGGTGTTCGCCGCCCGTGCCCAGCATCTGGCACGGGTGGTGCGCCCGGCGCTTGCGCGGGGCGCCTGGGTGGTCTGTGATCGCTTCACCGATGCCACCTTCGCCTACCAGGGCGGTGGGCGTGGCATTCCGGCGGCGCGTATCGCCGAGCTGGAAACGTTCGTCCAGCAGGGGCTCGCGCCCGACCTGACGCTGCTGCTCGACATGCCGATGGCCGCGGCCCAGCGCCGGCTCGAGGGGCGCCTCGAGCGCAGCGGCGGCCAGCGGGATCGCTTCGAGCGTGAGCGGGGCGAGTTCTTCGAGGCGGTGCGGCATGCCTACCTGGCGCGTGCCGCCGCCGAGCCCGAGCGCATCGCCGTGGTCGACGCCGAGCGTGCCCTGGACGAGGTTCAGGCCGAGCTTGGGCGCCTGCTGGACGCGCATCTGGAGGCTTCATGAGCGAGCCTATCCGGCCGCTGCCCTGGCTCGAGCCGCGCTGGCGGGAGCTGAAGGCGCTGGCCGATGCCGGCCGGCTGCCTCATGCGCTGCTGTTCTCCGGCCCGCATGGCGTGGGTAAGCCGTCGCTGGCCGAGGCATTGATCGCGCGCACCCTGTGTCAGGCCCCCGGCGAGGTGGCCTGCGGCCACTGTCATGCCTGCCAGATGCTGGCCTCCGGCTATCACCCGGATCTCAAGCGGGTCACCCCCGAGGAGGGCAAGCGCCAGATTCGCATCGATGCCATCCGCGAGATCAACGGCTTCGTCTCCCAGACGGCTCAGCAGGGAGGCTATCGGGTGATCGTCATCGCGCCGGCCGAGGCGATGAACGTGGCCGCCTCCAACGCCCTGCTCAAGAGCCTGGAGGAGCCTGGTGGTCGCACCCTGTTCGTGTTGCTCTCGGACATCCCTTCGCACCTGTTACCGACCATCCGCTCGCGCTGCCAGCACTGGAGCCTGGGCGCCCCCGCCGAGGCCGATTGCCTGGACTGGCTGGCCGAGCGCCTCGCCGGCCACGAGGAGGCACGCTTCTGGTGGCAGGCGGCCGGCGGGCTGCCACTGCGGGCGCTCGAGCTCGCCGAGCCCGATGCCCGTGCGCTGCGCCAGCAGCTCCATGAGACCTTCGATGCCCTGGTGCGTGGTGCCGAGCCGGTGGCCGAGGCCGCGCGCCTCGACCGCCAATCGCTCGATGCCATCCTGTGGTACGGTATCGCCTGGCTCGAGGACCTGATTCGCCTGGGGCTGTCGGGGGAAAGCGCGACGCTGCGCAACCCCGACCTGCTGCCGCTCTACCGCCAGGCGGTGAAGAACGGCCGCGTTCGCGACTGGTTCCGGCTGCTGGACTATGCTCGCGAACAGCGGCGCCTGCTCGGCGCGGGGGGCAACCCCAACCCGCAGCTGGTACTCGAAGCTTGGCTGGTGCGCTGGTCCGCGCTGCTGCGTTCCTGATTCCCCCTACAAGGAGAGCCACATGTCCGCACCCAAGGCCCTCTCCCTGACGATCCGAGACCTTCCCACGCTGCTCTCGGCCTACATGCCGTCACTGCAACGGGGAGGCATCTTCGTCTCGACCCGCGAGCGTCATGAGCTCGGCGAGGAGGTCGTCGTGTCGCTGACCCTGCCCGACGAGAGCGAAGTCCTGACGGTCACCGGCCAGGTGGCCTGGGTCTCGCCGGAGGGTGTCTCCGGGCACCGAGTGCCGGGCGTCGGCGTGCACTTCGGCGTCGAGGACCAGGGCGTACGCGACCATATCGAGACCCTGCTGGCGGGCCAGCTGGACAAGGGCGCCCCGACCTATACGCTCTGATGAGCTTCGAGCGCCTGAACTTACTCTACTTTCCGTGTGAACCTGCCGATGTTTGTCGACTCCCATTGCCATCTCGATCGTCTCGATCCCCGTACCCATGACGGCGACATCGCCGCCGCCCTCGAGGCCGCCCGTGCCCGTGACGTGCGCCAGTTCCTGGCCATTGCGGTCACCCTGGAGGAGGTGCCGGGCATCGCCGCCATCGCCCGCGAGCATGACGACGTGGTGATCTCCGCCGGCGTGCACCCGTTGCATGAGGTGCCGGAAGAGCCCAACGTCGAGGCCATCAAGGAATGCGCGGAGCGCTTCGAGGCGGTCGCCATCGGCGAGACGGGGCTCGACTATCATTACGATGGTGTGTCCCGCGCCGTGCAGCACGAGCGTTTCCGTCGCCATCTGATCGCCGCCGGCGAGCTCGAGCTGCCGGTGATCATCCACACCCGGGCGGCACGTGAGGACACACTGGCGTTGATCCGTGAGCATGTCGATCCGGCGGTGGGAGGCGTACTGCATTGCTTCACCGAGGATCTGGACATGGCCCGCGAGGCGGTGGCTCACGGTTTCTTGATCTCGCTGTCGGGCATCGTCACCTTCCGCAACGCCACGTCGGTGCGCGAGCTGGCGCGCAAGGTGCCGCTGGATCGGCTGCTGATCGAGACCGATAGCCCTTATCTCGCGCCGGTGCCGCACCGCGGCAAGCCCAACGAGCCGGCCTGGGTGGTCGAGGTCGCCGAGTGCATCGCCGAGGAACGCGGTATCAGCGTCGAGGAGGTGGCCATGCAGACCACCGCCAACTTCTATCGGCTGTTCAAGGCGGCGGCCCCCGAGGCGCCCGCCGAGATTCGCGAGGCCCTGTCGCGCTCCGGGCTGGTGGTGTGACCCGGCGCGATGCCTGAGGAGGCGCCATGAACCTGGAAACCTGGTTGGCCGGCATCGAGCCGGCGGGAGAGATCCCGCCCCTGGAGCGCTGGCATCCCGCTTGCTGTGGCGACATGGCGCTGACCATCGCCGCCGATGGCCGCTGGATCCACGAGGGCGGCACGATTCGCCGGCCGCGACTGGTGCGACTGCTGGCGAGCGTGCTGCGCCGTGAGGCCGACGGCGACTACTATCTCGTGACCCCCGCCGAGAAGTGGCGCATCCGCGTCGAGGATCGCCCCCTGGAGATCGTCGACGCCGAGCCGGATGAGTCCGGCGACTGGTGGCTGACCACCAACGTCGGGGACCGCCTGAGGCTCGATGCCGAACGCTGCCTGACGGTCACCGCCACGCCGCGAGGCGAGGCCGTGCCGGAGGTGCCGGTACGCTTCGGGCTGGCGGCTAGGCTCTCGAGGAACGTCTTCTATCGTCTCGTCGAGGTCGCCGAGACCCGCGGCACGGAGCTCGGCCTGGAGAGCGGTGGCGCCTGGCAGCCGCTGGGCCGCTGGGATGACGAGGCCTCATGAGGTTGACACCGGAACAGCGCGCCGTGGTCGGCCATCCCGAGGGCCACGCCCGGGTCGCCGCGGTGGCCGGGGCCGGCAAGACCACGACCCTGGTGGCGCGGGTGCTGAACCTGCTCGCGCGAGGCGTGGCCCCGGGGCGTATCCTGGTGCTGATGTTCAACCGCTCCGCCCGCGAGGACTTCCAGGCCCGGCTGGCCGCTTCGGCCCCCGCCGGCCAACCGCTGCCCGACGTGCGCACCTTCCATTCCCTGGGGCATCGCCTGACCCAGAGCCTGACCCGTTGGGGCGTGCTCGACCAGCGACGCCTGCTGACCGCCGACTGGCAGCTCGAGCGCCTGCTGCGCCAGGCCAGTCAGCAGGCGCTGGAGGCCTTTCCCGAGGCCGGCGAGCGAGCGCTGGAGGCCGAGAAGCTCGAGGCGTTGGCCCACTTCAGTGGCCTGGTGAAGGCCGAGATGGCCGAGCCGGCCGAACTCTATGCCCGGCTCGATTTCGGCGACGATACCGAGCATTTCGTCGCCGCCTTCGAACACGCCGAGACCCTGCTCGCCGATCAGGGCCTGATGACCTACGCCGACCTGCTGTATCGCCCGGTCAGGGCGCTCGAAGCCGACCCCGCGCTACGCGCCCGGGTCCAGGGCTTCCTCGACCAGGTGATCATCGACGAGTACCAGGACATCAATCCCGCCCAGCAGCGCCTTCTGGCGGTGCTGGCCGGCCGCGAGGCGGCGGTGATGGCGGTGGGCGATGCCAATCAATGCATCTACGAATGGCGCGGCGCGCATCCCGATACCATGCTCGAGGACTTCACCGCGATCTTCGGTCAGGCGCAGGACTACCCGCTCTCCACGACCTTCCGCCACGGCCATGCCCTGGCGTTGGCCGCCAACCATGCCATCGACGCCAATCGGCGCCGTCCGGATCAGTTGTGCCTGGCCGCGCCGGACAACCCCGATACCCGCCTGGCGGTGGGTCAGGGGAGCCAGGCACTGATCGATGAGCTGGCCGCTTGGCAGCGACAGGAACGGCGCCTCGACGAGGCCTGCCTGATGGTGCGCAGCTGGGCGCTGTCGGTGCCGCTGCAACTGGCGTTGTTGCGTGAAGGCGTGCCGTTCCGCTTGTCCCGGGAGGATCGCTTCGTGTTCCGGTTGCCGCTGGTCGAGGCCCTGGCCGGCTATCTGGCGCTGGCGCTCGATGGCAACCTGCTGCGCGATCCCGGCCATCTGCTGCTGCTGCTCTCCCAGCCGACGCCCTTCGTGCCACGCGAGCGCCTGTCGGCGTTGGCCACCCGGTTGGCCGAGAGTCAGCGCTGGCCGGAACGTCACGATCCGTTGCTGGCCTCGCTCAAGCCCCACCAGCGACGCACCCTCAAGCGTCGCTGGGCGCTGCTCTGTGAGCTTCCCAGGCGGGGCGGATGGACGCCGGCGCGGCTGCTCGAGCATGTCGCCGAGGAGGTCGAGGCCGAGAAGGTGCTCAAGCGCGCCGCGGCGCGCCGTGACAAGGGCGAGGAGGACGTGCGCCTGCTCGACGTGCTGGTGGAACAGGCCCGTGAAACCGAGAGCCTCGGCGCCTTCATCGAGCTGTTGAGGCGGCCGGTCCAGAATCGTGACGACGGCGTGCTGATCACCACCGTGCACGGCGCCAAGGGGCTCGAATGGCCGCTGGTGATGCTCGCCGGCATCAACGAGGAAGACTTCCCGCACTACACCCGCGATAACCCGCTCAGCCCACCGCGCCTCGAGGAGGAACGGCGGCTGTTCTATGTGGCGATCACCCGTGCCTGCGAGCGCCTGGTGATGCTGCATGACGGCGGCGACCACAAGCCCAGCCGCTTCCTCGCCGAGACCGCCTGGCGGGACGGGCTGCGCGTGGCCGAGCGCCTGGTCGCCGCGGACGCCGGGGCGGCGGAGCCGCTGCGTGTGGCCCGCCCGGCGCTGGTGCAGCACTACCTCGAGCGCCTGGGGCGGCCGCTGGCCGTCGAGGCCGCCGTGGGCGAGATCGCCACGCCACCGCCCGCCTATCGGGTCGGCCAGCGCCTCAGTCACGCGGTCTTCGGCGAGGGTGAGGTCAGCGTGGTGGAGGGCGATCCGGCCAATCCGGTCATCGAGGTGCGCTTCCGGCAGGCGGGGCTTCGGCGCTTGATCGCCCGGCGGGCACCCATCGAATTCCTGGAAGGGGAGGGAGCATGAACAGGGTATTGATCGAGGCCACCGAGCTTGCCGCGGCGCTCGAGGGTGACAGGCCACCCCAGGTGCTGGACTGCCGGGCTCGGCTCGGCGACCCCGAGGCCGGCGCACGGCTGTGGCGTGAGGGGCATGTGCCGGGCAGCCGACACCTGGACATGGACCGCGGGCTGGCCGCGCCGGCCCGCGCGGACGGGGCGGGAGGCCGTCATCCGCTGCCGAGCCACGCGGCCTTCACGGCGACGCTGGATCGCCTCGGCATCACCCCCGAACTGCCGCTGGTGGTCTACGACGACACGGGCGGGCAGCTGGCCGCGGCTCGGGCCTGGTGGATGCTCGCCTGCTGGGCCGGGCATCCCGAGGTGCGGCTGCTGAACGGCGGGCTCGGCGCCTGGCAGGAGGCCGGCGGTGCGTTGCCGGCCGGGCAGGAGCCGGCGCTCGTCCCCGGCGGCTGGTGCCCCGACTTTCACGACGACGCCTGGGTCGAGGCCGACGCCCTGAGCTCCGGCCACGCCCTGGCGCTCGATGCGCGCTCGGCAGAACGTTTCCGTGGCGGGCCCGAATCGGTGGACCCGGTGGTCGGCCACATCCCCGGTGCACGCTCGCGGCCGAGCGCCGACAATCTCACGGCCAGCGGTCGCTTCAAGTCGCCCGAGGCGCTGGACGCCGAGCTGCCGAAGGCGGATCCGATGATCGCCTACTGTGGTTCCGGCGTCACCGCCTGCCACGACATCCTCGCCTACGCGATCGCCGGCCGCCCGCTGCCGCGACTCTACGTCGGTTCCTGGAGCGACTGGATCAGCGACCCCGAACGGCCCATCGCCCGCGGTGACTGAGTCCGGGCTTCGCCCGGGGGCCGTCAGCTTGAAGAGCGGCGCTTCGCGCCTGGACGCCGGAAGAAAAACCGCCCCACAGGCATTCGGCCTGTGGGGCGGTTTTCTTCGTTTTTTGACGGGGGAAGCGCGGATTCAGATCGCGAGCGCAGCAGTGAACCGGCCTTTCCTCACATGTTGGGGTAGTTCGGTCCACCCCCGCCTTCCGGCGCCACCCAGGTGATGTTCTGGGCCGGGTCCTTGATGTCGCAGGTCTTGCAGTGGATGCAGTTCTGGAAGTTGATCTGGAACATCGGCTTGCCGGCGTCGTCCTCGACCACCTCGTAGACGCCCACCGGGCAGTAACGCTGGGCCGGCTCGGCATACTCGGGCAGGTTGTCGCGGATCGGCAGCTCGGGATCGCTCAGGCGCAGGTGGCAGGGCTGTTCTTCCTCGTGGTTGGTGTTGGAGAGAAACACCGAGGAGGGCTTGTCGAAGGAGATCACGCCATCCGGCTTGGGATAGTCGATCTTCTCGTGCTGGGCGGCCGGCTCGAGTGCGGCGTG
The DNA here is from genome assembly GCF_004798905.1 of Halomonas borealis. Taxonomy (GTDB): domain Bacteria; phylum Pseudomonadota; class Gammaproteobacteria; order Pseudomonadales; family Halomonadaceae; genus Halomonas; species Halomonas borealis. The sequence continues at coordinate 26,758 of NZ_SDMO01000010.1, read as the reverse complement.
GTCGGCGGTGGTGTCATGGACGGTCGGCAGCTTGCCGCCGAGCAGCTGGTCGAGGACATTATAGGCGCCGCCACCCACGGTGCCGTACTTGTGGATCGCCGGGCCGAAACTCGCGCTCTCGGCGAGTTCCCGGTAGGCCCAGCTGGCCTGCCACTTGCCCTCGAAGTCGGTCAGCTCGGCGCCGCCTTCGTCACTCTCGCCCAGCGCCTCGAAGACGCTCTCGGCGGCCACCATGCCGGACTTCATGGCGGTGTGCAGGCCCTTGATCTTGGCGAAGTTGAGGGTGCCGGCGTCGCAGCCGATCAGCAACCCGCCGGGGAAGGTCATCTTGGGCAGGCAGTTGAGCCCGCCCTTGGTGATGGCCCGGGCGCCGTAGGCGACCCGTGAACCACCCTCGAGGTACTGCTTGAGCACCGGGTGGTGCTTCATGCGCTGGAACTCGTCGAAGGGCGACAGGTACGGATTCTGGTAGGAAAGATCGAGGATCAGGCCGACCACCACCTGCTGATTCTCGGCGTGGTAGAGGAACCAGCCTCCGTGGGTCGAGGTGTCGAGCGGCCAGCCGGAGCCGTGCAGTACCAGGCCCGGTTCGTGCTTGTCGGTGGGCACGTCCCACAGCTCCTTCAGCCCGAGGCCGTAGTGCTGCGGGTCGCGGCCGGCATCCAGGTCGAAGCGGCTGATCAGCTGCTTGCCGATATGCCCGCGGGCACCCTCGGCGAACAGGGTGTACTTGGCGCGCAGCTCCATGCCCGGCATATGGCCGTCCTTGGGCTGACCGTCGGCGGCCACGCCCATGTCGCCGGTGACGATGCCGCGCACGATGCCGGCGTCATCGACCAGCGCCTCCTGGGCGGCGAAGCCGGGGAATACCTCGACGCCGAGCTCCTCGGCCTGTTCGGCCAACCAGCGGCACAGGTTGCCGGCGCTGATCACGTAGCGGGTCTGATCGCCACCGGTGTTGTGCATGGTCTTGGGCACCAGGGCATTGGGCAGCTTCTGGGCCTTCTCGGCATCCTTGAGCAGATACAGCTCGTCGCGTACGGCCGGGGTGGTCAGCGGGGCGCCGCGGGCTTCCCAGTCGGGGAACAGCTCCTGCAGGGCTCGGGGTTCGAAGACGGCACCGGAGAGAATATGAGCGCCCACCTCGGAGCCCTTCTCGACCACGCACACCGTCAATTCCTGCTCGGCCTCATGGGCCTGCTGCATCAGGCGGCAGGCGGAGGCCAGTCCCGAGGGGCCGGCGCCGACGATGACCACGTCGAACTCCATGCTGTCGCGCTCGATCTGTTCTGTCATTGTATGCTTCTCCTCCCAGCCGACGACGCCCGGCCTCTTGGCTCCGCTCGCGTCGACAGGCTCTTGAAACGGTCGTTGGCTCTGGGGAACTCCCCTGGTGGGCATGATAGCCGCATTGATTGCGGGGGAGAAACCGCAAAGCCCGATCCCCGGCATGACGGGGATTGTTGGAGTCACCCGGGGTGTGGCACATTGAAGGAGTTTTTTCGGCCAGGTGCCTATCAAACGCTTGCATGAAACGCATAAAAGCATATCGGTCGGTTCTATCAAAAAGGCCGATGGCGCGTTTCACCCGTGGGTCGCCGAGCCCCGTTTCCCAGGTTCCGAAGAACCCAGCGAGGACATTATGAAGGTACTCGTCGCGGTCAAACGCGTCATCGACTACAACGTCAAGATCCGGGTCAAGCCGGACCACTCCGACGTCGACCTCACCAACGTCAAGATGGCCATGAATCCCTTCTGCGAGATCGCCGTGGAAGAGGCGGTACGGCTCAAGGAAAAGGGCGTGGCCAGCGAGGTGGTGGCGGTCACCGTGGGCCCCAAGGCCGCCCAGGAACAGCTGCGCACCGCGCTGGCGTTGGGTGCCGACCGTGCCATCCACGTGCAGACCGAGGCTCCCGTCGAGTCGCTGGCCGCGGCCAAGCTGCTGGCCAAGGTGGTCGGCGAGGAGCAGCCACAGCTGACCATCCTCGGCAAGCAGGCCATCGACAGCGATAACAATCAGGTGGGGCAGATGCTCGCCGCGTTGACCGGTCGCCCCCAGGGCACCTTCGCCTCCGAGGTCGAAGTCGACGGCGATACCCTCAAGGTCACCCGCGAGATCGATGGCGGCCTGCAGACCGTCGCGCTGAAGCTGCCGGCCATCGTCACCACCGATCTGCGCTTGAACGAGCCGCGCTACGCCAAGCTGCCCGACATCATGAAGGCCAAGAAGAAGCCGCTGGATACCAAGACGCCCGATGAGCTGGGCGTGTCGGTGGACTCCGGCCTCAAGCGGGTCGCCGTCGAGCCGCCGGCCGAGCGCCAGGGCGGCGTCAAGGTGGGCTCCGTGGACGAGCTCGTGGACAAACTCAAGAACGAAGCCAAGGTGCTTTGACAACAGCTGCTTTGAGAGGAGTCGATCGGATGAGCATTCTGGTTCTAGCCGAACATCACGACGGCCAGCTGGCCGAGGCCACCGCCCATGTGGTCGCCGCGGCACAGCAGATTGCACGAGATGGTGGTGGCGATATCGACGTGCTGGTCGCCGGTGAAGGCGTCTCGGCCATCGCCGAGGCCGCCGCCCGACTCGATGGCGTGAGCCGGGTTCGCGTCGCCGATGACGCGGTCTACGCCCATCAGCTGGCCGAGCCGCTGGGTGACCTGCTGGTCGCGCTGTCCGGCGACTACGGCCACGTGCTGGCGACCGCTTCCACCACCGGCAAGAACGTGCTGCCGCGCCTCGCCGCGCTCAGCGACGTCAGCCAGATCTCCGAGATCATCGCCGTGGAGAGCGCCGATACCTTCAAGCGTCCGATCTATGCCGGCAATGCCATCGCCACCGTGCACAGCGAGGACGCGCTGAAGGTGATCACCGTGCGTCCCACCGCCTTCGATGCGGTGGGCGAGACGGGCGGTGGTGCCATCGAGGCCATCGATAACGGCGTCGACAACGCGCTGTCTTCGTTCATCGACGAGCGGCTCGAGCAGAGCGATCGCCCCGAGCTCGGCGCCGCCAAGGTCGTGGTCTCCGGCGGCCGGGGCATGGGTAGCGGCGAGAACTTCCAGCTGCTCGACGGCATCGCCGACAAGCTCGGCGCGGCCATCGGCGCCTCGCGCGCCGCGGTCGATGCCGGCTTCGTGGCCAACGACATGCAGGTCGGCCAGACCGGCAAGATCGTGGCCCCGGAATTGTATGTCGCGGTGGGCATCTCGGGCGCGATCCAGCACCTGGCGGGGATGAAGGACTCCAAGGTGATCGTCGCCATCAACAAGGACGAGGAAGCGCCGATCTTCCAGGTGGCCGATTATGGCCTCGTGGCGGATCTGTTCGAGGCCTTGCCGGAGCTCGAGAGCAAGCTGTAAACGAGGACACGAGACCCACGCCGGTGGCGCGCTCGATGATCGACGGCTTGACCGCCCAGGGCGGTGGATAACGGGTCGGTCTCTCCGCGGAGGGGCCGGCCCGTCGCCGTTGGTGGGTCACTCATCGGCAGGGGCGGATCGGTGGCGTAGCCAGCGACTCAGACGGTGGCTCACGGCCTGCCAGCGGTTCGCCTGTGGAGGCGATGAGCGTGCCGCGGTCAGCCGGGCACCGGCGTCCTGCAATGGGGAAATGACGGTCTCGAGCTGGCGCCTGCAGCGCTCTCTGTCCAGCGCGCCGGGGCACTGGGCCAGCAGCAGGGCCGCGTGGCTGAGGGCGATGTCGAGCGCTTCCCGGGCCGCTGGATACGCGCCGGCGGCGTCGCGACAGCCGCGCAGCTCGACGGCCAGCATCTCGATCAGCCGGGTATCCAGCCAGCAAGGCGTCTCGGGCGTCGCTCCCCGCGTCTCGAGGTCCTGTCGAATTGCCCGGAAGGAAACCGCGAGGAAGATGCAGGTATGGTGTAGCTGGGCGCGTTCCGCCGGCATGGCATGGCCGTCCTGTCGTGATGTCGAGGCGTCTTCGCCCACCGTGGCGAAGTCGAGCGATCGGCCCGGGCGGCAGAGTGCCGGGGCGATGGCATAGAGGCACTCTATCATTGATAACTATTCTTGTTCAGAGTAGGGTGCTGCGCATCTGCTGGAAGTTTCGGAGACAAGCGTGACCTATCCCCAACCCAGGCTCCGCCTTGCCGTGGCGGGCCTCGCGTTGCTCATGGCCGGCACGGCGACGGCGCAGTCGACGCTGCGTGACGAGGCCCTCGATGCCCAGCGCAGCCAGGCCGAGCTTCAGGCACGCATCGACAACGCCGACGATGACGTGCGCGACAAGCTTCAGGCGCTGCGCCAGGCTCGCCAGGAGACGCGCCGGCTGAGTGCCTACAATGCCGAGCTGGCGCCGTTGGTCGAGCGCCAGTCCGAGACCCTGACTCGCCGCGACGAGGCGCTTTCCACGCTGGCCGGGACGCGCGAGGCCCTCCCGGGCCTGATGCGCGACATGGTCGAGCGCCTGCGTGCCTGGGTGGAGCGCGACATGCCCTTCCTGCACGACGAACGCGTGGCGCGGGTGGAGAGCCTCGAGGAGCGCCTGGCCGACCCCGAGACGAGCCGCGACGAGAAGCTGTCCCGCGTGTTGGCGGCGTGGCGTGCCGAGCTCGATTACGGTCGCGGGATCGATGCCTGGCGTGGCCGGCTCGCGGGTGACACCCCCCGCGAGGTGGATTTCCTGCGCCTGGGGCGGGTCGGCTGGTATTACCTGGCGCCCGATGGTCGCCAGGGAGGCGTGTGGGATGCCGCGCAGGGTGAATGGCGGCCGCTCGATGATGCGGCTCGAGACGAGGTCCGCAAGGGTCTGGCCATCGCCCACGAACGCCGCGCCCCGGCACTGCTGAACCTGCCGATCTCCCAACCCATCTCTCAATCCGGCTCGCGCTCCGAGGCTTCAGCCGGGGAGGACGCCTGATGACCCTGCCGACCGTGATGCGTGCCGCGCTGGCGGGCCTGTGGCTGGCGGGTGCGCCGCTGCTCGCCCAGGCCCAGTCGGCCGCCGTGCCCGATGATGCTGCACCGCTGTCGACCCTGCGCGCCGAGCGCGAGGCCGCCGAGGCGCGCGACAACGCTCGCCTGGCCGAGCTGGTCGACGACCGCCAGGCCCTGGAGGCGGCGCTGGCCGAGGCACAGGAGGCGCTGGCCGGCGTTCGCGAGCGACGCGATGAGCTGGATGCGCGTCAGCAATCACAGCGCGAGGCGCTCGATGCCCTGAACGCCCGCCGCCAGGAGCAGGGGGGCGATCTCCAGGCGGTCTTCGACGAGGTGGCCGGCGTCAGCGGTGAGCTGCGTGACGACCTCGCCGACAGCTGGCTGACCCTCGGCGGCGACGCCGAGCTGCCGCCACGCCTGGAGGCCGATGGCATCCCCGACGCCGACCAGGTGGCGGGCCTGGCCGACAGCCTGATGGCGCTGACCCGGGAAACGGGGCGCGTGGTCGAGCTCGAGGCCCCGGTGGCCGGCGCCGACGGCGAGGTCGCCGAGCAGTCGCTGATCCGCCTCGGTGACCTGCAGGCGGCCACTGCCAACGGCCGCCTGCTGGCGCGCTCGGGCGATGCCGAGCGTCTGGTGGTATTGCCCAAGACACCGAACGCGGTCGCCGAGCGCCTGACGGCCTTCCAGCAAGGGCAGGGCGATCGCCTGGCCTTCGACCCGGCCGACGGCCAGGTCATCGACGCCATGGCCCAGACGCCGAACCTCTGGGAGCGCTTCCAGCAGGGCGGTGCCGTGGGCTATGTGGTCGTGGCGTTGGGCCTCGCCGGGCTGCTGGTGGCGCTGGGCCAGTATCTCTACCTGGCACGGGTGACCGTGCGGCTGCGACGTCAGCTCGGCGACCTCGAGCGGCTGCGTGACGACAACCCGCTGGGGCGCGTGCTCCAGCGTTTCCACGCCCTCGGCCCGGGTCATGCGCCGGAGGCACTCGAGGCGCGGCTCGACGAGGCGCTGCTGGCCGAACAGCCGAGGCTCGAACGCGGTCAGGGCATGGTCAAGATGCTCGCCGCGGTGGCACCTCTGCTGGGCCTGCTCGGCACCGTTACCGGCATGATCGTGACCTTCCAGTCGATCACCGTATTCGGCACCGGTGATCCGCAGTTGATGGCCGGCGGGATCAGCCAGGCCCTGGTGACCACGGTGCTGGGCCTGATCACCGCGGTGCCGTTGCTGTTCGCCCAGACCGCGCTATCCAGCCGCAGCCGCTCGCTGATCGGCATCCTCGAGGGACGAGCCAGCGCCGTGCTCGCCGATACCCTGGAGGCCGGCGGCGACGCCGCTTCCGCCCAGATGACGCCGCGCCATGCCGATGCCCTGGCTTAATTCCCTGGCCTGGCTGGTCGAGGCCGGCGGCCCGGTGCTGGTGGTCATCATCGGCGTGGCGGTGCTGCTGTTCTCGTTGGGCCTGGAGCGCTGGTGGTTCTTCCGCTTTCATTACCATCCGGCGCGCCGTTCCCTGGTGACACGCTGGGTGGCCCGTGAAGATCGCGTCAGCTGGAGCGCCCTGACCCTGCGCGAGGTCTGGACCCGTGAACTGATCGCGCGGCTGAGGGCACCGCTGCCCTGGTTGAAGCTGCTGGTGGTGGTCTGCCCGCTGTTCGGCCTGCTCGGCACGGTCACCGGCATGATCACCGTCTTCGAGAGCCTGTCGGTGAGCGAGGTCAATCAGGCCCGGGCGATGGCCGATGGCGTGGCCCGGGCGACCCTGCCGACGCTCAGCGGCATGGCGGTCTCGGTGGTGGGGCTCTTGTTCATCGCTCGTCTCGAACACATCATCCGGCGTGAGGATCAGCGGCTGCACGACCGCCTGGCACGCGCCGCGGAGGACGCACATGCGTAGACGCCGACTGGCCGCGACCAGCGAGGAGAGCAGCGAGGTCAACCTGACCCCGATGCTGGACGTGGTCTTCATCATGCTGATCTTCTTCATCGTCACCACCAGCTTCATCAAGGAGAGTGGTGTCGAGATCGAGCGCCCCGAATCCTCGGCGGCCTCGCCGCGTCCCGACGTGCAGGTGCTGGTGGCGATCACCCCGGAAGGCGCGGTATGGGTCGACGGCGAGCCGGTGGATCTGCATCGGATCGGGCCTCGCGTGGCGGGCCTGGTCAGCGATGATGGTTCGGTGGTGATCCAGGCCGATCGCGATGCCACCACGGGCGTGTTGATCGAGGTCATGGACCGGCTGCGCGAGGCCGACGTCGATAACGTGGCGGTGGCCGCTCAACGGAGCGCAGACTGATGCGGTTACCGGTTTCGCTGCTGGCCGGCGCGGCCCTGACACTGGCACTGTTCGCGCTGTTGGCGGGGCTGGTGGCGCCCCCCGAGGCCGAGCCCGAGCCGCGTCAGGAGGTCACCATGACGCTGGCCGAGGCGCCGGCCGAAAAGGCACCGGAGCCGGCCGCGACCGCCAGTGCGGCGCCCCCATCCCCGCCCAGTGCGCCGACGCCGCCCCCTCAGCCGGCGCCCGCGCCGCAGGTCGATAGCGCCATCTCGTTGCCGGAGCCGGAGCTGCCGCCGATGGAGACGCCGCAGACGCCGGTGGACGAGGCCTTGCCGGAGCTTACCGAGACGCCGCCGGAACCGCAGCCACAGCCGGAGCCCGAACCACAGCCGGAGCCAGAACCACAGCCGGAGCCGTCTCCGGACCCCGCGCCGAGCCAGGCCGCACCCAGCGAATCCGCCAGCGCATCGCCGGCGCCCGAAGCCAGCTCCAACGAGCCCGTGGATGTCGGCAGCTCCGCACAGGCCACGCATCAGGTGCCGCCCGAATATCCTTCGCGGGCCCGACGGCGTGGCCTCGAGGGGCATGTGGTGGTGCAGTTCATCATCCGCCGCGATGGTGGCGTCGAGCGCGACAGCATCCAGGTCGTGGAGGGCAGCCCGCGCCGCGTCTTCGACCGGGTCGCCCGCCGCGCCATCGCCGGCTGGCAGTTCACCTCGGCCGACCATCGTCGTCGGGCCCGTCAGCGCCTGGAGTTCCAGCTGAGATGAAGACCCTGATCCCGCCTCGCCTGTTATGCCTGTCCGCCTGGCTGCTGTTGGCGTCACCCGCGCTGGCGGCGCCGACGCTATCCGCTGCCCGCATCGACGACCTGCAAGGCCTGGAGCAGCGGCTCGAGCAGTCGGCGTTCGCTGCCGTGCGCGAGCGGGCCCTGGGCCAGGCCGAGCGGCTGGCCGGTGGCAATGCCTCGGATCGCTGGGCGCGTGCCCTCTATCTGCAGCTCGCCGCCAGCGCCGAGGCGCGCCTCGATGACCCGCTCGCCGCCGCCGGGCATCTGGCCACGGCGCGTGGCGTCGCCGGTGTCGACCCAGACCAGGCGGATCGTTGGTTGCGTCAGGAGGCGGGATTGCGCCTGCGCGGCGAGCAGCCCGCGCGGGCGCAGGCGTTGCTGAGCGAATGGTTCCGGCGTCATGACGGCACGGCGGAGGATCGCTGGCTGATGGCGCGGCTGCTGGCCGATGAGGACGACTGGGACGGCGCGGCGCGCTGGGTGAATCGCGCGCTGGAGGCCGACGGCGATCCCGGTGCGGCCCGGGCCCGGCTGGCCGCCAGCGTGCTGCAGCGTGCCGGTGACGACTCACAGGCGCTCGCGCTGATCGAGCGTCGCCTTGAGCGCGCGGACGGTGACGCCGATACCTGGCGTCGTGCCGCGGCACTCGCCCAGCGGCTGGGTGATGCCGGGCGCGCGGCGGCGATCTGGGAAGCCGGCTGGCGGCGCGGTGTGCTGTCGGGTCGCGATGACCTGCATCAGCGCATTCGCCTGCACCTGGCTGGCGACACCCCGGCGCGGGCCGCCGAGCTCTTGAGTGCCGCCCTCGAGGCGCAGACGTTACCCGACGACCTCGCCAATCGTCGCCTGCTGGCGCGCGCCTGGCAGGCGGCGCGGGATCACGAGCAGGCCCTGGCCGCCTGGCGCAGCGTCGCCGAACGTAGCGGGGAGGGCGCTGACTGGATGAGGTTGGGGGAGTTGGCCCACGGTTGGGGCGCATGGGAGATCGCCGGCGAGGCGCTGAGGAAGGCGCGTGATTCGGGCGAGCAGGAGGCCGAGGCCTGGTTGTCGAGCCTTCCGGAGCCGGCCAGCGGCCGGCAAGAGGGCGGAGTCGAAACGGGCGACTCCGCCGGTTAACCGCTGCGCCGAATGAGGGCTCGTCGCCGGGCAGGGGCCTTGCCGAGGGTCAGGCCTCGAACTCGCTCCACACGGGGGCGTGGTCGGAGGGTTTGGGCATGCCGCGCAGGTCATAGTCGATGCCGGCGTCGCAGAGCGTCCCGGCCAGCGCTTTGGTCACCAGGATGTAGTCGATGCGCAGCCCACGCCTGGGATCGCGATCGAAGCCCTTCGAGCGGTAGTCGAACCAGCTGAAGCGATCGTCCACGCGTGGATGGCAGAGCCGGTAGCTGTCGCTGAGCCCCCAGGCCTTGATGCCCTCGAGCCATTCCCGCTCCACCGGCTGGAAGCTGGTCTTGCCCTCGCGCAGCCAGCGCTTGCGGTTGGACTCTCCGATGCCGATGTCGATGTCCTCGGGCGAGATGTTGAAGTCGCCCATGATCGCCAGGCGTTCGTCGGCGGCATGGTGAGTGTCGAGCAGCCGCGACAGCTGCGCATAGAAGGCGCGCTTGTGGGGAAACTTCACCGGGTGATCGACGCTTTCGCCCTGAGGGAAGTAGCCATTCCACACCGTCAGCGGTTCGCCGCCGTCGATGCGCAGGCGCGCGCCGATCATCCGGCGCTGGGCATCCTCGTCATCATCGGGGAAGCCGCGATGGATCGTCTCGGGACCCTCGGGACACTGCTCGTTGCAGATCATCAGCGCCACGCCGTAGTGGCCCTTCTGGCCATGGAAGTGAACGCTGTAGCCCAGCGCCTCGACGGCCGCCACCGGGAACTCGCTGTCCTGAACCTTGGTTTCCTGCAGGCCGATCACCGCCGGACGGTACGCATCGACCAGCGCCTCCAGTTGGTGGAGGCGGGCGCGAATGCCGTTGATGTTGAATGACACCAGGCGCATCGGTCAGTCGTCCTTGTGTTCGGGCTTATCGGGGTGAATCTCGATCGTCTGGCCGCTTTCCTGGCGCGCCTGCTTGCGCTCCGCCTGCAGCTTGCGCTGCTGGAGCTTCTTGCTGGTGTAGCGCCGCGACGAGGTGATCTCGCCGGGATTCTCGTGGCGCCACTGCTTGTAATCCTTGCGTCGACCGGTGCGGATGGTCACCTTGTCGGCGATGGAACGGGTCTTTTTCTTGCGTGTCATGACGCAACTCCTCTCTCGATGGGCGCTATTCTAGCAGCTGGAGGCTTCGCTTCGACAGCAGACGCGCCCTCGGCGCGCGAGACTGGTACAATATGCGTTTGCGTCACGCATCGCTCGACGATGCCCCTCCATCCACGAACATGGACGAGACAGCACAGCCTATGAGCGAGTCGGAACAGACCACCGCACCGGCCCAGACCGAGAACCGCAAGCCCAAGCGTCGCCGCCGCAAGCCGCGCCGCCGCCAGTCGAACTGGGATCTGCGCCAGTTCCAGGTCCCCGCCGTGGCGGGCAAGTGGCGCTTCCACGATTTCGACCTGCCGCTGCCGCTGATGCGCGCCATCCATGCTCAGGGCTTCGAGTACTGCACGCCGATTCAGGCCGAGGCGCTGACGCACACGCTGCTGGGTGGCGATGCGGTCGGCAAGGCGCAGACCGGCACCGGCAAGACCGCTGCCTTCTTGATCTCGATGCTCGCCTACTTCCTCGAGGAAGAGACGCCGGACGGCCAGAAGCCGGGCGCGCCGCGGGCGCTGATCGTGGCGCCGACGCGCGAGCTGGCGCTGCAGATCGAGAAGGATGCCCGCGCGCTCGCTCGCTTCACCAAGCTGAACGTGGCCAGTGTGGTCGGCGGCATGGACTACCAGCAGCAGCTCGAAGGGCTCGGCGAGACCCTCGATATCCTGGTGGCCACTCCGGGCCGGCTGCTGGATTTCCACCAGAAGCGTGACGTCGACCTGAGCCAGGTCGAGGTGCTGGTGCTCGACGAGGCGGATCGCATGCTCTCGATGGGCTTCATCCCCGACGTCAAGCGCATCATCGCTCACACGCCCAAGCCCGAGGAGCGCCAGACCTTCCTGTTCTCGGCGACCTTCACCGAGGATATCCTCAAGCTGGCCAGCCAGTGGACCCGCTCGCCGGCCCATGTGGAGATCGAGGTCACCGTCGACAACGCCGCCAACATCGACCAGCACGTCTACCTGGTCGGCGACGAGGACAAGGCGCGGCTGCTGGTCAAGTTGCTGCAGCAGGACGGCTTCGAGCGGGTGATGGTGTTCTGCAATCGCCGTGACCTGGTGCGCAAGCTCGAGGGTCTGCTCAAGGATGCCGGCATCAATGCCGCGATGATCTCCGGTGACGTGCCCCAGAACCAACGTATCGGTACTCTGGAGAGCTTCCGCGAGGGCGAGATTCAGGTGCTGGTCGCCACCGATGTGGCGGGCCGTGGCATCCATATCGAGGACGTCAGCCACGTCATCAACTACACCCTGCCCGAGGATCCGGAGGACTACGTCCACCGCATCGGCCGTACCGGCCGCGCCGGTGCCAAGGGTGTGTCGATCAGCTTCGTGGGCGAAGAGGATGCCTTCTCGCTGCCCGAGATCGAGCGCTTCATCAACGACAAGCTGCCCTGCGAGCATCCGCCGGAAGGGCTCTTGTAGGCGCTAAGATCGTCGCTGCGCGCCGGGAAGTGGGAAGGCGCGGCTGCGTCGCTTGAAGTCAAGACACAATGGGCGGCTTCCCCCTGGTGAGCGGCGCCGGGGGCAGGGCTAAGCGAGGCGCTTTTGCCATGGCTGAGGCGATTCGCGCCGAAGGGTTGGCCAAGGATGGCCAACACCGATCCTGCAAGCGAAGCAGGAAGCGAGAACGCCGCAAGGCAAAAGGAGCGTCCAGGGAAGGATTGACCGTGTTCTCGCGAAGCCCTGCCACCGGAAAAACCGCGTTACTGTATGGACGGATATGCTTGAAGAGTCCCTGAAGGGCGAGATCCAGGGCGCCTATCGACGGGTGCTCGACGGGCTCGACCTGACGCCGCGCTACGGTCAGCGGCTGATGATCGCCGAGATCGCCCGTACCCTGGGTGGCATCGAGGCCGATGAATCCGGTCGGCGCACCAGCGACGAGCATGTCTGCGTGCTCGAGGCCGGTACCGGTACCGGCAAGACCCTGGCCTATCTGCTCGCCGCGTTGCCGGTGGCCAAGGCCCACGGCAAACGACTGGTGCTGGCCACCGCCACGGTGGCGCTGCAGGAACAGGTGCTGCACCAGGACCTGCCTTCCCTCAAGGCCCACAGCGGACTCTCCTTCGACTACGCCCTGGCCAAGGGGCGCGGGCGCTATGTGTGCGTGGCGCGCCTCGACCAGGCCATGGACGGCGGCGAGGACAACCCCACCCTGTCGCTGTTCGAGCAATCGCTGGACAGCGGCGGCGACGACTTCCAGCGGCTCGTCCAGTCGCTGGGCGAGGCCTACGGCAATGGCCGCTGGGCCGGCGACCGCGACAGCTGGCCGGAGAGCATCGACGATGCCCACTGGCGCAAGCTCACCGTCGATCATCGCCAGTGCACCAATCGGCGCTGCGGACACTTCGGCGCCTGCGCCTTCTTCCGCGCACGCCGCGACATGGACGACGCCGAGGTGATCGTCGCCAACCATGATCTGGTGCTGGCCGACCTGGCGCTGGGTGGCGGTGTGGTGTTGCCGGACCCCGGCGACTGCATCTATGTCTTCGACGAGGGGCATCACCTGCCGGACAAGGCGCTTAACCACTTCACGCATCGCTTCGCCGTGGGCTATGCGTTGCGCTGGTTGAGCACCCTCAAGAAGTCGCTCACCGAGTTACACCAGGCGCTGTCCGTGCAGCCCACCCTGGCGCGCTTGCTGGCGAGCCTGCCGGCGCTATTCGAGGCGCTGGAGCCACGGCTCGGCGAGGCCTTCTCGCTGGGCCATCAGCTCGCCGGACGGCCCGAGGGGCTGGGCGATGGCGAGGAGGGCGCTCAGCATCGCTTCGAGATGGGGCGGGTGCCGGCGGCGATGCGCGAGCAGGCCGATGGCCTGGTGACGCTGTTCGCCGAGCTGTCGCGGACCCTGGAGTCGATGGCCGACATCCTGCGTGAGAGCCTCGATCCCGAGAAGTCCACCGGGTTGCCCAAGGAACAGGCCGAGCCCTGGCTACCGCTGGTGGCGCTGCTGCATGGCCGCGCGCTGGAGGCGCATGCCCTGTGGCAGGCGTTCGCCGAGACCGACCCCGAGGGGGAGCCACCGCGGGCCCGCTGGCTGACGCTGGAGCGCTTCGGCGGCGACCCGGAGCTGACCTTCTCGGCGAGCCCGGTGTCCGCCGCGCATACCCTGGCGAAGTCGCTGTGGGGGCGCTGCTTCGGCGCCGTGGTGACCTCGGCGACCCTCACCGCGCTGGGGCGCTTCGAGCGGCTTCAGGAGCGAGCGGGGCTCGCCAATCGCTATCGCTACCAGAGCCTGCCGAGCCCCTTCGACTATTCCCGGGCGGTGCTCAGCGTGCCTCGTGAGGCGGCCGATCCCGCCGATCGCGAGGGCCATGAGCGGGCCATCGTCGAGTTCATCGAGGGGCTCGACGACGGCGAGGCGGTGCTGGCGCTGTTCTCGTCGCGTGCCCAGCTGCGTGCCGTCGAGCGGGCGCTCTCGGGGCAGGCCCGCCAGCGCGTGCTGGCCCAGGGCCGGCTGCCCAAGCGCGAGCTGGTGGAGCGCCACCGGGCGAAGGTCGACAAGGGCGAGGGCAGCATCCTGTTCGGCCTGGCGAGCTTCGCCGAGGGTATCGACCTGCCCGGCGACTACCTCACCCATGTGGTGATCACCCGGCTGCCGTTCGCGGTGCCCGACGACCCGGTCGGTGCGACGCTCGCCGAGTGGATCGAGCGTCAGGGCGGCAACCCCTTCATGCGCATCAGCGTACCCGATGCCTCGATCAAGCTGGTCCAGGCCTGCGGCCGGCTGATCCGCAAGGAGGCCGACCGCGGCCGCATCACGCTGCTCGATCGCCGCGTGCTGACCCGCCGCTATGGCCGCGCACTGCTCGATGCGCTCCCGCCCTTCGTGCGCGAGATCGACGGCCAGTCCTGATCACCCCGCCTCGGCCAGCAGCCGCTCGAGGTCGTGACGGATGGCCTCGCGAGTGTCGTCGAGGCGGATCAGCAGCCGGGCCTCCCCTCGTCGGTCGAAGACGAAGACACCGCTGGGATGGGACACCAGGTAATCCCCGGCGCGGTCGGCTTCCCCGTAGCCATAGGTCAGCCGGTAGCGCCGAGTGAGGGCGTCGAGCCGCTCACGGCTGCCGGTCAGGCCGACGATCGCCGAGCCGAAGGCGTCGGTGTAGGCCGAGAGCCTGCGGGGATCATCGCGGGCGGGGTCGACCGAGACGAACAGCACGCGTATCTCGTCCTGCCACTCGGGCGCGAGGGCCTTCAGGGTGGTGCCGAGCCGGGCGAGGGTGGTGGGGCAGACATCGGGGCAATGTGTGTAGCCGAAGACCAGCAGGTTGATCTCGCCGCGATAGCGGCTGGCCTCGACGGTTCGGCCCTGTTCGTCGGTCAGGGTGAAGGCCAGCGGCGGCATCAACGAGGCGATGTCCTTGGTGTCCCAGTCCGACTCGCCGCAGCCGTTCAGGGTCAGCAGCGCGAGCAGAACGATCCAGCGCAACGAGATAGCATGCATGAAGGCTCCTTAAAGGTGGCCGGAGGTGCCGGGCGTCGTTCCGGTCGTGGCCCGACGGCGTTCGTCGGCCTCGCCATGACGCAGCTGACGCAGCACGATCAGGGTGCCGATCACGCTCATCATGGTGGCCGGGATCCAGGTGATCAGCCCGCCGATCTGCTGGTCGACCAGCGGCGAGAGCGGCCAGGCGCGGCCGCATACCTCATAGACATCGAACAGCACCGTCGGACTGAAGGTGAGATAGGCACCGATCAGGATCTGTGGCGGCACCACGACGAGCAGCAGCAGGATGCGTCGCCCGGGGCCGAGTCGGCCATGTGGCGTCAGCACCAGCCACCAGAAGAGCAGGCCATCGAGCAGCATGCTCCAGTTCATCAGTTGATAGAGCGGCCGGCTCAGCATGGCATCGAAGTGAACCTCCGGGATCAGCCAGAAATAGATCAGGCCCACGAACAGCAGCGGCGCGACGCACGGATGCTGAAGCAGGTCGAACAGTGGGCGCACGGCCCTTCGCGCCGCCGGGAGCCGGGCCGGCATCCCGGCGGCCAGCACCGGCCCGGGGAAGGCGAGGATAATCAGGAAGGGCGCGGCATGATGCAGCACCAGATGCTGGGCCCGGTGGGGGAAGAACATGTACTGCGAAAGGTAATCGTAGTGGGTCTGGCTCACGGCGTAGACGAGCACCAGGCCGGTCAAGAAGGCCGTGGGTCTGAGCCATCCTGGTGATGCGTCGTGTCGGCGCATTCCCCTCAGGTAGACGGCTGCCGCCGCCAGGCAGGCGAGCCCCCACAGCGGCTCGAACTCCCAGGGGACGAGCCAGGAGGCCAGGGAGGCGAGAGAGTGCACCAGAGTCGTCGCGTCAGCCATCCGCCAGTCCTTATGGTTCGGAGCCTTACCGCCTCAAGCTAGCCGAGGCTCGCGTGGCCGGCAATCCGGGGCGCTCACGCTCTTCCGACGCTTGAAGCCGCGGGCGCGATTGGCCAGTATTTCCTCGCTCGACGAGGCGGCCGCGCCGCGTCGCTCCGGTCCATTTCCCGCAAGGAATCGCGATGAAACTGATCCTCAGTCGCAAGGGCTTCGATACGTCCGCCGGCGGTGTACCCAATCCGATCCTGCCCGATGGGCGCCTGCTGGCCCTACCGATTCCCGATGCGTGCGCGGTGAGCTCCTACGCCGAGATCACCCAGCAGGGCGAATCGCTGGGCCCGCTCGTCGCCGACCTGACCCGTGGGCGGATCGCCCCGGAGGATGGGGCCCACCTGGATCCCGACTTGCGCGCCGAACAGGTGCCGCGGCGGTCGGGCTGGCGGCCGCTGTTCGGCCAGATGGGCGCGGCCCAGAGTCATCTGCGCAACCAGGGCGTGGGGCCGGGGGACCTGTTCCTGTTCTTCGGGCTGTTTCGGCGTGTCGAACGCGTGGACGGGCGCTGGCGCTTCAAGGCCACGGCGCGGCCGCGTCACGTGCTGTGGGGCTGGCTGCAGGTGGACGAGGCGCTGACCCTGGGCGATCGCCTGCCGGCGGACCTCGAATGGGCCCGCAAGCATCCGCACTGTCAGCGGCTCGGCATGCCGCGCAACGTGCTCTATATGGCCCGCCGGACGCTGGCATTGCAGGGCGACGAGGGCACTAGCCTGGCGGGGGCGGGAATCTTCCCACGAGACACCGCCCGGCAACGACTGACCGCGCCGGATGCCGAGCGGGTCTCGCAGTGGGAGCTGCCGGGATGGTGCTATCCCGGCACGGATCGTACGCCGCTGAGCTACCATGCCGATCCTGGACGCTGGCAGCGCCGCGGTGATGCCGCCGCGCTGCGGGCGGTGGCCCGCGGCCAGGAGTTCGTGCTGGATGCTGGGCAGTATCCCGAGGCGGTGCACTGGGCGGCACGCTTGATCGGCGAGAGCGCCGGCGGGTCTCGATCGGTGGGACGATAACGAATAGGGCCCGCCGAGTGGCGGGCCCTCGTCGCGTCCGGGTGGCCTGTCAGGCGGCCGAGTGGCGCTTGGCCAGCACCGGGGCCAGCTTGTCGTTCATGGCCGTCAAGGCCTGCTCGGTGGCGTCCCAGTCGATGCAGGCATCGGTGATGGAGACGCCGTAGGCCAGCTGGCTCGGGTCAGAGGGCATCTTCTGATTGCCCCAGCCGATGTTGGATTCGACCATCAGGCCGATGATCGAGCGGTTGCCTTCGAGGATCTGGTTGGTGACATTTTCCAGCACCAGTGGCTGCAGGCTCGCATCCTTGTTGGAGTTGGCATGCGAGCAGTCGATCATGATGTTGGGCGTCACGCCGGCCTTGTGCAGCTCTTGCTCGGCGAGCGCCACGCTGACGCTGTCGTAGTTGGGCTTGCCATTGCCGCCACGCAACACCACATGGCCGTAGCCGTTGCCGCGGGTGCGGATGATCGCCACCTTGCCGGCCTGGTCGATGCCCAGGAAGTTGTGCGGGTGGGCCACCGACTGCAGGGCATTGACGGCTACATCCAGGCTGCCGTCGGTGCCGTTCTTGAAGCCCACCGGGCCGGATAGCCCGGAGGCCATCTCACGGTGCGTCTGGGACTCGGTGGTACGGGCGCCGACCGCCGACCAGCTGATGCAGTCTTGCAGGTACTGCGGCGAGATCGGGTCCAGCGCCTCGGTGGCCAGCGGCAGGCCCATTTCGGCCAGTTCGACCAGCAGGCGGCGGGCGATGTGCAGGCCTTCCTCGATCTCGAAGGAGCCGTTGAGATGGGGGTCGTTGATCAGGCCCTTCCAGCCCACGGTGGTGCGTGGTTTCTCGAAGTAGACGCGCATCACGATATACAGGCTGTCCTTGACCTCGTCGGCGAACCGACGCAGGCGGCGCGCGTAGTCGAGGGCGGCATCGACATCGTGGATCGAGCAGGGGCCGACTACCATCAGCAGGCGGGGGTCGTTGCCGTCGAGGATGTTCTGGATGACCTGGCGACCCTCGATCACCGTGCGCTCGGCGTCCTCGGAGAGCGGGATTTCTCGCTTGAGGTCGGCCGGGGGAAGAAGAACGTCTTCGGCCAGGACGTTGAGGTTGTTGACCTGTTGCTCGGGCATGGAATTGGGCTACCTGTATCGTGTCAGCGCTGGTGCGGCGTCAAACGCCTACTATCGCCCGCGTGCAGAGCAAATTCAATCGGCGGCGGAACTCCTCGCCGGCCTCGGTTGTCTTAGCGCTCGCGTCGGCGCTGCTCAATGGGCGGCCTGCCCGGACGCGCGTGGTGGCGTCCAGGCTTGATGCCGACTGGCGAAACAGGAACACTTAGTCTCCCGCCGACAACGGCGCATGCTCACCCCAGGGTCTAGGTTGATACATATGGAAGCGACACCCGTCTCATCGCGGCGCCAGCTGGCGCCGCGGCAGCTCCCGCCACGGGGAGGCGACGAATGAGCAACCGGGAAACCGATCAGCAACTCGTCGAGCGCGCGCAGAAGGGAGATACACGTGCCTTCGATCTGTTGGTGAAGAAATACCAGCACAAGATCATCGGCCTGATCGGCCGTTACGTGCATGATCACGCCGAGGTCCAGGATGTGGCCCAGGAGGCGTTCATCAAGGCCTATCGGGCACTGGGCAAGTTCCGCTCCGAGAGCGCCTTCTATACCTGGATGTATCGCATCGCCATCAATACCGCCAAGAATTACCTGGTGTCCAAGGGGCGTCGTCCGCCGGGTAGCGACATGGACATCGTCGATGCCGAGGTGGTCGATCACAGCGGGCGACTGGCGGACATCGAGACGCCGGAAGCGGCGATCGCCCGGGACGAGCTCCAGGGTGCCGTATTCGAGGCCATCGAGGCGCTTCCCGAAGACCTGCGCACGGCGATCACCCTGCGCGAGCTCGAGGGGCTGTCCTACGAGGACATCGCCAACATCATGGAATGCCCGGTCGGGACGGTGCGCTCGCGCATCTTCCGTGCCCGGGAAGCCGTGGATCAACACATTCGGCCGCTGGTCGCCACGACCCGCAACCAAGAAGCGGTCACCGAGTGAGGCGAATTTGCATCGTTTTTGCCAATTGGCTGAACTGTCGAGCGACAGTGACGTCATAAGCGGTGACCGATCCGTACACGATGAGGCTAGGGCCTCTCGACTTGGCCGGCATGACGGCCAGCGTGGTCGGGAATCCGGGCTTCCAACAAGCTGCAAGGCAGTATCGCCTTGACGATTGTGAGGGTGTAGAAACATGAGTCAGAACGCACGGGAATCGCTTTCTGCGCTAATGGACCACGAAGGGGACGAGCTGGAGTTACGGCGCGTTCTCAAGTCGCTGGATGACGAGCCCGATGCGGCAGATGCCTGGCGTCGCTATCACCTGATGCGCAGTTCGATGCGCCGCGAAAGCGAGGTTGATGTGTCGGTGGATCTCTCCGCGGGTGTCATGGCGGCCCTGCAGGACGAACCGGCACCGATGGCCGAGCCGGCGCCAAGCGTACGTCGTTCCTTGCCGCTGGGTCGCAGCGCCGGCATCGCCGCGGCAGTGTCGCTGATGGTGATCACCGGCGTGCAGTTCTACAACGGCGCCTCTCCGCTGAGCGGCAGCGAGGCACCGGTCGCGACTAATGCCGGGGTCTCTAATGCGGGTGTCTCCGCCGGTGCGACCCAGGCCGGCGCGACCAGTGCCGCGACCCATGCCTCGTCTGGCCTGGAATCGCTGGGTGGCACATCGTCCGCTCAGGGCGCATCGCTGGTCGACATGCCGATGTTCCAGGGCGGCGGCGCCGGCGAGCAGGGCGTGATGACCGTGGGCGCCGGCGCGCCGATGGTGTTGTCTCCCGCGCAACGCCAGTCGAAGCGCATGGATCGTCAGCAGGCGCTGTTGCTGCAGTCCTACCTCGATCGCCACGCCGAGGGTGCCGCCGCCACCGGGGGCGATGCCTGGATGCCCCTGCTGAGAGCCTCGGGGAGTGAGTCGCTGGGGCAGCGCTGATGGCGGTACGGCGGGGTGTGTTATGGCGGCGGGTCGGGGTGGCCTTGATGGCCACCGTCGTGGCTCCTGCCACCTTGGCGGATCCACGCGCGAGTGCGGTCGAATGTGCGCCGCTCGCCGAGCAAGACGCGCCCGACTCGGCCTCGGCCTGGTACGAACGTAGCCTATGGGCGAGCCACTGTTACGACTACCGGGCGCGGGCCGTGCGCATCGGCAGCGACGGGGTGCGGACCCTGGCCATGTCCCACGATATCGAGGATGGTGTCGAGCGTGAACGAGCCCGCTTCCTCGACGGGCCCGCCGTCGCCTTCGAGCGTCAGGGGCGCCTCGCCCGCCCGGGGGAGCTGGCCCAGGGCACGACCCAGACGACCCTGCCCGGGGCCATCGTCGAACACCTCGATACGCTCTATCGCCTGCAGCTCGCCAGCGCGGACCGCATCGCGGGCCGTCCGACCGTGCGGCTGGATATCGAACCCCTCGATGTCCAGCGCTACGGCCATCGCCTGTGGCTCGATGCCGCCACCGCCTTGCCGCTCAAGAAGATGCTGCTCGACGAGCGAGGCCGGGTCCTCGAAACCTTCCAGATCACCCAGTTACACCCGCCACGCCTCCATCGGGGGGCGGTCGAGCTGGCACCGGCCGCCTCGTCGCCCGACGTGTCCTGGCGGCCGGACTGGCTGCCCGAGGGTTTCGTGGTCCAGCCGGCGACGCCCCATGAGCGGCCTCGTCCGGGGGCGAGTCATCGGATCTACGGTGATGGTCTCTCGACCTTGAGCCTGTTCGTCGAGCCGCTCGAGGATCGCGACCTGCTGATGCCCGGCGTTCATCGCCTGGGCGTCTCTCATGCCGCGGTGCTACACCGCGAGATGGGCGGCCGGCCGCGGCAGGTCGTGGCCATGGGTGAGTTACCACCTCGCGTGCTGCGACGGGTGGTCGAATCCGTGGTCTGGGACGCTGGTGGCGATTCGACGGGGGCCGTTAGCGCCCAGGCGAACGCCGAGGCGCGCTGACATGATCACTCCCGGCCAGCCGGGGCGGGCGTCGAGGTCCCCGTCTTGACCGCCGTGCTGAACCTTTGGCCCTCGTCTGGGTAAGGGGGAGGGGCGAAGGCCCCTGCCATTCGTCGCACCTTGTCACAGGAGTCACTCATGACACGCATGACCCGCGCGTTATCCCTCTGGGGGCTGCTGGTCGTGGCGCTGCTCGCCGCACCGTCCGCCATGGCCCGTGAGTTGCCGGACTTTACCGAACTGGTGAAGGATGCCGCTCCTGGGGTCGTCAATATTTCCACCTCGAGGATGATCGAGCGTTCCGACTCGCCGTTTCGGAGCTTCGGTGACCAGCAGATTCCCGAGATATTCCGCCACTTCTTCGGCGACCGGCTGCCGATGCCCCCGGGCGATGGGCAAGGCGGTCGCCACCGTGAGGAGCGCCAGTCGCTGGGGTCGGGCTTCATCATCGATGGCGAGGGCTACATCATGACCAATGCCCACGTGGTCGATGGCGCCGACCAGATCCTGGTACGTCTCAATGATCGTCGCGAGCTCGAGGCCGAGCTGGTGGGCGCCGACGAGAAGACCGACGTAGCCGTGCTCAAGGTCGAGGCCGATGACCTGCCGACCCTGGACCTGGGTGACTCCGACCGTCTCGAGGTGGGTGAATGGGTGGCAGCCATCGGCTCGCCGTTCGGCTTCGATCATTCGGTGACCTCGGGCATCGTCAGCGCCATCAATCGCACCCTGCCGCGCGACGCCTACGTGCCCTTCATCCAGACCGACGTGGCCATCAACCCCGGCAACTCCGGCGGGCCGCTGTTCAATCTCGATGGCGAAGTGGTCGGCATCAACTCCCAGATCTTCACCCGCAGCGGCGGTTTCATGGGGCTGTCCTTTGCCATCCCCATCAATGTGGCGATGGATGTGGCCGACCAGCTCAAGTCCAGCGGTGCGGTCGAGCGTGGCTGGCTCGGGGTGGTGATACAGCCGGTGTCTCGTGAGTTGGCCGAGTCCTTCGGCATGGAGGGCCCGAAAGGCGCGCTGATCGCCGATCTCGACCCTCAGGGGCCGGCCGCCGAGGGTGGCCTGAAGGCCGGTGACGTGATTCTCTCGGTCGATGACCAGCCGGTCGAGCGTTCCAGCGCCCTGCCGCGGTTGATCGGTCATGTATCACCGGGCGGCAGCGTGGCAATCACCGTGCTGCGCGACGGTGATCAGCAGTCCCTGGACATCGAGGTCGGCGAGTGGCCGGACGGCCAGAAGGCCGGCGGCGACGAGCGCGAGGCGGCGCCGTCGCGCCTCGGCGTGAGCGTCCAGTCGCTGGACGATGCCCAGCGGCGCAAGCTTTCGCTCGACCAGGGCGTACGCGTGACCGAGGTGGATCCGGGCGGCATCGCGGCGGCCGCCGGCCTGCGCCCTGGCGATGTACTGGTCAGCATCGGCCGCGAGGCGGTGCAGAGCCCGGCGCAGCTCGCCGAGCTGGTCGCCGGGCTGCCGGCGGGCAGTGCGGTGCCGGTGCGGCTGTACCGCGACGGTCGTTCCTACTACGTGGCCCTGCGTCTGGCCGACGACTGAGCCCCACGAGACGCGCCGTGACCCGCGACCCGACGGCGCCCGCCGTCGGGTCGCTGTATCTGGAGGGCGCATCCCGCTACAATGCCGCCATCTCACTCGACGCACCTGGATAAGGCGGTCAGCCTGGGTTTTACAGGGGTGCGTACAAGAACCGGATCTTTTCGAATGTCAGACAGCGATAACCGCAAAGTAATCAATGGGATACGAAATTTTTCCATTATCGCCCACATCGATCATGGCAAGTCGACCCTGGCCGATCGCCTGATCCAGACCTGTGGTGGGCTCTCCGAGCGCGAGCTCAAGGAGCAGGTCCTCGATTCGATGGATCTGGAGCGTGAGCGCGGCATCACCATCAAGGCCCAGTCGGTGACGCTGGATTACCATGCGCCGGACGGCAACGTCTATCAGCTGAACTTCATCGATACCCCGGGGCACGTGGACTTCTCCTACGAGGTCTCGCGCTCGCTCTATGCCTGCGAGGGTGCCCTGCTGGTGGTCGACGCCGCCCAGGGCGTCGAGGCGCAGTCGGTGGCCAACTGCTACACGGCCATCGAGCAGGGCCTCGAGGTGCTGCCGGTGCTCAACAAGATGGACCTGCCTCAGGCCGATCCGACCAAGGTGGCCGAGGAGGTCGAGGAGATCATCGGCCTGGACGCCACCGACGCCTGCCAGGTGTCGGCCAAGAGCGGGATCGGCATCGATGCGCTGCTCGAGCGCCTGGTGCGGGACATTCCACCGCCCAAGGGCGACCGCGAGGCGCCGCTGCAGGCGTTGATCATCGACTCATGGTTCGACAACTACCTGGGCGTGGTGTCGCTGGTGCGGATCTTCGACGGCTCGCTGAACAAGGGCGACAAGATTCGCATCTCCTCCACCGGGCGCAACTGGCAGGCCAACGAGGTGGGCATCTTCACGCCGCAGCGCCGCCAGACCGACGTGCTGCGCGCCGGCGAGGTGGGCTTCGTGGTGGCCGGCATCAAGGACATTCACGGCGCCCCGGTGGGTGACACCATCACCCACGCCAAGACCCCCGAGGTCGAACGGCTGCCGGGCTTCCAGAAGGTCAAGCCGCAGGTCTATGCCGGCATGTTCCCGGTCTCCTCAGATGACTACGAGGTGTTCCGCGACGCGCTGGAGAAGCTGGCGCTCAACGATGCCTCGCTGGATTACGAGCCGGAGAACTCCGATGCCATGGGCTTCGGGTTCCGGGTCGGCTTCCTCGGCACCCTGCACATGGAGATCGTCCAGGAGCGGCTGGAGCGCGAGTACAACCTCGACCTGCTGACCACGGCCCCCACGGTGGTCTACGAGCTGATGATGAAGGACGGCGAGGTGTGCTACGTCTCCAATCCGTCCAAGCTGCCCGACATGGCGGACGTGGAAGAGATGCGCGAGCCGGTGGTGCGGGCCAGCATCCTGGTGCCGCAGGAGTTCGTCGGCAACGTCATCGCCGAGTGCGAGCAGCGTCGCGGTACCCAGCTCGACATGCTGTTCCTGGGCAGCCAGATCCAGCTCACCTACGAGCTGCCGATGGCCGAGGTGGTGATGGACTTCTTCGACCGCTTGAAGTCCATCTCCAAGGGCTACGCCTCGCTGGAATACAACTTCGAGCGCTTCGAGGCCGCCCAGCTGGTGCGTCTCGATGTGCTGATCAACAGCGACCGGGTCGATGCCCTGGCGGTAATCATTCATCGCGAGCACGCCCATCCTCGAGGCCGGGCGCTGGTCGAGAAGATGAAGGAGCTGATTCCGCGTCAGATGTTCGACGTGGCTATCCAGGCGGCCATCGGCGGCCAGGTCGTGGCACGCTCCACCGTCAAGGCGCTGCGCAAGAACGTCACCGCCAAGTGCTACGGCGGCGACGCCTCGCGCAAGAAGAAGTTGCTCGAGAAGCAGAAGGCGGGCAAGAAACGCATGAAGCAGGTCGGCCAGGTGGAGATTCCCCAGGATGCCTTCCTCGCCGTGCTCAAGGTCAACGACGACTAGGGAAGGCAACGACCGATGGATTTCACACTCCTGCTGACGGTGGCCGTGCTGGTCACCGGGGCGATCTGGCTGTTGGAACTGGTGTGGTGGCGGCGCGCGCGCCGTGCCCGCCTGGCGGCCGGCGCCGAGGGCGGCATCACCGAGAGCGCCGACACCGCCACCGCCACTCAAGAGAGGGCGCCTAAGGAACCCTGGCTGGTCGACTACGCGCGCTCCTTCTTCCCGGTGCTGTTGGTGGTGCTGGTGCTGCGCAGCTTCGTCGTCGAGCCCTTCCAGATCCCCTCGGGCTCGATGCGCCCGACCCTCGAGGTGGGGGATTTTATCCTGGTCAACAAGTTCACCTACGGCTTGCGCCTGCCGGTGCTGGATACCGAGATCGTCGACGTCGGTGAGCCCGAACGCGGTGACGTCATGGTGTTCCGCTTCCCCAGTGACCCGTCGGTCGACTTCATCAAGCGGGTGATCGGCCTGCCCGGTGATCGCATTCGTTACGAGGGCAAGCAGCTCTTCGTCAACGGCGAGCCGGTGGCCAAGTCGCTGCTCGAGGATGATGCGGTCGCGGCTCCCGGCGAACGGCTGCTGGAAGAGCAGCTAGGCGAGGTGATGCACCCTGTCTACAATAATCCACGCGATCCCGGTCCGCAGATGCGCGAGATCACGGTGCCTCCCGGTCACTACTTCATGATGGGAGACAATCGCGATCACTCCAACGACAGCCGCTACTGGGGCTTTGTGCCGGAGGACAACATCGTGGGCAAGGCCTTCGCCGTCTGGATGCACTGGGATGGCGGGCTGCCGAGTTTCACCAGTGTACGCCGTATCCAATGAATGCCGGGAGCGGCATTCCTTGCATGACATAGCAGGAGCTTCGTGAGCAATTCCCTGATCCAATTCAGCCGTCGCATCGGTCATGATTTCGCGCAGCTCGACCTGCTCGAACTGGCGCTGACCCATCGCAGCTATGGCGGCCGCAACAACGAGCGCCTGGAGTTCCTCGGCGACTCCATCGTCAACTTCGTCATCGCCGAAGACCTCTTTCAGCGCTTCCCCCAGGCACGCGAGGGTCAGCTATCGCGCCTGCGTGCCCGCCTGGTCAAGGGGCAGACCCTGGCCGAGCTGGCCCGCGAGATGGCGTTCGGTGGCGACCTGCTGTTGGGCTCCGGCGAGATGAAGAGCGGGGGGCATCGTCGCGATTCTATCCTCGCCGACGCGGTCGAGGCGGTGATCGGCGCCATCTATCTGGATGCCGGCATGGACACCGCGCGAGCCCGGGTCCTGGCCTGGTACGCCGAGCGCCTGGAGGCCATCAACCTGCAGGATACCCAGAAGGACCCCAAGACTCGCCTGCAGGAGTTCCTGCAGTCGCGTCAGTCGGCGCTGCCGCGCTATGAGGTGATCTCGGTGGAGGGCGAGGCCCATTCCCAGACCTTCACCGTGGAATGCCACGTCGAGACGCTCGCCGAGCACACCCTGGGGGTCGGCTCGAGCCGCCGTCACGCCGAACAGCAGGCCGCCGAGAAGGCCTTGTCCCGAATCGAAGGCCATGGAGGCCGCTCATGACTCAGCGCTGTGGCTTCGTGACCATCGTCGGTCGGCCGAATGTCGGCAAGTCGACGTTGATGAACCGGATCCTCGGTCAGAAGATTTCCATTACCTCGCGGCGCCCGCAGACCACGCGCCACCAGGTGATGGGCATCAAGACCGAGGGCGATGACCAGACCATCTACGTCGATACGCCGGGTATCCATATCCTCGAGAAGGATCGTGACAAGGCGATCAACCGCTTCATGAACCAGGCCGCCACTCAGGCCCTGCGTGACGTGGACTGCGTGGTGTTCATCATCGACCGCACTCGCTGGACCGCCGAGGACCAGGTGGTGCTGGATCGCCTGGCCCACGTCCAGGTGCCGGTGATCCTGGCGGTCAACAAGGTCGATCGTCTCAAGGACAAGCAGGAGTTGCTACCCTGGCTGGAATCGGTCGGCGCGCGGCGTGACTTCGCCGCCATCGTGCCGATCGCCGCCAAGCACGGCACCCAGGTGGAGGCGCTCGAGGCCGAGGTTACCAAGCACCTGCCCGAGAGTGTTCATTACTTCCCGGAGGAGCAGGTCACCAACAAGAGCCAGCGCTTCCTGGCCGCCGAGCTGGTGCGCGAGAAGGTCATGCGCCAGCTCGGCGACGAGCTGCCTTACCAGATGACCGTCGAGATCGAGGAGTTCCGCGACGAGGGGCGGGTGGTGCACATCAGTGCCTTGATCATGGTCGAGCGGCATGGCCAGAAGAAGATCCTGATCGGCGAGCGCGGCGAGCGGATCAAGAAGATCGGCCGCGAGGCGCGGCTCGACATGGAGCGAGCGCTGGATGCCAAGGTGATGCTCAACCTGTGGGTCAAGGTCAAGAGCGGTTGGTCCGATGACGAGCGTGCCTTGAAGAGCCTGGGCTACGATCTGGACTGACAGACTCGAGGGGCGAGGGGCGAGGAACAAGAGAGGGGCGACCGGGGTGACGGGAGACTATCCTGCTCGAACCTCGAACCTCGAACCTCGAACCTCGAACCTCGAACCTCGAACCTCGAACCTCGAACCTCGAACCTCGAAC
>NZ_SDMO01000108.1 GCF_004798905.1 Halomonas borealis | reverse complement strand
ATATTTTTAGTCTTCCACCTCCTCACTCGCCTCGAAAAGAAAGAGTTAGTCAACACCTTGAAAGGAGCATAATACAGCATGATAGAACTGCAAGAAGTGAGTAAAAAGTTTGGGAAACATCAGATTTTTGAAAATTTTTCCCTCAGTATTCCAGCTCAGAAAATGACAGCGATACTCGGAAGAAGTGGCGCCGGAAAGTCCACGCTTCTTAATCTTATCGGACTGATTGAAGGCGCAGATTCTGGGAG
>NZ_SDMO01000107.1 GCF_004798905.1 Halomonas borealis | reverse complement strand
ATTTCAGCCAACTCTTTTGAGCCAAAACGCTCTGAATTTTTCAGCGTGGCTTTACGATAAAAGTGGTCAGGAACACTACCAAGCTGACTCTGCGTAATATGGAAATAATAACCATCTTTGCGGTTAAAATCAATTGTTAATGTCGAGATTCCGGTGTTGGCTTTTTCTTTCGCTTCCAACTCTGCTATCCACGAGGTACCATTTGTTAAAGCTTCGCGATACTTGTCCAGCTGCTCATTATAACCTGAC
>NZ_SDMO01000106.1 GCF_004798905.1 Halomonas borealis | reverse complement strand
ATATATTCGCTATTCTTTTCCAACTCAATAGTATATTTTTTATTAGAGTCAAAATGTTTTGTAATTACTTGCACTTCATCTGATAACATAAAACAAGATAAAAAACCTATACCAAAATTCCCTATTGGATTATAGCTATGTTTATAGTTTAAAAAGTCTTTTGATTTATAGTATGATTTTCCTACATTTAAAAAGTAATTCTTAATGATATATTCATTCATACCCATACCATTATCAGAAATAATTACT
>NZ_SDMO01000105.1 GCF_004798905.1 Halomonas borealis | reverse complement strand
ACCGAGGCTTTGCAATCCTTCAGCAAATCGATCCTTTGAACAGTCACATTCGAAGGCTAAGGGTGATTCAGCTAGAATCGTATATTCAAGCTCACCATAAAGTGCAGCAAGCATGGCTTCGAGCGGGTTTTCTTTTAAAAGCATTTCCGAAATACTTGGCATTACTTTAATATTTTTTTCCATTAGTGTGATTTCATCATCAGTTGCATCGGGCAAGGCTTGGAGCATAAAGCCACCAGCGATTTTAACA
>NZ_SDMO01000104.1 GCF_004798905.1 Halomonas borealis | reverse complement strand
CCATTACAAACAAAGCAATCTGGGTAAGATAAAATATCTTTGAATGTAAAATCCTATAAAAATCAGCTCGAATAATATTAAACATGTTATCGTTCCTCCTCAGTAGTTGTGATAAGATTGGTAAAATAATTTTCTAGATTTTGTTTGAAGTAATGTATTTCTTCAATCTCTATTTGACTCATGAGTAACGTTTTATTTACTTCATTAATATGGTGATTTTTTCCAAAAATATTAATCTGATTTTCTGAAA
>NZ_SDMO01000103.1 GCF_004798905.1 Halomonas borealis | reverse complement strand
AGCGGGCACAATGGATTGCAGATCGCGATGTATTGATTGAAATACTCATAAAAAATTTAAGCTGACAGTCCTGTCAGCTTTTTTTACTACCACATAAAAAAACATTTTCCTTTTAAAAAGGAAAATGTTTAATATTTCTTAACTGATATTGTCTACAGGATCGTTCTTTTTCCGATAACTGATCAATATAATAAAGTAAAGTAGTGCGGTAAAGAGGGTTACTACAACAGGATTAGTAGTAAGGATACCA
>NZ_SDMO01000102.1 GCF_004798905.1 Halomonas borealis | reverse complement strand
GTGTTTTGGACGGACTTTCTTATAAGAATCTTCCGCTACGAGTTTGTCGTTCAAGTCAAGCAGTGATGTCCAGCCAAAACGATCGCGAACTTCATTAAGGAAGACAAACAATAAACGTCCCGTCGCTTCCGCATCATAGTTGGCCATGTGGTGATGCTCTAAACCAATCTGAAACTTTTTCGTCAATTGTCCCAAACCAAAACGCTTCATCTCTGGGTACAGATTACGAGCGAATTCTAAAGTATCCACTA
>NZ_SDMO01000101.1 GCF_004798905.1 Halomonas borealis | reverse complement strand
CAAGAACGGTGGAGCTACTTTCCCAAGTGAAGTAGCCCAGGGATTTAACAAATGAAACGTACTTACCAACCACATAAAAAACCTCGTAAGACTACTCACGGATTCCGTGCACGCATGGCAACTAAAAACGGACGTCGTGTACTTGCAGCTCGTCGTCGTAAAGGACGTGCTTCACTTACAGTTTAATTGTAAAAAAGGATTCTCACCCTCGGGTGGGTTTTTTCTTTTGGAAACATGATTCATAAAAAGGAA
>NZ_SDMO01000100.1 GCF_004798905.1 Halomonas borealis | reverse complement strand
TCCATATCTGGGAAGCGATGCCCAACGATAAAGACATCTTCACTTTCACTAATGATAGTTTGCAAAGCTGTTGAGATGGCCCGCGCACGCGTTCTTGATTTTTGAGTACGGCTTTCAGAATTACCACCGAAATAAATTGTTTTGGCTTGCGGTGTGTTCTCCCGAAGGACTGCTTGGTCCCCACCGCGAACTAAAGCTAACTCAAGATTGTTGAGGGAGGTTTTACCAATACTTGGGAAATCATTCCAGCCA
>NZ_SDMO01000099.1 GCF_004798905.1 Halomonas borealis | reverse complement strand
TTTTGTTGCGAGCCAGAGGAAGAGAAGGAAATTAATCAATGAAATGATGGCAACCATCGGAACAGACATCAAACTTACAAGCTGTCCATCTCCACGACCAATCCAACCAAAGGCAATCAAAATAGCTTGAGGTTTTTGGGCCAGATAAGGGATATGCACAACCCAATATGTCCAGGCTGCATAGTAGGCAAGACGTTTTTTTGAAGTTTGTTCAACCCACGAACTTACGCCTCCTTTACTGTCTTTAAAAGTT